>RRBB01000315.1:0-9657 GCA_006543605.1 Rhodococcus sp. WS4
CCACCGCCGTGCCGTTCAAGTGGCGCTACACGATCACCGACCTGCACCGGCACCTCGAACGACTCGACCATCACGATCGAACCCTGCAAGCGGCATGACCCCCGACGAATTAACGAATCAGACCACTTAGTTTGCGATCGGTTCGGCCTGGTCCGTATGTCGGCGCCGGCCAGGCCAGGGTGCATCACCGAAAAAGGCGGAGCGATAGCAGGATTCACTCTTGGTCCTGATGGATGACAGGGTGCTCCGAAGACTGTCGCGTGGGTGCTGGGCGGATCGGCCGAGGTGCGCAGAGCGACTTACAGTTTCGCCGGTCCGTCACCGTTCGCGTGATTCACCGGCGGGCACGTTGTTCGCTGGTGAGGGTGTAACTGTCGGCGACGGTTTCGCGACCCTTCTCATGGGGTGACTGCATGCCCGCCGGTGATCTGACCGATTGCACTCCGAACCGACCAATTGATCTAGGCGAGACAGGATTCGTCCATCACGAGTGTGAGATCGGCCACAGGGCATCGTCGACCCTCGCCGGTGCCGGGTCGATCAGCACCGCGAAGATCGAGGCCCGACTCGCCGCGATGTTCGCTGACGACAACGCCGACACCCCGTCGCCCCCGTTGCCGACCCCGCGGGCCGCGAGCGAACTGAGCCCCACCACATCACGATCCGCACCGGCCTCCGCATTTGGCCCACCCCGAGGAGGACCTGTCCCGTGAACCTCAATGTCGTCCTGCTGCTACTTGTCCTCGCCGGCGGAATCGGTGGCACCGCCGCCGTCCAGGCTGCGTTGCGCCGCGGCGCCGACCGCGGCCGGCGCGCGGTGTTCGACGTCAACGGCTGATCAATTCTTCTCGGAGCCCGGCCCATCGAGGGCCGAGAAGGACATACGTGTGAGCGATTATGCGATGGGGGTGTGTCTGGTACGGGTGCTACTGTCGCCGCCCACTTTCATTTGCAGGTCCCGGCAGCCGGGTGCGTGCGGCCCGGACAAATGCTTTCCGACCTCGTCGACCCACAGCACTGAGGATCCCACCAGGATGGGCGAACACCGCCTGCGCGGAGAGTGGCCCCGTGGTGCCGAAAAGGCCCTGCACGACGTCGAGGTGCACCAGCAGGCCGATCCCCGGCGACTTCATCTATGGCGACAATATAGAGGGTGCCAGCGTCCGAAGTTTTCGGCGGGGCCAGTCGCCGACGACCGTTTGATCACTACCCTCGGCGCCAGTCCGCTCTTGGGTCTCCCGGATGCAGCCGCATGGGGGCTGTCCCGTGTGACCCAGGACAGGCTGCAGCGTGAGTGGCGGTGATGGAGGCCAGGACGTTCAGATCGCTCAGGTCCTCATTTCGTCTGCCGGCCCGATCACTACGGGGACGAGGACGTAATCACCGGGGTATTCCCGTCCGAGATGCACCCGGCGAGGACCTCGATCGCCGTTGTCCCGATCGCCCTGCCGAACTTGCGTTTGAGAGCTGCCCGCACCGTCGTAGCTGATGCATCCTGGTGTGCGCGGTACACCTGGTCTACGCCCCGCTGGATGTTCGCCGCGACGATGGGCGCCAAATCCGGCGCACACCCGATGTCTATGCGCACCGCAAACCTCGACCACATCAACCCCGTTCCTCGTGCATAACCGCACGCTCACCTTGAGAGTATAAGAGACGCATAATGACTCATCGAATTTGGCTACTCGTTGCCGATGACTGTGGTGCATGCCATCTCGGCTGGGATCTGTTGGCCGGAGGCTGATTCAGCCGATCGGGCGCTCCCCTTCCGGTTCCTTGCTCGGGTCGAGAGCGTCCCGATCGACCCGGCGAGGGTGCATCGCACTGTTCGGAGTGGGTGCCGCGCGCCAGAGTCGGCCACTGCGACGAACACTGTCACATCGGTCGGCACCGCTCGGCCAAGGAATGCGACTGATCGATCGGTAGGGCGTCAGCTATCGCCGCGACCTGAGGCTTCATCGGATTTACTCCTGCACGGCCAGAGTCATCCGCACCTTCGCCGAAGTGAACTGCTCGTACACGCCGGCGTATCGGTGTCGGGTCGCAGATCGGCCACGCCGACGTGCGTGGTCCGCGACACAAGACCGAGCACCCCATCAACGGTCTCACCCACGACACCCACGCTTTACCTAGGTAAGGACTAGGTAAAGGCCGGTGGTCTCTGGATGTCCCTTCATGGAAGCTGGAGCCACGGACCATACCAGGTGGCGTCAACAGTGAGACGCGAGACATCGCCCCACCGCGCCGACCTCACCTGTACCGCAGTACCGCCCGATGTAGCGAAAGGACTCTCATGCCGACCGACACCTCAGCAGTACCCGGACGAGGGCCTTCGCCGCAGCCTGCGGACGCGCAGTTGCTGTCCGCCGCGGCTGCAGTTCTGGCCGAGCAGCGCGCATGCAGCCATGACGCCGGCTTCGATGCTCTCCTCGATGTGGCCCGCCGTAGCCACGTCAGCGTCACCACTGCAGCTGTACGAGTCCTGTCGCGGCCGTCTGCGGATCGCTGTGGCCGTGAGCAACATCCCTGTGCGACAGCGCATCTGCCGCGCCGCGGCGGCGGCGGTGGTGGTGTCAATGGATAGGAATCCGCCGTTGTCGATCCCGAAGGATCCGCCCTTGGTGGCGGTCACCGTTGATTCTGGTGAGTGGCGGGTGCGTGCCGCGTGCCGCGGCGCCGATCTGTCGGTGTTCTTCTCCCCCGACGGCGAACGGCGCGGCGGTCGCGATCGGCGTGAAGCGCGGGCCCGGCAGATCTGTCAGGTGTGCCCTGTGCTGGTGCGGTGTCGCGATCACGCGCTGACGGTGGGTGAATCCTACGGCGTGTGGGGTGGCATGACCGAGTCGGACCGACGAAAACACACCCACCGTTCCCGCCGCGGTGAGAGTCGACCGCTCGCGTCTTTCCATGAGCGACCTGCTGGCGCTGCATCGGGAGTACGCCGGGCCGCATTCATCGTGTCGTCCGACCGTGCGTACACCGGTGGGGCGTCGAGGGGTCGCCCCACCGTCGGGTGACACCCACGCAGACCGGGACCGGGGCGGATTCGCACCGTCGGACGCTTCGGCGAGGCAAAGAAGCACGGGGGCTGCGCTTCACGTACCGTCGACAGAGCCGAACGGGTACCGTAGGTTGCACCTGATCGTGCGGATTCCGGTGTCCCGTCGAGTGCAGACGTGTTCGTCGAAATCCAGATCCGCAGACCCTTGCGATGAGTTTCTGGGCGAGTTTCGTGCACGGTCTCTTGCGAGCGAAGACCGCGGACACACCGTCCCGGTTGACCAAAACTCCGCCGGCAGTCTCCACCACGCGGTACCACCGCGCATGATGTACTGGATGCCATCCACTATCAACGGCAGCACTACTTCTCGGGTCACCTCCCGCGACCTTCGCGCCACTGGTGCAGGAAATCGCGATTCGAGGGGCCCACTCTGCGTCGGTGACCGACGACGAGTACACCGCGCAACCATGTCCCCGGGCACAACGAAATCGACGATGATGACATTGTGGGCTCCCGTTGGGACGGTGATCTGGTGATCACCGACCCAATCAGGAGCCGATTCTCGGAGGCACAGGGCGTGCCATATCGGGTTCTCACACGCACTCTGGCGCAGCCGCTGGAATGGCCCGAAACCGATCGGCATGACTGTCGTCGAACTCCGGCTTCGCGTGCTGGGGCTGCTTGGCAAGCAACGCGATCGTTACGGCACTGAGGCCGAGACCACCGGTGCCGATCGTTCGTCGCGGCCGCCTCCTCGTTCGCGCACCGTCTGACGGAGCTATGTGACGAGCAGCTGTCCGAGTCGACGGCGCTGGGCGGATGGTTGCACGCTCTGGGCCTGCCACATCCAGTGCAGTTGCTCGAGTCGGGCGGTGATGCCGATCAGCAGGTCCTGGGTGACCGGGTCCGCCTTCTCGGTGGACTCGATGGAAGCCCGCAATCGTGCGATGACTGCGGCCAGGTTCGCGGCGATCGTCACAGCAACCTCGGCGTCGGGCATCCAGCCCTCGGCGAATCCCGTGGTACCCGCGTCCGCGGCCACGGTCGCCGCACGGCCGTCCGGGCTGACGCCGATCGCGGTGGCGCGTTCGGCCGCCTCGTCGGTGAAATTGCGTGCGACCGTGGATAGCTCGTCGAGGGAGGGGTGTACCGCCAGGAAGTTGGGTCCGATGACGTTCCAGTGCGCCTGTTTGGCGATCAGACTCAGGTCGATCAGGTCGACGACGGTGCCCTGCAGTGCCTTGCCGGCGATCCGCTGCTGCTCGGCGTCGAGGGTAGTGGTGATGAGGGCGGTGGTCATGGTTGCTCCTGACGTTTCTTAGGTCGGTTTCGGGGTCCTTGTTGTGGTCGAACCGGCCGTGGTCGTCCCGATTGTGCTGTCGGCATGGTGGGGGACCGCGCCCATCGATGAGATCGGTACCCACGTGTGCTGCGGGGTGTCCGGCGCTCTGCGATCTCAGACAGTGCCCTCTCGAGAGCAGAACCGTGTTCTACTCAGCCTCGCTGAGCCGGTTTGCGAGCACTGAACCGTCGTTTCCTTACCGGGGCGCCGTGATCGGTCTCGGGGGCGAACATCACCTCGAGATGGGCCTTGATCTGGCGGGTGCTCATCGATCCGCCGTGGGCGAAGGATCTGTGGATTGCCGCGGCGGGCGTGCGCGATCGATACATTCCTCGTTCTCTCTTTCTCGGCCTCCGGGCCGCTATCGGCGCAGGGTGGCCGTGCGTGCGGCGCAGCGTCACGGCAGGAGCCGCGATCAGAGTCTCTTCGGCCACAGCCAGGTCGGCCGTGGCCGCGGAGTGATCACTCGGGCCGTAGGGGCGATGCCGAAACACCCTCATCGCGCACTGAGTCGGCGTAGCAGCGATCACCGCGGTGCGCTGTTGCCAATAGGTTGTGCCTCATCGACCACCACCTATTCTTCAGCGGCAATGGACACGACGCGGGTGCCCGGTACTGTCTTGCTCAACGCGATCGCGATGCGGCGTTCGGATTCGTCCGCGAACTGGCCTGCGATGGTGACGCAGCCCTCCTCGACCGTCACGCGCCAGCGTCCGTCCCCGGTATAGTCGTCGAGGCGGCGTTGCGCACCCACGGCGATCGTCTCGTCCGGTTTGAGCATCAACCGCACCACATCACTACGGCTGAGGATGCCCACTACCCGCCCGTCGATATCCACGACCGGCAGACTGCGTAGTCCCTGCTGATGCAGCATCTGGCTCACATCGGCCAAATACTGATACATCGGCGCAGCAACGGCGGGTGCAGTCATCACCTCGCCCACCGTCTCCGAGCACGCTTGTCCGGCCCGCAACACGTCTCCGCTGTTCAACATCCCAACCAACCGGTCGTGGTCGTCGACCACCGGCACCGCCGCGAACCCATACTCGGCCAGTAGCACTGCGGCCGTGCGCATACTGTCGGATTGGCGCACCACTCGAACCGGTCGCTGCATCACGTTCAACACTCGCATCGTCACCACTCGCTTCAGTCGATCCGGCACCCAGCACTATAAAAGTGCGCCGGAAGTTGGCCCCCCGTTAGATCTCACGCGGATGCGGACCAATGACATTCGCCGTGTTTCCAGAACCTTCAGCGCTGCGTGAGCCTTTTCCGATTCTGTATATGAGCGGAAAGAAGGGAAGCCTGGAGAAGTCCTCAACCCCACGTAGCTGGAACCCGAAATTGCTAGTCCGTGCTGGGCGAGTCGGCATTTCTTTCGGCCGAGCTTCGGGTGCGACATTCCCACCCTCAGGCAGGATGGCGGGGGCGGTGGCGATGCTCCAGGATGACGTCAGCTCTTACGCTTTCGAATGAACTGAGTCGATTCGAGGGCCTTCGCTCTCTTCTCCGCCCGGCGCTCCTTGAGAGCACGTGCAGACTGTTTCGAACTCTTGACGGCGGACTTGTCAGCCATTGTCGGTCCTTTCCGAATCGGCAACCGCGAACTGACCTCGACCATACCCAAGAAAAGAAATAAGTCCAGTTCAGAGGCAGATTCTGGGGAACGGCACGTGTACTGAGCCACGCGCAAAAGGGCCGGTTCGGATTGCGTCGACGGGGACGACGGGATCGGCCAGAACGTTGTCACCGGCCTGTTCCCGCTCGAGATGCCCTGCGCCCCATCTACGCCGGCATCGACCGTCTTGCGCCAACAGCTGGGTGCTGTTCCGAAAACCCAAGACGCGCAAAATAGTTCGATACTTGCCTATTCTTTGCCGACGGCTATGGTGCAATCAGACATCAACGGCATCTACTGGAGGACTGAAATGTGAGTGCAGCTACCGATCGTCAGTGGGCGGTTCGTGACGCTGTCCTGCGTTGGCTTCTTGCAAAGACAACGGAGGGTTATCGCAGTCCGATCTTGGACGCGGATGCCATCGGGGGAGAAGTCGGATGGGCAGCGTCGGCGCTTAACGACGACGAGGTGTACGACGCCTCGAACTATCTCTTCAAGGAAGGCTATGTGACAGGCATGCCGGTGAAGGGTGTCGGAATTCCACGACCGATGCTGACTCTTATCGGACGCCGTGTGGCCAAGACAGGCAACCCTCTGCGGTCCAAGGCGGACGCTCGCGAAGCTAAGTCGCGCCGGCGCCCGCGAACTTTCGCAGAGGCATCCGTGACGACAGCGGGCACAGCGAAGTAGAGGCTCCGCCCATCATTCGACTACGCCACGGGGTCAAGCCCGTCGAAGCATTTTCGACCATCACCACACCCGAAGGGACGTCTACATGTACACCAATGTGGCACTGCTGCTGGGGTTGCTCGCCGGAGGGATCGGGGGCACCGCGGCCCTGCAGGCACTTCTGAGACGGCCCGGGAGACCGAACCATTGGGCACCCTCGGTAGTCCAGTTGGGCCATGTTTCCTAATGGTTTGAGCTACTCGACGATGCCCGCAAGGAGGAATCCGGCTGGGTAAGTGAGGGCGAGTTTGTCGTAGCAGGTGGCCACCGCGCGCCACTGCTTCAGCCTTGTTGAAAGCCCATTCGACCATGATGCTCGGGTTCGGTGATGACGGATGTCGCCGTTGATCGCGGCATTATCGCCGCCGCCGGGTCGGATGTGGTGTGCGGTGGTGTGGCCGAAGGTGGGCAATACCAGATGGCCGCGGTCCTCGGTGGTGTCGCGGCGGGCGATGGCGATGGCGGGCCATCGCCCGAGCGAGTTCGAGCACCTGGGTCCACCACGCAAATGGGGTTCGCTCGAGGGCGCTGTCAACTCGAAATCTGAGGGCGATTTCGCCGGTTCGACCTCCGCGATTCACCAGGTCGCTTGTGACGCATGAGGCTTAGGTGATTAACAGATTGTCCACGCGACCTCGAGTTGACAGTGACCGGCAGGTCGCGCACGAAGGTTCTTACGATAGGTGACCACCTCGCAGGGGACCTTCAGCAGCGGCGTCAGAGCCGGATGCACGTCGTCGGGTGCGTCGATTCGCACACCGCGATAGCCCATTCGGGTGTACCACCTGGTCAGAAGTTCCTTCGACGGGAGCGAAAAATCGCGCGGCTGAATCACTTCCAGCGTCATGATGTGATGGCCGGTATCCGCAGCGTGGTTCTCGGCGAATTGCACCAGGGCGCGTCCGATCCCGACACCCCGCCATTGCGGGTCGGCGGCGAGCATGCCGAACTCGGCGACGCGGTCGGCGAGTTGTACGACGCGAACACACCCGACGATCCGATCCTCCGGCTGGGCCACGAAGATCTGGTCGGCTTCCGCCAATTCGGTGATCTCCGCCGCCGAGGTCCGGGTGGCCCCGTGATTCCACATCCCGTCTTCCGCTACGGCATAGACCCCGTTGATCAGTTCCGCGACGCGCTCCGGCACGGCGGAACGCCGGGCCATCGCCGGGGCCAAGGACTGGATGTGGAGTTCTCCGGTGCTGTCGGTCATTTCTTCTCCCGATTCGGCCAGGCGGATCGTTTCGCATCCATGGGGACGCCAGGACATCATCAGGTCCGGAGGGTCTGCGGCGGTGCGAACGCCGGAAGCAGGGTGCATATCACGCGTTCGATCCAGTCTGACTCGACTTCGCCGCTGCGGGCTCGTTCGGTGAAGTACGCCCCCACGATGCAGTCGAGGAAGGTCTCCACATCGAGGTCGCCACGGATCTGCCCGTCTGTGATGTGCTGATGCAGAACGTGCGCCAAGGTGTTCCGGTGCTGCACCAACAAGGAACGCATCAGCTCGGTGAACCACGGTTCGTCCTCGGTGACGAGCGCCGCCATGCCTCCGAAGCCGATCCCGTCCTTTATCGAACCCAGCGACTGCTCGACGACCCATCGCAGCACCTGAGTCGGCGGCACGTCCGGGCCCGGTGGCGTGGGCTGGGTGATCGGTGCCATCGCCGCGGTCAGCATCTCGTCGCGATCGCGGTAGCGACGGTAGATCGTCGTGCGGGCCATGCCGGTGCGAGTGGCGACAGCCTCGATCGTCACCGCCTTGGGGCCCCTGCTGCGGAGCAGGTCCAGAACGGCGCTCGCGATTCGCTGCTCCGGTGAAGCCTCCTGACTACGCGGCATCATCGCTCCTTCTTTGTCGTCGTGCTCAACACGGTTAGATCAGGAACGCTACACTGTCTGTAGCTACACTACATGTAGCGTATCTAGGTGAGGAGTGCTATGAACACGTCAACTCGATGGATCGGCGTCGCGGCGCTGGTCCTGGGCCTTGTCACGATGTCGGCCTCGTTCTGGTCCGGCACCACGGCGGCCGGTGCAGGATTCACGCTCGGCTTCGGAGCCATCGCATCGCTCTACGCCTTGTGGTCGCTCGTCGCCCGGGATCCCACCAAGGACCACTGGTCCCTGACCGTGGTCGGGCTGGCGTTGTTCATTTCGCCGTGGCTGGGCCAGTTCGCCGGTGACGGCGCCGCATGGACTTCGTGGGTCGCCGGCGCGTTGATCATGGGCCTCGCCGCCTTCGCGTACACCCACGACGAGTCGGCCAACGTCACCGAGATCACCAGAGAACAGAACCGGTCGACGTACGAACGGCACGCCAGGGACATCCGGGCCCACTGAACACATCGAGACGGCCAGCATTGCGCCGGGATCGCTGCGGAGAACATACACCTCGGCACGTCCGCCGGCCCGGTGGGCGACGCGAATCGGGGACTCATCGACCGCGGTGAGGTACCTCTGCGGAGTCGACGGGGTCTGGCACCCAAGAAGCCCCGATGCCCCGCGTCTTCGTTGTCGACTCCTTTTCGCGGGGGATTCGCACGCGCAACGGTAGCCGCTGCACCGCTGAACAGCGGCGCCAGAGTGTGAGGGGAAGCCCGGCCGCTTCGGCACACCGGATCCGCTCTTCGATGCGGTCGGGATCGTCGCCCCGAGCGAGTCCGGTGCGTACGGCGGCGGCGATCGCGCGGATGAGCCCGGCCGGCCGGGCCGCGGACATCGGCGAGGGGACTGGCGAGGTTGCGACGCCGCAGTGGTACTCGGTGCGGTTGACGGCGTTGGTCCCCAACCGCATGTGCGCGGGGTTGATGCAGCCGGCGAAGTCGCACTGATGACAGCACCGCGTCGTCGGCGCCGGACCAGCCCAGCCGCGGAATGGCCCCATGGTCGAGCTGATAGGCGAACAGATGGGCTGGAACGGTGCCCCGCCGGGACGGGCCGGGCTGGCTCGGGTGGGGGATGCGC
>RRBB01000316.1:0-9600 GCA_006543605.1 Rhodococcus sp. WS4
TGCTTGCCTACCTCGACACACTCTGAATTATGCCGAACCGTTCAGCCCGCGGTAGTCCTCCGACCAGCACGAACCCGCCCATTCGGGTTCGGGCTCGGCATAATCACACACCCGGCATAATCCGAGTACGGGTTGTCATTGGATACCTGCGGCCGCGAATGCGAGCGGGTCACCTCGAGGTCGGCAAGCAGCGTCGCGACGGTCTTACTCGTCATCGACGTACCCCGATCCGCGTGCACCACATTCGGGACACCCTGCACAGCAAAGACTTCGGTCATCATCTCCGCGGCTAGCAGCCCCGACTCGTGCGTCTGCACGTGTGCGCCGACGATGTAGCGGGAAAAGATATCGATCATCACGTATGCATCGAAATAGGTGCCCTTGACCGGGCCGGGGAGCTTGGTGATGTCCCACGAATACACCTGCCGCGGCGCGGTCGCCACCAACTCCGGACAGGCCCGAGCAGGATGGCGAGCCTGCCGGCGACGTTCTTTGACCTGCGCGTTCTCCCGCAGGATCCGGTACATCGTCGACACCGAGCACAGGTAGATGCCCTCGTCGAGGAGACTCGCGTACACCTCGAGCGGCGCCTGATCGACGAACCGGTCGCTACAGAGGACGTCGAGGACGGCCCGCCGTTCGGCGGCGGTGAGTTTGTTCTCCGGGGTGCGCGCGGCGGTGGTGCCGGCCGGACCGGCTGCTGCAGGACGGGCCTTGTCCCGCGCTGCGGTGGAGCGCACGACACCAGTCAGTGTCGTTGCCGCCCTGGTTGTTATACCGGATGCGGTGAGCTCGTGATGGGCGCGCATCAGCGCTTCTTGCGCTGTTCGTCCGCGTCCGTGCTCTCGGAGAGTTGCTCCAAGAGCGAGTGCGCTTTTCCCATGATCAACAGGGCAGTTTCAGTGGTAGCCAGCTTCTTGTTCGCCCGTTCGAGCTCACGCTTGAGGCGGGCGATCTCAGTCTGCTCGGCGGTGAGTTTGCCGACCTTCTCGCCGGGTTTCGTGCCGTCGAGGACTCCCGCGTCGCGTTGCCTGCGCCATTCACTGATCAGGGACGAGTACAGGCCTTCGCGCCGCAGGTACGCACCACCGCCACCCGTCTGGCAGGCCTGCTCGTAGGCGGCCAGGTGGGCGAGCTTGTCGGCGGCGCTGAAGGTGCGTCGACGCTGCGGGCCGTCGGCACGGGGATGCGGGGAGTCCATCCGGTAATTGTCCTCGACCGGCATGGTGGGAGAAATCGTCATCGTCGGGTTGATCCGTATCTCGCCCTGCAGGCGGGGTTGCTGTGAACCGCTGGACTCAACTCACCCTGACACACAGGGCTACGGGAAAAATGGGAGAACGGCGCCGACACGCAGTTCGGGCTGGCAACGTCAGGATTCCCCAACATGTTCATGACCACTGGGCCGGGGTCGATGTTCGGCAACCACCCGGTGACTATGGAGCACCATGTCGAGTGGATCTCGGACTGCATCGCACACATGCTCAGGCACGACTTCGACCTGATCGAGGCCCGGGCCGACGCTGAAAATGCCTGGGGCCAGCATGTCACGGACCGCGCCCAGCGCACCGTCGCGCACGACACCGACTCCTGGTGGAACGGCGGCAACGTGCCCGGAAAGAAGCGGTCGGCACTCTTCTACCTGGGCAACTTCGCCCAGTATCGGACGTGGTGCGACGAGACAGCTGCCAGGGGATACGAGGGATTCACCCTTACCTCGCGCCTGCCCGAGTCGGCCGGGTTGCTTCCATGAAGTCGGGGTGCGAGCCGGACCCAACCCGATAGCCGACGTGTCGTAGACCGAAAAGCAGGCGGTCTTCGCGTGAGGCGTCGAGAGCTAACCAACTTGACTCGGCACGCGATGACCACTGCCCACGATACCGATCTGCGCCGGTTCCTCGAACACCAACCCACCAGTGCCCCAGCGCCCGGCTCTGCTGCACAGCCTGCCGCTCACCTTCATCCCTGCCCTGATGAACGCCGAAGCCGACGTGATGTGCATGCCGGCGACGGCAATTGCCGGCCGCGACCACACGAACACCCACCGGGTACCGCCTCACCAAGCAGATCTGGCGGCATGCAGAGACGGCGGTGTCGCCGACGACCTCCCCCACGAAACTGGAAGCGGCATGGGCTCGGCGGGCTTGCCGAGTCCGACTTTGCGCGGCATCACCACGGTGCGCACGACGATCTGTCGAGCGCGATGTCGTCATTGTCGAGGACCTTGGCCTCAGAGCCGACTCGACCGGTTGTCCCAGTCGGCCCGGGTGATCGGCGGGCACCAGCGCCCTGCCCTTCGTCGCAGGTGTGCGCGACGCGCAGCCACAGCTGAGCGATCAGTCGGTGCCGCTGCAAATAACCTGGTCGCTGTCAGGGATCGAGCGTGCGCGGCTCAGCGACCTGCTGGGAAACCTCGGGTGCGAACCCGTGCTGAAGGATTCCCGAGAACACGTCCGCGATTTCCTCGGCGGATCGGTGCTCGGATCGCATCCATCGATAACTCCAGTTGCACATGCCCAGTACGGCTAGGGTTGCGAGCCGGGCGTCCATTGGGCGCATCGCACCACTGGCGAACGCATCGGAGAACATCTCCTCGATCCGCTCGGTGAACTGGCGTTGCTTGACCCGCACGGCCGCCGCGCGCGGATGGTCGCGGAGGCCCAGCTCCCGAAAGAACACCGTAAACGCGTCAACTCTTTGTTCCAGCAGCTGCAAGTGGGCGAGGACAACGCGGTGCATGCGCTCGGTCTCGTCGAGTGCCCGATCGTCGATGATCTCGTCAATGGTCTCGATCGCGACGTCCATGGTGTTCTCGCAAATGTCGTATAGCAGATCCTCTTTGTTCTGGAAATAGTAGTAGAGAGCGGCTTTTGTGATCTCCAACGCTTCGGCGACGTCGTCCATGGTGGTCTTTTCGTAGCCATTGCTGCCGAAGATTCGAGCGGCTTCATCGAGGATCCGCTGTCGTTGCGCCTTGTATCGGGCTTCGTCTCTTACCCTGGGCATGTGATCTCCGATCGTAGGGAAGGAAACGACGTGGACGGTGGACTTGCTCTTGTGAACATGTAGTGGGTCGTGACCTGTGGAGTTGGGTGCAACGCGGTGTTCTGCATACGTTTTGGACTGCTCAAGGTTCAAGACGAAGAGAGGTCGCGGCGTTGCATGGGTCCAGGATATTCGGGCGGTTGCTCGCGTCGAAGAGGCGGTGGTCGAAGACGTCATTTTCGAGGCCGGGGCGCGCCCCACTGTCATGCCCGTTCCTGCTCTCTTTCGGAACGGGGCCTCGCCGACATGCATGGCCAGTAGGAAGCCGTTCCGGGCCGGTCCTGGTGTGCGCATCAGGCCGGGCACCGAGGTCCTATCGACGTACTCGGTCCGGCCGAGTGGCGCGTCCCGCTGATCTGGCCGGGCAACGAAAGCGATGTCAACTCAGCAGGTCGATGCGATGGTCGCGTTGGCCGTGCCGCCGCTTCACATGTGGTCGGCAGCCTGTAGCGCGGGTTCGCGCGGCGCAGCTGGGCGAGCATCCGCGTCATCAGAATGGCCCCGAGGCGCCGACAGGGTGCCCGGACAGCGATGCACCCGCCGGCGGTAGTTGAGCCGCTGCGAATCTGGCCCGGTCTCGGCCAGCCACGCGAGCAGCGCAACCGAGGGAAGGCCTCGTTCACCTCGAACGCACCGATGTCGTCGATAGTCAACCCGGCGCTGCGCCTTGGCCGTGACGGGGATCGGCCTGGTCAGCGTGAGGACCGGGCCGGTCCCCGGTCAGCACCCCGCCGACGAGGAAGGTCAGTTTCCCCACCGGGTTCACCGCACCCGAGGCCACCCGCGTGGAGGCAACGTAGACATGGGTGTCGATCAGCTCCGACAGGCCGACCTGTTCGGCGAGTCCGAGGACCGGCACCAACCCTGCCGCCGACGCGAGATCGCGTTCGCCGAACACCGCGGACCCAGGAGTGAACGTGTGCGATGATCGCACTGAATATGCCTTTCCGTATGTGAAAAATCGTGACGTGGGAATCTTGATTGTCCCACTACGGGAGGCGCTTTCGCTGTTCGCACGCCGACACTCCACGACGACTCCACGGATTCAGGCTAAGAGTGTTCGATCCTCAGCGGATCGTGTAGTTTTCCAAATCGGGCCGTCGTGTCATCTCCCAGTACTCGACGTTGAGGAACGGCATGACGAAGACGACGCGTCCGCGCGAGTTGCGGTAGTAGGTCGACATTCCGCGGTGGGTCCAGACGGTGCGGGCGTGGGTGGTGTCGACAAGCTCGTTGTACTGTTCGGTTGCATCGGCTCGTGCGTCGATGGCGGCGATGTTCTGTTCGAACATTTGGGTCAGTAGTCCTCGGATGTACCGTATTTGAACTTCCATGAAGAACATGAAGCTGCCGCTGCCCGGGAAAGAGTTCGGGCCGCCGAGCATGAAGAAATTGGGGAACTGGGGCACCGAGACGCCCAGGTATGCCCGCGGGTCGTCGTCGTTCCATGCTTCCCTCAGCGACAGCCCGTCGACACCGCGCACGTCCAGCGAGGAGACGAAGCGGGCTGCCTCGAAGCCGGTCGCCCAGACGATGACGTCTGCGTCGATTTCAGCTCCGGATGCGCTGACGAGTCCGGTCTCGGTCACGGCGGCGACCGATTCGTTGACCAGGTCGACGTTGTCCCGCCGCAGTGCCTCGTACCAACCGTTGTCGAGCAGGATGCGCTTGCCGAACGGGGGGTAGTCCGGCATAACCTTGTCGAGAAGGTCGGTACGGTCACCGACCTGCGCGGTGATGTACCGGGTGAAGTACTCGCGGTGCGCGTCGTTGCGAGCGTTGACAGACCGCTCGGGGTGTTCCCACTCCGGGTCGACGCGAAGGGACTCGATGACCTTGTCGCCGAACTGCCAGAACAGTCGAATCCAGTACCAGCTGTGATAGAGCGGGCACGACTGCAACAGCCGGCGAAGTTCCGTGGGGATGGGCATCCGGAACTTCTCGAACGGTGCCACCCATTGCGGGGAGCGCTGAAAGACCGTCAGGTGCTCGACCCGACCTGCGATGGCGGGAGTGATCTGCATCGAGCTGGCGCCGGTGCCGACGATGGCAACCCGCTTGCCGTCGAGTTCGAGCCCCTCGGGCCAGTCGGCGGAGTGGAAACTCGTTCCGCGGAAGGTTTCCATGCCGGGGAGATTCGGCGTTACCGGCCGATTGAGAACACCGACCGCGCTGATGACGACATTGGAGTGCAGGGTCTCGATCGATCCGTCGGCGTTTCGTACGTCTACGCTCCATGCCCGTGACGTCTCGTCGTAGGTGGCGGCGAGGACTTCGGTGTTGTACCGGACTCGTTCGTTGCCGCCGACGTCTTTGAGGGCGCGTCCGAAGTATTCCTGGAGTTCGTTGCGCAGTTCGAAGTGTGTGTTCCAGTCGTTCTTGGCGAATGAGAAGGAATACAGGTGGCTGGGTGTGTCGACTCCGGCGCCGGGGTAGGTGTTCTGCCACCAGTTGCCACCCGCTTCGGGTTGCTTCTCGAGGATCACGTAGTCGATGCCCATATCTTCGAGCTGGTGGGCCGCGGCAATGCCGGCGACACCTGTGCCGATCACGATGGCGGTGAATCCGACGGGCGGATCCACAGGGGCGAGGGCGAGCTCGGGTGCGTTCGGCGCTGCTCGGCGCGCCAGCTCCAGCGACAGCATCGGACCGTACTGGTCCGCGACAGGCTCGCCCATGCAGACGCTGATCATCCGGACCGTCTGTTCAGCTGTCGGTGCCTCGATGACCGGCGTGACCCCGGCCTGAAAATCCAGGATCGCCCGGGCGGCCGCCTGACGAATTTCCTCCTGGATCTCGTCGGTGAGCCCTCCCGAGTCGTGGTCGCCGAGACCCTTGCCGCGTGTGGGCCGGTAGGGGTCCTCGAGCCACTTCGCGTCTCCGGTCATCTGGTAGACCACCATGAGAAGAGCGGGGACATTCGCGATGGAGACCGCGGTCCGCACCTCCGCCTCACTCAAGCGGTCCGGATTGAACTGACTCGACGCGGTCACGGCCGCGGATGGGGCAGGGCTGGCTGTCTGCATGTTTTCTACCTCTCGCGGGGGCCGAACGCCGCCCTGTTTGGCGTTGATCATCGGTCTGATTGCCGTGGCCACCACGGTCATAGGGTTTCTGCCTACGCACAACCAGGTCGGTGTGCTGGCGCCGATTCGGCTCACCCTCTGTCGGGTCGACCGGGGCTCGTCCGCCGGTGGAGAGATGGGCGGTGCCGTTTCGCTGATGGTGGAGTCCGCACCATCGAACAAGCGCGGCGTGTACGGATCCCGGTCCTTCGTAGGTACAACGCTGGGTTCGTACGCGGTGGTGGGGTGGCAACAGTTCTTGCGATTGCCCTGCCCGAGGGGGAGGCCAGGTCGCTCGGGTGGGGACGCGGCGGACTGGCCGGGTCCCCGTTCCAGCAGGCGCTGGGTGGTATCACCGGCGTACTCGGTGACGGTTCAGCCGTTCTTCCGCGGCGGGAGGGTCGGCCGGTATCCCGTGTTAGGAACCGGCCGACCCGGTGGTGGGGCTCTGTCCGCTCCAGTGCGGTGCCATTCGATCGAACGGAGCTCCTCCCCAGCCCGCCGTGGTTGGTTGGCCTCTGCCGCTGATGATGCGGGAGCCTGTGCCACGTCCTGAGCCGACGCGCCAGACCTGGATCACGACGTCCGGCTGGAGACCCTAGCCCGTCTCAGCGCCCCTAGGCGGTAGCAATCTCTCGGGAGGCAGCAACCTCCTTGACGAAGTCGCTAACGAAGGGTGCCAGGTCTTCGCCCGCGAAGACACAGTAGTAGACCCCGTAGCCTTCGCGTTCCACTACCTTGGCGTGGGGTAGTGCCTTCTTGGCGCGTTCGTGCCAGAAGAACACCACGTCACGCTTGCCCGCCACCAGCAAGATAGGGCATTTCACCTGCGGCAAGATGGACATCATGTCATGGGTAAACACAGCCTGGTATCCCCAGTACCACTTCTCGCCAGCGGTGAGCGTGTCGATGACTTCCTGATGGAAAACCTCGGCCGGAACTTGATGCCAGGGCTCGCGGGAATCGTAAGGTGTCGCGGCCTCGCAGTCCTTCACAACGCGCGTCCAGGCCCGCATCAGATGGGTACCACGAATGTCTGGCGGGTTGTCGTAGGGAAGAATCTTGTTGTAGAGCTCGTTTTCTTCTGGAGTTGTGAAGCTGGCGCAACCGAGCATGATGCCGAGCACGCGCTCTGGGTACATGAAGGCCAGCTGGGTCGCGATGTTGGTGCCCGTGTGGTGACCGAAGCAGTAGAACTTGTCGATACCCAGCTTGTCGGCCGCCTCGATAAATATCTGGCAGATGTACTCGATGGTCGCCTGCTTCGTAGTTTTGAAGCTCTGACCATAATTGGGGGTGTCAAACGCATACAGAGGTCCGGTCCCGGACAGATGCGTCATCACGCTTTCGAACGCAGCCGACGAACTGGCTGTCATATGAAAGAACAGGATAGGTGCGTCATCCCCACCTTCCCGATATCGATAGTGGAGCTGTCCGTCGCTCGTATCAACGTAACCCCTGCGAATTGCCCTTGCGGATTCCATCATCGACCTCCCGGTTGACTGGTTATATCTGGGTCAGAAGAAATACTGCTGTTAACACAGGTGAAGCTGTATCTACTCGACACGTCCTCCATAGGCTCGCGCCTCGTGCACCTCGCCTTGATGTTTCTCGCTCTCGGGGCGGTTGCGGTGCGAGCAGAAAAATCCGGATCAGTTACTTTGGAGACCTATCGCTCTGGATCCTCAACGAGCTGGCAGCGCACGCTCTCAAACATGCTCGTCCTCCGCCGACGCGTGGCCCTCGAAGAGGCGCACGAGATCGCCGCGCTGCAACTTGCCGAGCGAGTTGCGCGGAAGCTCGTCGATGAACACGAATGCGCGGGGGCGTTTGAAACCCGCGAGCCGCGCTTGGCACTGTGCCGTCAGCTCGGCCTCACTGATGCCGTTGCCGACCACCACCGCTGCGATCCGTTGACCCCACACCTCGTCGGGCAGCCCGACAACGCCGACTTCACGCACTCCCGGCAGTGTTTGAAGCACGTCCTCCACCTCGGTGGGGTAGACGTTCTCGCCGCCGGTGATGATCATGTCTTTCTTGCGTTCGGCGACGGTGAGGACGCCGTCGCCGTCCAGACGTCCCCAGTCACCGGTGTGCAACCAACCGTCGCCGTCGATTGTCTCCGACGTCAGGTCCGGTCGGTTCAGATAGCCGTTCATCACCAGGGCGCCTCTCAGGCGCACTTCGCCATACTCGCCCGGCGCAACGTCTTGGCCCTCGTCGTCCACGACGCGGACCTCCATGGTGTCCACGGGGGTGCCAGCGGCTGTGATGCGCCCTGAGGCAAAAACCTCGGGCGAGCTGAAGGTACTGCAGGTGGCCTCGGTCAACCCGTACGAGCCGACGCAAGGCACCGGCAGTGAGTTGGCGAGCTGCTCCGCGGTCGACGGCGCAATGGGCATACCGCCCCAGAGGGCGTGCCGAAGCCGGGGCCCCGCCAGCGGTGCGCCGTCCGCAGCGCGCAGCGCCAACTCCCACATCGTGGGAACCAGTAGGGCGTGCGTGACATGAGGAGACCGCAGGGTCCGGATGAACCACTCCGGCTCGAACGCGCCACCGAGCACCAGCCGTCCTCCGCCGTAGATGACTGGCAAAGCGAGGGCGTAGAAGGCTGCAGAGTGCAGCGGGATCGCGTACAGCCAGCCATCGTCGGCCCCGACCGGCATCCGTGCGAAAGACCCGAGCGCCATCGCTGCGTTGGCACCATGTGAGCGGACGACACCCTTTCCGATCCCCGTCGTCCCGGAGGTGTAGTGGATTGCTTGGGGCGAGCTGAGGTCGACCGGCTTGTATCCGGTTGTTGCGGTTCCGCAGCGTTCCAGTGCATCCTCGTACCGCACCGTCCCGTTCGGGGCTCCCTCAGGCACGCGATCGGCGACGAGCAGCACGGTCGAGACCGTGTCCACCTCGTCAAGTCGATCCAGTACTCCCGCGAAGGACGATTCGACGACGAGTGCGGTGGGCAGTGCGTCCTGCAGGATTGCCACTAGTTCGGCTGGGGTCAGACGACGATTCAGCGGGACGTAAATCGCGCCCGCGCGGATCGCGGCGAAGACCACCTCGACGGCCTCAGGCCGGTTGTTCAGCAGGACGGCGACTCGATCCCCGGGCCGGATGCCACGCGACCGCAGCACCTGCGCTAAACGGTCGACCCGGTCGTTGAATTGTGCGTAGGTAGTCCGCCGGTCGCCGAACTCGATGAAGGTCCGGGATCCGAATCGGCGTACTGCTCGGGCGAGTGCGGATCCCAGGTCGCCGCCGCACATACTAGGCCCCCTCTCGGACGAAATGCGGGATGACGGCGTCGAAGTCGAGTTCTTCGGCCGCCATCGATTGCTCGTGTGCCCGGCGATAGACCCGGCTTGCCGACTTGTCGGCGCGTTGCTCGAGCTGGCACATGATTGTGGACTTCACTGGTGCCTCCAGGGGTCGTTTCCGCTGGTCTTTCGTTGACTGACTGTTTAGTGTATAAATCGATTCGACGCAAGTG
>RRBB01000317.1:0-9547 GCA_006543605.1 Rhodococcus sp. WS4
CCGATGCATTTGGCGACATCGATATCAATTCTCATCCTGGCTCCTTCGCCAAAACAACACTGGTACTGACATATTCGTTGCGGGGCTGCGCGATCGTCGCAGTGCGGGATCAAGCGTCACACCCGGCGCGTTCGACGTCCGGCCGTCTTTCCACATCCGGCACATATGAACCGCGCCGGGGCGGGATCGCTCTTTTCACATCCGTGTAGCAGTTGTCTGCCGGGGATGCGGTTGCGCGGGCCAAGATGTGTTTCGACCATCTTCCCCTTCTCATTCAAAGCCGGGACGAAGAGGGTCTGGAACGTCGCCGCCACCTGAATCATCCTTGCCTCAGCCTCCGACCGACTGCGTTGTAAATCTACCGATCGACCGGTGTAACGAAGGTTACGTTGCATCATGCGGAGTCGCAATACCCAGCATGCTCGGGGCGACCATCGAAGGCCTTAGGTGCTGCTTACATCGATACTCACGCTAGACGGGTGCCGCTTTGGGACGCCGCGGCAACCGGTGCACTTCCCGGACTCGGCACTCTGCACCCAACCGATCGGGCAAACGGCCGGTCGGTTAGATGTCTTGCCAAAGATGGACGGCGAGCCTACGGTATGTCCTACATCACAACGCGGGAGCCATAGCGCTCCGCGAAGCCGCGCGGGTCTCTTGACCGTGCGTGCGACGGGTGGATCCCCCGATTCCCGCATCGCGCTGGACGCTGGCGATCGTGATCAATGTAGTCAGAACGAATGAAGGAGTGGAATGAGACGCAAACTGACAGTTCTTCTTATGGCGGCGATGGTCGCCAGCTTCGCGGTAGGATGCTCGAACTCGGACTCCAGCGAAGCTTCTGGGGCTTCGGGTTCAGCATCTGGTCCAGTCTCCGGTACCGGTGAGACGCCATTGGCGCCCAAGAGAATCGGCATCCTCATGCTCACCGGTCAGTCTGAATCACAAACGATTTGGGCAGAGAATACCGAGGCCGCGGCCACTTCACTCGGGTGGTCAACCGTGGTCAAGGATGGCCAGAACAACCCGCAGGTTTGGTCACAACAAGCCGAGCAGCTTGTGGCAGAGAAGGTGGATGCCATCCTGACCATGGGAATTGACGCGCCCACAATCACACCCGCGCTTCAATCGGCGAAGGCGGCGGGGATTCCGGTCATCGCGACCGATATCACCGTTGACCCGACGGGCAGCGAACTCTTCGCAGCGAATTACAGTGACAACGACGCGGTGTTGGGCGAGGCACTGGCCAGCTACGCAATGGATAAGACGCCCGGCGCAAAGGTAGTCGCACAGAACCTATCGGTCGTGTACGGCGCTGATCAATACACCAAGTCAGCGGTCGCTCGGTTCAAGGAGCTCGGTGGTGACGTACAGGATGTGACCGACCTGGATATTGCGAACGTGACGGAGTCATTCGGGAAGACGGCGACGGCATTGGTTCAGAGCCACCCGGATGCCGACTACTTGTTGAGCCCAGCCGACGTGGCACCGATTCTCGATCTGCCTGCGCTCCAACAAGCGGGTAACACAAGCACCACTCTCCTCGCCAGGTATGACCTTCCTAGCACCCTGAAATACATCCGTTCCGGAGCGAAGGTGGCGGTTGTGGCGGCGAATACTCACAGAACTAATCTTCAGGCGATCGATTCTTTGGCGGCATACTTCGCAAGCCAGAAGCCAATTCCGCGAACGTACCCGAACGACGACTTCGAGTCGAAGGTGATCGATGAGTCGAACGCGCCGGCAGAGGGTCAGGTGTACGACTTCGACGCCTTGCTCGAGCAATTCAAGACCAAGTGGGCCTCGGAGTACAAGATCAATGCCTGACGTATCAGTTGCCGAGACGACACAGCCGCCGGAGGGGTCGGCTGTGGAGCAGACACTAACTCCTCATGATTCGCGTAAGAAGGGGCATGCGCAGGTCTCCGAGTGGATCGCTCGATTTGCGTTGGTTAGCATCTTCGCCGGCATGGTGCTTGTTTTTGCGATCCTTCGACCGGAGAGCTTCGCTACGATGGCGAATCTCCAAACCATTCTGAACGGCGCGGCTGTACTCACCATCTTCGCTTGTGCGGTTACAGTCGTTCTGTTAGCTGGAGAATTCGACCTATCGTTCCCATACGTTGCCGATTCCAGTGCGCTCATCATCGGTGTGTTGGTGACTACGACAATGGCGTCGACCGGGGCGTCGACCCTGCTGGCAGTCGTTATCGGGATCATGGTCGCAACTGGATTCGGCCTGGTGAATGGTTTCGCGGTGGCGCTGGGAAAGGTTCCTTCCTTCGTAGCCACACTGGCCGTTGGGTCGATCGCAGCAGGTATCGAACTGGCGACGCAGGGCAAGATCTCGGGAGGTCTCAAGCAAATCTCAACCATGAGTTTGCCTGAGTCGCTCCAGAATCTGGGAACCATGACGATCGGAAGTACGGACCTCCGTCTGGGCGTCCTTGTCGCAGGCATCGTCGCACTCGTCACTTGGGTACTACTGCGGTTCACTGTCTTCGGACGACATGTATTGGCAGTGGGAGGCAATGCGGAGGCCGCGTTCCTCGCTTCGGTTCCGGTGGCCCGCACGCGGATCGCTGCGTTCGCCTACGTCGGATTACTCGCGGGGATCGCTTCGATAATTGGTCTTATCCAGCGGGGCTACTATAACGGCGCCTCACCCGGGCTGCTCTTGCAAGCCTATACCGTGGCATTCTTGGGTACCGCGTTTCTTGCGATGCGTCGGTTCACGATCCTTGGAACGATAGTTGCCGTGCTCTTCATTCAGACTCTTGCGAACGGACTCGCGCTCCTGAACGAACCTACGTGGATAGTCTCGGTAGTTAACGGAGTTGTTCTTCTCGCGGCGGTCGTCCTGACTCGAAGGCGGGGTCGAGTATGAGTGTTTTGCACGGGAAGAGCCTGACCAAGAGTTTCGGGGGAGTGCAAGCGCTTGTCGACGTCGACGTTTCGTTTGAGCAAGGATCAATCCACGGCCTGATTGGGCCGAACGGGTCTGGTAAGTCGACCTTGCTGTCCATTCTTTCTGGCGCGCAGGCGCCTGACCAAGGATCAATAGGCATACATGACGAATGGCATGCGGCCTTTCGTTCACCTCGGCACGCTCGGAGTCTAGGAATCGAGCGAATGCCCCAGGAACTCGCACTTATTCCGATGATGACAGTCGCCGACAATATCGCTCTCGGAAGCGAACCCCGCCGGATGGGGGTATGTGAACGACGCTCCCTTCTAAAACGAGTGACGACACTGCTCGACGACGTCGGGCTACACTGCGAACCCGACACGCTCGCGGGAACATTGACCCCCAGCGAGCAACGGATCACCATGCTCGCGCGTGTTTTATTCAGATCAAGCTCTTTCGTCTTCGCCGACGAACCCACAGCTGGATTACAACCGGACGAAGCCGCGCATGTTACCCAGGCTGTCACGCGGGCGGCGGAAAGAGGGCTCGGGGTAATCTTTGTATCCCATCACCTCGATGAGGTCTCGCGAGTCTGCGATCAAGTCACCGTACTCCGGGACGGCCGTATTGCTGCCCGATTCGACAGCACCACTGGTCGTGAAGTGCTCCTGAACGAGCTGCTCAGCGCTCCTATCGAGGCGGTGGACCGCAACCAAAGTGAACGTAACGACGCACAGGTGATGAGAGTGACAGGCCTGTCCGCCGGAGGCGTTCGCGATCTGGACTTGGCGGTTCATGCGAATGAGGTGCTCGGCATCGCAGGTCTTCCAGGGTCGGGACGTGAACATCTGTTGCCAGCGATCATCGGGGAGCTAGACCGCCAGAATGGTGACGTACGTGTCGGAAACCAGCATGTCACAAGCCCGCGCAGCGGGCTTCGTGCAGGGGTCGGCTACATGAATGGGAATCGGCGGCGTGCGATTATCTCTACACTCGACGTCGGATCTCACGTATCACTTCCGACAATCGACACGTATGCGCAAGCAGGATTGATCGACCGACGCAAGGAGCGGGCTACAGTCGAGAAATCTCTTTCAGATGTGGCTGTCAAATGCACACCGCAACAATCGCTTCGCGAGTTGTCCGGCGGCAATCAGCAACGAGCGCTATTAGCGCGCTGGTTCACCGCAGATGTCGGGATCTTGCTCATCGACGAGCCAGCGGTGGGTGTGGACGTCGGAGCCCGCGCGTCGCTGCTTAAACAACTGAGACGATTCGCAGACCGCGGTGCCGTTATAGTCGCGTCAAGCGACCCCGAAGATCTTGCAGATATCTGTGACCGCGTCATATGTATGCGCGGTGGTCGGATAGCGGCTGAGATCGCTTACACCAACGGCTGGCAACGCGATATCGAAGCTACCATCCTCTAACCCTGGGCACTGTCAGCGATGGACGGTCGGGCTTTGGCGGAGAAGTTACTGCAATGGGCCCACTTGGCGCCAGCATCGTCGATGCTGTTGAACTCACCAGCACGGAGAACGCCCATCCGCAGGGGTCAATCAGGCTGAATAATGCAAGGCGCCCACGTGAAGGGGCGGAGAGAAAATTTAGGCCGTCGTCAAATCTGTTCGCCGAATGCGGTGGACGTGAACAGTCGAGGTTGAAATTTCGACGAGAGGCGATTACTAGTGTGTCCACGCTCAGTCGAGAGGTTCCTCTGTAATGTCCCGAATCACGGTGAAGAGATGAATGTTTTTGCGACCAGCGAGGATAGAGCTGACATTATGAACCGGATCGACGAGTTCGCAACGGCACAGGGCGTCGGTGCCGGCTGGTGTGTAGGGAGTGCTCCGAGATCACCTCAAGTTGGGACCGCAGCCCGGATCGGCTTTGGCGTCCGATGTGTGAGGTGATGGTGCTGCTCCCGCGTCACTGCATTGAGCGCGCAGACCAGGCATACACTGATGTACACGTGGTGGGGTCCCGATGAGAGTCGACGCGTTCCTCGCATACAGCCCATGGGTGTCGCCCCGCGAGCAGATTGCTCTTGCTGTCCATGCGGACGCCATTGGGATTGACGGCGTGTGGGTCTCTGAATCGTATGGATACGACGTGGTGTCGATCCTTGGCGCTATTGCAGTCTCCACCGACAGAGTGAGTATCGGGTCGGGCCTCATGCAGATCCCGGCGCGGACCTCAAGTGCTGCCGCAATGGCGGCCGCGGGCCTCGACGCCTTGTCGGCAGGCAGAATGCGGCTCGGTCTCGGCGTAAGCGGGCCTCAGGTATCTGAAGAGTGGTACGGGGTACCTTACGCCAACGGTATCGCTCGCACACGCCAATACGTCGAGGTGGTGCGAGCCGCGTTGGCGGGGGAGAGGGTGAACCTGTCGCCGGGTTCGCTGGAGACTAGAGCCCCGACCATCCGCCTTCTCGCACCTCCTGTGCAGGAGACCGTGCCGATTTATCTAGGTTCGATGGCGCCTGGTGCCATCGACTTGTGCTTCGAGATCGCCGACGGTTGGTTACCGTTCGTCATCGGTACCGAAATGTTGTCCGAACGTCCCCTTCCCGATCGTCCGTTCGACATCGCGGCGACATTGCCGGTAGCAGTCGCCGATACAGTCGAGGAAGCGCGCGATGCGGTGCGACCATGGCTTGCGTTCTACTTCGGAGCAATGGGAAGCCGGAAGAAGCATCTCTTCGTGGAGCTTGCCGAACGATATGGTTACGGTCCTACGGCCCGCCGCGTGCAGGAACACTACTTGGCCGGCGACCGCGACCGAGCCGCAGCCGCCCTGACCGACGACCTCATCGACGCCGCCGCTCTCGCGTCAACTGACGGCGACTTGGCCAGACGACTGTCAGAATACGCAGCCGCGGGAGCCACAACGTTCGTCGGCATCCTATGTGGAGATCGCATGCGGACCCTCACAGCATTAGCCAAAGGCGCGCGTTCAATCGACTAGTAGACCGTCGCGGCTAAGTGTTGGGATATAGGTGGCGGAGTTTGATGCGGCATCGACACGCCGCCAGCCGGCCAAGGGCTCGACCCGGCAGAAGATCGAGCAGGTCCCGTGCCGCACGTACTCGGAGTCTTCCTTCAGATCGCGTCCCGGTCCTGCAGGGATCGGGTCACGTACGTGAGCGAGGAGCAGGTAGGGCTTCTCGTCCATGCACACCACCGGGTGAGAGGGGTCGTGGGGGCGGGCATAGACCGACAGGACATCTTCCATCCGAGCTGCGAACTCCGCGTTCGCCTTTGGTGGGATGGTCCAGCACTTCTTCAGGCGAGGACGAAGTTTCGTTCTTTTAATACCCGGCCGATGGTCGAGTGGTCCATGTCCACGATCTCATCGGTCAACGCGACGTGGTTCTCCAGCAGTCGCAGCGACCACCGGCGACCGACCCTCGGGCGGCTTCGAGCAGGACAACGCAATCAACCTGGCCTCGATCTCCCCCGTGATCTGCGACGGCACCGGCGGGAGGTCACGCTGCTTGCGACCGATCGTGGCCTCCACGTCCCGACCGGTCTCATCGAACCGCTTGGCCACCAGCCGCAACGTCTCACCTGAGACCCCCAACCGGGCCGCGATCACCTTCTTCTCATCCACCACCCCGACCGAGGTGTCCAGCGCCAGCAACACCCGGGCCCGCCGGATCATCGGGGCCGGATGCACCCCGGTCGTCGTCAACCGTTCCAAGAACTCACGATCAGCCGAGCTCAACGTCACCGGACGCTTCTTCTGCGAAGGCATGACAACAGTCCTGACCGGCAGAGAGGGAGGGGAGTCTGCCGCCCCCAGCCTCGCAACGAAACAGGCCGGAACTAAGCAGCGACACGCTACTAGCCGGAAGGCACCGCCCTTCAGGGGATCCTTAATATCGAAAAGCCTTGACATCCAAGCTCGGACGAGACAATCTAACGATCGGACGGTCGATCGAGGACGGAAGAAGGTAGATCGTTGACGAAGCTCATCGAACAGATCAAAGCTTGTTATGAGCACGAGCAACTCAGCCCTGCATCGCAGGTTTACGACATCGCGGAGTTGCCACGCAGTTACGAATCCATTAGCCCGCAGTGGTTAACCCAAGCGTTGTGCTCGGAAGTTTTCGGCGCAGAGGTGACCGCCGTCCGGCTCGGATCCGGAACCAACGGCTCATCCAACCGACGAGCAATCCGAGTGGATTACAATGAAGCAGGCCGGGCCGCGAATCTGCCGACCGCCTTGTTCGGCAAAGCCACACACGACCTTACGAATCGAATTGCGTTGGGTGTCACCACGGGCGCGTTCACTGAAGTCGAATTTTACCGTGTGATCCGCAACGATTTGGCAATAGAAGCGCCAAAAGGCTATTACGCAGCACTCGATTCGACGAGCTTCAACTCACTGATCGTGCTTGACGACCTGACTGAAAAAGGCGTCGAGTTCTGCGCGCATACTACCGAAATGACGCGTGAACGCGTGGAGGGCCAGCTCAGACTGCTCGCCAACCTGCATGCTCGTTACTATGGACGCGTAGATGACCTTGCCGCAACACGCGACCTGTCGGATTGGTCTACGTGGTTCGGCGGAACTCTGGATTTCGGTATGGAAGAGGGCTCCAACCAGGGATTCCTAGACGGCGAACACCTTATCCCTCCCCGGCTTTTTCGACGCTACAAAGAAATCTGGCCGAAGACGTTGGCGTCGGTGGAGCTGAACAACGCCTCCCCGAGGGTGTTGGCGCATGGTGATGTCCACTTGCGCAACTGGTATATCACCTCTAGCGGCGCGATGGGGTTGTCTGACTGGGCGACCCTTCATCGTGGACATTGGGCGCGCGACTTCGCCTATGCACTCACCGCTAACCTGACCGTAGAGGACCGGCGCAGTTGGCAAGGCGAATTGCTACGTCTCTACCTGGACCTGCTCGCAACCGCTGGAGGACCGGAGATCCCCTATGAGACTGCGTTTCTCGCATACCGTCAGCAACTATTGACCGCGTTGACATTTTGGACCATCACCCTGCGTCCCACGGTCAATATTCCCGACATGCAGCCTCTCGACGCCACCGAGGAGTTTATTCGGAGGATTAGCACCGCCATGGACGACGTCGACTCGCTGGACAGCTTCGACTGATGGTCGTTGCATTAGTCAACGGTGAAGTGGCGGCGCGCGGGGGTGCGATTCGATGCGCTGCGCGTAGGCGCGTTCGAATCGGGTCAGGCCCTCGTCGATGACAGCTCGGGCAAGAGTTTCCTTGGAGCTGAAATGAAAGTGGAGGGCCCCCTTGGTGGTGCCGGAATTTCCGATAATGCCGTTCAGGGTTGCGTGCACGTAGCCTTGGCTGGCGAATTCTCTGGCGGCGTGCTGTAGCACCGTATCCCGGGTAATTCGTGCTTGCTTCTGCATGACGATGACCACCCATCTCCGCACCCTTTCGGCGGACCGGAGTGCCGGGGCTCGTGTGACTGAATCGAGGTATCTCCGGCGGCAAGACTGGCGCCACAATAACATTGGGAGACCAGCGGCAGGCAAGGCGCCTGCCCCCGAGCGGCAGACGCCTTGTGTCACACCGTAGGCCCTGAACAATTTCCTGACGGGACCATGCCGCTACGTCCCGTGAACTTCCCTGGCCGGGTTATTTCTGGCCGGCGGCGGCCGGAGCTTCCTCGCTGTCGGTGTCGACCAGAGAGGTGTAGGCCACGATGTTGGACAGGTAGCTACGGGCGTCCGCGTCGTACTCTCCACCACAGGTGACCAGTTGCAGCGTTTCATCACCGTGCGAGCCGTACACCTCCTCGGCCGGGAACTCCGTCTTCGGATACGTCTCCACCTTGGTGACCGCGAAATGAGCGATGGTGCCGTCGGCCAAGCTCACCTCGATCGAGTCTCCCGCCTGCAGGTCTTTCAATCGGTAGAACACCGCCGGACCCTCATAGGAATCGACGTGCCCCAGGATCACTGCCGAACCCAGCTGGCCCGGAGCCGGCCCGAACTTGTACCACCCCGGCTTGTCGAAATCGGTGGGCACCTCGACTGTTTCGTCGGCGTTGAGTCCGAGTGAGATGAGTGTTTCGTCCACCCCCAGCGCGGGGATCCGCAGCGCGACCGGTGCCGGGCCGGACGCCCCGTCGGAGGGTGCCGGCACGGTGTCGGTCACCGGTGGCGGTCCGAGCTGCGGATCCGCCGACTCCTGATAGCTTCGCAGGGCGAGGACAGCCGTCGCGATGAGTATCAGGACCGCTGCCACCACCCACCAGCGTTTCACCCTGCCAATCGCCCCCTCGGGCCCTGGCCATTCGGGGCCCGGGACGGGCTCTGGGTATTCGGGGCCCGGGACGGGCTCTGGGTATTCGGGGCTGGGTCGCTCATCGCTGCCTCCTGCGCAGTCGGGCTCCCTGGCCTGCCGCTATGCCCGATCCGGCCAGGGCCAGACCTGCGAGGGAGCGGAGAACGTTGTCATCGGAGTGGGGGCTGGTGCCGCCGGCCCCCGTTTCCGGATTCCCCTTGGGGATGATGTAGCCGTTACCGCCAGGGCCGCCCTTGCCCCCGCCGGGTCCGCCTTGCTGACCGGGTCCGCCTTGCTGACCGGGTCCGCCTTGCTGACCGGGTCCGCCCTGCTCACCAGGTCCACCAGGGGGAGCGGGAGGAGCG
>RRBB01000318.1:0-9506 GCA_006543605.1 Rhodococcus sp. WS4
TCCTTCTCCCCGACATACTCGGCGATGGTCCAGCCGTTCTTCCGCTCGATCGGCGCCAGCAGCCCCCGAAGATACTGCCCGGCATGCCGGAGCGAGTTTTCGTGAACAAACAACGGCTCGATGCGGGCAAGGACCTTGTCGAACTCGGACGCCCATTCCTCCAGATCTACGACAGACACCGCATCAGGATCGAGCACCGGACCATTCTCAACACGCGCAGCCACCACTGCAAGATCCCACACGCTGCCCCAAGATCAAGTCAGACACGCCGACCGATAGCCCTGTAGTACTAGGACCGCCGCCGGGGTTTGCCGCGCTTGCCGCCCCTGGTTCCGGAACCGGACCGCGACGTCTTGGCCCCCGCGGGCGGCTTCTGCCGCGCGGCCGCCACCGTGGGGCGCTTCTTCTTCGGCTCAGCCGGTGTCGCAGTGCGTCCCCGAGAGCTGTTGACGGTCCGACCGCGGACGATGCCGATGAACTCCTCCACCAGTTCGGTGGTCTCGTCCTCTGGCCACGACAGCGCGATCCGCGACTCGGGGCCGTCCGTGACGGTCCGGTAGATGAGATCCTTGCGGTGATGGAGCCGGGCGAGCGACTGCGGAACGACGAGCAGCCCGATCCCCGCCGCGACCAGTTCGATCGCGTCGGCCGTCGTGGCCGGGCGGTCCTGGGCCGGCAGTCCCGGCATCGTGTCCCATTCGAGGGGGTCGTCGAGCGGGTGGAGTACGACGTCGTCGGCCAGATCCGCGAGCGACACCTCGTCCACCGCCGCCACGACGTGGTCCTTCGGCGCCACCACCACCGGGATCTCCGTGTACAGGGGGATGGCGCTGAGACCGGTCCGGTCGATCGGCAACCGCACCAGACCGGCGTCCGCGCCGTCGCCGCGCAGCTGATCGGGTGCCTCGGCGGCGGACGCCGGAACGAGAGTGAGCGCCACGTGGGGGAGCCGTTCGTTCCAGATCCGCACCCACTTGGTGGGGGTCACCCCCGGGACATACGCGAGCCGGAAGGAAGGGGATGCATCCGCGTCTGTCACTCCGTCAGGCTACCGGCCTCGGTCAACGGCACCGCACACGCTCGTTACTCTTGACACCATGACGTCGCACAAGAGCCCTCAGACTATGAAGCCCGCAACCGCGGCGAAGAAGCTGGGTGTGTACCTCGAGGCCACCCCCGCGGAGTTCCAGGAGGGTGTCGTCTCCCGCGACGAGCTGAGCGCACTGCAGAGCGATCCGCCGGCGTGGCTGCTCGAGCTGCGCAGCAACGGCCCGCACCCGCGGCCGGTGGTCGCGGCGAAACTGGGCGTGTCGATCGCAGGCCTCGCGCGAGGCGGCATCACCGAGGCGCTCACCACCGAGCAGATCGACGCGCTGATGGCGGATCGCCCCGAGTGGCTGCAGCAGGAACGCGCCACCCAGGCCGAGGTCCGCAAGGAAACCGTCCGCATCAAGGAGAAGAACGCGGCGCGACGGGATCAGCCGCGCCGGCCGCGTTCCTGACACCTACCCCTCGACGATGCTGAGTTCGTCGAAGACCACTTCGCCGGCCGCGTCGGACTCGGGAAGGTCGACGACCGCCGTCAGCGCCCACCCGTGATCGCCCTGCGGATCCTCGAGGACCTGCCGGACCCGCCACAACTCGGGCGCGGTCTCCACCTGGAACAGCTGGGGGCCGCGCGCCGACGGCCCGGTGCCGAGCGAGTCGTACTCGTCGAAGTACGGCTGGAGCTGGTCTTCCCACTCGTCGGCGTCGATGCCGTCGTCCAGCCCCTCGAGCTCGGCCCATCGCCGCCGCGACGCGAGTTCGATCCGCCGGAACATGGCGTTGCGCACCATCACCCGGAATGCTCTCGTGTTCGCCGAGATCGGGCGCGGCACATCTGCCCCGAACGCGACCTGCTGCTCGTCTCCCTCGGCGCCGGGGTCGGTGAGTTGCTCCCACTCGTCGAGCAGGCTCGAATCCACCTGGCGGATCAGCTCGCCGAGCCACTCGATGAGGTCGTCGAGCTCCTCCGTCCGGGCCTCGGTCGGAACGGTCTGGCGCAGTGCGCGATACGCGTCGGCGAGATACCGCAGCACGAGACCTTCCGAACGGGCCAGCCCGTAGTGGCTGACCATTTCGGCGAACGTCATGGCACGCTCGACCATGTCCCGCACGACGGACTTGGGCGACAGCGCGAACTCCGAGATCCACGGATGGCCACCGCGGTACATCTCGAACGCCGGGAACAGCAGCTCGCCGAGGGGCTTGGGCCAGGTGACCTCCTCGAGCAATTCCATCCGCTCCTCGTACTCGATGCCGTCGGCCTTCATCTGCGCGACCGCCTCGCCGCGGGCGAAGTGCTGCTGCGCCATGAGGACCTGCCGCGGGTCGTCGAGGGTCGACTCGATCACCGACACCACGTCCAGCGCATAGGAATCGGATTCGGCGTCGAGGAGTTCGAGGGCGGCCAGGGCGAACGGGGACAGCGGCTGGTTCAACGCGAAGTCCCGCTGGAGTTCCATCGTGAGCCGGGCCATGCGGCCGTCGGCGTCGGGCTCGTCGAGTCGTTGCACCACGCCGGCGTCGATCAGCCCCCGGTACAACGACAGCGCCTTGAGGATGTGCTTACGCTGCGCCGGGCGGGTCTCGTGGTTGTCCTCGAGGAGGTGCCGCATCGACTCGAAGCAGTTGCCCGGCCGGGCGATCACGTTGAGCAGCATGGAATTCGACACGGAGAACCGCGACGTGAGCGGTTCGGGTGACGCGCCGACGAGGCGATCGAACGTGGCCTCGCTCCACGAGACGAAGCCGTCCGGCGCCTTCTTGCGCTGCACCTTCCGGCGCTTCTTCGGGTCGTCGCCGGCCTTCGCCAGAGCACGCAGATTCTCGACCTCGTGCTCGGGGGCCTGCACGACGACGGTGCCCAGGGTGTCGTAGCCGGCGCGTCCCGCGCGTCCCGCGATCTGATGGAACTCCCGGGCGCGGAGGTGCCGGGTGCGGGTGCCGTCGAACTTGGTCAGCCCGGTCAGCAGCACGGTGCGGATGGGGACGTTGATCCCGACACCGAGAGTGTCGGTGCCGCAGATGACCTTCAGCAGACCGTCCTGCGCCAGCTTCTCGATGAGGCGGCGATACTTCGGCAGCATCCCCGCGTGGTGGACGCCGATGCCGTGCCGGACGAGGCGCGAGAGGGTCTTGCCGAATCCGGTGGTGAAGCGGAAGCCGCCCAGTGCTTCGGCGATGGCGTCCTTCTCCTCGCGTGAACAGAAGTTGACGCTGGTCAGGGCCTGCGCGCGTTCCAGGGCGGCGGCCTGGGTGAAGTGCACGACGTAGACCGGGGCCTGGTTGGTGGTCACCAGTTCCTCGATGGTCTCGCTCACGGGCGTCGTGGCGTAGGAGAACATGAGGGGAACGGGACGCTCGGTGCCCGCCACCACGGTGGTGGGGCGTCCGGTCCGCCGGGTGAGGTCGGAGGAGAAGAAGTCGACCTCGCCGAGCGTGGCCGACATGAGAAGGAACTGGGCGTGGGGGAGTTCGACGAGGGGGACCTGCCACGCCCAGCCGCGGTCGGGCTCGGAGTAGAAGTGGAACTCGTCCATCACGACCTGACCGATGTCGGAGTCCGGGCCCTCCCGCAGTGCGAGATTCGCGACGATCTCGGCGGTCGCGCAGATGATCGGCGCCCGCGAGTTGACGGCGGCGTCGCCGGTCATCATGCCGACGTTCTCCGCGCCGAACACCTCGCACAGGGCGAAGAACTTCTCGCTGACGAGGGCCTTGATCGGGGCCGTGTAGAACGTGCGCTTGCCGGTGGCCATCGCGTAGAAGTGGGCGCCGACCGCCACCATCGACTTGCCGGATCCGGTGGGCGTCGCCAGGATCACGTTGGCCCCGGACACCAGCTCCATGACCGATTCTTCCTGGGCGGGGTAGAGCGTCAGACCTCGTTCTTCGGTCCAGGAGGTGAAGGCGTCGAAAACGGAATCGGAATCCGCGTTCTCGGGGAGCAGGTCGGAGAGAAGCACTGCTACAGGCTAGCCGGACGCTGGTGTGCCGGTGCCGGGCCTATGTCGCGCTGCGCTCGTCCGATCCCATCGCGTCCAGGACCGCCATGCGGGTGGACGCGCTGCCGGTGATGGTGCTCTCACCGACGCCGGTGACGAGCATCTGCCGCCACTTCGCTTCGTCGAATTGCAGGGGATGCGTTCCGGACAGGAACTTCTCGATGGTGCGCAGGAATCGCATCGGATCGTCGCGGAAGGGGAAATGGCCTGCGCCGCGGAAGATCTCGAGATGTGAGTCGGGCATCGCCGCGTGCGCCAGGTGGGCGTGGCTGACCGGGATGACGGCGTCCTGATCGCCCCAGATGAGCTGCACCGGAAGATTCTCGGTCAGATAACATCGGTCGAGCATGGTGACGACCTGGCCGCGCCAGTCGACGACCGCCCGCAGGGTGCGCAGGTACGCCTCGTACGCGGTGGGGTCGTACAACTCGGCGAGTACCCGCACCAGGTCGGGTGTGTCGTGCAGCATCGCGCCGGGACGCAGCCGCGTGCCGTTCAGCTGACTCAGCACGTTGCCCACCAGTCGGACGGTGGGCATCGCGCCGGGAATGCGCAGCAGTTTCAGCGCCTCGTTGACCACCGGAACCGACGCGAGCCGCAGAAGCGGGTGCACATCCTTGGTGACGCCGCCGGCCGACACCAGGACGAGTCGGTCGACCATCTGCGGGAACTGGTAGGAGAACTGCATGGCGACCCCGCCGCCGAGCGAGTGACCGACGACGGTGACCTTGTCGATGCCCAGGGTGGACAAGAGGTCGCGCATGCCGTTGGCGTACGCCGCGACCGAGTAGTCGGCTCGCGGTTTGTCGGACCGCCCGTGGCCCAGGAGGTCGGGCGCGATGACGGTGTAGTTCTTGGCCAGGTGCGGGATGATCTCGGTCCAGGTGGACGAGTTGTCGCCGATGCCGTGGATCAGCAGCAGCGCGGGACCCTCGCCGGCCATGCGGAACGCGCGGCGGTAACCGTGGATGGTGCGGAACATCATGCGGGTTTCGGCGTTCGGTACAGGCCTGAGCTTACGAATGCGATTGTCGCTCATGTCGCCTCCTGAACTAGATGCAATACCCGAATGTTGACAGCTCAATCATCCGCTTCATATCGACGCTATTGCACCGGTGTCGGGTGAACAACTGGACCGTGCGGCCGCACAGTGTCCGGGTGGCGGCCGCACAACCGCTCGCCGGTCATGCCCCGCCCGGTGATCCGCCCTCCTCTTCGGAGTCGCCGCCGTTGCCGTCCTGCACCGCCTGTTCGGCGAGGAAACGCTCGAATTCCGCGCCGAGTTCGTCTCCGCTCGGAAGATCTTCTTCGCTGGCCAGAAGCGTGGACTGCTGCTCTTGTGCCGTTACGTAGGCATCGTACTGACGTTCCAGGGCGTGGACGACGGTTTGTACCTCCTCGTTACCCGCGATGTGCTCGTCGACCTGTTCGCGGACGCGCGCCGCGGCCTCGCCCAGCGCGCTCAGCGGCAGATCCAGGTCGGTGACGTCACTCACATTCTCGAGAAGGGTTTCGGCGGCCCCGGGGTAATCCGTCTGAGCCAGGTAGTGAGGAACGTGAACCGAGAATCCGACCGACTCGTGCCCGTGCTGCGCCATCCGCAGTTCGATCAGCGAGGACGCGCTGCCCGGCACCTGCAGCTCACCCGACCAGCGCTGGTGGTCCTTGATCAGGTCCTTGTTGGTGGAATGCGCCGTCACGCCGAGCGGGCGGGTGTGCGGGATGGCCATCGGAATGGCGTTGATACCCACGGTCCGGCGCACACCGAGCTGCTCGGCGAGCAGCCGCACCGCCGTGGTGAAGCGCTCCCAGCGCAGATCGGGCTCCATGCCTGCCAGCAGCAGGAACGGGGTCCCCGCCGTGTCCTTCAGGGCATAGAGGTTCAGCTCGGGCTGGTCGTAGTCCGAGAAGTGATCGGCCTTGAACGTCATCGTGGGCCGACGTGAGCGGTAGTCGACCAGCTCGTCGACCGCGAAGGATGCGACCAGCTCGCTCTCCAGACTCTCGCGGAGATGCGTCGTGGCGAGTTTGACGGCGTGGCCGGCGTCGGAGAAGCCCTCGAGTCCGTGGATCAGCACAGGTCCCTGCCCGTCCGCGGAGGACAGCTGCGGCGCCGGGAACTCCAGCTCGTACATCTTCGACTGTTCGTCCATCACAGACCTCTTCTCCTTCGTGCCTGGCCTCCAGTGTCCCCTATCGTCTCCGTCATCGATACGTCGGACTTTGCTCTCGGAGGTCCCGCCCTGGGGGAACACGGTGCGGTCGACCGATAATTCCCGCCGGTGGCCGTGCGGTGTTCGCCCACAGCGAGATCCCGCGCACAGACTGTGGCAATGTGAGGAACAGCACGGTCCGAGCCGGAGAACGATCCTGGAGGTGCACGATGTCGAGGCGGGTACGAGCAACTACCGGTCGGATCAGGCGATCGGCGGTCGCGTCGTGAGCGTCCGCATCGACCGAGTGGTCACCTCCGGCACCTTCAGTCTCGACGGCGGCACCTGGGACGTCGAGAACAACGTGTGGATCGTCGGCGACGACTCCGAGGTGGTGGTCGTCGACGCCGCCCATTCCGCCGAACCGATCGTCGAGGCGGTCGGCGGCAGGAAGGTCCGGGCCATCATCTGCACACACGGGCACAACGACCACGTCACCGTGGCGCCCGAACTGGCGGCGGCGCTGGATGCTCCTCTCTACCTCCATGCGGCCGACGACGTGCTGTGGCGACAAACGCACCCCGCCGTCACCTACACACCGATCGAGGACGAACAGGAGATCCCCGTGGCCGGCACCGATATCCGCGTGCTCCACACTCCCGGTCACTCGCCCGGTTCGTGCTGCCTGTATCTCCCGGAAGCGGGGGAGTTGTTCAGTGGCGACACCCTGTTCTCGGGCGGACCGGGTGCCACCGGCCGCTCGTACTCGGATTTCCCGACGATCATCGGGTCCATCCGCGACCGCCTGTTCGCGTTGCCGGCGTCGACGACGGTCCGCACCGGGCACGGCGACGGCACCAGCATCGGGGCCGAGGCCCCACATCTGGAGGAGTGGATCGCCCGCGGCAGTTGAGCCGCAGCCTCCCCGCTACCGGCGCATCGGCGTGGCAGAGTGGCGGAAAGGGCGCCCCGGGCGGGGGCCAGGTTCCGACACGGGAGGTCGACGGTGAGGTCTCGGCGCACAGCGGTACGGACGGCCATCGTTGCCCCGGTGGTCGCGCTGTCCGCCGCCGCGGTGATCCTCTCCGGGTGCTCCTCGACGGTCTCCGGGGTCCCGCAGCCGAGCACGACCATCGCAGCGGGTACACCGTCCGGAAAGGGACTGTCGAAACTCCTGGTCGATCCCGCCGACTTCCCGGCCCGGTACGAGGCGATCGTGCTGCCCGCGCAGGCCGTGTCGATGGCCGCGCCCGACCTGACGGGCGTGCCGCAGGGCGCGGTTGTCGACCCCGCGGACTGCGCACCTCCGCCGCAGGACTACGGACCGACCGGCACGGTCATGGCCGTCGGCACCGACAATGCGAGCCGTTCGACGATCTCGATCGAACTCACCCAGACCGACACGCCCCTGGACGAACTGGCAAAGCAGACGGAGCGATGCGGCGAGGTCACCGTCACCGACAACGGCGCCGAGTCCACCGTCACCACCCAGATCACGCCCGCGCCACCCGTCCGGGCCGACGACACCCTCGCGCTCCGGCGGACCGTCAGGTCGGGTAACGAGAGCGAGAAGGTCACCCAGTCGATGGTCACGTTGATCGCGCAGGTCGGCGACGTGCGGGTGTCGGCGACGTTCATGTCGTTCGGCGACGCGAAGGCCGATACCGTCGCGCTCGACGAGGTGTTCACCGCGGCCGTGCAGAAGGTGCAGAACAGCTGAGCGGAGGCCCTACCACAGGGCTCCGACTACATCTCGGGCGATCGGCGCGTCTGCTCGGCGCGGCGGGCCGGTTGTCCACAACCGAGCGCTCATCCACAGCCCTGTATATCTTCCCAGGTCGACTGCAGAGTCCGTCGGCGGCGACCGGTCAGAGTCTGATGCATGACGACTCCTGCATTTCCGCACAGTTCCGACTTCTCCGACGACCCCGGCGGGGGACCGTTCTCACAGCGGTACACCGTCAAGTTGTCCGATCCGGGCGAACTCCTCGCCTCGGTGCCCGCTCTGCTCGGTTTCCGGCCGGCACGGTCGATCGTCGCGGTGTGCCTGTCCGGGAGCCCACCCCGTCGGTCGGTGCCGTCATGAGACACGACCTGGTCCTCGGTGGCGGCGACGAGCCGACCGAGTCGATGTACGCGGCGGTGGGGCGGTTCGCCTCGGTCTGCGAGAGGGACCGGGCGGCCGGAGTGATCCTGGTGCTGGTCGACGACCTCTTCACCGACCCCTTCGCGGTCTCCCGCGTCGAACTGGCCGCCATCGTCGAAGAATTCGAGGATCTCCTGGATTTCGCGCCCACCACGCTGCTCGACGTGTTCGTCACGGCCGAGATCGCGGACGGCCGCGAGTGGTTCAGTCTCTTCGGCGGCGGGGGGTACGGCGCCCAGCCGGATCCCATGTCGTCCCGGGTCGCGGTGGCGCAGGTCCTCGAGGGCCGGCCGATCCGCTCCTCACGCGAAGAGCTGGAAGCGACGATCGAGGCCGGCCCACCGCTCGAACGGATGCAGATCGCCGCCCTCATCAGCCGTGGCCGTCAATCATCGCTTCTTCGAAGGGCATTGGCGCAACGATCGGCAACACCGGAGCGTTGCCACCGTCTCGAACTCGAACTGCTGCTGACGCACATCGCGCGGGTGTCCTCGGGCGAGAAACTCCTCGCGCCGGAGTACGCGGAACTGGCGCTGGCCCTGGACAACGTCATCGTTCGCGACTGCGCGCTCGCACTGGCGGTGGGAGCGTCTACGTACATCTCACACTATCTGCCACCGGTGTGGCAGGCGCGTGAGATAGACGTGTGTCACGGCTACCCGCATCACCGTGCGGTGGTGTGGGTTTGACCGTGTCCCACACCGACGCTTGTGGTGCAGGAACATGCTGTTTCGGAGTCACCCCCACCCGCGGTGTCGCGGTGGGCAGGCTGCGGCGGACCCGGCGGTACCGTGGTCTGCTCGGTGTCGGACCGTTCTTGTCGCGGCAGCGGTGCACCGGCGCGTGTTCGGCGACCCGGATCGCGGGCATCTGCCCCCGCCGACGGGTGACCTTGTTTCTGCCGAGCAGTGCGCGTTTGGCCAGGTTCACGATCCTGTTGCCTAATTTTCGGTGACACGCCGACGGTGGTGCCGTGACTGTTGATCTTCCTGTCGGATGATCGTGCAGCGGTCGTCTTTCGCTGGTCCCGACCCGGCCGCAAGATGGGGTGTGTGGTGTCGATGCGGCCGCGGCGGCCCGTGGGTGTGCCGGTGTTGACGGCGAGGATGGCCCGGGCGGCGTTCCCGAGGGGGGCGCTGGCGATCCGGATCCGCGACG
>RRBB01000319.1:0-9417 GCA_006543605.1 Rhodococcus sp. WS4
TCGATCGATCGATCTGCCACGACAAACACCGATCGTCGAACGGTTGGCCCGCGTCCTCACGGAACACGATCGCCTTACCTGCAACCTTCGCATACCGTTTCGATTCCGGCGTGCCGTAATTCCCGTTCAGCAGGTCCGCTTTCCGGGTGGCGTACGCATCCGCGACCTTCTTGATGACCCGGATCGCCGGTTGCGCCGACAACCCGCGCGCTTTGACCTGGGCATAGACCTGTTTCTGCAGCGCGAACGGGCGTCGATCAGCGGCGGTGTGCGCGAACTGCGAAACCATGTTCGCCCCCGCATTGCACAACTCCAGCGTCGATTTCAGCGCCACATACTGCCCCGGGGTGGGAGCCAGCTTCACGACAACGATCCGCTTCACACCCTGCGCCTTTCCCTGCTGATACCCTTTGGTCTTCGTCACGAAGTATCGTCGCGGTGCGTTCACCGACCCGATGCGGCAGATCATGGCAGAGGTGTGTGACAAGTTCGGCGCCACGTTGACCGAGTTCAACGGAGAAACCGACCACGTCCACCTATTGATCCACTACCCACCTACCGTGCAACTCTCCACCCTGGTCAATAGCCTCAAGGGCGTCTCCGCTCGATACCTGCGCCAAGAGTTCCCCGACCACATCCGGAAATACCTGTGGGGCAATCACTTCTGGTCACCGTCCTACTTCGCCGCCTCCGCAGGTGGAGCCCCACTCGCCATCATCGCCGAGTACATCACCAACCAAAAACGACCAGAACCCACGAAAGAAAGCGACCCCGCTACGCGCGCTCGCGCAGACAGAATCAGCTTCCTCCCGGCCCTGAAGGGCCAGGCTTCCTCTGATTAGTCCGGTGAAGATCAACGACGTGAGCGTGCCGAAGAACACGAACGCGATGGCCGCGCCGACGGAGAACGCGCGGTCGGTGAACAACTGCAGACGCAGGACGGGGTCGCCGCCCCGGCGCCCGAGTCGCCACTCGTAGACGACGAACCCGATCAGCACCGGCACCGAACACAGCAGCATCACCACGATCGGCATCGGCCACCCCCGCTCCCGGCCCTCGGCGAGCGGAAAGATCAGGAGGAACAGTCCGAGCGCCGACAGCACGGCGCCTCCCACGTCGAGTCGGCGGACGCCCTCGGGTTTCGCGTCGACGAGATAGAAGTACCCGAGGACCAGCGCAGCGAGCCCGAGCGGGAGGTTGACGAAGAAGATCAGCCGCCACCCCCAGTCGAACAGATCCCACTGGATGAGAACCCCGCCGACGAGCGGGCCGCAGATCGTGGCGAGCCCGATGGTCGCGCCGTAGATTCCGAACACGCGCGGGTGGGACCGTTTCGGGAAGAGACCCGAGATGATGGCAAACGTCTGAGCCGACATCGATCCCGCGGCGAGCCCCTGCAACGCGCGGGACACGACGAGTGCCGTCGGCGACTGGGCCAGCCCGCAGAGCAGAGAGGCGACCACGAACACCGCCGGGAGTGCGGTCAGGAAGACCCGGCGCCGTCCGAGCAGGTCGCCCAGTCGCGAGGCCGTTATCAGGGAGCACGCGAACGACAGCGTGTACACGCTGACCATGAGTAACTGCGCCGACACCGAGGCGCCCAGGTCGACCGCGATGCTGGGAAGCGCGACGTTGACGATGGTCGCGTCCAGGAGTTGCATGAACACGGCCGCGAGACTGGTGGCCAGACCCAGCCACGGGACCCAGCGACCGAGTTCGCCTCGATAGAGTGCGTCGTGCTGAGTCGCGAGCATCCGGACAGGCTAGCGGCTCGAAGCTCACAGAACGCTGTGAGGTTGTTCAAAGGTTCCTGCATGCTACGCCAGGAACTTGCAGCGCACGACCCTTGTGCTCGACACTTGACTGGATCGGGACCGACCTGTAGTCACTCTCATACTTCTCTGCCTCTCGCGGTCAGGCACCCGGTGCCGCATCCTGTTGCGAGAAGTCCGTGCCACACCGACCGAACTCGCAACCCTCGAATCGACACACCAGGAGCCGCTCGATGGACTTGAACTTGATCACCCACTGGAAGCCGGAGCCTGGGCGGGTCGTCGAGTGGAAAGTCACGGATGCGAGTGCACGAGCGGCCGCCGCGGCGCCGGTGGATCCGGCACTGCCGACCAGCATGCAGGAGCGGCACCTGCGGCGGGCACGACTGGCGGCGAACAACGGCGAGACCCAGTCCCCCTGGATCGGCATCGCCTTCGACTTCCCGGGCAGGCTCGACACCGAGGCGATGACCCGGACCCTCGAGCGGTACGTCCTGCGGCACGACACACTGCACAGCTGGTTCTCGTTCGAGAACGCCGAGGCCGACCCCACGGACGCGACCAACGCCGTCCGGCGGCATGTCGTGCCCGCCGACTCCATTGCGCTCGTCGCGCACGAGGGCGATACCCTCACCACCTCTGAGCAGGTCCGTGACCACATCGCGACGCGCTTCGCGAACGACACGAGCGCGCTCGGCTGGCCGGCATTCGTGTTCGGCGTGGTGGAACACTACGACGCCGACGCTCGCGGAGCCGACGACAGCTTTACCCTGTTCCACGCCGTCGATCACGCGCACACCGACATGCAGTCGATGATTCTCACCATTGCCGAGACGCGGATCATCTATCAGGCCGAACTCGACGGCACCCCGCCGGAGCTGCCCGAACCGGGGAGCTATGTGGAGTACAGCAGGCGGGAACGGGATAAGGCGGCAACGCTGACCCTCGCCTCCCCCGAGGTGCACGGCTGGATCGGTCACCTGACCCGCAGCGGCGGGACCTTCCCGAGCTTCCCCCTCGACCTCGGCGCTGCCGATGCCCCGCAGCCGGCCATCGGCAGCCGTTTCGAACTCGCGGACGCCGACGAGTGCGAGCGGTTCGGTGCCGTGTGCAAGGCCAACGGTTCCAACTTCATCGGCGGGGTGTTTGCGGCCCTCGCCATCACCGAACACGAACTCGTCGGGCGTGACCGCTACATGGCACTGTCCCCCCTGACCACCCGCAACGACCCGCAGTTCTACTGGTCCCAGGGATGGTTCATCAATCTCATCCCGGTCGGGTTCGCCCTCGAGGGTGCCACGACGTTCACCGGTCTCGCCCAGCGCGCGCAGGAGGCCTACCGTTCGGGCAAGGCTCTCGGCGAGGTGTCCGTGCAGCAGGTGATCGACACCGTGCTGGCTCAGGCCGGCCCCGAGGCGATGTCGCAGCACACCACTCTGGCACCGCCCCCGATCGTGTCGTACATCGACGCGCGCCGGTTGCCGCAGACCGAGAGTTTCGCGTCGACCCGGGCGACCGGCATCGTGGGTGGCAAGGCCACACAGATCGCGTCGATCTGGATCAACCGTGTCCTCGAGGGCACGTCGATGGCCGTCTCGCATCCGGACACCGACGAGGCACACCGATCCGTGACCGCGTACGCCGAGCGGTTGTCGACCATCATGAAAACGGTGGCCCACGAGGGCGACTACACGGTGTCACCGTACGCGCCGGTGGCCGCGGGATCAGCGAGCGTGGCAGGGGCGGAGTAGTGCACGTCACCTCGATCGACCGGTACATGCTCGAGCCCGGCCTGGTGACGGAGTGGTCCGTCGAGCCCGGCGCGGTCTTCCCCTCCGCGGTGCCGCCGTCGTACAACCAGCAATTCCATCTCGACACCGCCCGCACGCACGGCGTCGGCCGAAGCGTGTGGATGGCAGCAGCTTTCGACCTTCCCGGACAGCTCCACCGCGACGCCCTCGCGCAGGCGCTGGTGCATTTCATCCGGCGTCACGACACATTGCAGACCGGGTTCGACGTGAGCCCGGACGCAATGCTGCGCGTGGATCTCGACCCCGAGGACATCACGGTCGTCGCGTCCGAGTCCGAGGTGACGACGTCACCGCACGAACTCCGCGACCATCTACGGTTCCGTTTCACCGAGGCGTGCGATCCGCTGACCTTCCCCGCCTACCTGTTCGCGACCATCGAACGCGATTCCCACTACACGGTGGTCAGTGCGTTCGATCACACTCTCGTCGACGGATATTCACTGGTCATCGCACTGGGCGAACTCCGGCAGATATATCAGAAACTCGTCGGACTCGGCGGCGCGGGCGCGCTCACCGAAGCGGATCTGACGGAGGAACTCGGCGATCCCGGCAGTTTCCTGCGGTACTGCGAACTCGAGGCCGAGGCGCCCGTCACCGAGATCGGCGACCCCCGGGTACGAGAATGGGCACGCTTCTACGAACGGTGCGGCGGCACCGCACCCAGCTTTCCGCTCGACCTGGGTGTCGAGCCGGGCAAACCCGCCCCGCAGGGCGCCGACGTCCGCCCCCTCCTCGACGCCGCAGGCACCGAACGGTTCGAGGAGATCTGCCTCGATTCCGGCGGGAGTCTCTTCACGGGCACGCTCACCGCGATGGGGATGGCGGTGCGGTCGATCAACGGCATTTCCCGGATGCCGTTGCAGTTCCCCCTGCACATTCGCCAGGACCCGCAGTGGATCAATGCAATCGGGTGGCTCACGACGAGCGCGCCGCTGACGGTCGAACTGACACCCGACTGCGATTTCCAGTCTTCGCTGGCGCACACCCACGCCTCGTTCCGCACCGCCCTCACACTGAAGGGTGTGACGATGGCCCAGGTGCGGGAGGCGCTCGGCGACGGATACCGCCGCACCCGCACGGATGTGTTCATGGTGTCGTACATCGACTACCGCCAGCTGCCGGGCACGGACGATCACGACGAGCTGAACGCGCACCACATCAGCAACGTGACGGTCGCGGACGACGCCCAGTTCTGGATCTCCCGCACCCATCGGGGTCTCGCGCTTCGGTCGCGGTTCCCGGAGACGTCGACGGCGCGGCGTGCGGTCACGGAGTTCCTCGTGCGGCTGCGCGAGATCATGCACGACATCTGCGAGAACGGCGTCACCCCCATCGCCGAGCTCACCAGTCAGCTGAACCTGGAGGGAACTCCGGTCGTCTGAGGGCCTGCAGGCTTCAGCAGTCGCCTGCGCATCGCACGGGCGATCTTGACTGCCTCACGCGTGGCACGCTGCGCGACGTCGCCGTCGAACAGGTCCTCGACGCTGCGCGTCCACAACTCGACCCACCGATCGAAGTGGAGGGCGGTGAATCCGTGCCTGCCGTGCAGCGCTCGATGCACCGTAAAGACGCTGCCGCGGTAGTTGCCGGTGCGCAGCAGGACCGTTTCCCAGAAGTCGCACATGACGGGCAGATGATCGTCCACGCCGATCACCGCGAGCGTCTCGAATGCCGGTTCGAGAACCGGGTCGGCGAATGCCCGGCCGTAGAAGTGCCGGAGGAGTACCTCCAGGTCGGCGCGCGTCGAGATGTCGGGCATGAGGCCTCCGTTCGGAAGCGAATCTACGCCCCGATGCAGGCTCCATCACCACCCGTGCACGGTAACTGTGAACACCGGTCGGAAGAACTTCGAACGTCCGCCTAGAATTGACGCCGTCCCCGTCGCATCTGCCCCAGGAGCCCGCCCGTGCCCGTAGCGCCAGATCCCACCCAGTCCTTCGCCGAGTACGCCAACCCCGGTCGACTCGTGTCGACGGAGTGGCTCTCCGCGAATCTGGGCACGCCCGGCCTCAAGGTGGTGGAGTCGGACGAGGACGTTCTGCTCTACGACGTCGGCCACATTCCCGGCGCCGTCAAAGTCGACTGGCATCTCGATCTCAACGATCCGGTGACGCGTGACTACATCAACGGCGAGCAGTTCGCCGACCTGATGAGCCGCAAGGGCATCAGCCGCGACGATACGGTCGTCATCTACGGCGACAAGAGCAACTGGTGGGCGGCGTACGCGCTCTGGGTGTTCACGCTGTTCGGACACGAGGACGTCCGTCTCCTCGACGGCGGCCGCGACGCGTGGATCGCCGAGAACCGGGACACCGCGTTCGACGTGCCCGAGACGTCCCCCACCGATTACCCGGTGGTCGAGCGTAACGACGCCCCGATCCGCGCATTCAAGGACGACGTTCTCGATCACCTCGGCACGGGACCGCTGATCGACGTGCGTTCGCCCCAGGAGTACACCGGCGAACGCACCCATATGCCCGACTACCCCGAAGAAGGGGCGCTGCGCGGCGGCCACATCCCGAGCGCGCTGAGCATTCCGTGGGCCAAGGCGGCGGCACCGGACAGCCGTTTCCGTTCGCGCGGTGAGCTGAACGAGATCTACGGCGGTGTGTCCGCCGACGACGACATCGTGGCGTACTGCCGCATCGGTGAGCGTTCCAGCCACACCTGGTTCGTCCTCACCCACCTGCTCGGTTACCCGAACGTCCGCAACTACGACGGTTCGTGGACGGAGTGGGGCAACATGGTTCGCGTTCCCATCGTCAGGGGTGAAGAGCCGGGAGATGTTCCCGGCGCATCGTCATGACCACATTACCCGATTCGCTTGCCGAGATCGTCGACGACTTCGCCGCCGTCGACGGCTCGGACAAGCTGCAGTTGCTGCTGGAGTTCAGCCGCGAACTGGCGCCCCTGCCCGCAGAACTCGAGCAGGACGCGATGGAACCGGTACCCGAGTGCCAGTCTCCGCTGTTCCTGTCGGTCGACGACTCCGACCCGGAGCACGTGCGGCTGCACTTCAGCGCACCCGCGGAAGCACCGACGACGCGGGGTTTCGCCTCGATCCTGCACCAGGGTCTGGACGGGCACAGCGCTGCCACCATCCTCGGGATCCCGGACGATTTCTACTCCGCACTCGGGCTCGCCGACGCCGTCAGTCCGCTGCGACTGCGCGGCATGTCCGCGATGCTCGCTCGAATCAAGCGGCATCTTCGCGGCTAGGCAGGATCTGAACACACGCTGATGGAATTCACCGAACTTGCCGACTACCCCGTTCCGGTGGGTGCGCTCACCGAATGGTTACCGTGCGCCCGCTCGGAATGGGTGGACGATCCCCGTCCGGCATCGTACATCCATGAGGCGCACCTGCGCCGATGCGCCGACGCAGGCGGCCGGGAGTCCTGGTTGGGCACCGCCTTCGAGATCCGTGGCTCCCTGAACGTCTCGGCTTTCCGCAGCGCGCTGGAGAAGTGGACCGACCGCCACGAGGTACTGCGCTCGCACACGACCTTCGACACGAAGACCGAGCGCGTGCGGCGGCGCACCGTGCCGCAGGGCGGGCTCCATGTGGGGGTCGTCGGCCACGGCTACGACGCCGCCGGCGGCGACAACTTCGCGCACCTGCAGGACCTGTTCGACGAGTACGCCTCGCCGCACAGCTGGCCGTCGTATGTCTTCGCGACGCTCGAGACGGTCGAACGCGACCGTTTCACCGTGTTCTTCGCGGCGGATCATTCGATCATCGACGGGTTCTCCATCGTGCTGGTCGCGCACGAGTTGACCGCCCTGTACGGGGAGGCCGTGTCGGGCCGGACGGCCAACCTGTTTCCGGTCGGCAGTTACGTCGACTTCGGCCACGAGGAGCGGGAGACCTCCACCGACGCCGAGGTGAATCGTGAGGCGCTCGAGGTGTGGCGGTCCGCGCTCGAGGGACCGGGACTGCCCGAGTTCCCACTCGAGATCGGCCCGCGGACTCCGCTGGCCCAGCAGAACCTGTCGGCGTGGATCCTCGACTCCGACCAGGCGGCCGCGTTCAACTCGGCCTGCCGCGAGGCCGATGTGGGCTTCTTCCCCGGCCTGCTCGCCTGCCTCGGTCTGGCGGGGGCGGAAGTGGCGGGGCTTCAACGCTTTCGGACGGTCACCCCGGTCCACACAAGGCACTCTCCGCAGTGGGCGTCCGCGCTGGGGTGGTTCGTGGGTCTCAGTCCGATCGACTTCGAGGTGCCGTCCGACGACTTCGCCGCGGCGGCGCGCGCGGCCGCCGAGAGCGTGGCGCGGACGAAGCCGATCTCGGTGGTTCCGTTCGACCGCATCGAGAAGGAACTCGACATCCCCATCCGGCCACGCTTCGTCGTCTCCTATATGGACGTGAGGTTCGTGCCCGAAGCGGGCCGTTGGCTCGAGCGCAACGCCCGGGCCCTGCGGAGCAGGCAGTACACCCACGACGTGTACGCGTGGATCAATCGAACGCCTCGGGGCGTCAATTTGGCGGTCCGATATCCGGGCAACGACATCGCTGCCGCGAGCGTCCATACGTGGGTCGGGAGCCTCCGCCGGCAACTGGAACAGGTTTCAACCAACTACCCCTCGGTAGGGTTGCGGACCGTCGGACAGGCCTGATCGGAATTTTCGATCCGGTGACGACTCCGATCACTTCGGTGCTTACACTCCGAAGTGATGCCGTAATCCACCGCTGGTGTCCCCAGGGGGCCGGCGCGGAGACAGACCATGCGAACCACAGGAGGCTCAGTGCCCAGTCATGCCAGCGCGCACATCACGAAGGTGCTCGTCGCGAACCGCGGTGAGATTGCAGTGCGGGTGATCCGGGCCGCAGCCGATGCCGGCCTGGCCAGCGTCGCCGTCTACGCCGAACCCGACGCCGACGCCCCGTTCGTGCGCCTGGCCGACGAAGCCTTCGCCCTCGGCGGGCAGACCTCCGCCGAATCCTACCTGGTGTTCGACAAAATTTTGGACGCCGCCGCCAAGTCCGGCGCCGACGCCATCCACCCCGGCTACGGCTTCCTCTCCGAAAACGCCGACTTCGCCCAGGCCGTGCTCGACGCCGGCCTGATCTGGATCGGCCCCTCCCCGCAATCGATCCGCGACCTCGGCGACAAGGTCACCGCCCGCCACATCGCCGAAAAGGCCAAGGCCCCGATGGCCGCCGGCACCAAGGACCCCGTCAAAAACGCCGACGAGGTCGTCGCCTTCGCGAAGGAATACGGCGTCCCCGTCGCCATCAAGGCCGCGTTCGGCGGCGGCGGGCGCGGCATGAAGGTCGCCCACACCATCGAGGAAATCCCCGAACTGTTCGACTCCGCCACCCGCGAGGCCGTCGCCGCGTTCGGCCGCGGCGAATGCTTCGTCGAACAGTATCTGGACAAGGCCCGCCACGTCGAAGCCCAGGTCATCGCCGACCAGCACGGCAACGTCATCGTCGCCGGCACCCGCGACTGCTCCCTGCAACGCCGCTTCCAGAAACTCGTCGAGGAGGCCCCCGCCCCGTTCCTCACCGACGACCAACGCCACCGCATCCACACCTCCGCCAAGGCCATCTGCAAGGAGGCCGGGTACTACGGCGCCGGCACCGTCGAATACCTCGTCCAGGGCGACACCGTCTCCTTCCTCGAGGTCAACACCCGCCTGCAGGTCGAACACCCCGTCACCGAGGAAACCGCCGGCATCGACCTGGTCCTGCAGCAGTTCAAGATCGCCAACGGCGACACACTCGACATCGACGAGGACCCCACCCCGCGCGGGCACTCCTTCGAATTCCGCATCAACGGCGAGGACGCCGGCCGCGGGTTCCTGCCCGCCCCCGGCCCGGTCACCAAGTT
>RRBB01000031.1:0-76057 GCA_006543605.1 Rhodococcus sp. WS4
CTGTCGCCTTCGGGGGCCGGCTCCCGCCGAGCAGGCGCCGGCCGAGCAGGCGCCGGCCCCCGAAGGCGACAGCGGCGGCCAGTAGTCCTGATGTGCCGCGGCGGCGTGCCGCCGCGGTCTCCACGTCGACGACAGCTCGTCGTGCAATGAGAAAGTGGTGAATTATGCCCCCCAAGCGCCGTAACAACGTGCCGGACAGCGCTGCAAAGGGCAGGCGTCCGCGCGTGGCGGGGACCCGTCAGGTCACGCCGAAGCCGCCCCGATCGGAAACCCCGGTCGAGAAGAAGGAGCCGGTGACGAAGGCGGAACCCGTCGAGAAGCCTGCGAAGGCGACGACACCCGAGACCGAGGCGACCGCGGTAGCGGCGGCCGTGACATCCGAGACCGCACAGGCGTCCGACACGGACACCACGGTGTCGATGGCGAAGCCGGTGTCGACCGCGAAGGCGGCGTCGGCGGGAAAGGCGAAGGTCCCCAACCTTCAGCCGCGCATCAGCAAGCAGCAGGCGCCGGCGGTCGCCGAGTCCGAGACGGGCAGCGGGACCGGCCGCGTCACGTGGAAACTCGTCGGGATCCTCGGCGCCGTCGCGGTGGTTCTGGGAGTGTTCGCCGCGGTCGCGGCGTTCAAGCCCGGAGCCGACATCAGCAACACCGCCTGGGTCGACGCAGGAGCAACCGCCGAGGTGACGAAGGCGGGCACCGAGGCGATCGAGACGCTGTACACCTACAGTTACGAGACCATCGATCAGGACTTCGACAAGGCGCGCGGCTACCTGAACGACGCCAAGCGTGCAGAGTTCGACTCGACCGCGGACACCACCAAACAGGCAGCCATCCAGACGAAGACGGCAACCCAGGCGTCCGTCACGGACATCGGGGTCACCGTGCTCGACGGCGACCGCGCCGAACTCCTCGCACACATGAACGTCAGCGCCACCGGTGACGCGGTCGCTCAGGGCAGTGCCGCCACCCCGTTGTCGATCAAGATGGAGAAGATCGACGGCAAATGGGTGCTCTCCGACATCTCCGACAGTGAAGGCTGAGTCGCCGCCGCCGACGTGAGGGCTGAGTAGACGCGGAAATGGTTGAAGCGGAACGAGATTCGCGCGCCATATACGCGTGTTGGCTGAATCATCCTCGCCGGCATGGTGAATAGATCCCGAATGGTGGATCGACGTCACTGTTGAACGCGAATCTCTTGTTGCGGTGCCTGTTTCGGGTTACCGGATGAACCGGGTGTTGGCGTCTTCCGTGCCAGGAATCCCGGCGCCCACCAGTTGGCCTCGCCCATCAACTTCACCAACGCGGGCACCAGCATCATGCGGATGACGGTCGCGTCGATGATCAGCGCGACGATCATGCCGAGGCCGATGAACCGCATCATCGTCAACTCCGAGAGCGTGAACGCGCCGGTGACGACGATCAGCAGCGCGGCCGCCGCCGTCACGATGCGTCCCGTGTGCGCAGTGCCGATGCGCACGGCCTCCTCGGTCGACGCCCCGTTCTCGTGGGCCTCCACCATCCGGGACATGAGGAAGATCTCGTAGTCGGTGGAGAGCCCGAACACCACCGCGATGATCAGCACGACCATCGTCGCGGGCAGCGGCCCCGGCGTCACGCCGAGAAACTCGGCACCGTGACCGTCCTCGAAGATCCACGTGAGCACGCCGAAGGACGCGGCGAGGCTGAGGGTGGCCATGGCGATCGCCTTCAGCGGCAGCACCACGGACCTGAAGGCCAGGAGCATCAGCACGAAGGTGACGGCCACCATGATCCCGATCATCCACGGCAGTCGCGCGGCCATCGCGTCCAGTCCGTCGGCGGTCAGGGCGTTCAACCCGCCGAGCATCTTCTCGGTGCCGGCCGGGGTCGGGAGGTCGCGCAATTCGGCCGCCGTCGCCATGGCCCCCGTCGTCCGGTCCGCGTTGTCGAAGACGGCCCGGATGGCGACGAACGTGGCGGTGGCGCCGACCGGGACCACCCGCTGGACGCCGTCGACCGCGGCCGTCGCCCGGAAGAACTCCGCTGTGGCGGACGGTGGCGGGGCCTTACCGTCGCTGCCCTGCAGGACCAGCGTCGCGCCGTTGTTGGCGAGGGGGAAGTCGGCAGCGAGATCGTCGACGGCGAGCCGGAGCGGGTGCGCCGCGGGTAGCCCGGTGTGATCGAGATCGCCCAGCGACGCGCCTGCGAGGGGCGCGGCGAGCACGAGCAGCCCCGCGACGATGCCTGTCGCGATCACGACGGGCCGCCGCATGACCCGGGCGGCGACGCCGCCCCAGAACCGGTGCGCCCGGTCCTCACCGCGTTCGACCACGCCCGGCCGCCACGTCAGCGAGTTGATGCGAGGCCCGAGCAGAGCAAGTGCCGCGGGGAGCGCCGACAGCGACAGCACCGCGGCGATCCCGATGGCGGCCATCCCGCCGTAGGCGAAGGACCGGACGATGGCCTGGGGAAAGACGAGCATGCCCACGAAACCGCACACCAGGAGGAGTGCGGAGAACCCCACGGTTCTTCCCGCGGTGGCGAGCGTCGTGCGAACGGCGAGGTCGGTGGGCGCGCCCGACCGCAGTTCCTCGCGGAACCGGGTCACCACGAACAATCCGTAGTCGATGGACATGCCGAGCCCGACGAGGCTCGCGATGTTCACCGAGAATGCGCTGACCTCGGTGAAGTACGAGATCACCCGCAGGGCGCCGAGGGCGCCGAGGATCGCGAGACCGCCGACGCACAGCGGTACGGCGGCCCCGACCAGCCCGCCGAAGATGACGAGCAGAAGCAGCAGCAGGATCGGGAACGACACCGCCTCGGCTCGCAGCAGATCGCTCTCGGACACCTCGTTGTAGGCGTTGGCGGCCGCGCTGAAGCCGCTGAACTCCGCGTCCGTGCCGTCGACGACCAGCAGGCGTTGGAGATCGTGGTACGCGGAGATGCGAGTGTTCTCGTCGCCGCTCAGCGACAGCACCACCAGTGCCTCGGTGCCGTCGGTGGACCGCAGGAACTCCTTCGCCTGCGGCGGCGCGGACCAGTACGACAGGGGAGTGTTGGCGAGCACTCCGGGATCGATCCGGGCGAGATGGGCCGCCACCTCGGGCCCGAGATCGTCGATCGTCGAACCCGGACGTGCGTGGTAGGTCACCGCAAGGTCGGGGGTCTGCCGTCCGAACGTCCCCTCGATCAGGCGCTCGACGCCCGCGGACTCGCTGCCCGGATCGGTGTATCCGCCGAGGCTCAGCCGGTCGAACACCCCCGAACCCCACGCCGCGCCGATCAGCACCAGCAGAACCGTGGCGGCGACGACCAGCTTCGGGCGGGCAACGACGAACGAACTCCAGCGCGTCACGGCTCTGCTTCCCTCGAGAATCGACGGCGATCGCGTGCGCATATTGTTCACCGCCCGTGAGCGGGTGGGAAGGGGCGCCGGAAACGCTCCGTGGGCCTGCCGAAACGGCGCGACACGCCCGCTAACTCTTGACGCCGGGGTGATCACGCGTCACTCTGATGCGTGAACATGCGCAGTGACGCGTGGCCGAGCGCCCGGCTGGGTGCTGTTTCGGGTGCCCGACTCGACATCTACTGAGTTTGGGTGTACTTTTGGACGTTGCGCTGGCTGCCTCCTGTCCACCTCTCGTCCGCACCGCTGCGAAGTGCTTCACTCTTCAGCAACTGTGGCGAGTTTCGTTCGGGTTGTAACCAGCGAAATTCGAAGCAGATACAGCGGCGGTCGCAACAGCACAGAGCGGCCCGCGTGAGGTGCTGGAAGGACGCATCTTGGCAGTCTCTAGCCAGACCAAGGCAGTTTCCGGAATCCCCGGAGCCCCGAAGAGGGTTTCTTTCGCGAAGATTCGCGAACCCCTCGAAGTCCCCGGGCTTCTTGATGTACAAACCGATTCGTTCGAGTGGCTGATCGGTGCGCAGAGCTGGCGCGAACGTGCCGCCGCTCGTGGCGACAGCGCAATCTCCGGAGGTCTCGAGGACATTCTCGCGGAGCTTTCTCCGATCGAGGATTTCTCGGGCTCGATGTCTCTGTCCTTCTCGGACCCGCGCTTCGACGAGGTGAAGGCCTCGACGGACGAGTGCAAAGACAAGGACATGACCTACGCGGCGCCGTTGTTCGTCACCGCGGAGTTCATCAACAACAACACCGGTGAGATCAAGAGCCAGACGGTCTTCATGGGCGACTTCCCGATGATGACCGACAAGGGCACGTTCATCATCAACGGCACCGAGCGTGTCGTGGTCTCGCAGCTGGTGCGTTCCCCCGGCGTCTACTTCGACCACTCCGTCGACAAGGGCACCGAGAAGGACCTGCACAGCGTCAAGGTCATCCCGGGCCGTGGTGCATGGCTCGAGTTCGACGTGGACAAGCGCGACACGGTCGGCGTCCGCATCGACCGCAAACGCCGCCAGCCCGTCACCGTGCTGCTGAAGGCCCTCGGCTGGACCACCGAGCAGATCACCGAGCGCTTCGGCTTCTCGGAGATCCTCATGGCGACGCTGGAGAAGGACAACACCGCCGGCACCGACGAGGCTCTGCTCGACATCTACCGCAAGCTGCGTCCGGGCGAGCCGCCGACCAAGGAGAGTGCGCAGACGCTCCTGGAGAACCTTTTCTTCAAGGACAAGCGCTACGACCTGGCTCGCGTGGGTCGCTACAAGATCAACAAGAAGCTGGGCCTGAACCTCGGACAGCCGATCGTCGCGTCGACCCTCACCGAGGAAGACATCGTCGCCACCATCGAGTACCTGGTGCGCCTGCACGCCGGTGACACCGAGATGACCGCCCCCGGCGGCGCTCCGGTGCCCGTCGAGGTCGACGACATCGACCACTTCGGCAACCGTCGTCTGCGCACGGTCGGTGAGCTCATCCAGAACCAGATCCGCGTGGGCCTGTCCCGCATGGAGCGCGTGGTTCGTGAGCGCATGACCACCCAGGACGTCGAGGCGATCACGCCGCAGACGCTGATCAACATCCGGCCCGTCGTGGCTGCGATCAAGGAGTTCTTCGGAACCTCCCAGCTGTCGCAGTTCATGGACCAGAACAACCCGCTGTCGGGGCTGACGCACAAGCGTCGTCTGTCCGCCCTCGGCCCGGGTGGTCTGTCCCGTGAGCGTGCCGGCCTCGAGGTGCGCGACGTTCACCCGTCGCACTACGGCCGCATGTGCCCGATCGAGACCCCTGAGGGTCCGAACATCGGTCTGATCGGTTCGCTGTCGGTGTACGCACGGGTCAACCCGTTCGGCTTCATCGAAACGCCGTACCGCAAGGTCGAGAACGGCCAGGTCACCGACCAGGTCGACTACCTGACCGCGGACGAAGAGGACCGCCACGTCGTCGCCCAGGCCAACTCGGCCCTCGACGCCAACGGTCACTTCACCGACGATCGCATTCTGGTCCGTCGTAAGGGTGGCGAGGTCGAGTTCGTCTCGTCCGCCGAGATCGACTACATGGACGTCTCGCCGCGACAGATGGTGTCCGTCGCGACCGCGATGATTCCGTTCCTCGAGCACGACGACGCCAACCGTGCCCTGATGGGTGCCAACATGCAGCGTCAGGCGGTGCCGCTCGTTCGCAGCGAGGCTCCGCTGGTCGGTACCGGCATGGAGCTGCGTGCCGCCGTCGACGCGGGCGACGTCATCGTCACCGAGAAGACCGGTGTCGTGGAAGAGGTCTCCGCCGACTACGTCACGGTCATGGCCGACGACGGAAGCCGCAAGACGTACCGGATGCGCAAGTTCGCGCGTTCGAACCAGGGCACCTGCGCCAACCAGCGTCCGATCGTGGACGAGGGACAGCGTGTCGAGTTCGGACAGGTCCTCGCCGACGGCCCCTGCACCGAGAACGGTGAGATGGCGCTGGGCAAGAACCTGCTCGTCGCGATCATGCCGTGGGAAGGCCACAACTACGAGGACGCGATCATCCTGTCGCAGCGCCTCGTGGAAGAGGACGTCCTGACCTCGATCCACATCGAGGAGCACGAGATCGATGCCCGCGACACCAAGCTCGGTGCCGAGGAGATCACTCGCGACATCCCGAACGTCTCCGACGAGGTCCTCGCCGACCTCGACGAGCGCGGCATCATCCGTATCGGTGCCGAGGTTCGTGACGGTGACGTGCTGGTCGGAAAGGTCACGCCGAAGGGCGAGACCGAGCTGACCCCCGAGGAGCGCCTGCTGCGCGCCATCTTCGGTGAGAAGGCCCGCGAGGTTCGCGACACGTCGCTGAAGGTTCCCCACGGTGAGACCGGCAAGGTCATCGGCATCCGCGTGTTCTCGCGCGACGACGACGACGATCTGCCCCCCGGTGTCAACGAGCTGGTTCGCGTCTACGTGGCACAGAAGCGCAAGATCCAGGACGGCGACAAGCTCGCCGGCCGTCACGGCAACAAGGGCGTCATCGGCAAGATCCTCCCGCAGGAGGACATGCCGTTCCTGCCCGACGGCACCCCGGTCGACATCATCCTGAACACCCACGGTGTTCCGCGTCGTATGAACATCGGTCAGATCTTGGAGACCCACCTCGGGTGGATCGGCAAGACCGGCTGGAACGTTCAGGTCGCCGGCGACGGCTCCCGTCCCGATTGGGCGGAGCAGCTGCCGGAGGAGATGCTGTCTGCACCTGCCGACTCCAACATCGCCACCCCCGTGTTCGACGGCGCCAAGGAAGACGAGCTCACCGGTCTCCTCGGTTCGACGCTGCCGAACCGCGACGGCGAGGTCATGGTCGCGTCCGACGGAAAGGCCACGTTGTTCGACGGGCGTTCCGGCGAGCCGTTCCCGTACCCGGTGTCGGTCGGCTACATGTACATCATCAAGCTGCACCACCTGGTCGACGACAAGATCCACGCTCGTTCGACCGGTCCGTACTCGATGATCACCCAGCAGCCGCTCGGCGGTAAGGCCCAGTTCGGTGGCCAGCGCTTCGGTGAGATGGAGTGCTGGGCGATGCAGGCCTACGGCGCGGCATACACGCTGCAGGAGCTGCTCACCATCAAGTCGGACGACGTGGTGGGTCGAGTCAAGGTGTACGAGGCCATCGTCAAGGGCGAGAACATCCCCGAGCCTGGCATCCCCGAGTCGTTCAAGGTGCTCCTGAAGGAGCTCCAGTCGCTCTGCCTCAACGTGGAGGTGCTGTCCTCGGACGGCGCGGCCATCGCGATGGCCGACGGTGACGACGAGGACCTCGAGCGGGCCGCAGCGAACCTGGGCATCAACTTGTCCCGGAACGAAGCGGCGACGGTCGACGACCTCGCGAACTAGGTTTCGGTCCCCGGGTCCTGAGAAATCAGGGTCCGGGGGCGTAGTTCACATTTGAATTGGCAGTCAGGTATCGGCGGCCACCGCTGATCCACAATCCCTCTGGGGAAAGGAAGTTACGTGCTCGACGTCAACTTCTTCGATGAACTCCGCATTGGCCTCGCCAGTGCAGAGGACATCCGCAATTGGTCCTACGGCGAGGTCAAGAAGCCGGAGACCATCAACTACCGCACGCTCAAGCCCGAGAAGGACGGCCTCTTCTGCGAGAAGATCTTCGGCCCCACCCGGGACTGGGAGTGCTACTGCGGTAAGTACAAGCGTGTCCGCTTCAAGGGCATCATCTGTGAGCGCTGCGGTGTCGAGGTGACTCGCGCCAAGGTTCGCCGTGAGCGCATGGGACACATCGAACTGGCTGCCCCGGTCACCCACATCTGGTACTTCAAGGGCGTGCCCAGCCGTCTCGGCTACCTGCTCGACCTGGCGCCGAAGGATCTCGAGAAGATCATCTACTTCGCCGCGTACGTCATCGTCGGTGTCGACGAAGAACTGCGTCACAACGAGCTGTCCACTCTCGAAGCCGAGATGCAGGTCGAGAAGAAGACCGTCGCGGATCAGCGTGACGCCGACCTCGAGGCCCGCGCGCAGAAGCTCGAAGCCGACATCGCCGAACTGGAGGCGGAGGGCGCCAAGTCCGACGTCCGCCGCAAGGTCAAGGACGGCGGCGAGCGCGAGATGCGTCAGCTCCGTGACCGCGCGCAGCGTGAGCTGGACCGTCTCGACGAGATCTGGACCACCTTCACCAAGCTGAGCGTCAAGCAGCTCATCGTCGACGAGCTCCTGTACCGCGAGCTGGTCGACCGCTACGGCGAGTACTTCACCGGTGCCATGGGCGCCGAGTCGATCCAGAAGCTCATGGAGACCTTCGACATCGACGCCGAAGCCGAGAACCTCCGCGAGACCATCCGCAGCGGCAAGGGGCAGAAGAAGCTCCGCGCCCTGAAGCGTCTCAAGGTCGTGGCTGCGTTCCAGACGAACCGGAACTCGCCCATGGGCATGGTTCTCAACGCCGTCCCGGTGATCCCGCCGGAGCTGCGTCCGATGGTTCAGCTCGACGGTGGCCGTTTCGCCACCTCCGACCTGAACGACCTGTACCGCCGCGTGATCAACCGCAACAACCGCCTCAAGCGACTGATCGACCTCGGTGCCCCCGAGATCATCGTCAACAACGAGAAGCGGATGCTGCAGGAGTCCGTGGACGCGCTGTTCGACAACGGCCGTCGTGGCCGTCCGGTCACCGGTCCCGGTAACCGTCCGCTGAAGTCCCTGAGCGACCTGCTCAAGGGTAAGCAGGGTCGTTTCCGTCAGAACCTGCTCGGTAAGCGCGTCGACTACTCCGGTCGTTCCGTCATCGTCGTCGGCCCGCAGCTCAAGCTGCACCAGTGCGGTCTGCCGAAGCTGATGGCTCTCGAGCTGTTCAAGCCGTTCGTGATGAAGCGCCTGGTCGACCTGAACCACGCGCAGAACATCAAGTCCGCCAAGCGCATGGTGGAACGTCAGCGCGCACAGGTGTGGGACGTCCTCGAAGAGGTCATCGCCGAGCACCCCGTGCTGCTGAACCGTGCACCGACGCTGCACCGCCTGGGCATCCAGGCCTTCGAGCCGCAGCTGGTCGAGGGTAAGGCCATTCAGCTCCACCCGCTGGTGTGTGAGGCCTTCAACGCCGACTTCGACGGTGACCAGATGGCCGTGCACCTTCCGCTGTCCGCGGAGGCGCAGGCCGAGGCTCGCATCCTGATGCTGTCGTCGAACAACATCCTGTCGCCCGCGTCGGGTCGACCGCTCGCCATGCCCCGTCTGGACATGGTCACCGGTCTGTACCACCTGACCCGGCTGGACGAGGGCGCCACCGGCGAACTCGTAGCGTCGACGAACGACGAGGCGGAGCAGGGCGTGTACTCCTCGCCGGCCGAGGCTCAGATGGCCGTCGATCGCGGTGCGCTCGTCGTGCAGGCGAAGATCAAGGTGCGGCTCACGCAGCAGCGCCCGCCCCGTGACATCGAGGCGGACCTGTTCCCCGAGGGCTGGAACTACGGTGACGGCTGGACGGCGGAGACGACGCTGGGTCGTGTGCTCTTCAACGAGCTGCTCCCCGCGGACTACCCGTTCGTCAACGAGCAGATGCCGAAGAAGCGTCAGGCGACGATCATCAACGATCTCGCCGAGCGCTACCCCATGATCGTGGTCGCGCAGACCGTCGACAAGCTGAAGGACGCCGGCTTCTACTGGGCCACGCGTTCGGGTGTCACGGTCTCCATCTCCGACGTCCTCGTGCCGCCGGAGAAGGCTCAGATCATGGAGTCCTTCGAGGCTCAGGCCGATCAGATCGAGAAGAAGTACCAGCGTGGTGCTCTGAACAAGACCGAGCGCAACAGCGCCCTGGTCAAGATCTGGTCCCAGGCCACCGACGAGGTCGGTAAGGCCATGGAGGCCCACTTCCCCGACGACAACCCGATCCCGATGATCGTGAAGTCCGGCGCCGCCGGCAACATGACTCAGGTTCGCTCGCTCGCCGGCATGAAGGGTCTGGTGACCAACCCGAAGGGTGAGTTCATCCCGCGTCCGATCAAGTCTTCCTTCAAGGAAGGCCTGACCGTTCTCGAGTACTTCATCAACACGCACGGTGCCCGTAAGGGTCTGGCCGACACCGCGCTCCGCACCGCCGACTCGGGTTACCTGACCCGTCGTCTGGTGGACGTCTCGCAGGACGTCATCGTCCGCGAGGTCGACTGTGGAACCGAGCGTGGCATCGTCACCACGATCGCCGAGAAGCAGGCCGACGGCTCGATGATCCGCGATGCACACGTGGAGACGAGCACGTACGCCCGTACCCTGGCCGCCGACGCGGTCGACGAGAACGGCAACGTCATCGTCGAGCGTGGACACGACCTGGGCGACCCGGCCATCGACGCGCTGCTCGAGGCGGGCGTCACGCAGGTCAAGGTCCGTTCGGTGCTCACCTGCACCACCGGCACCGGCGTCTGCGCCACGTGCTACGGCCGCTCCATGGCCACCGGCAAGCTCGTCGACATCGGTGAGGCCGTCGGTATCGTCGCCGCGCAGTCCATCGGTGAGCCCGGTACCCAGCTGACCATGCGTACGTTCCACCAGGGTGGTGTCGCCGGAGACGACATCACCGGTGGTCTGCCGCGTGTTCAGGAGCTGTTCGAGGCCCGCGTCCCCAAGGGCAAGGCCCCGATCGCCGACGTCAGCGGCCGTGTGCAGCTCGAGGACGGCGACCGCTTCTACAAGATCACCATCGTCCCGGACGACGGTGGCGAAGAGGTTGTCTACGACAAGCTCTCGAAGCGTCAGCGTCTGCGTGTCTTCAAGCACGACGACGGCACCGAACGCCTTCTGGCCGACGGTGACCACGTCGAGGTCGGTCAGCAGCTCATGGAAGGTGCTGCCGATCCGCACGAGGTGCTGCGTGTCATGGGCCCCCGTCAGGTGCAGATCCACCTCGTCAACGAGGTCCAGGAGGTGTACCGGAGCCAGGGTGTGTCGATCCACGACAAGCACATCGAGGTCATCGTGCGCCAGATGCTGCGGCGCGTGACGATCATCGACTCGGGTGCGACGGAGTTCCTGCCCGGATCGCTGACCGAGCGTGCCGACTTCGAGGCGGCCAACCGTCGGGTCGTCGCCGAGGGTGGCGAGCCGGCAGCCGGACGTCCGGTGCTGATGGGTATCACCAAGGCATCGCTGGCGACCGACTCGTGGCTGTCCGCGGCGTCGTTCCAGGAGACCACTCGCGTGCTGACCGATGCGGCGATCAACTGCCGCTCGGACAAGCTGATCGGTCTCAAGGAGAACGTGATCATCGGAAAGCTGATCCCTGCCGGTACCGGTATCAACCGTTACCGCAACATCCAGGTTCAGCCGACCGAAGAGGCCCGCGCTGCAGCGTACGCGGTTCCGTCGTACGACGACCAGTACTACAGCCCGGAAGGCTTCGGCCAGAACACCGGTGCCGCGGTGCCGCTGGACGATTACGGTTTCAGCAACGATTACCGGTAGGCGCTCCGCGCCCGTGAGGGGTTGACGAGTCCCAGGACTCGTCGGCCACTCACCATCGGACGAAGGCCCCACCCCTCTCTCTTCGGGGGTGGGGCCTTCATCTGTTCTCCGGGTCTTGTCGGCGGAAGTTCACTGTTGCTAGCGTCGAACGATGGGCCGATTGCGGTTCCCCATCTCGCTCGTACTCGCCGTCGTCGCGGGTACCGCGATCGCGTGTTCGGCAGCGGACACCCATCAGACTGAGCCGACGTCCTCCACCGCAACGGCCGCGTCGAGTGGTCCCGCCGTCCTCACTCCGGTGGTCGCTGATGTGGTTGCGGCGCCGATACCGGTGACGGGCAGCGACGGGCTCGTGCACCTCGCCTACGAACTGCGGCTCACGAACACCGGTTCGCAGCCGGCCACGATCACCTCGTTCCAGGTGACGGGCGACGGCCGAACCCTCGTCGACCTGCGCGGCGACGCTCTGACACCCTGGTTCCAGGCCCTCGGCGGCGGTCCGAAGAACGGCACCGTCCTCGCCCCTGGACAGCAGGGGGTGGTGTGGATCGACGCGACGGTGAACAGCCCGGACGACGTGCCCGGCAGCCTCGGACACGTGCTGACCGTCGATTTCCCGCGGGCGACGTCGCTGGTGCCGGCGCAGCTCACCGAGAACGTCGCGAACACGGACGTCGACACCCGCGATGCCGTCCGGATCCGCTCGCCCCTGGACGGTCCGCGTTGGCTCGACGGCACCGGGTGCTGCACGGTCACCTCGCACCGCGCGGCCGTGCTGCCGATCAACGGCGAGATGCTCGCGGCCGAGCGCTTCGCCATCGACTTCGTCCAACTCGACGAGCAGGGGCGCATCTACGTCGGCGACAAGACTCAACTGTCGAGCTACGGGTACTACGGCGCACCGGTGCGCGCGGTGTCGGACGGCAAGGTGATCGCCGTCGTGGGCGACCTTCCGGAGGCGGTCCCGGGCGCGGTCCCGGAGGGGCTGACCCTGCCGGAGTACGGCGGCAACCACGTCGTGCAGGACATCGGAAACGGGCGGTACGCGTTCTACGCGCACCTGCAACCCGGCAGCGTCGACGACATCAGTGTCGGCCAGGACCTCCGGGCGGGGGACCAGGTCGGGTTGCTGGGGAACAGCGGGAACACCGACGCCCCGCATCTGCACTTCCACGTGATGGACGGCCCGGACTTCCTGGCGGCGAACGGGATTCCGTTCGAGTTCGACACATTCCAACTCGGCGCCCGGGTGTCGGGGGACAGCTTCGAGTCCGCTGCCACTGCCGGCGCTCCGGTCGTCGAGGAGCCCGGAACGCAGACCGGTGAGCGTTCCGACGAGATGCCGCTGTACCTCGACGTGGTGACGTTCCCCGGCAGTTAGGCGATGTTCCCGCGCTCGAGCCGGTCCTCGTCCCGTGACGACTATCCTCGACAACACCTGCCCGATATGCGTGGTTCGCTGAACGGAGACGAGATGTCCGAGAAGAAGATCGATCGCGTCAAGGCCGAGTCGGCGCTCGAAGTCGTGCGGGAAAGCCCCACGATCGCACTCATCACCGTGGCACCGGCGCTGGTCGTCTTCGGCGTGGTGTGGTGGCTGTTCGGATTCTGGTCCGCCCTCGTGCTCGCCCTCGTTCTGGGGGTCGTCGCCGTCGTCGGCCGGAAGCTGTTCTGACGTCGCTACCGCGGCACGTGGAACGTGGCGAGTGAGGCGGCGCTCGAGGTGAGTTCGTCCCACTCGCACGGCACCGTCAGGACGGCGAGAGCGGACGTGGGGAACTTTTCCCGCATCAGATTGGCGTCTCCGGTGTCGGGATTGCCCGCCAGATCCAGTGCCGTCGACGGCATGCCGGGAACGTGCCCCACCACGAGCAGCGTGCGCACCGACGGTTCGACCTGCACGATCTCCAGGAGTATCTCCGACGGGTACCCGCCGTAGAGCTCCGCGGCGAATCGGGCGGGCGCGCCGACCCGGGTCGCCTCCAGCGTTTCCCGGGTGCGGCGAGCGGTCGAACACAGCACCGCGTCGATCGGGGGCTGAGTCGACCGCAGCCACTCACCGGCCAGCCCGGCCTGCTTTCGTCCGCGCGGCGCCAGGGGCCGCTCGTGATCCGCGACCCCTTCCGGATACGCCGACTTACCGTGGCGCATCAGGATGAGAGTGCGGGTGCGCGGCGAGCTGTGCGGGGCCATGGCTAGACGCTAGCTCCCCACGGCGGCGCGTTCACTGTCGAGCTGGGCCATCTGGGCCGGCGCGTAGCGTTCCCCGGCGACTGCGGTGTCGGGGACCGCTGCGGCGATCGTTGCGAGATCTTCGGCGCTGAGGTGGACGTCGAGTGCGCCGAGCGTCTCCTCGAGGCGGGCGACGGTGCGTGCTCCGACAATCGGAACGATGTCGTCGCCGCGGGCGAGAACCCACGCGATCGCCAGCTGCGCGACGCTCACTCCGTGCTGGGCGGCCAGGGCGGCGAGCGCCTCGACGAGGCTCAGGTTCTGCCGGAGGTTCTCGCCCTGGAACCGGGGGCTGTGCGCGCGGAAGTCGTCGGCCGCGAGGGTCGGATCGGTGCGCAGCGAATCGCTGAGCAGGCCGCGGGACAGCACGCCGTACGCCGTGACCCCGATCCCGAGTTCCCGGCAGAGCGGCAGGATCTCGGCCTCGATGCCCCGGGAGATCAGCGAGTACTCGATCTGAAGGTCCACGATCGGATGGACCGCCGCCGCGCGCCGGATGGTCTCCGGGCCCATCTCCGACAGGCCGATGTGGCGTACGTAGCCGGCCTCGACGAGCTCGCCGATCGCTCCGACGGTGTCCTCGATCGGGACGTCGGGGTCCAGACGGGCCGGACGGTAGATGTCGATGTAGTCGACGCCGAGACGCTGCAACGAATACGCGAGGAAGTTCCGGATCGACTCGGGTCGGGCGTCGACTCCGCCCCACGTGTTGCCGGGACCGCGGAGCCCGCCGAACTTCACGCTCAGGGTGACGTCCTCGCGTCGACGGTCCGCGAGGGCCCTGCCGATCAGGGACTCGTTGTGGCCCGATCCGTAGAAGTCGCCCGTATCGACGAGGTCGATCCCGGCGTCGAGTGCCGCGTGGATCGTGGCAGTGGATTCCCCGTCGTCCGACTTGCCGTACATCCCGGACATGCCCATGGTGCCGAGGCCGAGCCGGCTGACGCGGGGACCGGTGTTTCCGAGTGCGGTGCTGCTGATCATCGTCTGCTCCGATGGTTGGTGTCCGTTCCTGACCGAGACCAGCGTCGCCTCGGCCCGGGCCGGCAACCAGAGACCGTTCATCGGGGGATCGGCGATCCCTGGCAGCGCATTCGCCGGTCCGGCACAGTGGATTCATGGACCGCTCCGAGTTGGCAGACTTCCTCCGCCGTCGCAGGGAACAGCTGGTTCCGGCCGACGTCGGACTGCCGCCGGGGGTGCGGCGGCGGACGCCGGGACTGCGGCGCGACGAGGTGGCGATGCTCGCGGGAATGTCCACCGACTACTACACGCGCCTCGAGCAGGCGCGCGGACCGCACCCGTCGACGCAGGTTCTGGCGGCGATCGCGCGGGCGCTGCGGCTCACCGACGATCAGCGCGACCACCTGTACCTGTTGTCCGGGCAGGTGCCGCCGATGCGAGCCGCCGGCAACAAGCACGTCGGACCGGGTTTGCTGCACCTGCTCGACAAACTGGACGACACTCCGGGCTGCGTCATCTCGGACCTCGGGGAGGTGCTGATCCAGAACCGGATGCACGTAATCCTGTTCGGGGACGCGTCCCGGTATTCGGGTCTCGACCGGTACGTGACGTGGCGGTGGTTCGCGCACCCCGGCGAGCGCGGGATGTTCCCCGCGGATGATCACGACCGCCTCGCCGGACAGCACGTCGCGGATCTGCGGGCGACTGCGGCGCGGCGTGCGGGCGATGCCGACGTCACGGACTTGGTGGACCGGCTGTACGAGACGAGCCCGGAATTCGTCGCGCTCTGGGACCGGCACGACGTGGCCGTCCGGCGATCCGACACGAAGAGCGTTCTCCACGACGAGGTCGGACGCATCGACCTCGTCTGCGAGACGTTGCTGACCCAGGGCGCCTATCAGCATCTGCTCGTGTACATGCCGCAGCCGGGTTCCGACGCGCGGGCCAAGCTCGACCTGTTGCGGGTGATCGGCACCCAGCAGATGGTCTGATCAGGTGGTGAGTGGCCCGACGTGGGCCACGGCCCGGAGGGCGTCGTCGACCAGGAACCACACGGTCAGTGACGTGTCGTTCCGGCGCCGGCGCAGAACGATCTTGTCGGTCGACACGATGGGTGCGAGGTACTCGAGCACCGCACGATGGGGGTTGTCGACCAGGCGGCCGCCGCCGGGATGCTCGTGGTCGGCGAGCAGCTCCTCGACCGCCTGCCAGTAGACGGCATTGTTGACGTGGTCGAACGGGTCGATGTCGGTGCGGCGCAGGACGAACTCGCTGTCCTCGATGCCGTCCTCGTCGGCGGCCGGAGCATTCTCGACGAGCCACCGCTTCCACTTCAGCCGGTGTTCCTCCGCCGACTCCCCGAGGCGTTCGATGAACCCGTCGTCGATGCGGGTGGGCATTCCCGTTTCGCCGCTGATGTGGATCCAGAACCCTTCGGTCTCGATCAGCGCGCCCGCCTCACCTTCGATCTGCACGCGCATGTTCGTCCAGCGGGTCGACAGCGCCGAACACCAGCGACGGAGATGCACCCGTTCGGGCCACACGGCGGGCCGCACGACGTCGATGACGGTGCGCCGGACGATCCACAGCGGGTGGGTGTCGGTGGCGTCCACCGCGTCGAGGTTGTCGAGGCCGGCGTCCTGGAGGTAGCGCGCGATCCCGTCGAGGCGGAGTCGTTTTGCGGCGTCGATGTCGCCGGTGCGGACGGGCCAGGAGGTCTCGAAGATTCGACCGCGGGAGGGTGGAGCGGCGAGGGGTCGGTCGAGTGCCAAGATGCGTTTCCTTCGCTCGTGGACGGAGCCCTGATTCTTCCATCAAGCGCCGGTGCTTGTTTGCGGACGCGATTCTCAGTACAGTTCATATAACTGTTACTGCGTGTAACACGAACGAGCTCGATGGTCCGAACAGGTGTGAGGAAACCGCAATGGCATATGTCATCACCCAGGCGTGCTGCAACGACGCGAGCTGCGTCTCCGCGTGCCCCGTGAACTGCATCCATCCGACGCCCGAGGAGCGGGAGTTCGCGCAGACCGAGATGCTGCACATCGACCCGGAAACCTGCATCGACTGCGGGGCGTGCGTCGACGCCTGTCCGGTCGACGCGATCTTCCCGGAAGACAAGCTCCTCGGTTCGCTCACCCGCTACAAGGACATCAACGCCGAGTACTACACCACCAACCCCATGCCGGCGGGGTGGATCCCGCTCACACCCGCGACCCCACCGCGGCGCGACCTCGGCAAGCTCCGCGTCGCAGTCGTCGGCGCCGGTCCGGCGGCCTGCTACGCCGCGGGTGAACTGCTCGAACGTTCGGACGTCGAGGTCGAGATGTTCGAGAAGCTGCCGACCCCGTGGGGGCTCGTCCGTGCCGGTGTCGCACCCGACCATCCCGGCACCAAAGAGGTGACCCGGATGTTCGAGTGGAGCCTCGACCGGCCGAACTTCGAATTCCACCTCAACGTCGAGGTCGGCAAGCACGTCACCCACGACGAACTGCTGGAGAATCACCACGCCGTCATCTACGCCGTCGGGGCGTCGAGCGACCGGCGTCTGGGAATCCCGGGTGAGGACCTCCCGGGCGTGCACGCTGCCACCGAGTTCGTGGCCTGGTACAACGGCCACCCGGACCATGCGCAGCGCACGTTCGACCTGTCCGCGAAGCGCGCGGTGATCGTCGGCAACGGCAACGTCGCGCTCGACGTCGCCCGCATCCTCACGATGAACGTCGAGGAGCTGGAACGGACGGACATCGCCGATCACGCCCTCGCGGCGCTGCGGCGCAGCAACATCGAGGAGGTCGTGCTCCTCGGCCGCCGCGGGCCGGCGCAGGCCGCGTACAGCAACCCCGAGTTCCTCGCGCTCGGCGACCTCGCGAACGTGGACGTCGTCATCGACGACGCGGACCTCGACCTCGATCCGGCCAGTGAGGCGCGGCTCGACGATCCTGCGACTGCGATGAAGGTCCGGCTGGCGCGGGAGTTCGCCCAGCGTGCCCCGCGTCCCGGTCACAAGCGCATCGTGTTCCGCTACCTGACGTCGCCGCTCGAGGTCACCGGGTCCGGCAAGGCCGAGGCGCTGCGCTACGGACGCAACGAACTGATGGTCGACGACTCCGGCGCGCTGTCGGCCCGGCCGCAGGGCGAGGAGGGTTCGCTCGACACCTCGCTCGTGCTGCGCTCCATCGGGTACCGCGGCAATCCCGTCGGCGGTGTCGCGTTCGACGAGAAGCGCGGCGTGATCCCCAACGAACACGGACGCGTCTCCGACCGCGTGTACGTGACCGGATGGATCAAGCGTGGCCCCAGCGGTGTCATCGGCACCAACAAGGCCTGCGCCAAGGAGACGGTGTCGTCGCTGCTCGCGGATTTCGAGGCCGGCACGCTCCTCGGCACGGTCGGCACCCGCAGGGACGTGAAGAAGCTGATCGAGCGCCGTCAGCCGCAGCAGATCGGGTTCCCGGGCTGGCGTGCGATCGACAAGGCGGAGACCGGTCGCGCCGCGGGTTCCGGGCGTCCGCGCGTGAAGATGACCGACACGGTCGAGATGGTGTCCGTTGCCCGCAAGCGCAGGCGGCTCTTCGCTCGTTGACGGAGTCCCGCCACCACTGCGCGTCTAGTCTTCGAGCATGCGCGCAGTGGTGGTGACGGAGCTGTCGGGGCCGGACGGCATGGCGGTGCGCGACGCGCCGGAGCCGTCTGCCGAGGGCCTGGTTCTGATCGACGTCGAGGCGAGCGGCGTGTGCTTCCCCGACCTCCTGATCAGCTACGGCAAGTATCAGCTCCGGCCGGAGCCGCCGTTCGTCCCCGGCGCCGAAGTCGCGGGTGTCGTCGTGTCGGCGCCGGCCGGCAGTGGATTCGAGCCGGGACAGCGCGTGCTCGCGGCGTCTCAGGTGGGCGGGTACGCCGAGAAGGTCGCGGTGCCCCCGGAGCGCGTGCTGCCCATTCCGCCGATCCTGGGCTTCGAGGAAGCGGCGTCGCTGATCGTCAACTACCAGACGATGGAGTTCGCGCTGGAGCGACGGGCACGGCTCCGGTCCGGCGAAACCGTCGTCGTGCTCGGTGCGGCGGGCGGGGTGGGCACGTCCACCATCCAGCTGGCCAAGGCGCACGGCGCCCGCGTGATCGCGGTGGTGCGGCGGGACGGCGCCGAAGACTTCCTTCGTGAACTGGGCGCCGACGAAGTCGTCCGCCTCGCCGACGGCTGGGGTGATCGGGTCCGGGACCTGACCGGAGGCCGGGGCGCGCAGATCGTGGTCGACCCCGTCGGCGGTGACGCCTTCGACGAGGCCGTCCGGGTGCTGGCCCCGGAGGGCCGGCTGGTGGTGATCGGATTCGCCGGCGGGGCGATCCCGGAGATGAAGATGAACCGGGTGCTGTTCCGCAACATCAGCATCGTCGGCGCCGCGTGGGGTGAGTTCATCCGGACCGCACCGCACGCGCTGGAAGAGGTGCACGCCGCATTGATCCGGCACGTGGAGCGCGGACTGCGTCCGGTGGTCACGTCGCGGTATCCGCTCGAACGGGCGGCGGACGCTCTGCGCGATCTCGAGGCCGGTCTCGTGCTGGGTAAAGCGGTCCTCGTCCAGGACTGAACGCGCAGGTCGCAGCGACAGTCGGGCGGTGTGATACCTGACACCGTTTATTCGGTTGCGGCATAGTTGCTGTTGGGCAATAGTTGCATGAGCGCTACCATTTGACGGTGCCCGACAAATCTCCTGATCTCCTCTTCGAACTACTCAACGATTTCTTCACTCAACTGTTGAGCGCGGGGGAGTCGGAGTCGATGGACAACCTCATCGAGCTGGACCTCACGTTTTCGCAGGTGCGCATGCTCTTCGCGCTGGCCCAGCACGGTGAGCCGCTGCCGATCAACGAGGTGGCCGAGCGGTTGCGGCTCTCGGTGGCCGCGGCGGGCCGGAACGTCGACCAGCTCGTGAAACTGGGTCTGGTCGTTCGCCGGGAGGACGAACGCGACCGGCGGGTCAAGCGGGTCTCCTTGTCGGAGGCCGGGCATAGAGTCGCCAACCAGCACATCGAATGCAAGCGTGATCAGTTGCGACGGTTCGCATGGCGGGTTCCGGAGATCGAGCGGACTCGGCTGATCGAGGCACTACAACCGATCCTCGCGGGGGAGTCCCTGCGAGAACTCAACCAGGAGATATTCGGATGACATCGCCGACCGCCGCGAACGCGGCGCCCGACAAGCTCGACGGCACGGTCCTCAAGATCGCGTCCGTGGTGGTGCTCGGTGCCATCATGTCGATCCTCGACGTGACCGTCGTCAGCGTCGCGTTGCCGACGTTCGCCACAGAATTCGACACCACGTACGCCACCGTCGCGTGGACGATGACCGCGTACACCCTCGCGCTCGCCACCGTCATCCCCGTCACCGGATGGGCGGCCGACCGTTTCGGCACCAAGCGCCTCTACATGACGGCGCTCGTGCTGTTCGTCCTCGGCTCGGTGCTGTGCAGCTTCGCCTGGGACATCACTTCGCTGATCGGCTTCCGCGTCCTTCAGGGACTCGGCGGCGGCATGCTGATGCCGCTCGGTATGACGATCATGACGAAGGCGGCCGGTCCCGACCGCGTCGGCCGGGTCATGGCGGTTCTCGGTATCCCAATGCTGCTCGGCCCGATCGGCGGCCCGATCCTCGGCGGCTGGCTGATCGAGGCCGCGAGCTGGCACTGGATCTTCCTGATCAACGTGCCGATCGGGATCATCGCCCTCACTGCCGCGTTCATCATCCTGCCGTCCGACAAGGCCTCGCCCTCCGAGTCCTTCGACTTCCTCGGCATGCTGCTGCTCTCGCCCGGCCTGGCACTGTTCCTGTTCGGTGTCTCGTCCATCCCCGAGGTGGGCACGGTCGCCTCGGCCCGCGTGCTCGTGCCCGGCGCGATCGGCCTGGCGCTGATCATCGCGTTCGTGTTCCACGCGTTGCGCAAGGATCACCCGCTGATCGACCTGCACCTGTTCAAGAACCGGCAGTTGTCGGTCGCCGTCATCACGACCTCGCTGTTCATCGTCGCGTTCATGGGTGCCGGTCTGCTGTTCCCCAGCTACTTCATCCAGGTCGGCGGGCACACCACGCTCGCCGCCGGTCTGCTGATGGCTCCGCAGGGTATCGGTGCGATGCTGACCATGCCTGTGGCCGGACGGCTCGTCGACAAGATCGGGCCCGGCAAGATCGTGCTGACGGGTCTGCCGCTGATCCTGATCGGTCTGGGTACCTTCACTCAGGTGGCGGCGGACTCGCCGACGTGGCTGCTGATGGGTGCCCTGTTCGTGATGGGCATGGGCATGGGCTGCACGATGATGCCGCTGATGACCGCCGCGATCGTGACGCTCTCCAACGATCAGGTCGCGCGTGGTTCGACCCTGATGAACATCGTCCAGCAGACCGCAGGCTCGATCGGTACCGCGGTCATGTCGGTGGTCCTCACCAACCAGCTGCTCGATCGCGGTCTCGACAGTCAGACCGTCGCGATGCAGCACGTGCCCGAGGTCGCCGCGCAGGAGCCTCCCGGCATGGTGGACCAGGTCCTGAGTCAGGCCGCCGACGCGTTCGGCAACACGTTCCTGGTCGCCACCGTGCTGATCGCGTTGACGCTCATCCCGGCGTTCATGCTGCCGCGGAAGAAGTCGGTCAACCCGCAACTCGAGGCCGAAGGCGCCCCGACGGTCATGATGCACTGATCCGGCTCTGCCGGTCACGATGCACTGATCCGGTTCGATCCGAACGTCGCCGAGGGCGGCAAGCGCACTGCGCTTGCCGCCCTCGGCCATATCCGGAATAACGGTAAGTGATTGAATGTTGCAATAGGTTCATGCAAACGCATGGAGTTCTGGCGCGAGAGGAACAGCTATGCAGTTCGGAATCTTCACCGTCGGCGACGTCACGCCCGATCCCACCACCGGCCGCACGCCCACCGAGCACGAGCGCATCAAGGCGATGACGACCATCGCCAAGCACGCGGAGGACGTCGGGCTCGACGTGTTCGCCACCGGCGAGCATCACAACCCGCCGTTCGTGCCGTCGTCCCCGACCACGATGCTGGGCTACCTCGCGGCGCAGACCGAGAAGATCATCCTGTCGACCTCCACGACGCTGATCACCACCAACGACCCGGTGAAGATCGCCGAGGACTACGCGATGCTGCAGCACCTCGCGGACGGGCGGGTGGACCTGATGATGGGCCGCGGAAACACGGCCCCCGTCTACCCGTGGTTCGGCCAGGACATCCGGCAGGGCATTCCGCTGGCGCTCGAGCACTACCGGCTACTCCGCCGGCTGTGGGACGAGGACGTCGTGGACTGGCAGGGCCAGTTCCGCACGCCGCTCCAGGGATTCACGTCCACCCCCCGACCGCTCGACGGCATCCCGCCCTTCGTGTGGCACGGATCGATCCGCAGCCCGGAGATCGCCGAGATCGCGGCGTTCCACGGCGACGGGTTCTTCGCGAACAACATCTTCTGGCCCAAGGAGCACTACATCGCCCTGATCAACCTCTACCGCGAGCGGTACGAGCACTACGGTCACGGCCGCGCGGACCAGGCGATCGTCGGACTGGGCGGGCAGGTCTTCATGCGCAAGAACGCCAAGGACGCCGTCGACGAGTTCCGGCCCTACTTCGACAACGCCCCCGTCTACGGCCACGGTCCGAGCCTCGAAGACTTCACCGACCAGACCCCACTCACCGTCGGCACACCGGAACAGGTGATCGAGAAGACGTTGACGTTCACCGATTTCTTCGGCGACTACCAGCGGCAGCTGTTCCTGGTCGACCACGCGGGACTGCCGTTGAAGGCGGTGCTCGAGCAGCTGGACCTGCTGGGCGATGAGGTCGTGCCCGTGCTACGCAAGGAGTTCGCGGCCCGGCGACCGGCCGGCGTTCCCGACAACCCGCCGACACACGCGTCGATGAAGTCCGATCGCGAGCCGGTCGATGTCGCCCGTCAGTAGAACCGAACGAGCGACCGAGGCGTGGGAGGCTCTGTTCCGCGCCCAGGTCGCGGTGATGCGCCACCTCGCCGCCGACGACGTGTGGGACGAGCTGAGCATGCGCGAGTACGACGTGCTGTTCACCCTCAGCCGGGCGCCCGGACGCAGGCTGCGACTGCACGACCTCAACCGGGAGATCCTGCTCAGCCAGCCGTCTCTGAGCCGGCTCGTCGAGCGCCTCGTCGTCGCCGGGCTGGTCACCCGGGAAGGCGATCCCGGCGACCGCAGGGGAACTGTCGTCGCCCTGACCGACGAGGGTGCGCGCCGGCAGCAGTTCGTGGGGCGCAGGCATGCTGCGAGTATCCGGCGGCACGTCGGGCCCGCCCTCTCGGACGACGAACTCGACACGCTCACCAACCTGTGCACGAAACTTCGCGGCGCACAGGACTGACGGAAGGCACGATGGAGCAGTGAGCAATCTGGAGACGAATTCTGTGGAAGAGCGGTGCGAGTCGCACCCCGACGGCGGGGGCATCCAGGTGCTCGGCGCGCGCGAGGTCCCGCTCGGCGGTCCCCGCGCGATGCCGGTCCGGCGCACCCTTCCGCAGCGGGAACGGTCGCTGATCGGGGCCTGGTGCTTCGCCGACCATTACGGTCCGGATGATGTCGGGAAAACGGGCGGGATGAACGTGCCGCCACACCCGCACACGGGACTGCAGACGGTGAGCTGGCTGTTCACCGGCGAGATCGAACACCGCGACAGCATCGGTTCGCACGCGATGGTGCGTCCCGGCGAGCTCAACCTGATGACCGCGGGGCGGGGAATCGCGCACTCCGAGGTCTCGACACCGCAGACGCGCATCCTGCACGGTGCGCAGTTGTGGGTCGCGCTGCCGGCGTCGGCGCAGGACGCGGATCCGGCGTTCGAGACGTACGCACCCGATCCGGTCGAACTGGACGGCGCGACCGTGCGGGTGTTCCTCGGAAGCACGGCGGGTTCGACGTCACCGGTCCGCACGTTCACGCCGCTGCTCGGCGCGGAGATCCTCCTGGAACCGGGTGCGGACGTCACCCTCGACATCGAGCGCGGTTTCGAGGCCGGGGTGCTCGTCGACGAGGGCGAGGTGCAACTGCGCGGAACCACGCTGAGGTGGGCGGAACTCGGATACCAGCCGCCCGGCGAGTCTCTGGTGGCGCTGCGCAACACGGGCGGAACGCGGGCCCGACTGCTGCTGCTCGGCGGCGAACCGCTCGGCGAGCAGGTGATCATGTGGTGGAACTTCCTCGGCCGAAGCCACGAAGACATCGTCGGCTACCGCCGCGAATGGCAGACGGAGATCCGGGGAGCGGCGCCCGCCGACCCACGGTTCGGCACGGTCGACGGCTACGAGGGCAATCCGCTGCCCGCGCCCGAGCTGCCGAACAGCAGGCTGAAACCGCGCGGCTGACAGCTCCGCCGGATCAGTAGCTGGTCAGCGACGTGTTGGCGCCGCACAGGACGACGCACAGCGGCTTGTCGTCAGCGGGGACGAGCTGTCCGGTGACGATCGCGGCCAGCGCTGCCGCGGTGCCGTGTTCGACGACGATCCGGAACTCCTCCCACAGCAGCGTTCGCGCGTCGATCAGGGCGTCGTCGTCGACGATGAGGCTGGAGACGGGCCGCGACCGGATCGTCTCCCAGGCGATGGAGCCGATCTTGGTGGCGCCGAGGGAGTCGCCGGCGATGCTGTCGATGTCGATGTCCACCGGTTGCCGGGCTGCGACGGCGGAGTGCAACGTCGCCGCGCCGCTCGGTTCCACCCCGTAGATGGTGTCGTCCTCGTTGCTGCCGGCGACGACACCGGAGAGCAGCCCACCGCCGCCGACGGCGATGACGTAGGACAGCGGCTCGGCGACGTCCTCCTGGATCTCGAGGGCGATCGTGCCGGCGCCGGCGACGATGTCGGGGAGATCATAGGCGTGGAGGGCGAGGGCGTTCGAGGACGTCGCGAGCTCTTCCGCGTACTCCGCTGCCTCGGAGTACCGTTCACCGACCTTGCGGACGTCCGCGCCGAGCGCGACGAGCTTCTCGATCTTGACGTCGGGTGCCGTGACGGGAACCACCACGGTGCATTTCACGCCCCGCAGCCGCGACGCCCAGGCTGCCCCAATGGCGGCATTGCCGCCGGATGCGATGACGACGCCCGCCTCGTCGAGCCGCCCGTCCTCCTCGGCGTGGAGCAGCGCGTTGAGACTGCCCCTCACCTTGAACGAACCGCCGTACTGCAGGAACTCGAGTTTGAAGATCACCGGTACGGCGCCGTGGACGGTCGGCACGACCGCGCGGAACGTGGGTGTCCGTCGGACCAGGCCGCTGATGCGCTCACGCGCCCTGTCCACGATTGCGCGGTCTACGAAGTCAGCCATGGTCCCATCGTTTCATCCCGAACGGCGGCGGCTACCGGGGCTGCTTGACCGTCGCCGTGCCCTGGGCGGCGGCACAGAGCACCTCCGTGCCGTCTTCCTGCACCGCGTAGATGTCGCAGCGGCACAACGCCTGACGCCGGGTCGACGCGTCGGCCCGGGCATCCGCGCGGAGCAGCGTGCCCTGGGCGGGACGGAGGTAGGTGATCGTGAAGCCCGCGGTCATGATGTTCGCGCCGAGCACCGTGCCCGCGGCGAACGTCAGGGCGTTGTCGGCGGCATACGACAGGACACCGCCGTGCACGAAGCCGTTCTGTTGCCGCAGTTCGTCCCGGATCGGGATCTCGAGGGTGGTGCCGCCCTCGCCGAACTGTGTCATGCGCGCGCCGACGAGGGCGCTGAACGGCTGGGCCGCCAGCACCGCCTGCGCGGTGTCGGCGGTGAGTGCGGTGTCGACTGTCATCGGTTACTCCTGATTTCGTAGCGAGTTCCACGCGGCGCGCGCCAGTTCGGGCGCCACCGCGGTGGGGTCGGTGGTCATGGCGCCGGCGAGCCACTGGCGGGAGTACTCCTGAGCCGGACCCAGCCACAACGCGTACAGCACGTCGAAGTCGAGTCGCCGGACGGTGCCGTAGTGCTCGTGGACCCGCCACCAGTGCGTGACGTCGCGGAAGAACACCGCGTTGGGGGAGTCGGCACGCTCGTCGATGCCCGGGGGGCGGGGCGCGGTGAGGATCGTTGCCCGTTGCGGGTGGCCGGACACCCACTGCAGGTGGCGGACGACTGCGCCTTCCACCCCGGACCGGGCATCGGCGCATTCCGAGAGTGCCGTCCGGAATCCGTCCTGGTAGTCGGTGAGCGCGCGCAGCCAGACCTGGATGTACAGCTCTTCCTTGTTCGGGAAGTGGTGATAGACGGCGCCCACGCTGACGCCGGCCTCCGCCCGGATGTCGGACAGGCGGGTTGCGAGGACGCCGCGACGGGCGAAATGGCCCTCCGCGGCATCCAGCAACAGACTTTGAATCGGCACATACCGAATATAGTTCGGTCGTGGTCCGAGCGACAGTGAGTTCGCAGGATTACGGCGAAGGGCGACGTCGTTCCTGGGACGATGAGGACGTGCGCATCCCGCGACGGCCCCGACGGATCACGCCCCGAACGGGACGTCTGGTGTCCCCGCCGCCCCGCCCGCTCCGACGCCCGGGTCCGCGACCCTCGCGACTGCACGACTTCGAGCGCGCCGGCCTCCTCGACGGGCTCAGTGGGTCGGACCGCTCTGCGCGGATGGGGGTGCTCAACACCCTGGTCGACGAGGGGGTGTCGATCGACGACCTGTGGGCCGCCTCGCGGGACAACCGGCTCGCGCACCTGCTGCTCGAGCGCGCATTGTCGCCGAAGGGCAGCTACAGCATCCACGAGATCTCGCAGATGACCGGTGTCAGCGTCGACGACGCCCGCCGCTGGTTCCGGGCCATCGGCCGGGGGGCCTCGGAGGACGGGACGTATTACAACGACGGCGACCTCTCGCTCGTGCGCGGACTCGAGCAGTACCGCAAGCTGGGTCTCGACGAGAGCGGGGTCTTCGCAGCAGCGAGGGTCCTGGGGCGCAACCTCTGGACGGTCGCCGACGCCGCGGACGCGCTGCTGCAGGAGCGTCTCGAGGCGACGCGCGATCATCCCGAGGTGGCACTGCGGTACGCGGTGGAGGTGCGCCGCATCGCGGACTTCGAGGCGCAGATCCTGGCCCAGCTCATCGCCACCAATCTCCGGCAGCAACTGCGGTCAGATGCGGTGGGGATCGCCGGAGACTCGAATCTGCACCTGCGGGGCGCGCAGGAGATCGGGGTCTGTTTCGCCGATCTCGTGGGGTTCACGCTGCTCGGGGAACAGGTGACGCCTGCCGATCTGGGCCGGGTCGCCGAGCGGCTCGACCGCCTCGCCACCGATCGCCTGGTTCCGCCGGTGCGTCTGGTGAAGACGATCGGGGACGCCGTCATGATGGTGTCGCCCGACCCGAACGCGCTGGCGTACGCGGCACTCGACCTCGTTCAGGCCGCGCGCGCCGAGGGTCTTCCGCCGTTGCGGGCCGGGATCGCCTGGGGCACGGCCGTGCCGAGCGCCGGCGACTGGTTCGGCCGCCCTGTCAACATGGCCAGCCGTGTCGTCGCGGTCGCGCCGTCACGCGAGGTGATCGTGACGGGCGAGTTCTACGACGAGCTCGACACCGACGAATTCTGGGGTGAGCCGGCAGGCAGTCACCGGTTGAAGGGAATCGATGCCCCGCAGGACCTGTTCGGGATCGGACGCCGGTCCGTGGCCTGACCGGTGCGCCGCCGAAACGTGTCGTACCCTCGCGATACTGTCATGGCACAGCTCACAGAAGCAGAACGAGTGAGGCGCATCATGACTGGCGATTCGGGCGCAGACTGGCATTTCTACGCGGTGGTCGAAACCGCGGTGGACGGCGGTCACACGCTCGCCGCGTTCGGGCCGCGACCGACGGCGCTCGACGCTCTCCGGCTGGCCGTGCATTCGGTCAACCACACCGCGTATTCCGTTCTCGAACAAGGCATCGCGGGCGATCCGCGGGCCGAAGCGAGCGTCGTCGAGCGGTTCCCGATCACGTCGTTCACGATCAGGCGGCACCGCCGCAGCACGAGTGAGCTCGATGCCCGCTGGATGCTGAACGGCGGTAAGCACCACCGGGAGGGCTACCGCGGTCCGGTGGTGAGGTAGTACTCGAGCACCGGCCCGACCCACCGCACCAGCTGCTCGTGGGTCATGTCGACCAGGGGTGAAACCCGGAGTACGTAGCGCGAGAAGGCGAGTCCGAGGATCTGCGACCCGACGAGGGCCGCGCGCTCGTCCGCACGATCCGGCGCCACCGCGGCGAGGGCGGGCGCCACCTGGCGGGCGAACACCTGCAACATCGCTTCGGCGGCTCGGGGGCTGCCGGCCGCCGCGCGGAGCAGGGGGAGAAACGCGCCGTCGTTCTCCCACACCGCGAAGAACTGCGGCATCAGCACGGTTGCGAGCTGATCCGCCGGAACGTCGTGGAGGTCGGGCAGGTGTAGTTCGAATTCCGCGGCCTCGGCGAACAGTGATTCCTTGTTGGTGAAGTAGCGGACCACCATTGCAGGGTCGACGCCGACGTCCGACGCCACACCGCGCATCGTCGTGCGGTCGTAGCCCTCTGCTCCGAACCGGGCTCGGGCCGCGTCGAGGATCGCGGCGCGGGTGGCGACGGCGGAGCGGGTGCGGCGTTCAGGCATTCCCTCAGTGTAGTCAACAGCTGTTGACCTGACGGCCGGATGCGCCTACCGTCGTAGTCAACAGTTGTTGACTTGATGGGGCATATTTCGATCGGAGGATCGTCATGAAGCACATCGACGTGGTGGTGATCGGCGCCGGACCCACCGGGTGCACGCTCGCGGCCGAGCTGGCCACCGCGGGCCGATCGGTGACGGTGTTGGACAAGCGCCCCGCACCGTCCCCGCTCAGTCGCGCATTCGGCGTTCACGCCCGCACGCTCGAACTGCTCGATGCCCGCGGACTCGCCGATCAGCTCGTGGCCACCGGGGCTCCCTCACCCGGTCTGAAGCTGTGGCACGGTGCGGCACTGAACCTCGGCCGCCTGCAATCCCGCTTCCCGTTCGTCCTCGTCACACCGCAGCGGAACGTCGACGCCCTCCTCGAAGCGCGGGCACGTGAGCGCGGCGCCGACATCGTCCGCGGATTCACCGTCACCGGGGTGGACCAGGACCGGGATGGCGTCCGGGTTCGCGGTCACGACGGCTCGGGCGAGGACGTCACCTTTCACGCAACGTATGCGGTCGGTGCGGACGGCGCGCACAGCGCGGTGCGGACGATGATCGGGCAACCGTTCCCCGGCCAGGCCGTGCTGCGGTCGATCATGCTCGCCGACGTCGAGCTCGCGAACCCGCCGGACAACCTCGTCACCGTCAACGCCGTCCGCGACGGCTTCGCGTTCATCGCACCCTACGGCGACAACCTGTTTCGGGTCATCGCCTGGAGCCGGTGCCATCAGGTCGACGACAGCGCCCCGGTCGACAGGGAGGAGCTGCGCGCCACCATCCGGACCGCGATGGGCACCGATTACGGACTCGGCGACGTGCGCTGGCAGTCGCGATTCCACAGCGACGAACGGCAGGTACCGCAATACCGGACGGGTCGGGTGTTCCTCGCCGGCGACGCAGCCCACGTGCATTCGCCGGCGGGTGGACAGGGCATGAACACCGGCATCCAGGACGCCGTCAATCTCGGCTGGAAACTCGCGGCCGTCCTGGGCGGCGCAGACGAGTCGGTGCTCGACACCTACCACTCCGAGCGGCACCCGGTCGGGAGGCTGGTGCTGCGCTCGAGCGGTGCGACGATGCGCATGATGACGGTCCGGCCGTGGATTCTGCGGAAATTCCGGAACGTCACCGTCTCAGCGCTTCTCGGTTTCCCGCCGATCGGAGACGCCGTCGCCCGGATGTTCTCGGGCATCGGAATCGGCTACGGACACCGGACCGGTGAGAACGCACTGGTCGGCCGGCGGGTCGAGGACCTGCCCACCGACGCCGGCCGGCTGTACGAGGTGATGCGTTCGGGCGGTTTCGTTCTGGTCACCGAGCCGGGGGCGCGTGTTCCCGCCGAGATCCGCGCGGTGACCCGGACCGATGCCGGTCCCGCACTGCTCGTGCGTCCCGACGGCTACATCGCCTGGGCGGGCGACAGCACGTCGGGCGAGTGGCGCGGCGCCCTGGACCGGTGGACTGCCCGCACCTCGAACGGTGCCCACGCTGTCAGTTCGTGACGTCCGACCGGCCGTTGAAGGCCTGCGCTCGCAGGTCCCGGGCGAGATGATCCCGCTGCTCGGCCACCAACCGGCGGAGGGCGGCCGGCGACTCGGCGTTGGCGACCAGCCAGCCGTCGGCGGCGTCGAGACTCGTCTCGGACGGGAACAGCCCGACCACGATCCGCCGGGCGATCTCTATGCTGCGCTCCTCCCACACCGGGCGAATCGCGGCGAAGTAGTCGGCGGCGTATCCCTCGACGAGGTCGTGCCGGGCGCCTGCGCGGAACCCGGCGATGATCGCGCCGAGATGTTCGTTGGACAGTGTGCGGTCGTGGAAGATCGATTCCCAGGCCTTCGCCTTCACGTCCGGTTCCGGTCGCGAGAACGTCGCCCGCAGGTACGCGGTGCGGCCGGAACCGGTGTCGTCGCGGCGCAGCTCCCCGTCGAGGTCCGCGTCGTCGGCGTGTCCGGTGGCGGCGAGCGCGCCCCAGAATCCCCAGCGCAGATCCGGGTCGAGCGACAGCCCGGTCGGCGCCGGCCCGCCGGCCTCGAGAATCGACCGGATGCCGGCCGCGCGACTGCCGTCCATCGCCGCTGCGGACGCCACCGCCCGTGCCCAGGCGAGTTGGCTTCCCGAACCCGGCTGGGCGTCCCACAACGCACGCCAGGTGTGCTCGAGCCAGTCGAGACGGGCGGTGTCGCGCGACGTCTCGGGGAGGAAGTGCTCGATCGCGTACGGGGCGTTGGCCTGCACCGACGTGAGGAGGGTCAGGTGCGACTCCGCCGGGGAGAACCGCTGGGCCATCGACAGATACCGCGTGGCACCCAGTTCGCTGTCGCGGGTCGCGTTCCACAGCGACGACCAGATCAGGCCACGCGCCAGCGGGTCGCGGACCCGGTCGAGGGAGGTCTCGACGGTGGTCAGCGATCGGTCGTCCAGCCGCACCTTCGCGTATGTCAGGTCGGCGTCGTTGAGCAACACGAGCGGCGCGTCGGCGAGATCGATCGGGGTGTGGGCGTCGGCGAGGTCGACCTCGATCCGCTGCACGCACACGAGGTCGCCGGTGTGGTCGAAGTCGTAGCGCCCGACGCCGAGGCGGTGCGGACGCGGATCGGTCTGCACGATCGAGGCGCGTCCGTCGGCGTCCCGCTGCAGGCTCAGTGCGGACACGCCGGTGGTCTGCAGCCAGGCGCGCGCCCAGTTCGTCAGATCCCGGCCCGACGTGGCTGACAGTTCCGTCAGCAGATCCGTCAGGGTGGTGTTCCCGAAGGCGTGGGCGCGGAAGTAGCGGCGTGCCCCCTCGAAGAACGCATCACGCCCGGCGTACGCGACGAGTTGCTTGAGGACGCTGGCGCCCTTCGCGTACGTGATGCCGTCGAAGTTCAGTTTCGCGGCCTCGAGGTCGACGATGTCCGCGACGATCGGATGCGTCGTCGGCAACTGGTCCTGCAGGTACGCCCACGCCTTGCGACGGTTGGCGAAGGCCACCCACGCGTCGGTCCACCGGGTGGCCTCCGCGTTGGCCAGTGCGCCCATGTAGTCGGCGAACGATTCCTTGAGCCACAGGTCGTCCCACCACACCATCGTGACGAGGTCGCCGAACCACATGTGGGCCATCTCGTGCAGGATCGTGTTCGCGCGGCCCTCGTACTGGGCGTCGGTGGCGGCCCCGCGGAACACGTACGCCTCGGTGAACGTCACGCAGCCGGGGTTCTCCATGGCGCCGAGGTTGTACTCGGGGACGAACACCTGGTCGTACTTGCCGAACGGGTAGGGGTAGTCGAAGGCGTCCGCGAAGAAGCCCAGCCCCTGCCGGGTGATCTCGAAGATCGTGTCGGCGTCGAGGTACTGCGCGAGCGACGCCCGGCAGAGGACACCCAGTGGAATCGTGAGGTCGCCGCCGCTCCACGACGAGTCCACCCGGTGATACGGCCCTGCCACGATCGCGGTGATGTAGGTGGAGATCGGCAAGGTCGGCGCGAACGTGACGACCTGCCCGCCGGCGGTGTCGTCCCGCGCGGCGACTCGCTGGTTGGAGACCACCTCCCACACCGGCGGCGTGGTGACGACGAACGTGAACGGCGCCTTCAGGTCCGGCTGTTCGAAACACGCGAACACCCGACGTGCGTCGGCGGGCTCGTACTGCGTGTAGAGGTAGGTCTGCCCGTCGGCCGGGTCGAGGAACCGGTGCAGGCCCTCGCCGGAACGGCTGTACTCGCCGCGGGCAGTGACGGTCACGACGTTCGATGCCTGCAGCCCGGGCAGCGCGATGCGGGCGCCGTCGTGGTCGACGGGCATGTCGGCGCCGTTGATCGTCACCGACTCCACGCCGGCCCCGAGGAAGTCGAGCCAGGTCGCGGTGGTGGTGGCGGTGAACTCCACGGTCGTCGTGGTCGTGAAGGTCCCGACCTCCGGGTCGACCGCGCCGAGGAGATCGAGTTCCACGCGATAGCCGAGAACGTCGATCGCGCGGGAACGTTCGGCGGTTTCGGCTCGGGTCAGGTTCGCGGTGCTCACGCGTCGATCCTGCCAGCCCGGCCCTCCCGCCGCGCCGCTACCGGTTGCTCAGCACCGATCCGACGCCGGCCCCGACGACGAGCGCGATCGCGGCCAGCGACTGCAGGCCGAGCACCTGCCCGAGCACGATCACTCCGGCCAGTGTCGCGGCCGCCGGTTCCAGGGCGATGAGTACGGCGAACACCTTCTTGCTCATCACCTGCAGCGCCCTCAGTTCGAGCGAGTAGGGGATGACCGAGGACAGCAGGGCCACCGCCGCACCGACGGCCAGGATCCGGGGGTCCAACAGCGCGGCGCCGCCGGACACCGCGCCCAGCGGAAGCGTCAGGGCCGCCGCGACGATGCTCGCTCCGGCGAGACCGTCCGCGCTGGGAACCGTCGCCGCGAGATTCGACCCGGCGACGATGTAGCCTGCCCACGCGGTCCCGGCGAGGAGCGCGAAACACACGCCCACGAGATCGAGGGACTCGGTTCCCGAATTCTCGCGCAGACCGAGCAGCACCACGCCGGTCAGCGCCGCCACCACCCACACGCCGTCCTGCAGTCTTCGCGACAGCACGGCGGCGAGGGTGAGCGGACCCAGGAATTCGATGGTGACGGCGGTGCCGAGGGGGAGCCGCGCGAGGGCCTCGTAGAACGCCGAATTCATCACGGCGAGCGCCACTCCGAGTGCGAGGATGCCCTCGCGCTGCGTTCGCGTCCACCGTCGCCACCGCGGCCGCACGATCACCCCGAGGACGAGCGCCGCGATCGTCAGTCGCAGCGACACCGCGCCACCGGCGCCCACCTCCTCGAACAGGGTGCTCGCGAAGGCGGCGCCGAACTGGACGGACAGCACCGATCCGAGGACCGAGACGACGGGAAGAAGCTGACTGCGCGGCTCGGCTGTCACCGGGGTGCGATGCCCGGGTTCACTGGCCGGTGAAGTTCGGACTGCGGCGATCGAGCATCGCGCCGACCGCCTCCTGATGGTCCGCGGTGTGGTGTGCCAGCGACTGCATGGCCGCAGACAGTTCGAGGAGACTCTCGAGGCTCTGGTGACGGCCCTCGCGCAGCAGTTTCTTGGTCATCCGCAGGACCTGCGGCGGGTTGACCGCCACCCGGTCGGCGAGCGCGCGCGCCGCGGTGAGGAGATCGCCGGGTTCGGTGACCTGCGAGACGAGTCCCCATTCGAGGGCCTTCGCGGCGTCGATCGCGTCGCCGGTGAATGCCATCTCGCTGGCCCGCGCCATCCCGACGGCCTGCGGCAGGAACCAGGCGCCGCCGTCGCCGGGGACGAGCCCGACCTTGACGAAACTCTCGGCGAAGACGGCTGCCGTGGAGGCGATCCGCATGTCGCACATCAGCGTCAGGTCGCATCCCGCGCCGATCGCCGGTCCGTTGACGGCGGCGATCGTCGGAACCTCGCAGTGGTATAGGGCGAGCGGGATGCGCTGGATGCCGTGCCGGTAGCCCTGGCGCAGGTCGGCGGGGGAGCCGCCGAACATGCCCGCGCGGTCGCGCATGTGCTTGACGTTGCCGCCGGAGGAGAACGCCGAGCCGGCACCGGTGACGATCGCGACGCGCACGCTGGGATCACCGTTGACGTCGGCCACCGCATTCTCGAGCGCCTCGATCACGTCCGGTTCGGAAATCGGGTTGCGGGCGTCCGGGCGGTTGAGCGTCCAGGTGACGATGTCGCCATCGCGGGTGGTGAGCACGGCGTCGGTCATGGACGACTCCCTCGGGTGTGAGCGCGGATTCGAGACCGTCCCAGTCTGTCATTGCCCTCAGATGCCGGTGCGCCGTACCAGTGCGTCGGTCGCGAACGGCGCGAATGTGCCGAGCAGCCGGAACAATTCCGCGTAGCCGGGGAGCAGTTCGATCGGCCGGGTGCGGACGGCGGTGACGAACCATTCCGCCGCCTGCTCCGGGGACAGGGCCGCCATGGCGTCGTAGTCCGTGGTGGGCGCGATCATCGGCGTCCGGACCAAGGGGAAATCGAGGGTGGTCACCGAGATTCCGCGGTCGCGCAGTTCGGCGCCGAGGCTCCGGCCGAACGCGCCCACCGCGGCCTTCGAGGCGTGGTAGGCCGAAAACTTGGGCATGACGCCGGCGGGCACGCCCCACGTCGCGACGTTGATGACGTGCCCCTCGCCGCGCTCGAGCATCGAGGGCAGGAACGCGAGGGTCAGCCGGGTCGAGCCGAAGTAGTTGACGGCCATGGTGCGTTCGAAGTCGTGGAACCGGTCCAGTGAGTCCTCGACGGTCCGCCGGATCGAGCGTCCGGCGTTGTTGACGAGAACGTCGACGGGGCCGATCTTCCGGAGCACCTGCGCGACGAGGGCGTCGACGGACTCCGGGTCCGTGAGATCGCAGGGGACGGCATGCGCGTCGCAGCCGGATCGGAGGATGTCGTCGCGCACGGATTCGAGGGCGTCGGCGCCGCGGGCGACGAGAACGACCTCGGCGCCGAGCGCGGCGAGCCGGCGTGCGGCGGCCTCGCCGACCCCCGAAGAACCGCCGGTGACGAGGATCCTCTTGCCGGCGACGCGGTGGCCGGTTCTCGGGACCACTCGCGCCGCCAGGGCGCGCGGGGTGGGGAGTGGATTGAGCGCCGCCTGGGTGAGCATCTGTCGGATCACCTGACCAGGATGTCAGCTCCCCGGTCGAATAACAATCAATCGTGCTTGCTTTTTTATCGGGCCGGTGTGATGCTGGTCGCATGGCTGAACTGCAGAGGTTCATCGATGACTTGTGCGCCGAGAGCGACTCGCTGGACGCGCTCGTCGCCGACCTCCCCGACTCCCACTGGGCCGATCCGACACCGGCCGAGGGCTGGACCATCGCCCACCAGATCGGACATCTGCTCTGGACCGACGAGGCCGCCCTGCTGGCGATCACCGACCCCGACGGCTTCACCGAGCAACTGACGGTGGCCGCCTCCAACCCGGCCGGCTTCGTCGATGCCGGCGCCGCGGAGCACGCCCGTCGGGAACCCGCGGATCTGCTCGCCGCCTGGCGCTCGGCCCGGGCTCGACTCGCGGATGCCCTCCTGGCGGTGCCACCGGGGCAGAAGATCCTCTGGTACGGCCCGCCGATGAAGGCGGCGTCGATGGCCACTGCCCGGTTGATGGAGACGTGGGCACACGGCCAGGACGTCGCCGACGCACTGTCGGTGCCGCGCAAACCCACCGAGCGGCTGAAGAGCATCGCCCACCTCGGTGTCCGCACCCGCGACTTCGCCTACGCCGTCAACGAACTCGCCCCACCCGCGGACGAGTTCCGCGTCGAACTCACCGCCCCCGACGGAGTGTCCGTCTGGACGTGGGGCCCCGAGGACGCCGCGCAGAAGGTCACCGGCCCCGCCGAGGACTTCTGCCTCCTCGTCACCCAGCGCGCGAACCGAGCCGATCTCGCTCTCGACGCCACCGGCGCGGACGCGGACGCGTGGCTGAACATCGCTCAGGCCTTCGCGGGCCCGGCCGGTGGCGGTCGTGAGGCGGGAACCCGATGACCGTACGGATCGGCAACTGCTCCGGCTTCTACGGCGACCGACTGTCGGCGATGCGCGAGATGCTCGAAGGCGGCGAACTCGACTACCTGACCGGCGACTACCTCGCCGAACTCACCATGCTGATCCTCGGCCGCGACCGCATGAAGGACCCGAACCGCGGCTACGCCAAGACATTCCTCCGTCAGGCGGAGGACTGCCTCGGGCTCGCCCTGGCCAAGGGTGTCCGCATCGTCGCCAACGCCGGCGGGCTCAACCCAGCCGGTCTCGCGGACGCGCTGCGGGAGGTGAACGACAAGCTGGGGCTGACGGCGAAGATCGCCCACGTCGAAGGCGACGACCTGATCGGCCGGGCCGCCGAACTGGGGCTGGGCAGCCCGCTGACCGCCAACGCCTACCTCGGCGCGTGGGGCATCGTCGACTGCCTGAACGCCGGCGCCGACGTCGTCGTCACCGGGCGTGTCACCGACGCGTCCGTGATCGTGGGCCCGGCGGCCGCACACTTCGGCTGGCGGCGAGACGCTTTCGACCAGCTCGCCGGCGCCGTGGTGGCCGGGCACGTCATCGAGTGCGGCACCCAGGCGACGGGCGGCAACTACGCGTTCTTCACCGAGATCGACGACCTCGACCGTCCCGGATTCCCGATCGCCGAGATCGATTCGGACGGATCGTCCGTCATCACCAAACACCCCGGGACCGGTGGCGCCGTGACCGTCGGCACCGTCACCGCGCAATTGCTGTACGAGATCACGGGCGGCCGCTACGCAGGCCCCGACGTGACCGCGCGAATCGACACCGCCGCACTGTCGCAGGACGGCCCCGACCGCGTGCGCATCAGTGGCGTCGTCGGCGAGGCGCCGCCCCCACAGCTCAAGGTGTCGCTGAACACGCTCGCAGGTTTCCGCAACGAGGCCGTGTTCGTCCTCACCGGCCTCGACATCGAGGCCAAGGCTGCCCTGGTGAAGCGGCAGCTCGAGGGGTGGCTTCCCATGCGGCCGGCCGAACTCGACTGGTCGCTCGCCCGCACCGATCACCCGGACGCCGACACCGAGGAGGCCGCGAGCGCGCTGCTGCGCTGCGTGGTCCGGGATTCGGACGCCAACGCCGTCGGGCGCGGCTTCTCCTCCGTCGCAGTCGAAATGGCGCTGGCGAGCTACCCTGGCTTCACGCTGACGGCACCGCCCGGGCAGGGCCAGCCCTACGGAGTGTTCACCCCGGGATACGTGTACGCCAAGGAGGTGCCGCATCTCGCGGTGCTGCCCGACGGCACCCGGGTCGACATCGACCCCGCCACGGACGTGCGCGAACTCGAGGACGTCGCCGAGCCCGCGCTCCCCGAACCGCGGGACGCCGAACCCACGGTCCGCGTACCACTGGGCACCGTCGCCGGCGCCCGCAGCGGCGACAAGGGCGGCAACGCCAACGTCGGTGTGTGGGTGCGCACCGACGAGCAGTGGCGTTGGCTCGCCCACGCCTTGACCCTCGACGAGGTGAAGCGCCTCCTCCCGGAGGCCGCCGACCTCACCGTCACGAGGTACGTGCTGCCGAAGCTGCGTGCCGTCAACTTCGTGATCGAGGGAATTCTCGGGCAGGGCGTCGCCTCCCAGGCCCGGTTCGACCCGCAGGCCAAGGGCCTCGGCGAATGGCTGAGATCCCGGCACCTCGACATACCGGCATCACTCCTCCCCGAAGGGACAGCGTTGTGAACGTGTGGGACACCCCCGAGCGGCAGGAACTGCGCAAGACGGTGCGCAGCTTCGTCGAACGACAGATACTGCCGAACCTGGACGACTGGGAACGCGACGGCGAACTTCCCCGCTCGTTGCACCGGGAGGCGGCCGAGCTCGGTCTCCTCGGCGCCGGCTTCCCCGAATCCGTCGGGGGCGAGGGCGGTGACCTCGTCGACGCGGTCCTGATCTGCGAGGAGTTCCACCAGGCCGGTGCGTCGGGTGGCGCGTTCGCCTCCCTGTTCACGTCGGGCATCGCCCTGCCGCACCTCGCGGCGGCCGGTGACCCCGAGCAGATCGAGAAGTGGGTCCGCCCCACGCTGCGCGGAGAACTGATCGGCTCACTCGCCATCACCGAACCCGGTGGCGGTTCCGATGTCGGGCATATACGGACCACCGCGGTCCGCGACGGCGACCACTTCGTCGTCAACGGGTCCAAGACGTTCATCACGTCCGCCGTCCGCGCCGACTTCGTGGTCACCGCCGTGCGCACCGGAGGTGCCGGGGCGTCCGGGGTCTCCCTGCTCGTGATCGAGAAGGGCACACCGGGATTCGAGGTGGCCCGCAAACTCGACAAGATGGGCTGGCGCGCGTCCGATACCGCCGAGCTGTCGTTCGTCGACGCACGGGTTCCCGCGGCCAACCTGGTCGGCGAAGAGAACAGCGGATTCGCGCAGATCGCCCAGGCGTTCCTCACCGAGCGCATCGCCCTCGCCGCGCAGGCGTATTCGAGCGCGCAGCGGTGCCTCGACCTGACACTGCAGTGGGTACGCGACCGCGAGACGTTCGGCCGCCCACTGATCAGCAGACAGTCGGTGCAGAACACGGTCACCGAGATGGCACGCAGGACCGACGTGGCCCGCGTGTACACCAGAGCGCTGGTGGAGCGTTCGCTCGTGTCGAACGAGGACTTCATCGCGGAGGTCTGCTTCGCGAAGAACACCGCCGTCGAGGCCGGTGAATGGGTGGCCAACCAGGCCGTCCAACTGTTCGGCGGCCTTGGCTACATGCGGGAAAGCGAAGTGGAACGGCAGTACCGCGACATGCGCATCCTCGGAATCGGTGGCGGTACCACCGAGATCCTGACGGGGCTCGCGGCCAAGCGATTGGGGTATCAGTCATGACCACGTTGAAATCCACCCTGGACACCGGTTCGGAGGAGTACGCCGCCGCGGCGAAGGCCATGACGGACAAGCTCGCCGAAATCGACACCGAGCACGCCAAGGCCCTCGCGGGCGGCGGCGAGAAGTACACCGAGCGGCACAAGAAGCGCGGCAAGCTCCTCGCCCGGGAACGCATCGAACTGCTCGTCGACCGGGACTCACCGTTCCTGGAACTGTGCCCGCTCGCGGCCTGGGGCAGCGACTTCCCGGTCGGCGCCAGCACCGTCGTGGGCATCGGGGTGGTCGAGGGCGTCGAGTGCCTGATCGTCGCCAACGACCCCACGGTCCGCGGCGGCACCAGCAACCCGTGGACCCTGCGGAAGGGATTCCGCGCCAACGACATCGCCCGGCAGAACCGGCTCCCCGTCATCTCCCTCGTGGAATCCGGCGGCGCCGACCTCCCCACCCAGAAGGAAGTCTTCATCCCCGGCGGTCGCATGTTCCGCGACCTCACCCAGCTCTCCGCGGCCGGTATCCCGACCATCGCCCTCGTCTTCGGCAACTCGACGGCCGGCGGCGCCTACATCCCCGGCATGTCCGATCACGTCGTCATGATCAAGGAACGGTCCAAGGTGTTCCTCGCCGGACCGCCGCTGGTCAAGATGGCCACCGGGGAGGAATCCGACGACGAAACCCTCGGCGGCGCCGAGATGCACGCCCGCAAGTCCGGACTCGCCGACTACTTCGCGATCGACGAGCAGGACGCGATCCGCATAGGGCGCAGCATCGTCAAGCGTTTGAACTGGACGAAGCAGGGTCCGTCGCCCCGGGCCGAGGTGATCGAGCCGCTCGAGGACCCCGAGGAATTGCTCGGCATCGTCCCCGCCGATCTCAAGATCCCGTTCGACCCCCGCGAGGTGATCGCGCGCATCGTCGACGGCTCCGACTTCGACGAGTTCAAACCGATGTACGGATCGTCGCTCGTCACCGGCTGGGCCGAACTGCACGGATACCCGGTGGGCATCCTCGCCAACGCGCGCGGCGTGCTGTTCAGCGAGGAATCGCAGAAGGCCACCCAGTTCATCCAGCTCGCCAACCGGTCGAACACGCCACTGTTGTTCCTGCACAACACCACCGGCTACATGGTCGGCAAGGAATACGAGGAGGGCGGCATGATCAAGCACGGATCGATGATGATCAACGCCGTCTCCAACTCCACAGTCCCGCACATCTCGATCCTGCTCGGCGCGTCCTACGGCGCCGGCCACTACGGCATGTGCGGACGCGCCTTCGACCCCCGATTCCTGTTCGCCTGGCCCAGCTCCAAATCCGCCGTCATGGGCGGCGCGCAGCTGGCCGGCGTCATCTCCATCGTCAGCAGAGCCTCCGCCGAGGCACGCGGGCAGGCGTTCGACGAAGAAGCCGACGCCGGCATGCGCGCGATGATCGAGAACCAGATCGAGGCCGAATCGGTGCCGATGTTCCTGTCCGGCCGACTCTACGACGACGGCGTCATCGACCCACGCGACACCCGAACTGTGGTGGGAATGTGCCTGTCGGCCATTGCCAACGCCCCGATCGAAGGCACCGAGAACTTCGGCGTCTTCCGGATGTGAGGCAGGAAATGATCCAGTCCGTCCTGGTTGCCAACCGCGGTGAGATCGCCCGCCGCATCTTTGCCACCTGCCGCCGCGCAGGCATCGGCACCGTCGCCGTGTTCTCGGACGCCGACGCCCTCAGCCCGCACGTCGCCGAGGCCGACGCCGCGGTCCGGTTGCCGGGGCACAGTCCCGGCGACACCTACCTGCGCGGCGACCTCGTCATCGAGGCGGCGCTTCTCGCCGGCGCCGATGCCGTCCACCCCGGTTACGGGTTCCTCTCCGAGAACGCCGAATTCGCGCGCGCCGTCCACAACGCGGGGCTGACGTGGATCGGACCGCCCGCGCCCGCCATCGAGATGATGGGCTCCAAGGTGGAGTCCAAGAAGATGATGTCCGCCGCCGGAGTCCCCGTACTCGCCGAACTCGATCCCGGCGCCGTCACCGAAGCCGATCTGCCGGTGCTCGTCAAGGCGTCCGCGGGCGGCGGCGGTCGTGGCATGCGCGTCGTGCGTGAACTCGCGGACCTGCCCGAGCAGCTGGACGGCGCGCGGCGCGAGGCGCAATCGGCGTTCGGCGACCCGACCGTGTTCTGCGAGCGGTACCTGGAGACGGGCCGGCACATCGAGGTTCAGGTGATGGCCGACCGCCACGGAACCGTGTGGGCGGTGGGGGAGCGTGAATGCTCCATTCAGCGCCGCCACCAGAAGGTGGTGGAGGAGGCGCCGTCGCCGTTGGTCGAAGCCCGGCCCGGAATGCGTGAGCGGCTGTTCGAGGCCGCCCGGCTCGCGGCGAAGGCCATCGACTACGAGGGTGCGGGAACGGTCGAGTTCCTGGCTTCCGGTCGAGCGGAGCGAGGGGGAGACGACCCGGACGAGGGTGACTTCTTTTTCCTCGAGATGAACACTCGGCTGCAGGTGGAACACCCGGTCACCGAATGCACCACCGGCCTGGACCTCGTGGACCTGCAGTTGCAGATCGCGAACGGGCAGGCGCTCGACGCCGAGTCGCCCGCCGTGTCCGGCCATTCCATCGAGGTCCGGTTGTACGCCGAGGATCCCGCGGAGAACTGGCAGCCGCAGAGCGGACCGGTCCACCATCTGGAATTGCCCGGCAGTGCGGTCGAATTCGACGTTCTCCGCTCCCCGGGCATCCGGCTCGACTCCGGGGTGGTCGATGGATCCGCAATGGGCGTGCACTACGACCCGATGCTCGCGAAGGTCATCTCCTTCGCGCCCACCCGCACGCAGGCCGCAGCCGGGCTGGCCGCCGCGCTGAGCCGCGCGCAGATTCACGGACTGCGCACCAACCGGGACCTGCTGGTCAACGTACTCCGCCACCCGGCATTTCTCGCCGGTGACACGGACACCGCCTTTTTCGACACCCACGGGCTCGACGTGCTGGCGCAGCCGCTGGCCTCGGCGGAGACCGAGCGGCTGTCGGCGCTGGCCGCTGCGCTCGCGGACGCCGCGCACAACCGTGACGTCGCCGCCGTCAATGCCACACTCCCCAGCGGCTGGCGGAACCTGCCGTCGGTCCCGCAGAGCCGCACCTTCGAGGTGCGCGACCGCGACCTCGAGATCCGCTACCGGCTCACCCGGTACGGGCTGAAAGCAGAAGGCTTCGACGACGTCTCGCTCGTGGCGGCCACGTCACGGAACGTCACCCTGGACGTCGCGGGGTTGCGCCGATCGTTCGCGGTCTCCCGGTACGGCGAAGACGTATTCGTCGACTCCGCACTCGGACCGGTGAGTCTGCACGCCGCAACGCGATTCACCGATCCGAGTGCAGTGGTCGCCGAGGGATCGCTGCTCGCCCCGATGCCGGGCTCGGTCATCCGTCTCGGCGCCGAGGCCGGCGATTCCGTGACCGCCGGTCAGCCGATCGTGTGGCTCGAGGCGATGAAGATGGAACACACGATCAAGGCACCGGCGTCCGGTGTCGTCACCGAACTTTCCGTGACCGTCGGTCAGCAGGTCGACGTGGGAACCGTCCTGGCAGTAGTCGAAGCAGCGCACACCGAGGGAGAGTCATGAGCTTCATCGAGACCGAAGAACAGAAGGAACTGCGCGCCTCCGTGTCGAGGCTCGGGGAGCGCTTCAACTACGTCGACTACGTCCTGCCCCGCGCGCGGCGCGGCGAACCGCTGACCGAACTGTGGAACGAGGCGGGCAAACTCGGCTTCCTCGGCGTCAACCTCCCCGAGGAATACGGGGGTGGCGGCGCCGGCATCTACGAACTGGCCCTCGTCCAGGAAGAACTCGCCACCCACGGCGCCGGCCTCCTGCTGGTGGTCGTGTCGCCGGCCATCTGCGGCACGATCATCGGCAAGTACGGCACCGACGAGCAGAAGCAGACCTGGCTCCCCGCGCTCGCCGACGGGTCGAAGATCATGGCGTTCGGCATCACCGAGGCCGACGCGGGTTCCAATTCGCACCAGATCACGACCACCGCGAGGAGAGACGGCGAGGACTGGCTGCTGTCGGGGAACAAAATCTACATCTCCGGGGTCGACCAGGCCGACGCGGTGCTGATCGTCGCGCGGACCGAGGACTCGAAGACGGGCAAGCTGAAGCCAGCGCTGTTCATCGTCCCCACGGACGCAGAGAACTTCGTGAAGACGCCGATGGAGATGGACATCGTCGAGCCCGACCACCAGTTCATGCTGTTCCTCGACGACGTCCGGTTGCCCGCCGACGCGCTCGTCGGTGAGGCGGACGCGGCGTTGATGCAGCTGTTCGCGGGGCTCAACCCCGAACGCATCCTGGGGGCGGCGATGGCGATCGGGATGGGCCGCTACGCGCTCGACGCCGCGGTGCGGTTCGCGAAGGAGCGGACGGTGTGGAAGGAGCCGATCGGCGCGCACCAGGGCATCTCGCACCCGCTGGCGCAGATCAAGATCGAACTCGAACTCGCGAAACTGATGATGCAGAAGGCGGCCGTCCTCTACGACAGCGGCGACGACTTCGGCGCCGCCGAGGCCGCCAACATGGCCAAGTACGCCGCCGCCGAGGCCAGCATCAAGGCGCTCGACCAGGCCGTCCAGACGCACGGTGGCGCCGGCCTGACCAAGGAATACGGTCTCGCGGCCATGCTCGGCGCGGCCCGCATCGCCCGCGTCGCGCCGGTGAGCCGGGAAATGATCCTCAACTTCGTCTCCCAGCATTCGCTCGGGTTGCCGAAGTCGTACTGAGATGTCGAACGGACAGCACATGACCGACGTGGAAGCCGACCGGTACGTCCGGTACGAGGTGAGCCGGGGGTTCGCCACCCTCACTCTCGACTCGCCGCACAACAGGAACGCGATCTCCGGCAGGCTCGTCGGCGAACTGCTGCAGGGATTGCGGGACGCCGCCGCGGACAACGACGTCCGCGGCGTCGTCCTCACTCACACCGGGGGCACGTTCTGCGCCGGGGCCGATCTGAGCGAGACGTCCGGCGACGTCGGCTCACGGACCCGGCAGATGGCCGAGCTGCTCCGGGCGATCGTCGAATTGCCGAAGCCGGTGATCGCCCGGATCGACGGTCACGTCAGGGCCGGGGGCATGGGCCTCGTCGGAGCCTGCGACATCGCCGTCGCGGGACCGCGCAGCACGTTCGCGCTCACCGAGGTCCGGCTCGGCCTCGCCGCCTCGATCATCTCGCTGACCGTGCTGCCCCGGATGGATCCGCGAGCCGCGAGCCGCTACTTCCTCACGGGGGAGAAGTTCGGCGCCCACGAGGCGGAGGCCATCGGGCTGATCACCGAGTCTGCCGAGGATCCCGAGGACACCGTCGAGGAACTGCTCGACCAGTTGCGGCAGGCATCACCTCAGGGACTGGCCGAGTCGAAGACCCTGACGACGCGCGGTGTTCTCGCCGACTTCGACCGTTACACGGACGAGCTGACCGCCCAATCGGCGAGGCTGTTCGAATCCGAGGAGGCGCGGGAAGGCATGATGGCGTTTCTGCAGAAGCGCCCGCCGAGGTGGGCCTCCGGCCCCGTGCGTGGTTGACGAGTCTCAGGACCCGCTACGCGCGCACGGGCACGCGGCGCGACGAGAGGAAGGTGACACATGACCCGCGAACCGAAGCAGGACCGTAGCCGGGTCACGCGCGGGCATCTCCTCGAGGTCACCATCGACTGCCTCGCCGAGCTGGGCTGGGGCGCCACCACGGTGAGCCTCGTCGCCCAGCGCGCCGGTGTGTCCCGCGGCGCGACTCAGCATCATTTCCCGACCCGCGAGGACCTCATCACCGCTGCCCTCGAGGTCATGTTCGACGCCCGGATGGAGCAAGCCCGGCGCGAGGCCACCGACCTGCCCACCGGGGCCGGACGCACCGAGGCGGTCGTGTCCCGGCTCGTCGACTACTACACGGGCACCCTCTTCAAGGCGGCGCTGCAGGTGTGGACGGCCGCCGCCGCGGACCCCGAACTCCGGGCACGGATCGTGCCGCTCGAGGAACGGTTCGGCCGGATCGCGCACCGCACCGCCGTCGAACATTTCGGGTTCGACGACTCCGACCCGGTGGCGCACCGACTGGTCCAGGCCACGCTCGACCTCGCGCGCGGACTCGGCCTCGCCGACGTGCTCACGGACGACTCCAAGCGGCGTGCCGAGGTGGTGCGGCAGTGGGCGGCGCAGCTGGATGCAGCGTTACCGTCTGGACGGCCGCGGTGCGGTGAATCTGTCCAGCCGCGGGGCGGTGAATCTGTCCAGCCGCGCAGGCTCGACGCGGCCGTTCTCGACTGATCGGGCAAAGAGCGCGGGGATCGGTAGAGTCACCGACCATGGGCCGGAAATGGGGAGCGCTCGTCCTGATCACCGTTGCGGCCGGTCTGGCCGGCTGCGGGGGAGACGGAGACGACCCCGGCACCGATTCCGCCGCGCAGGCACCCCAGCAGGTGACCGATCCGGGCCCGTTCTTCGGGCAGTGCGGCTCGGTCACCGACGAGGAGGTCGCGAAGGCGTTCGGGATGCCGCCGTTCACCGGGGTGACGCGCAATTCCGTCGGCTGTGAGTGGGAGACCGCGGGAATAGGCGGTCCGAGCGTGACGTTCTCGTGGTATCGCGGCAGCCCCATCGGCCGTGAGCGGGCGGGCTCGGAACTGATCGGCAGACCGGCCACCGACATCGACGTCCAGGGGCATCCCGGATTCATGGCGTCGTCCGAAGGAATTCTGTGTGAACTCGGTGTGGAGTTCGGGGGCGACTTCGTCCACTGGTCGGTGATGTACGCGGACGCGCAACCCGCCGCGGACCCCTGCACGGTGGCGCGCCAACTCGCGGAACTCAATGTGTCGAGGGCCAAGTGAGCAGGGGAGTGATGAGCAGCGGGACGGGGCGCGCGGCGCGGGTGCTGATCGCAGCCACCGCGGTCGGGATGATCGCGGGGTGCGGGTCGTCGATCGAGGGCTCACCGAGGGCGGAGGGGGCTTCGTCATCCGGTGACACCGAACAGTTCACCGCCCTGCTCGAGGAGTGCAACGCGGTCACGGACGAACAGATCGCCCAGACCGTCGGCGCCGACGCCATCGAGCGGGGATTCTTCGGTGCGATCTGCCGTTGGGACGCGGTCGGTGCCAGCGGTCCCGTGAAGGTCACGTTCAACTGGTTCGAGACGGGGTCCCTCGACACGGAGAAGTCGACCGGCGAGAAGCTGGGGTACACCGTGGAGTCCTCGACCATTCAGGGTCGCAAGGCTGTCGTGATGCGGCCCCCGGACGATCCGGGGGCGTGTGGCGTGACGGTCGGATCACCCTCCGCGGGCGTCGTCGGCTGGTGGGTACAGTTCCGGGCGGGGGCGGCAGATCCGTGCGAAGCGGCATCGACGCTTGCGGATCTGACGCTCAATCTGAGTAGTTGATGTCCCCGTACCCGTCCCGACAGCTCCACGTAGTGCCCCACATCGAAGGTCAGCCCTTACCACTGCCAGCCCACTTTGACCTTCCGGCGCGCCGCCGGGTATCGTTGTGGGTCGTGTCCGGCATGCCCGGGCCGATCTGTGTGCCTAGCGAGGTATTGCCGTGCGCGCGTTCGTGCAGATTTCTGCATGGAACGAGCATCCGGCTGCCTGTGTGGGGGTATGCGACACACCCGACCTCGGGTGCAGCTCGAGGAGCGGGTGAGGGGCAGCAGCTCTCTTGCCCTAACTGCTAGATCCCTAATTTCAGAACAGCCAAGGTTGCTTGTCCAGAGCAGTCTGTTCAACACGAAGAAAGCCGGTAAATGCCAACCATCAACCAGCTGGTCCGCAAGGGCCGCCGCGACAAGACCGCGAAGGTCAAGACGGCAGCCCTCAAGGGCAGCCCGCAGCGTCGTGGAGTGTGCACCCGCGTGTACACCACCACCCCGAAGAAGCCGAACTCGGCGCTCCGTAAGGTCGCGCGTGTGCGCTTGACCAGCTCCGTCGAGGTCACTGCTTACATCCCGGGCGAGGGCCACAACCTGCAGGAGCACTCGATGGTGCTCGTTCGCGGTGGTCGTGTGAAGGACCTCCCGGGTGTGCGCTACAAGATCATCCGCGGCTCCCTCGACACCCAGGGTGTCAAGGGCCGCAAGCAGGCCCGCAGCCGCTACGGCGCCAAGAAGGAGAAGAGCTAATGCCACGTAAGGGCCCCGCTCCGAAGCGTCCGCTCATCAACGACCCGGTATACGGTTCGCCCCTGGTGACGCAGCTCGTCAACAAGATCCTGATGGACGGCAAGAAGTCCACCGCCGAGCGCATCGTCTACGAAGCACTCGAGCAGGCGCGTGAGAAGACCGGCACCGATCCGGTCGTCACCCTCAAGCGCGCACTGGACAACGTCAAGCCTGCCCTCGAGGTTCGCAGCCGCCGTGTCGGTGGCGCGACCTACCAGGTGCCGGTCGAGGTTCGTCCCGGCCGTTCCACCACCCTCGCGCTGCGCTGGCTGGTGACCTTCTCCCGGCAGCGCCGCGAGAAGACGATGGTCGAGCGTCTCGCCAACGAGCTCCTCGATGCCAGCAACGGCCTCGGTGCCGCTGTGAAGCGCCGTGAGGACACTCACAAGATGGCCGAAGCCAACAAGGCATTCGCCCACTACCGCTGGTGACGTCACGTCGGAGCAGTCATCAACCGTGACTGCTCCGGCGTCGTCGCACGTCGAGCCCCTACCGGGGACCGGCTGATCTACAACTCGAGACAATGGCCCCGCTGGTGAACACCGGGGAGGCCGTCACCCGAAACACGAGCTACGAGCGGGGAAGAATCCTGTGGCACAGGAAGTGCTGACCGACCTGAACAAGGTCCGCAACATCGGCATCATGGCGCACATCGATGCCGGCAAGACCACGACCACCGAGCGCATCCTGTTCTACACCGGTGTCAACTACAAGATCGGTGAGACGCACGACGGCGCGTCGACGACGGACTGGATGGAGCAGGAGAAGGAACGCGGCATCACGATCACCTCTGCCGCGGTGACCTGCTTCTGGAACAACAACCAGATCAACATCATCGACACGCCCGGCCACGTCGACTTCACCGTCGAGGTGGAGCGTTCGCTCCGCGTGCTCGACGGCGCCGTTGCCGTGTTCGACGGCAAAGAGGGCGTCGAGCCCCAGTCGGAGCAGGTGTGGCGTCAGGCCGCCAAGTACGACGTTCCGCGCATCTGTTTCGTCAACAAGATGGACAAGATGGGCGCGGACTTCTACTTCACGGTCCAGACCATCATCGACCGCCTCGGCGCGAAGCCGCTGGTCCTGCAGCTCCCGATCGGCGCCGAGGACGACTTCGACGGCGTCGTAGACCTGGTTGAGATGAAGGCCATCACCTGGCGTGGCGTCGTGCCGACGGGTGCCGCGCCCACCATCGAGGAGATCCCCGCGGATCTGGCCGACAAGGCTGCCGAGTACCGCGAGAAGCTGCTCGAGACGGTCGCCGAGTCCGACGAGAAGCTCATGGAGAAGTACTTCGCCGGCGAGGAACTCACCGTCGAGGAGATCAAGGGCGCTATCCGCAAGATGACGGTCGCCTCCGAGCTGTACCCGGTGCTGTGTGGTTCCGCGTTCAAGAACAAGGGCGTTCAGCCCATGCTCGACGCGGTCATCGACTACCTGCCGAACCCCCTCGACATCGGCGAGGTCCAGGGTCACGCCCTGGGCAACGAAGAAGAGATCCTCACGCGTAAGCCGAGCAAGGAAGAGCCGTTCTCGGCTCTGGCCTTCAAGATCGCTTCGCACCCCTTCTTCGGCAAGCTGACGTTCGTCCGCGTGTACTCCGGCCGGATCGATCCGGGCGCCCAGGTCATGAACGCGACCAAGGGCAAGAAGGAGCGCATCGGAAAGCTCTTCCAGATGCACGCCAACAAGGAGAACCCGGTCGACGAGGCCGTCGCAGGCCACATCTACGCGATGATCGGCCTGAAGGACACCACGACCGGTGACACCCTGTGTGCACAGGACGCGCCGATCGTGCTCGAGTCCATGAGCTTCCCGGACCCGGTCATCCAGGTCTCGATCGAGCCCAAGACCAAGTCCGACCAGGAGAAGCTGGGCACCGCGATCCAGAAGCTCGCCGAAGAGGACCCGACGTTCTCCGTCGAGCTCGACGAGGAGACCGGCCAGACCGTCATCGGCGGCATGGGCGAGCTCCACCTCGATATCCTCGTCGACCGTATGCGTCGCGAGTTCAAGGTCGAGGCCAACGTCGGCAAGCCGCAGGTCGCCTACCGCGAGACCATCACCAAGAAGGTCGAGAAGCACGACTACACCCACAAGAAGCAGACGGGTGGATCGGGCCAGTTCGCCAAGGTGATCATCGCGCTGGAGCCGTTCGTCGGCGAAGACGGTGCCACCTACGAGTTCGAGAACAAGGTCTCCGGCGGCCGCATCCCTCGCGAGTACATCCCTTCCGTGGATGCAGGCGCGCAGGACGCGATGCAGTACGGCGTTCTCGCCGGCTACCCGCTGGTGAACCTGAAGCTGTCGCTGCTCGACGGTGCATACCACGATGTCGACTCGTCGGAAATGGCCTTCAAGGTTGCCGGTTCGCAGGCACTGAAGGAAGCCGCCCGCAAGGCCGGCCCGGTCATTCTCGAGCCGCTCATGGCTGTCGAGGTCACCACACCCGAGGAGTACATGGGTGACGTGATCGGCGACCTGAACTCCCGCCGTGGCCAGATCCAGGCCATGGAGGAACGCAGTGGTGCCCGTGTCGTGAAGGCGCTGGTTCCGCTCTCGGAGATGTTTGGTTACATCGGTGATCTGCGGTCGAAGACCCAGGGCCGGGCGAACTTCTCCATGGTGTTCGATTCCTACGCAGAGGTTCCCGCGAACGTCTCGAAGGAAATCATCGCCAAGGCGACCGGCGAGTAACCTCGGTTCCAGCCGGCCGAAGCACGACCCAGTAATAACAACCGCACTGCTGCATACCGCAAGCATCAATCAGTCCAGGAGGACACACAGTGGCGAAGGCGAAGTTCGAGCGGACGAAGCCGCACGTGAACATCGGCACCATCGGTCACGTCGACCACGGCAAGACCACGCTGACCGCGGCCATCACCAAGGTTCTGCACGACGCGTACCCGGATCTCAACGAGGCCTCGGCCTTCGACGAGATCGACAAGGCTCCTGAGGAGAAGGCTCGCGGTATCACGATCAACATCTCGCATGTTGAGTACCAGACCGAGAAGCGTCACTACGCGCACGTCGACGCTCCCGGTCACGCCGACTACATCAAGAACATGATCACCGGTGCGGCGCAGATGGACGGCGCCATCCTCGTGGTCGCGGCCACCGACGGTCCGATGCCCCAGACGCGTGAGCACGTGCTGCTCGCCCGCCAGGTCGGCGTGCCGTACATCCTCGTCGCCCTGAACAAGGCCGACATGGTGGACGACGACGAGATCATCGAGCTCGTCGAGATGGAGGTCCGTGAGCTCCTCGCTGCGCAGGAGTTCGACGAGGAAGCTCCCGTCATCAAGGTCTCCGCTCTCAAGGCGCTCGAGGGCGACCCGGAGTGGACCAAGAACATCCTCGAGCTCATGGCTGCGGTCGACGAGTCGATCCCGGACCCGGTCCGTGAGACCGACAAGCCGTTCCTCATGCCCGTCGAGGACGTCTTCACGATCACCGGCCGTGGCACCGTCGTCACCGGTCGTATCGAGCGTGGCTCGGTCAACGTCAACGAAGAGGTCGAGATCGTCGGCATCAAGGAGACGGTCACCAAGACCACGGTCACCGGTATCGAGATGTTCCGCAAGCTCCTCGACTCGGGCCAGGCCGGCGACAACGTCGGTCTGCTGGTTCGTGGTATCAAGCGCGAAGATGTCGAGCGTGGACAGGTTGTCGTCAAGCCCGGCACCACCACCCCGCACACCGAGTTCGAGGGCCAGGCGTACATCCTGTCCAAGGACGAGGGCGGCCGCCACACGCCGTTCTTCAACAACTACCGTCCGCAGTTCTACTTCCGTACCACGGACGTGACGGGCGTTGTGACGCTGCCCGAGGGCACCGAGATGGTCATGCCCGGTGACAACACCGAGATGTCCGTCAAGCTGATCCAGCCCGTCGCCATGGACGAGGGCCTGCGCTTCGCGATCCGCGAAGGCGGCCGTACGGTCGGCGCCGGCAAGGTCACGAAGATCAACAAGTGATCTAGCTCCACCAACGCCGATGGCGCTCACCCTCCGGGGTGGGCGCCATCGGCGTTTTCGGGGTACGGACTCAGCGGTAGTTCAGCGCATCCCATTCCCTGATCTCGCTGGGATGCGCGATCCCTTCGAGGACGAACGGGTCCCGGGCGATGAATTGTTCTGCCCGTTCGCGGCTGCTGAAGATTGCCATGGATCCGTTGCCCGCCGGGTCGTCGAACGGTCCGATGCCGAGCAGCCCGCCTTCCGCGGCGAACGCGTCCAGGTACTCCCGGTGCCGCGGATAGATCTCCGGAATCCGGGCGGCGGTGGTCGGATCGGTCGCGTAGAACACCACGTACTCCATGGAACGAACCTACCGAGACGGAAACGCCCCGTGTCAGCTTTCGACGTGCACCGGGTGGTCGGCGCGGTCGAGGTGGAGCAGGACCTGCGTGGCGACTTCTTGTCCGCCGAGGGTCGATGCGACCCACGATGCGACGTCTTCGGATTTGCGGGTGAAGTCGTGGAGGTCGAGGGTGGGGTCGGCGGTCACGACGATCGAGAGGGTGGGGAGTCCGCGTTCGATGACGGCGCGCGCCCGTGTCTGCCGGACGCCGGGGTACTCGGCGAGTTCGCTGGCGACGCCGTTGGCGAGGGAGCCGAGATCGACGGTGACGAACGTGCCCGACTCGCGATCCGGGACGGCGACGGGGGAGGTGCGTCGCCGGGTGAGGTCCAGGGCGAGGAGCACGATTCCGAAGACCAGTCCCACGAGCACCGTCGCGGCGAGGGCCCAGCCCCACCAGTCCTGGTCGGGTAGCGCGGTGACGCGTTCGCGGTCGTACCGTGAGACCCATTCGCGGACGAGGGGAACCCGTAGGTCCCAGGCGACGGCGTAGGCGCCGAATCCGAGGAGTGCGAGACCGACGAGCAGGACGATCACTCGATTGATCGCGGCGGTCCGATGTCTCACGGTTTCACCTGCACTCGGAGTTCGGGGGACGTTCCGAGCAGCGACAGTGTCGGTTCGACGGCCTCGCGGACGGAGATGGCCACGTCACCTGCGGGTGTCGACTCGGTGCGTACCACGCGGACGGTGACGTGCTTGCGGTCGACCGTGGTGTGCGCCGACAGCACCCCGGGCACGGTGTTGGCGTGGCTGCTGGAATTGCGGGCCAGGTCGGTGGGACGCAGCCAGACGATCGGGGTGTCACCGACGGCGAGTGGCAGATGGGTGCGCGGCCGCGGTTTGAGGGCCGCGACGATGAAGACGACGCCCAGGACGATCGCGCCGGCCGCCACGGGGACGATCCAGTCGGACCAGTGCAGCCGGCCGAGCCATTGGACGGTGTTGCGGATCCAGGGTGCGTTGGCGAAGGTACCGCGCATGATCAGCAGCTCGCGTGCGGCGACCACTGCGAGACCGAGGGCGCCGATGGCAACGAGGATCGCGGCGGGCACGGCGGCCGGAGTGGCTCGCGGCGTGCGCGGCCGGACAGGTGTCACCGGAGTGGGCGCTACGGTCGGGTCTCCTGGTTCGGCGTAGAGGATTTCGCTCGAACTGTCTTCGGGTGCAGCAGATTCCGTTCCGACCACCACGATGTTGAGTTCGATGACCGGCATGCCGGTCATCTCCTCGACCTGACGGTGCACCTGCGCGCGGACCCGGCGGTTGAGGAGGTCGAGGTGACACGGCCACTGCACCGCGATGTACAGGTTGATCGCGACGGCGTCCGCCCCGGTGGAGACGTCGGCGCGGGGGAGATCGCGACCCGTCAGGCGGGACAGTCCACCCGACTGCTTGACGACGCCGGGTACCTGGAGCGCTGCGGCGACGGCGATCTTCACGACGGCGCGTTCCTTGATCACCAACTCGCCGCGCAGGGATGTGTCGTCGAAGAGCGCGTCGTCCTGGGGGCCGGCGGGAGCGGTGGAGGACTCAGCCACGGCCGCGGCTTCGAAGGATGGCGCCGAGGTCGAGGTGGCCGTCGCGGTGCGCGCCGACGGCCATGCCCAGTGCGCCGAGGAGGACTGCGAAGACGAACCCGCTGAAGCCGCCGAGGATGCCGGCGAGGGCGAGGAGTAATCCGACGATCAGGCCTGTGATTGTGCTGTTCATTGAGCTTGTCCTGTCTCTGTCAGGAGATCTTCGATGATCACGTCTACGGGGACATCCACCAGCGATTCCACTGCGGCCCGCACTCTTTCGGCGGTGTCGACGACGTTGGCGGGGTAGCGCGCCGCGAGGTGGACGGCGCAAGACGTGGGGCCGACGGTCACTCCGGTCACCCGGCGTCCCGGCAGGTAGGTCGCGACTTCGCCGAAGGTTCCGCCGTGCATCGCTGCCACTCCGGGAGTTGCGAGCACGGCGGCGACGATGCGTTCGGAGATGTCCTCGGTGTGGCTGTCCGGTGGCAGAGGCCCGGTCACTGCACCCTCGGTTTGCCGTCGAGTTCGGTCACGGCCTCGGATTCGTCGAACAGCATGACGTCGAAGACGGTGATGTTCACTTCGGTCACCTCGAGGCCGGTCATGCGCTCGACGGCGGCGATGACGTTGCGGCGGATACCGACCGCGAGTTCGTGCAGTGCGACGCCGTACTCGGCGACGATGCCGATGTCGATGGCGGCCTGTTTCTCCCCGACCTCGACGGCGACGCCCTGCGCGTGGTTGACGCGTGCGCCGGGGATCCGATCGCGGAGGGCGCCGACGGCGCGTGCGGTGCCGCCGCCCACGTCGTACACGCCGTTGATTTCGCGTGTGGCGATTCCCGCGATCTTGGCGACCACGGCGTCCGCGATGATGGTTCGTCCCTCGGAACTGACGAGTTCCGGCGTCGCCCCGGCACCGAACTGCACGCGGCTACGTGCGCCTGAATCGCTGGTCATCGTGGATCCCCTTCGAGTCGCCTGCCTTGCCTCCAACAGTAATGATCACCGACGGTACGCGGGGTCTCCCACGCGCCTTTGCGCCCGCGGATCTGCCGGGGGGAGGTGGTGAAAATATTTGATATAACTTCGCGGTAGCATCTGGCGTGACCCAGGTAACACGAATACGGCACGACGAGAGGAACCCGATGACGGAAGAGTCGCCCGTTGCGGACACCGCCGCCGACACCCGGCCGCGGACAGTCACCGCGGGTGTGGTGGTCCTGTCCGTCCTCACGCTCGCCTTCCTTGCGGTCAGCGGCTACTTCGGCTACACGCACCGGCAGGCCGACCAGGAGGCGCAGCAGAGGTCCGAGATCCTGGAAGCGGCGCGTCAGGGAGTCGTCGATCTGACGACGATGGACTTCGAGCAGGCAGCCGAGGACGTGCAGAAGGTGCTCGAGGGCTCGGCGGGGGACTTCCGCGACGAGTTCGAGGCCCGATCCAAGGATCTCGTCGCGGTCATGCAGGAGGCGAAGGTCAAGTCCGTGGGAGAGGTGCAGCAGGCGGCGATAGAGACGCAGAACGGTGACTCCGCCGACGTGCTCGTCGCGGTCGCGCAGAAGGTGTCCAACGCGGGTGGGGCGGCGGAGGAACCACGCGGCCAGAGAATGCGCGTCACGATGCAACTCGACGACGGCTCGTACAAGATCGTGAAGGCGGGGTTCGTGCAGTGAGTACCGACGCGTCCCCGAAACCACGCAGACTTCTCCTGATCCTGGGTGCCCTCACCATGATCACGGTCGTGCTGGCCGGGGTTCTGTACTTCACGCTCTACGTGCCCGACCGTCGCGTCGACGACTCGGTCCGCGCGACCGTCACCGACACCGCGTCGCAAGGCGCGATCGCGCTGCTGTCGTATACGCCGGACACGGTGGACAACGACGTCGGCTCCGCCCGGGACCGTCTGTCCGGGGAGTTCCTCGACTACTACACCCAGTTCACGAAGGATGTCGTCATTCCGGCGGCGAAGGAGAGTGGGGTCGCCACCCAGGCGACGGTGGCCGCGTCCGGCCCGGTCGACGTGCAGGCCGACACGGCGAGAGTGCTGCTGTTCGTCAACCAGACCACCACCAGCGCGGCGAAACCCGAACCGGCGACGACGGCGACGAGTATCGAAGTCGAGCTCACCCGATCCGGCGACGACTGGCTGATCTCCGGCTTCGATCCAGTTGGATCCCGCGAGTAGCGTTGGCGCCCATGAGTACTCTTCGAGAGGTCGGCGACCGGGAGTCGTGGCGCTGCTGGCTGTGCGACGAACCGGTGGACCCCGACATGTCGGTCAACGATCCGCGCGGCCCCAGCATCGACAGCGTCGTCACCGCGAAGAAGGCGAAAGCCAAGGGCGGCGTCGAGCGCCTCGCCCATCGTGCGTGCAACACCAAGAAGGGCGCGGTGAAACCGGTCGTGCCGTGGCCCGACCGGTTGTTCGTCGTCGATCCCGCCCCGATCATCGGCGTGGTCGAGCAACTCGGTCGCAAGGGTGGACGGGTCGCGGTCGCGCGGTGCCCGGGTAAATCGGACGCGGAGGACGCGTCGGAGTGGTTGCTCGACCGGTTGTCCCGTCTCGCGCCGGAACTGAACGTCGAGACGCAGATCGACGCCGCGGGTGGCGCGTACCTGCTCGTCCTTCGCACCGCCTGACCCGTGAGTACTTGTTAACCGCGGGCGGTTGACAAGTACTCACGGGCGGCGGAGTCGCACGAGGGAGTACCGTCGGGACCAGAACATGAATCCGACCTCGAGTGCGAAGGAATTCCGATGAATCTGGCCTTGACCGACGAGGAGCTGGCGTTCCGCGACGAGATGCGAACGTTCTTCACCACACAGATTCCGGCGGAGATCCGCGAGCGGTATGCGCGTGGAGAAGAAGTGGGGAAAGAAGGCTTCATCGAGTCCCAGAGGATTCTGAACGCCAACGGACTCGCGACGCCGCACTGGCCGGTGGAGTGGGGTGGCCGCGACTGGACGCCGGTGCAGAAGCACATCTGGCTCGACGAGTTGCAGCTCGCGTCGGTCCCCGAGCCGCTCGCGTTCAACACCAGCATGGTCGGCCCCGTCATCGCGGCATTCGGCTCGCAGGAGCAGAAGGAGAAGTTCCTTCCCGCGACCGCCAACCTGGACATCTGGTGGTGCCAGGGATTTTCCGAACCCGAGGCGGGCTCCGACCTCGCGTCGCTGAAGACCCGCGCCGTCCGTGACGGCGACGACTACGTGATCAACGGCCAGAAGACGTGGACCACCCTCGCGCAGCACGCCGACTGGATCTTCGTCCTCGCCCGCACCAACCCGGACGCCCCCAAGAAGCAGGCCGGCATCTCGTTCATCCTCGTGGATCTGAAGACGCCCGGCGTCACGGTTCGCCCGATCAAGCTGATCGACGGCGGCTACGAGGTCAACGAGATCTTCTTCGAGGACGTGCGCGTGCCCGCCGAGAATCTCGTCGGTGAGGAGAACCAGGGCTGGAGCTACGCAAAGTTCCTGCTCGGCAACGAGCGCGCCGGCGTCACCCGTCTGGGATTCTCCAAGGTTCGCCTCGCGCAGGCGAAGGAACGCGCCGCCGAGATCGCGCTCGGCGAGGGAACGCTGCTCGACGATCCGCTGTTCGCCGCCCGGATCGCGGAACTGGAGAACGAGATCATCGCGCTGGAGCTCACCCAGCTGCGGGTCGTCGCCAGTTCGGCCGACGGCAAGCCGAACCCGGCGTCGTCGCTGCTGAAACTGCGCGGCTCCGAACTGCAGCAGGCGACCCTCGAACTGCTGACCGACGTCGCGGGACCCGACTCCCTGCCCTTCGCAGCCGGTGACGGCATCTCGTCGCCGCGGTGGGCGCAGCGGACGGCTCCCACCTACCTGAACTACCGCAAGGTTTCCATCTACAGCGGATCGAGCGAAGTGCAGCGCAGCATCATCGCCTCCTCGATCCTCGGATTGTGAGGGCGTGACATGGACTTCGAACTGACCGACGAACAGAAACTGCTGCGCGACACCACCCGTGAACTACTGGGCCGCAGCTACGACGCCGAGAAGCGCAACGCCGTCACCGACACCGAACAGGGGTGGAGCCCGCAGGTGTGGAAGCAACTCGCCGAGGTGGGGCTGCTGGGTCTGAGCTTCGACGAGGAAGACGGCGGGATGGGCGCCGGACCCGTCGAGGTCGCGTCGGTGATGACCGAGATCGGCCGCCGCCTCGCACCCGAACCCGTCCTCGACGCGGTGCTCGTGCCCGGCGGGCTGATCGCCGCCGCCGGCAGCACGGAGCAGCGTCGCCGAATCCTTCCCGACGTGTCCGAGGGCAACCTTCTGCTCGCCTTCGCCGATCGGGAACCGGGTGTGCGCTGGCCGTCCGCCCGGGTGTCCACGACCGCGACGAAGGACGGCGACTCCTGGACACTGACGGGGACCAAGAATCCCGTCCCGCACGGCGGCAGCGCGAAGACCCTGGTCGTCACCGCGGCACTCCCGGACGGCGGGGTCGGACTGTTCCTCGTCGACGCCGACGCCACCGGTCTGACCCGCACCCCGTACGCGACCCACGACGGACTGCGGGCCGCACAGGTGGAACTGTCCGGCACCCCGGCCGAGCCGCTCGGGGAGGGCGGCGACGCGTCGTCGGCGATCGAGGGCGCGCACATCCGGGCGCAGGCGGCACTGTGCGCGGAGGCCGTCGGCGCGATGGAGGAAGCGCTGCGGCTGACCACCGAGTACCTGAAGACCCGCAAGCAGTTCGGCGTCCCGATCGCGAAGTTCCAGACGCTCACCCACCGTGCGGCCGACATGTACGTGCTGCTGGAACTGGCTCGCAGCATGAGTCTGTACGCGACGATGTCGCTGGCCGACGGCGCCGTGGACCCGGTGGTCGCGTCCCGTGCCAAGCTGCAGATCGGCCGCTCCGCCCGCACGATCGGGCAGGAAGCGATCCAGATGCACGGCGGCATCGGCATGACGGCCGAGTACCCGGTCGGCCACTACGTGAGCAGGCTGACCGCCATCGAGCACACCCTCGGCGGCTCCGACGACCACCTGCGGGTGCTCGCGGCGGCCACCGCCCCGGGGACCATCAGCATCATCTAGCTTCGCTCGTGAGTACTTGTCAACCGCCCGCGGTTGACAAGTACTCACGGGTCCAGGTCTCGGATTGGTATCGGATAGAGCGTTTTCGACGTGTCGCACGAGGACCCCAGTGTGACGCGGCTAACGTTCTGCGCGCACACCAGAACTCACGGGGGATGTACGTAATCTCGGTGAAGGAGCATTGCCATGGGGTCCGGTCCAGTCAAAGCGATCATGTGGAGCCTGCTCGTTGTCGGGCTCGTCGGTGCGGGAGTCGGGATCTCGGAACTGCACGTTCCGTGGACCGTCGCGTCGCTGATCGTCGCCTCGGTGTCCGGTCTGGTCCTGCTGAGGATCCGCGCCGACGCCCACCCCGAACTGCACAGCGACCGTCGGATGGCCGCCGGCTGAACCCCCGGTCACTCCGTCCGCGAACTGTCCGCCCAGCGGCCGATGTCGCCGCGTTCGAGTGCGAGCGCCAGCAGTTCCGGGAACTTGTCCGGGGTGCACGCGAACGCCGGGATGCCGAGCCCACGCAACGCCGCCGCGTTGTCGTGATCGAACGACGGTGCGCCGTCGTCGGACAGTGCGAGAAGAACCACCACCTGGACGCCGGCGTTTTTCATCGCCGCCATGCGCCGCAGCATCTCCGCTCGGATTCCGCCCTCGTACAGATCCGAGATCAGCACGAACAGCGATTCCGTCGGCCTGTCGATCAGGGACTGGCTGTAGGCGATGGCTCGGTTGATGTCGGTGCCGCCGCCCAGTTGCGTGCCGAACAGCACGTCGACTGGGTCGGACAGCCTGTCGGTGAGGTCCACGACCGCCGTGTCGAACACGACCAGCGACGTCTTCAGTGCGCGCATCGACGCGAGCACTGCACCGAACACGGACGCGTACACGACGCTCGACGCCATCGAGCCGGACTGGTCGATGGCGAGGACGACGTCGCGGTGCACGGCCTGCGATCGGCGGCCGTATCCGATCAACCGCTCCGGCACCACCGTCTTGTACTCGGGTAGGTAATGCGCGAGGTTGGCGCGGATGGTGCGATTCCAGTCGATGTCGCGGTACTTGGGGTTGGTGGTGCGCGCCGACCGGTTCAGGGCGCCGGTGATCGCGGTCCGGGTCTTCTGCGCGATCCGTTCCTCCACCTCGCGGACCACCTTCTCGACGACCATCCGGGCCGTGGCCTTGCTCGTCTCGGGCATCACCCGGTTCAGGCTCAGCAGTGTGCCGACGAGATGGACGTCCGGTTCGACGGCGTCGAGCAGTTCGGGTTCGAGGAGCAGCTGGGTCAGCCCGAGCCGGTCGATGGCGTCCTTCTGCATCACCTGCACGACGCTGCTCGGAAAGTAGGTGCGGATGTCGCCGAGCCAGCGTGCGACCTTCGGGGCCGACCCGCCGAGGCCCGCGCTGCGGCGTCGACTCTTCGACCCCTCACTGCTGGTGTCGTAGAGGGCGGCCAGTGCACCGTCCATCGCCGCATCCGTCTTGGACGCCAGCCCACCGGTGGAATCCTCGGCCGCGTTGCCGAGCAGCAGGCGCCACCGTCGTAGCCGCTCCGCGTCTTCGCTCACGACGTCACCCCCAGGATGTCGGCGACGGTCCGGATCGCGATGGTGCCGCGCCGGGCATCGACCTCGGCGGGGGTCTCGGCCGTGGAACCACCCTCGACGGACTGTCCGATCGCCCGACGTTCCCCGGTCTCGAATCCGCCGAAGGTGCGCCGCAGCAGTGGCAGCACATCGACGAAATCCTGTTCGCGCAGTCCGGACACCCAGGCGTCGAGCAGTCGTAGCAGCTGCCGATCGTGGACCAGTAGCAGCCCTCCGCCGCCGAGGAAGCCGTCGACCCACCCCGCCTTGGCGGACGGATCGGCGCCGACGGACAGCGCCCGCGACAGCCGGGTGGCGGATTCGGCTTCGCTGACGGTGCCTGCGTCGCGGAGCAGCCGGACCATGCGGCCGATCACCAGTCCGTTCACGTCGCTGCGGCCGACGAGGCCGGCGAGGGTGCCCAGCCACCGGGCCGACGCACGATCGTCGTCACGCAACATCACCGCGGCGTGGACGTCGTCGACGGCACGGCGCAGCTCGAGTGCGCTGTCGTCGTCCAGGCCGGACATCGCCGACGGCAGTCCCGCGCAGATGCGGACGAGGAGGCTGTCGGTGACGCGGGTGAGCGAGGAGACGTCGGTGACGCGGACGTCGCCGTAGCGCAGGGTGCGGGTGAGGGCGGGCAGGGCGTCCATCAGGTGCATCACGTCGTGGTCGAGTGCGGCCGCGGTCTCCAACGCGCGCAACAATTCGGCCAGGGCGTCACCGAGATCGGACAGCAGTGCCTGTTCGAGCAGCCCGGTGAGCCGACCGAGGGACACGTCGCCGGACGACGCCTCCTCGCGCACCTTCGCGGTGGCCGCGGCCTCGACGGTGGTGCCCCACAGCGACGCCTCGATGATCGACACCGCGAGTTCGGGTTTCCATGTGAGGGACCACGTCTCGCGGAACGTGCCGGTGCCGCGGACCTCACTGTCGGCGGGCGTGCCCCACCCGACGTCGAGGATCTGCAGGCGGTGCAGGAGGCGCGAGCGCGCGACGTCGTTGTCTCTGCGCAGGTCGAGGTCGAGCGTCTTCTCGATGGCCTGCTGCTTGAGCCGCAGGGTCTTCGCCCGTGCTCGCAGGTCGGCGTCGAGGGGAACCGTGGGGGTGTCGTCGGGCACGGCGCCGAGGGCCTCGCCGACGACGAGACGGCGCGTGATCAGGTCGAGCAGGACGTCGTCGCCGTCGCACATCACGGCGCGGGTGGCCTCGGTGACCTCGGACAGACCGGCCAGCGGGCGCGCCCGCATCGCGGCCAATGTGTCCGCGAGACGGACGGATTCGATGACGTGCGCGCTCGACACGGGAAGGTCCTCGTCCCGCAGCACCCGCGCGACCTTCGTGAGCCATCGGGTGATCGTCCGGTCCGGGGCGGTGAACAGGTGGTGGTACCAGCCGGGGGAGGTGATGCCGGCGCCGTACCCCGACGCCGTGGACAGCCGCGAGTGCGTCCACGGCACCCAGGTGAGGGAGGTCTTGATCTTGGGGATTCCCTTGAGGATTCGAGCGTCCGCCGTGGCCGGACCCAGAGGTCCAGCGAGTGCCGGGGCGTGCCAGGCGCCGCACACCACCGCGATCCGCTCGGCGCCGCCCTTGATGACCTTCCGCAGCGTCTGGCGCATGTACGCCTCGCGCCTGCTGGTGGATTCGTCGAGCGCGACGGTGTCCCGCAGCGCGGTCATGGCCTCGGTGATCGCGTCGAAGGAATCAGCATCCGAACCTGATTCGACGACGGTGTCCCACCAGCGTTCGGTGTCGTCGTAGCCGGCCGCCGCGGCGAGCTGCGCGAGTGGGTCCTCGCGATCCGGGTCGCCGCGGTCGGCGGCGAGGGTGTTCGCGGCGGGAAGGTCGCAGAAGCGGACGTCGACGCCGCGCCCGGCCGCCCAGGACAGTGCCTGCCACTCCGGGGAGAACACGGCGAACGGCCAGAACGCCGCCGTCTTCGGTTCCCCGGTGGCGTAGGCGAGCAGGGCCACCGGCGGTTCCATGGAGTCGGAGGCAGCCAATGCGACCAGCGGATCGGCGTCCGCGGGCCCTTCGATCAGGACGGCGTCGGGGACGAACTCCTCGAGTGCACGGCGCAGCGACCGTGCCGAACCGGGCCCGTGGTGGCGGATGCCGAAGACACGGACGTCGGAGATCACCCGGTGACCTCGCGGCACGCCCGGTAGAAGTCGGCCCAGTCCGCCCGCTCGCGGACCACGGCTTCCAGGTACTCGGTCCACACGACCCTGTCGGCCACCGGGTCCTTCAGCACGGACCCGAGGATTCCGGCGGCGACGTCGGACGGGCGGAGTACCCCGTCGCCGAAGTGGGCGGCGAGGGCGAGGCCGTTGGTGACCACCGAGATGGCCTCCGCCGTCGACAACGTTCCGGACGGCGACTTCAGTGTGGTGCGACCGTCGCTGGTGGCGCCCGACCTCAGTTCGCGGAATACGGTGACCACCCGCCGGATCTCGTCGACCGTCGCGGGGACCTTCGGCAGTTCCAGTGAGGCCCCGAGTTGCTCGACGCGTCGCGCGACGATGGCCACCTCGTCTTCCTCGTTGGCGGGCAGGGGCAGGACCACCGTGTTGAAACGCCGGCGCAGCGCGGAGGACAGTTCGTTGACTCCGCGGTCGCGGTCGTTGGCGGTGGCGATGAGGTTGAAACCCTTGGCGGCCTGGACCTCGGTGCCCAGTTCGGGGATGGGCAGGGTCTTTTCCGAGAGCACGGTGATCAACGCGTCCTGCACATCGGCGGGAATGCGGGTCAGTTCCTCGATCCGCGCGATCCGGCCGCCCTCCATGGCCGTCATGACCGGGGACGGCACGAGTGCGCCCGCGGTCGGGCCCTCGGCGAGGAGCCGGGCGTAGTTCCAGCCGTACCGGATGGCCTCTTCGGGCGTGCCCGACGTTCCCTGGACGAGCAGGGTCGATTCGCCGGAGACCGCGGCCGACAGGTGTTCGGACACCCACGTCTTGGCGGTTCCGGGAACGCCGAGCAGCAGCAGTGCGCGGTCGGTGGCGAGCGTCGCGACCGCCACTTCCACCAGCCGGCGCGGACCGACGTACTTGGGGGTGATCACGGTGCCGTCGTCGAGTTCGCCGCCGAGGAGGTACGTCACGACAGCCCAGGGCGACAACTTCCACGACGGTGGCCGGGGCCGGGTGTCGTGCGCGGCGAGGGCCGTGAGTTCGTCGGCGTAGGCCTGCTCGGCGTGGGGTCGGAGCAGGTCGGCCTGGGCGGCCGCGATCTCGGTCACTCGAGCTCCTTCAGGACTGTTCGGCGATGGTCGATGTTGGCGGCGACAGTGGAGAACGCCTGCTGCCAGCCGGGGTCACGGGTGCGTTCGGCGGCCGAACGGAGCAGCGGTACCGCCTCGAACGGGAAGTGCGTCTCGGCGCTGCGGAGGGGCGAGTAGTGGCTGTGCCGGGAGAACTGCCCGAGGTCCTTGCCCGTTTCGGCGTGCCGTCCGGCCACGTCCTCGAGGCGAGCGATCACCCGCGCGGCGAGGTCGAGCGGCCAGGGGTGCGGCAGACCGTCGAAGAGGGCGGCGCCGTCCACTCCGAGCAGGTAGGAATCGGCCCGGCCCGACAGGATGTAGTCCAGGCGCTCGCGGGCGGGGACGATCGGCACGACGCGACGTTCGGTCTTCCGCCCCTCCCGGTGCAGCAGGGCGGACGCCCAGCGTGGATTGCGCTGAAGCACAGTGGCGTTGGTCCACGCTTCCGTCATCACCTCCCGCCATTGGTCCTCGATCCGGATCTCCCACGCGTGGGAGGCGGAGCCGATCATGCCTTCCCACACCGACAGCGGTGCGGCGGTGACCACCATCCGCAGCCACCAGCTGCGGATTCCCTTGTTCTTGAAGTGGACGTCCTCGATTCCGTCGCGACGGGCCGAATCGTCCAGGGAACCGGGCATATTCACCACGAGCCGGGTGCGCAGCGGTTTCTTCTCCACCCGCACCCACGACCGGGCGCGGGCCGCCATCCGCTCGGCGTACGCGGAGTTCGGCAGTTGCCGCAACAGCTGGACGGCCTGCTGGCGCACCTCTTTCCGACGGTCGTCGAGTGCGTGCTCGAGCAGCGCGGAATCCGAGTCGCCGAGGCCCGTTCCCAGGACGGCGATGAACGCCGCCCGGTGCTCGCCCAGTTCGGAGTCCCAGGTTCGGCTCAGTTCCGTCCTCGCGACCGCGGGCTGTACCGCCCGCATCGTGGTGAGCCATTGCAGGCGTTCCTGGTGTGAGCCGTGCGTCCAGATGTCGGTGCGATCGGATCGTCGGACCAGCGTCGACCATTCCGGGTTCTGCGCGGCGAGCCACTGTCCGCGGGGGCCGGCCAACCGCAGGATGCTCTCGCGGTGGGTGTCGTTGGTGCGTGCGACGGCCATCAGGTCGGCCACGAGATGATCGGGCGCGCGGTATCCGCGCTCGTCCACCACCGCGAACCATTCGGTGAGTGTCCACGATTTGGCGGCCAGCAGCTGCACGAGATGAGACGCGGAGGCGGGCGGCAACTGCAGCCGCGGATCGTCCTCCGCGGGTGCGGGCGGCACGTGTGTGGCCGCGGCGACTCCGCCGTCGCGATACGCGTTTTCGAGGGCTGCGGCGCCCAGCAGAGTTTCCGCCGGATCCCCGCCGACCGACTGCGCGAGTTCGCCGGTGGCCAGACCGTGGAACGACGGCGCAGACCGCGCGGTGCCGAGCAGTGCGGACGACAGGAGTTCGCTCATCGTCGACTCACCGCCGCCGGCCTCGCAGGTGTGCCCGCGCCGGTGACGAGCGGGTACACGGTGCCGTGATCGAACACCGACACGGGCACGAGTGACTCGCTGTTCCACTCCCCGAACACGGTGACGGGATGGCCCCCGGACATTCCGAGGAGCCGCCACAACACCGGATCCTCGCCCGACAGCGGTAGCGCCCGCCCCTCCGAGTCGACGACGAACCAGCGCCCGTCGTCGACGGTCGGGGTGACGTCGGTGAGCAGAGCCGGCCACGAGCGGACCCACGGGTCGGCTCCGACCGCGGCGGCGAAGTGGTCGAGTGCGGTGTCGATGCCGCTCGGCGCGAGAGTGGTGAACGGTTCCGGTGCCGCGTGGGCGTCGCCGAACTGGGCGCGCAGCGGCGCGGCGCCGGGGTAGAAGTGCAGGGTTGCGTCGACGAGAGAACCGAGCGGCGGGACCGCGGTCGCGAAGTTCGCGGAGCCGTGCGCGAAGTCCAGCAGGATCGCGCGCCGGCCGTGGTCGCGGCCGACCAGCCACACCTTGCGGGTGAACAGCCGCTTCTCCTCGGTGGTCTGCACTCCCAGGACCATCCACCGGTCGCGGACCCCGGGCTGACTGCGCACGCTGTCGGTGGAGATCGGGTATCCCACGTGTGAGCGCACCGAGGCCTGCACCGGTTCCGGTAGCTCGCCCAGGCGGCGGTGGGCGACCACGAGCAGGTGCAGCCGGGCGTACTCGCGCAGCAGCCGGTCGGGCCAGTCGGCTCGGGTGGCGACGACGAACGGAAGGCGTCGCAGGGCGGACGCGACACCGGGTGCCTGCGCGTCGACCATCCGGGCTGCGATGGCGTCGAACGCGGACGCCGAGACGTCGGCTGCACCGAGCCCGCCCCGGATCTGGTCGGTGAGCCACAGGTCGAGTTCGTCGAGCCCCGCCGCAACCCGCTCGGCTCGGCGTTCGGTGGCCTTCGCACCGGCCGTCTTGGTGGCCGTAGCCGCGGGCGCGGCTGCCCGCTCGGCCCGGCGGCTCAGCCACTCACCTGCGAACGGGGGCGGTTCGGACTGTTCGGGGACCCTGCCCTGCGACCAGATCAGCAGCAGTCCGAGGGCATGTTTGCACGGAAACTTCCGGCTCGGGCACGAGCAGTGGTACGCCGGACCGGACAGGTCGACGACCGCGCGATACGGGCTCGTGCCGCTGCCCTGGCACAGTCCCCACACTGCGTCGCCGGTGCTGCCCGTCTGCAACCACGCGGCCGACAGCTTTCGCGCCGCAGCGAGCGAGCCCGCATCGGGGGCGACCGATGCGACCTGTCCCTCCGACCAAGGCGACGTCACTCCGTCACCGTAAGGGAGTTGTCCGACACGAAGGGAGGAGGGTGCGCGGAATTGTCCGCCAACTTCGATGTGGACGCCGGCCTCCCGTGTCAAGCTGTCGTCAGGTGCGACAGCGAGGAGTGGGCCGGTGATCCACGGAAGGTATTTCGAGTTCAAGGGTCGTCCCGCCGTGCGGTTCCGGTGCACGTACCCGTTCCCCGTCCTGAGGCTGTGGGAAGCAGTGTCCGATCCGGACGAGCTCGCACACTGGTTTCCGTCGCGCGTCCGGATCGACCCCTACGCCGGCGGCGACATCGAGTTCTTCCCGGAACTGCACGGCGACCCCGAGACGGGGACGGTGCTCGTGTACGGCGCGCCGTGCACACTCGCGTTCACCTGGGGCGGTGACGAGATCCACTTCGAGGTGGAGCCGACCGCGGAGGGGTGCGCCCTGACGCTGGTCAACGTCCTCGAGGTCCGCAACACGGCGGCCCGCAACGCCGCCGGGTGGAGTGTCTGTCTCGCCGACCTCGACCGGCACCTCGACGGAGTGGACGCCTCAGGTCATCGCCGGGACGCGTCGCCCGATTGGCGGCCGTTCTATCAGACGTACCTGGGGGAGGGGATGCCGTCGGGCGCCCAGATCCCGGGCGAATCCGCCTGACCGGCTCCGTCAGAGTCGTGGCCGCTCGAACAGGCTCTCCACGTTCGTCGCCCGTTCGTTCGGTTCCTCGACCGCGATGTTCCCTCCGGTCCGCAGCCATCCGTTCCGCAGCGAAGACGTCAGCCAGTTATCCAGCGCGGCTTGGGTTTCGAACTTCAGCACGATCACGCACACGTCGGAGGTGCTGCTTTCCTTCAGCCATCCACCGCCGAGGAATCCGGGAAACAGCCGGGCGAGGCCGAGCCCGGTCTGGATCCAGTCGGCGAACTCCTCGTCGCAGCCGGCGAGGACCCGGCGCACGATCGTCGTCGTGACGGACGCATCCGCCGGCTCGCCTGCGCGGGCGCTCTCGGCCGCGTTCTCCATTGTTTCCTACCTCGGTTCCCGCTCACCCCCGTGACACGTGCCACCTCAAACTACCAGCGGATTCGTCGTCACAGGTCGTAGAACGGCGCCGCGTACCGGAACGTGCCGGTGAGGCTCGGATCCCAGCGTGCGAGGCGTCGCACCTGGAAGTGGGACGACCACGACGGCACGTCCGGCTCGATCCCGAGCGAGGTACCGGAGACGAAGCCGAAGCGGGGGTAGTAGTCGAGGTGGCCGAGTAGTGCGACCAAAGGTTCGTCGCGGGCGTCGGCACCGCCGAGGACTGCATGCATCAGCGCGGAGCCCACCCCGTCGCTCTGGACGTCGGGGAGGACGCCGATCGGACCGAGCGCGAGGACTTCCGCGGAGTCGACGGTGGCGCGGGAGAGGCAGACGTGGCCGGCCACGGTGCCGGACAGTTCGGCGACGAGTGACAACTGCGGAACCCACGCGTCGCTCGACCGCAGCCGGGTCACGAGGTCGACCTCGACGGGAGCGTCGCCGTCGAAAGCCTGCCGGTGCACCTCGGCCACCGCGTCGACGTCGCCCGGATTCTCGCGTCTGATCAGCATGCCGTCAGAGTGCATCGACGCGGCCGTGGTCGCAACGCCTTTTCGCCGTGGCGGGTTGTCCGGCCGGTAGCCGCGTGACGAAAGCGTTCTCCAATTGTGACCGTGTGACGTTTCCGGCCGAATGAAATTCCGAAGCGTCGGTAGCAGTATGGGCAGAACGTGAGTCGAGCGAAGGACAACGGGGAACGGGGTGCGGGTGGTCGAGGCCAGGGTGGTCGGTTACAGTTGCAGTGTGCAACACAACGAGGTCGAGCCGGAGGAAACGCCCGCATCGGGCGTGGTGGCCGTCCATGACGAACTCGTCCGCCTCGTCCGCCAATTGGTTGCCGGTGACCGTCCTCCCGCGGGATCCCCGACGTTCGCTCAACATTCGCTGCTCTCCTTCGTGGCCCGCAATCCCGGGTGCCGTGCCACCCAGATCTCGGACGCGTTCGGAGTGCACCGCTCCACCGTGTCGCGGCAACTCCGCGGCTGCGTCGACGAGGGCTGGGTGCACGCCGAGCCGGGACCGCTCCGCAGCGGTCATCCCCTGAGCCTCACCGACGTCGGCATCGCCGTGCTGGCCGGCGCCGACGCGCGCCGGGTGGAAGAAGTGCGCGACCGAGTGGCCTCGTGGTCGGACGGCGAGATCGCCGCGTTCGCCCGGAATCTCCGGAAATTCCGCCAGGGCGGCGACATCGACCACGAGAGCATCGGAGACGACCCCCGTGCGTGAGTACACCAGCGCCGCGACGGTCACCGTCTCGGACCACGAAAACGCTGTGCTGACGGTGTTCGCGCACGCCGAGAGCAACCCGGATCGCGTGATGTACTCTCGCCCGGAGTCCGGCGGGTGGGTCGACGTGACGGCCAAGGACTTCGGCGCACTCGTCACCGGGGTCGCGAAGGGCCTGATCGCCAACGGGGTCCGCCCGGGCGACCGGGTCGCTCTGCTGTCGTCGACGAGATTCGAATGGTCGCTGCTCGACTACGCGATCTGGGCGGCGGGCGCGGCGTCCGTTCCGATCTACGATTCCTCCTCGCACGACCAGATCCGCTGGATCATCGAGGATTCGGGGGCCGTGGCCGCGCTCGTGGAGACCGCGGCCCACGCGTCGAGTTTCGAGGGTGACGGAATCCCTTACACGCTGAAGCGCATCCTCACCATCGACGAGGACGCGGTGGGCACGCTCATCACGGACGGGTTGTCGATCGACGATTCCGAGGTGTTCAAACGGGTGGTGGCGTTGACCGCCAACGATCTCGCCTCGCTGGTGTACACGTCGGGGACGACGGGTCGGCCCAAGGGGTGCATCCTCACCCACCGCAACTTCCTGTCGGAGGTGCGGGCGCTGCTCGCGGCGCCGATCGGTGACGTCGCCCGCCCGGGCAACCGCGTCCTGACGTTCCTTCCGCTCGCGCACCTGCTGGCGCGGGCGGTGTCGCTGGCGATGTTCGAGGCCGGCGCGACCCAGGCGCACTGGTCCGACTTCGGCACGGTCACGGGCGAATTCGAACGGTTCCGGCCCAACACCATCCTCGGTGTTCCGCGCGTGTTCGAGAAGGTGCGCGACGGTGCCGCCCGCAAGGCGGCGTCGGGTGGCGGCCTGCAGAAACGGATCTTCGACTTCGCCGAGGCCACCGCGGTGGCGTACAGCGAAGCACAGGACAGTGGCGGCCCGTCGCTGCGGCTCCGGCTCGAGCGTGCGGTGGCCGACACACTCGTCTACTCGAAACTCCGTGCCGCTCTGGGAGGCGACTGCTGGTGGGCGATCTCGGGCGGCGGCGCGCTCATGCCGAGGCTCGGCCATTTCTTCCGCGGCATGGGCGTTCCGGTCTACGAAGGCTACGGCCTCACCGAATCGACTGCAGCGCACTGCGTGAACGGCCCGGGTGCCCAGAAGATCGGGACGGTCGGTCGGCCGTTGGGCGGCAACAGTGTGCGCATCGCCGAGGACGGCGAGATCGAACTGCGCGGCGGCGTCGTGTTCGGCGGGTACTGGCGCAACGAACACGCTACCCAGGAAGCGTTGGACGAGGGCTGGTTCCGCACCGGCGACCTCGGTGACCTGGACGACGAGGGGTACCTCACCATCACCGGGCGCAAGAAGGATCTGCTGGTCACGGCCGGCGGCAAGAACGTGTCCCCGGGGCCCCTCGAAGACCGGTTGCGCTCGCACACCCTCGTCTCGCAGGCGGTGGTGGTCGGTGACGGCCGCCCGTTCATCGGCGCCCTGCTGACCGTCGACCCGCAGGAATTCGAGAAGTGGAAGTCCGCGCACGGCAAGCCGTCCGACGCGTCGGTGGCGGACCTGCGTGACGACGAGGAACTGCGCGGAGATCTTCAGGACGCCGTCGACGACGCGAACACCACCGTCTCGCACACGGAATCCATCAAACGGTTCGTCATCCTGGGTCGCGACCTCACGGAGTCCGACGGGGAACTGACGGCCACCCTCAAGATCAAGCGCCCGGTGGTGACCGAGCGCTTCGCCGAAGACATCGCCGGCCTGTACCGCCGGGGCTGACCGGTTACGGTGGCGGGCATGACCACAGCTTTCGTTCTGTCGGGTGGAGCCAGCCTCGGGGCCATCGAGGTCGGGATGTTGCAGACCCTGATCGGCAGGGGAATTCGGCCCGACCTCATCATCGGCACGTCCGTCGGAGCGCTCAACGGCGCCTGGCTCGCCGGCGGCTCCTCCGACGCGGATCTTCGTGAACTGGCCGATCTGTGGCGCGGGCTGAAGCGCAGCGCGGTGTTTCCCGCCGGGTTGTTCACCGGGTTCAGCGGTTTCGTCGGGCTCGGTAACCATCTCGTGTCGAACCGGGCCATCAAGCGGTTGCTGGCGAAGCATCTGCGGTTCGAGCGGATGGAGGACGCACCGATTCCGCTGCACGTCATCGCCGCCGACGTGCTGACCGGCAAGGACGTTCGCTTGTCGACGGGACCCGCGGTCGACGCCGTCACCGCCAGCGCGGCGCTGCCGGGCATCCTCCCGCCCGTGGTGATCGACGGCCGGGCCCTGATGGACGGCGGGGTCGTCAACAACACCCCCATCTCGCACGCGATCGAATTGGGGGCCACGACCGTGTGGGTGCTGCCCACCGGATACGCCTGCACGCTGTCGAAGGTCCCCGGAAGTGCCCTGGGGATGGGGTTGCTCGGGGTGACGCTGGCGATCAACCAGCGGCTCGCCCTCGACATCGAGCGGTACGAGAGCGTCGCAGATCTCCGGGTGGTGCCTCCGCTGTGTCCGCTGGACACGAGTCCCGCCGATTTCGGCGACGCCGACGAACTGATCACGCGGGCCCGGGAGCAGACCGCGAAGTGGCTCGACGAGGCGCGGGTCGCCGCGGTCGGGCAGGCCGATCTGCTGCTGCCGCACCTGCATCGGTGACTGTCAGGGGCATCCCACGGGCGCCGGCACACCGGCGAGCCGCTCGTCGATCCAGCGCCCGACCTCCGGCAGCGCGAACACGGCCGCGGTGAGGTGCTCGCCGATCTGCGGGGCGTAGGTGACGTTTCCGCCGCCGCGGCACCACTCCTGCTGAAGGGCGATCACACCCTCCTCCGGAATCCACTCGTCGCCGAGGAACACCCGGGAGGACCCGTGGTAAAGCAGCACCGGGGTGGCCGGGGTGAGCGCGCCCATCCGGTTCTCCGCGACAACCGTTCGTGCCGTGGCCGAGCTGAACGGGTCGGGCGCGGCCGCGAGCAGTTCGGCGGGAATCGAAGCGATACCGGCCGGTGCGAGAGCCAGGATGCACTGGTCCCGCAGCGGTGACGTCGCCAGCAGCACCCCGAGCGGATTCGCCAGTGTCAGCATCTCCGGATATTCGCGGGCGAGCCCGAGGACGGCGGACAGGTACACACCCGAACCGATCTGACCGTTCATCGTCCTGCGCAGCAACCCGAAGTCGGCGGGAATTCCGCCCGCGGCGGCCCCGGCAAGCGCGACGTCCGGCGCGTACGTCGGCTGGAGTTGTGCCGCCCAGCCGGTGGCGATCGCACCACCGCTGTACCCGGTCGCGACGACGGGACTGTCCGAGAGCCCGAGCCCGGGTAGCCGCTTCACGCCGCGGATGCTGTCGAGCACGGCATGACCCGCCATTCGTCCCGCGCTGTACGCCATCCGCGGCCCCTCGTGATCGGGCACGAGCACCGCGTAGTTCTTCGCGAGAAACAACGACAGCACCGGCGGGATGTCCAGGTCGAGGGTCTGCCAATCGTGCAGCATCTTGTACGACGGGGTGCACCGGGCGCCCAGCGAGTCGATGGGCATGTTGTAGGCGATGACGGGCCTCGACCCCGGCGCAGTCCACTCCGCGACCGGTACCAGCACCGTCGCCGTCACCGGCAAGGGACGGTCCTTGGAATCGTTGGAGCGCACCATGATCTGGTGGGCCCGGTGCGGTACCAGCGGGTTCGGGATCGCGCGGAGCGTCACTTCCCGCGAGCGGATGATCTCGCCGGCCGCGAAGTCCGCGACATTCGGCGGCCAGGCGAAGAAGTCGTCGTCCAGGATGGGGGACGGGAGAATGGATTCGGGCCCGAGGGGCTGGGCGGACGCACGCGGGGGATGGGCGCAGACATACGCGGCCGCGCAGGTGGAGAGTGTCATCAGGACCACTGCACGAAACAGCTTCATCGCTACCACCGCCCTGAGGTAACTGTCCCGGAATGTAACTGTAACTCCTGTCACATCGTCGCAGATAGACACGGTCGCAGCGGTGGTTTGTTTTCGCAGCCGGATGGTTACTGTGTGTGCATGGCGGTCACCGTGGAGCGGGCAGTACTCGAGCAGGCTGAAGACATCGTTCAGATGCACTGGGACGCAGAGGATTGGCTCCTGGCCAGGGAGATCGACCCCCCTGCCCGCGGTGAGGTGTCGCTCGCGGACGTGCGTGAGCAGATCCAGTTCGGGGAATGGCGTGTCGCGCTCTTCGCCGGGATCGTGGTGGGTGCACTCCGGGTGCTGCGTTCGGATCCGGACGTATGGATCGACGACGACATCCCGGCCGCGTACGTGGCCCGCGTCATGACCGACCGCCGCCACGCCAGTGCAGGACTCGGCGCCCAGCTGCTCCGGTGGGTGGACGAACACGCTCGCTCCGAGGACGCGTCCGTCGTCCGGCTCGAGTGCGTCGAGACGAACTCGCGGCTCCGCGACTACTACGAGGAGCAGGGCTTCTTCCTGGTGGGTCGCAGAGATTTCGAGGTCGAGTGGCCGAGCGTCGTCCTGATGGAGAAGACCGTCCGCTGACCGTTCACAGCGGGTCGAGGATGCGGTGCAGGAACTGGCGGAGCCGCGCTCCCGTCGGGTTGGTGAGCACGTCTCGGGGCGTGCCGCGTTCGAGTACGACGCCGCCGTCGATGAACAGCACCTGATCGGCCACCTGCTGAGCGAACCGGATCTCGTGCGTCACGATCACCATCGTCCAGCCCTCGGTGGCGAGATCGCGGATCACCCGCAGGACCTCGCCGACGAGTTCCGGGTCGAGCGCCGACGTCGGCTCGTCGAACAGCATCAGTTTCGGTTTGAGCGCCAGCGCCCGCGCGATGCCCACCCGCTGCTGCTGCCCGCCGGACAGCTGATACGGGTATTGGTCGGCCTTCTCGGCCAGGCCGACCTGGGTGAGCAACCGCATCGCGTCCGCGCGCGCCTCGTCCTTGGGTCGCTTCTGGACCACCACCGGTCCCTCGGTGACGTTCTGCAGCACCGTCTTGTGGGGGAACAGGTTGTGGGACTGGAACACCATCCCGCTCTGTGCGCGGAACCGGGCGAGCGTCGACCGGCCCGCCTCGGCGCCGAAATCCACGGACACGTCGCCGATGGTGATCACGCCGGCGTCGGCCATGTCGAGGGCGTTCAGGGTGCGCAGCACCGTCGTCTTGCCGGAACCCGACGGTCCGATGATGACGGTGACCGTGCCGGCGCCGACGTCGAAACTGATGTCGCGTAGCACCTGATGGTCGCCGAACGACTTCTCGACGCTGGATACCTGGAGCAGGGGAGAGGTGTCGGTCATCGGGCCACATACCTGTCGAGTCGGGCTTCGAGCCGGCCCTGGACGGCCGACAGGAAGATGCAGATCACCCAGTAGTACAGAGCCGCGACGCTGTACAGGGCGAAGAAGTCGAACGTGGGCGCGGCTGCGAGCTGGGCGACGCGCAGCAGTTCGGTCACCAGGATGGTCGACGCCAGCGAGGTGTCCTTCACCAGCGAGATCAGCGTGTTCGACAACGGCGGGACCGCGACCCGTGCGGCCTGCGGCAGGACGATCCGCTGCAGGGTGGTGGTGTACCCCATTCCGATGGTTTGCGCTGCCTCCCACTGCCCCTTGGGGATCGACAGGATCGCCGACCGGATCACCTCCGCCGCGTACCCACCGACGTTGAGGCTGAAGGCGATCACCGCCGCCGGGAACGGGTCGAGAACCACGCCGAACTGGGGCAGCGCGTAGAACACGATGAACAGCTGCACCAGGAGCGGCGTGCCGCGGATGATGGAGACGTAGAACCGGGCGATCACCGACAGCGGTCTGATCGACGAGATCCGGGCGAGCGCCACCAGCAACGCGATGACGAGCCCGATGGTGAAGCTGATGATCGTCAGCGGGATCGTCATGGTGACCGTGGCCTTCAGCATCGGCCACAGGTTGTCCAGGATCAGCTGGACCGTTGCGTCGTCCACGGGCAGTCTCTCAGTTGGTCGGAGTCGAGACGTCGGTGCCGAAGTACTTCTGCGAGATCTGGGCGAGGGTGCCGTCGGCGCGCAGCTCGTCGAGGGCCTTGTCGATGTCGGGCATCAGACCGCTGTCCTTGCGGGCGGCGAACGCCTGCTCGCTCGTGTCGCCGGTCTCGGCGGCCACCTTCACCCCGGTGTCGCCGGTCTGCTTCTCGTACTCGGCGACGGCCAGATTGTCGTTGACGGTGGCGTCGACGCGCCCGTCCTTTAACAGCGTGATGGCCTGCACGAAGCCCTCGACGGATTCGACGTTCGCGCCCGCGTCCCTGGCCACCTGCGCCCAGTTGCTGGTCGCCGACTGCGCCGTCGTCTTGCCGTTCAGGTCGGCGAGCGAGGTGATGGAGTTGTCGTCGGCGCGAGTGACGATCACCCCCTCCGAATAGGTGTACGGCGTCGACAGGTCGTACTTCTGGGTGCGTTCGTCGTTGACGGTCACCTGATTGGCGACGAGGTCGTACCGCTTCGCCTCGAGGCCCGCGAAGATGGAGTCCCACGGTGTCTGCGTGAACTCGACGGAAACGCCGAGTTTGTCGCCGACCGCGCGGATGACGTCCACGTCGTACCCGGTGAGTTGACCGTCCGGGCCCTGGTAGCTGAACGGTGTGTACGTACCCTCGGTGCCGACCTTCAGCACCCCGGACTCGCGCACCTGGTCGATGACCGGCCCCGAATCGGAGTTGCCGCACGCTCCCAGCGATAGCGCGGTCAGGACGGCGATCAGGACGGCCGGAAGTGTGCGTCGCACGGCGTTCCTCCTCGTTCGGCGGATCAGCTAACCGTACTGGTCGAACGCCACCCGGATAGGATCTTCGAGTCCCCTCAGGAAGTAGGTTTGTCGCGTCGTGCCTTCTCTCGCTCTCCGACGGCCGGTGTGGCTGCATCCGACGGTGTTTCGTATCGAGTCGTTGTCCGCGCTCGTCGTGGCGATGGCCCTCATTCCCGAGGCGTTGTCGTTCTCCATCATCGTGGGTGTCGATCCGCGGGTGGGACTGTTCACCGCCGCGATCATGGCGATGACCATCGCGTTCACCGGCGGCCGTCCCGCGATGATCTCCGCGGCCACGGGTTCGGTGTCGCTGGTGCTGGCCCCGCTCATGGCGTCGCACGGGTTGCAGTACCTCATCGCGGCGGTCTTCCTCGGCGGTGCGATGCAGATCCTCCTCGCCGTTCTCGGGGTCGCGCGACTCATGCGGTTCCTGCCCCGCAGCGTGATGGTGGGGTTCTGCAACGCGCTGGGAATCCTGATCTTCGTCCACCAGTTCCCGTATCTGACGAACGTGCCGTGGGCGGTGTACGCCCTGCTCGCCGTCGGCCTGGCGCTGCTCGTGTGGATTCCGAAGCTGACCACGGCCGTACCGGCCCCACTGCTGGTGATCCTTGGTCTCACCGCGTTCACCGTGCTCGCCGGTGTCGCCGTGCCCACCGTCGGCGATCAGGGTGAACTGCCCGACGGGCTGCCGACCCTGATCGGACTGCCGGACGTTCCGCTCACGGTCGACACCCTGAAGATCATCGCCCCGTTCGCGCTGGCGATGGCCGTCGTCGGACTGCTCGAGTCGCTGATGAGCGCCAAGCTGGTGGACGCCGTCACCGACACGCATTCGGACAAGACGCGGGAGTCGTGGGGGCAGGGCGTCGCGAACATCGTGACCGGACTGTTCGGCGGCATGGGCGGTTGCGCCCTGATCGGGCAGACCATCATCAACGTCAGGACCGGCGGGGCGCGGACCCGGCTGTCGACGTTCCTGTCGGGGGCGTTTCTGCTGATTCTCGTGGTAGGGCTCGGCGAAGTGGTGGGGACCATCCCGATGGCGGCGCTCGTCGCCGTGATGGTGCTGGTGGCCGCGACGACCTTCGACTGGCACAGCGTCCGCACGCTGCGGCGGATGCCGCTGAGCGAGACGATGGTGATGCTCAGCACCGTCGCGGGAACGCTGGCCACGGACAATCTCGCGATCGGCGTCGGAGTCGGCGTGCTGGTGGCGATGGTGCTGTTCGCACGACGGGTCGCCCACATGGTCGACGTGCACGGCGAACTCGACGGCGACATCAAGACGTACCGGGTGAGCGGTCAGCTGTTCTTCGCCTCGTCCAACGACCTCGTGTTCTCGTTCGACTACGCCGACGACCCCGCGCGCGTCGTGATCGACCTGTCGGGCGCCACCATCTGGGACGCATCCACCGTCGCCGCGCTCGACGGCATCACCACCAAATACGCGAGCCGGGGCACCGACGTCACCGTCGAGGGCCTGAATCCGGTCAGCGAGGAGCGGTACCGCAGGCTGACCGGCCGGCTGGGAGACTAACCGCAATGCCGCGCAGTTAGGGCGGCGGGTCTGTTGTCAAGTGTGCTGGTATGAGGATGCTGATGCTGATCTCGGCGTGGTAGTTGGTGCGGTCGATGTCGCCCTTGGCTCGGTGTTTGGAGATTGCGCG
>RRBB01000320.1:0-9306 GCA_006543605.1 Rhodococcus sp. WS4
GGCCGCGAGCATCTGCCGGGCACCGTCACGGACGATCTCGTCGAGCAACGACCGCCCGTCGTCGTCGTTGGAGCGGTCGTTGTCGTGTACTACCGTAAGCACGGGCGTACCTTCCCAACCAGCGTTGCAGCGCTGGCCTTGATCGAATACCTGTTTTCTTGCAGATCATCATCCGGGAAGGTGCGCCCTCCCCGATCCACAGGTATTGATCATTTCTCTCATCCGAATCCTGTCGGGCTGGTTACCTTCTGGCCTGTCAGACCTGTAGACGAAGGCGCTTTGCGGGATACTGACCCACTCGATGGCCCGGACATTGCCGAGCCGATGAACCCTCGGTGAGCTGCCGTCTTCGAGTGTGACATCGATCTGCACCTCGGGCTCGGCGTTACCGTGGAGGACCCACCACGATTCGCCTGGAACGTCCCCAGGCGTCTGCTCCTCGATCAGGCTCATCGCGTTGGGAAGGAGCGGGGGACTCCACATAGATCCCACCGTCGCCGGCCAGTACGCAACTTCGCGAAGCCGTTCAGGGGACGCAACACACCACGTACCGTCGTCACGCGCCAACATGACCACACCCGAGATTTCGAGGACGAGACTACGAACATTCATGGACGACCCTCGTATCCGAGCGGTACGGACTGAGCCCAAGCTCCAGATACAACCTTGCTACAACTTTGCGGCGACTAGCGACCCCTTCACGAATCCTGACCGGCGCGCTCCGGAAGTGGGTTCCCTTACCGGAAGCGTGCTGACCTGCCGTTATCAGTAGAGGTAGTTCGTTGACTGTCTCCGAAACGGGACGGTAGGTCGGACATGCCAGCCAATGCGAATCCTGGTCGTTCTGCGGGCTGGTCCGTGTCACTCATGATTTGTGCGGGGTGACTGCTGTAAAAAACTTTTCCGCGGCACTCGATCTCGGAGTTCCTGGAGCCCACCATCGGATCGCCCATGCCAGCCCCCAACACCACCGGCGTATTACTCAACCGGCTGAAGCTGAGCACAGCTGATCGCACGACGCAATCCGTCGGGATCGCCGAGTGGCTCGGCGATCACACGCCATCGGCCGGCCTCGTCCGCGGCCTCCGCCGTCGCGGTTTCGGTGACCTCGTCGACGCAGAGAAGGACCCGACACCATGAGGCGACCGCGCGATCGCGAGCCGTCCCCATTGCGCAAACTGAACAGTAAGGAGGTTCGCCGTGGAGCGCCGTTCTCCGGTGTGCCGGTATAATATTGGCCAAAACGGACCCTAGTGCCCGCAAAAAGGCGCTCAGCCCTATTTGCCTCCGCAGCCGGGCTCCGTAACAGCTGACGGAGCGAGTTCTCGTGACTATCAGCCTCCGTTCTCTACTAGGCCTGGTCGCTTACTGCCTCGGTTCGGGGAGACCAGAATGCGTCAGGCTGTGTCATGTACCTCCCATCAGCACCGACGCGGTTCAGATTCGCCTTTACGAGTGCTGCTCAGCTTAGGTGGGATCGGTATCAGTGCGTGAGTGCTCCTTGAACATTGTCGACGCTTTGCTTCCCGAGAATCCGAGTTTCCTTCCGATGGCCGTAAAAGTCATGCCGCCGATTCGGAGGGAATGGACTTCCTGTCGCAACCTGGACCGCTCAGTCTCCCATTTCTCGTGCTCTTCTTGCCGAAGTCGGTCACGTTCTTTGTAGCGGGCGATGGACTGGTTTCTGATCTGCGTCTGAAGTTGGAAAGGCAGACCACCGCGTTCCCAGGCGGCATCAGGCATTAGGTGGGCAAGCGGTCGGATTTGGCGCTCATCTGCCCCCTCCCAGTCACCGAAATTGTCGACTAGGCGTTCGCGAAGGTGTTCAGGGAGTTGCTGCCAGAGAGCAGTGAATCCGGATTCGTAGCCGGCATCCTCGGCGATTTCAGGCCAACGAGCCCAATCGGGAATATATAGGTTGAGTCCGGGGTTTTCGCCGCCGGCGTCGATAGCTTCACCGGAGACAAGGACATGGAAGCCTTTGCTGTTGAACGCTTTCACCACCGGGTGCCAGTATTCGGCGAAGGTAGCGCCCATATATCCGACCTTGACGCCATTGACGTCGAGGCAGACCGCTAAGTGATCGAAGATGTTGAACGGCTCCGGGACCAGTTCGACGAGGACTCGATCGTTGTTCAATTCAGACCTAAGTGGCGCGCCGTAGATTTCGGATCCTGAGGCATCGTGTTCTACATCACCTTCAGGAAGTACCACCGGTCGCGGAGGTCTCTTGTATTCGCCGGCCTGCCGTCTGTAGCCCCCGAAGCCATCTGCGTGCGGGTAGTTGTCTTCTTCATTCTCGTAGCCTCCGCTGCTGTTGAGATCGGTCGCGTCCACCTGAACTGATCGTCCTTGATTCATCGGGCGGAGTGCTTTGCGATCGTCGCCTGCTTTGCAGCGGCGAACTCTGCGGAATCGAGAATTCCTTGACGGTGGAGATCGGCGAGTCCCTGGAGTTCCTCTGCAAGGCTGGTAGCCGTTGCAATACCAGTGACAGGTAGGGAAGGCTGCACGTGGACCGTCGGGCGCTTGTATTCGATGATTTTGTGTTGCAGCTCGTTCAGGCGCGGCAGGGCGAGTTTGTGTTGTGCTTTCGGAAGCGGAAGGCAGTTGGATAGCGTCCAGGGATCGTCGGCGGCCTTATTTCGTCCTTTGTTGCTCGAGCGCCAGTAGTCGTGGTTGGCGGTTCCTTGGTAGCTCGGGGTGAGCACTTCGAGCACTCCGCTCATCATCCCGCTGTTGTATTCGATGTTGGTGATGTCCGAGTACGGAAAGGACGTCACCCGCCCACCGCCGAGAGAGCCGCTCATAAATCCGGCCATGCCGCCGACCTTGGCGATGACCAGCCGGTTGTCGAAGGCGGCGAGGAATCCCGCTGAGCCGGCGTTGATCACGAACCAGGGCAACTCGTCCGGGGCGGTGTGTTCGTCAATGGTTCGCCAGGCGACGTCCTTGAGTGGTCCGCCGATGATCTCGACGTTGGCTCGTCCGTCATGTCGGGACTGTGCGGCTTCGGCGGTGGCGACCTGTTGGGCCCGCAGCGTTTCGCGTATTCCAGGAGGAAATCCCGCTGCTGCCAGGTGGTGTAGGTAGTGGCTGACGAAGTCGACGTCTGCTTCTTGGATTGCTCCGAGCTGATGGACGGTCTGGTCGTGAGTGGTGATGTGGAGCTGTTTGCCGCCCATCTTCTTCACGATCTCGAAACGCGCGATGTGATCGGCGTCCACAGCGACCTTCGGCCCGGTCGTAGCCACGTCGTAGCCGCTGAATGCCATGACCCGTGCATTGGTAATAGCTAGTCCGTCCAAGAGTGGCCTGACCTGGTTGGTCTTCGCCAACGCCCAGGTTTCCTCACCGGGATAGAGCTGACCACGAAGGTTCGTCAACCACTTCTCGGCGACTTTCTCCTTGAGCTTGGGGGCGAACTGGGTTGCCAATGGTGCTCCTTCAGGACTTTATCTAAGTGATGTGTGGTGCTTACCTGATCGCTACCGAGTAGGTCGGCGTTTCACGTCCGACCTGTTCCGAGGCTATGCGCGGGCGAGTGATATACAGACTCATGGGCGAAGAGAAGACGAAGTCAGCCTGGCAGCCATCCGGGCGGAGCGATAACGTCTCCTGACGTCATTCGCCCGGCTGACGTTCAGTCGATTTGCATTGCGAACGCCCGCTTCGACTTCGACCGACGGCTGGTTTCTGGCGCATCTTTCGGGTAGGCCGGCACGTCAGCCACGTCGTCGACTTCCAACCTGACCGCGTTCGACGTACTGAGATAGTCGACGTCCATATCGCCAACCTCGTCTCTTGGCAGCGGCAGCGGCTGCGGCCCGCTCGTCCGCTTCGATCTGAGCATCGATTGAGGCCATGAGTGGGCGAAGGCTCGCGGGTGGCTCGAGGGACCGGAATCTTTCGCTCGCGGCATTCGATCTCTTGATGTAGCGCCCGTGTACGTATGCGAGGACGAAGGAGATGAGAGAGCAGGAGTAGCCGCCCGCCAGCCACCAGCTCGATTGATGCCAGATGAAGAGGTCGAGCAGCGCAAGGACCATGAAGATGCCTGTGAGGATTGCGAATAACAGGTTCCACCGTAGGACCTTCCGGGCCTTGGCTTGCCAGTGCCCGCTCTCGGAGTGGTGGAGGTTCAAATTCAAGGTGTGAATTTCGAGGTCCCGCTGGAACTTCTCGGCTTCGAAGATGAGCCGTTTCCAACGATCGTCGTCTGCATACATGGTGTGTTTCCTTCGACGTGTGCCTGTGGCAGCCCGTCGAGGCCCCGCTATGCCTTGACGGCAGTGCGGGCCTCAACGCGGTCTGAGCCGATGTCTATTGCTATTCGAGTGAGGCGTCGACCTCAGCGGCGGCTGCCTCGACGACCGTGAGGAGGTCGGCAACGAAGCTGTTGTCATTCGACGCGGCTTTCGGGACGAAGCGATCAAAGATGTCGCGGGCGATATGGTCGGCCCGCAAGCGGGTGAAACCGGGCCCGTACAGGTCGTAGCTGCGTTCCCATTCCGGCTGAGCTGCGGTAGAGAGTCGTCCGCTGATCGGTGCGTTCACTCCGCGGGCCACGGCCTGCGCGAGTTCGTTGACGATTGCTGTGTGCTCGGCGTCGTCCGGGCGGTGGCCGTTCCAGCCCGAGGCGATTCGAGTTGACGGTAGAGCTCTCCTTGACGAACTCCCGCAGCTCCGCAGATGGCCGGAGGGTGTCGTACTGATCGTCACTGGCCTCGGCGAAGCGTTTGTTGAGCGCCTTGATTCGCGTCCAGTGTTCCCGGGCGACAGCACGTGATGTTTCCAGCCCGAGGATCGCGTCCCAGCGGTGGTGGAACTGCTCGACGGCAGCAACGACGGCCTGACGAAGATCGTCCTTGCGGTACGGCATGGAAGGGTCAGGGAGCGAGCACGATCTCGGTGTCCGAGACGGTGGTCTTCGCGGTGGAGGTGGACGGGAAACGGTTGTTGTCCGGATCGGTGCCGAGCAGTTGGCGAACGACGGTGGTCTTGCCGGCGCCGGTGGTCCCGAGCAGCAGGATCTGCCGGTAGTCGTCATCTCGAGTAGGCAGGGGGAGATAATTCTCGCGAACCGCGGCGGTATGTCCGGATAGGGCCATGTGGCTCTCCTGAGGAGTAGGGGTAGTGGGTCTTTTCGGCTTGAGGCCGTGTGCTGGCGGGGGAGTGGCGCTCCTGCGTACGCGCCCAACGCTTCGCCCAGTCGGCGTCGTACCAACTCCTTCTCTTGGTCAGAGGACTCCAACTCCCCGATGGGCACACAGAAGCCCAAAAGGCAGAAGCCCACTGCAAAGAAGCGGAAGGCGCAGAAGCGCAAGAGTAGGACGGTCCACTTCGAAATCCTTGAGCCCAAGCCCGAGACTCGTCCTATACGACGATTGCCGATCATCTCGGTTGATAGAGAGACCGGCAAACACGTTGTTCGTTTGGTCGACACCGGACCCGACTCTGCGCCGGAAAAGCCGGTCGACCCCGCTGGCCATCGTCAGCGTGCGAGAAGTCGTCAACCGACGTCCGTCGGCCACAACCCGAGCAGTACCAGCGTCCGAACGATCTCCGGCGGGCTTCCCGGATCCCGCGGACACCGGTAACTGCGGGCGCCTATGCCAACTGGCGTCTGCTGGTAGCCGTGCATATTCCAACCGGTCGTATCACTTGCGAATACAGGTAGGCATGGCCACCCCTGCGCTCGACCAGTGCATTGAATCGCCCCGAGTTCGGCGGAGGCTCGGCTATCTGGTTCCGGCCTCAGCGAGGACCGGTGTCTCACGGTAGTCGGCCGCCGTGTGATTCGACCAGTAGGCGGTCTCGTACTCGGCAGGTGGGACGTGGTCGATCTCGCCGTGCAAGCGGCGGTGATTGAACCAGTCGATGTACTTGGCGACCGCCCACTCGACGTCTCCAATGCCTTGCCAGCCCCCGTGTGTGCGCATCACGGGATTGCGAATGCACTCGGCCTTGAACAACGAGTTGAACGCCTCCGCCATCGCGTTGTCATACGAATCGCCTTTGGAACCAACAGAAGACACTGCGTCACACTCATCGAGGCGTTCGGTGTACCGCACAGCTCGATACTGCACGCCGCGGTCGCTGGGGGCACCGCCCTGCACGAAGTGCTCGGGGGAGGGTGAATCAACCCAGCGACGTCCTGGCCGACTCGTCGGCGAGCCCACAACCCCATATCCAAGGCGTCGAGGGCCAGGTCGGTACGCATCGACGTCGAGACCTGCCAACCGACGATCATCCGGGAGAACACGTCGAGGATGAACGCGGCGTACACCCACCCCGAATGCGTGCGAATGTAGGTCAGGTCCGCCACCCACAACGTGTTGGGCGCGTTGGCGACGAACTGCCGCTGGACCCGATCCGCCGGCCGCGGAGTCTCGGCCCCGTCACTGTGCGTGGTCTTCCGCCCTTTCAACCGTAATATTCCTTGTAGCCCATCGGCTTTCATCAATCGTTCCACGGTGCACCGGGCCACCGACATCCCTTCTCGTTTCAGACTGGCGTGCACTTTGCGGGCCCCATACACCCCGAGATTGTCGGCATGAACTCCCCGGATCCGGGACAGAACCTCGCGGTCACGCACCGCACGTGCCGATTCGGTTCGCTGGGGGCTCAGGTGAGCTCGGGCCGTGGACGGAGCGATCTGGGCGGCCGTACCGCGCAAGACCGCGCAGATCGGATCGACTCCGTGTTCGTCGCGGTGAGCAGCGACGAACTCCACGATCAGCGCTGTGGGCGGTCGATCTCCGCCGCAAAGAAAGCCGAGGCCTGCTTGAGGATCGTGTTCGCTCGCCGCAGCTCGCGATTCTCCCGTTCCAACTGGGCAATCCGTTCGGCATCACTGGTCGTGGTGCCCAGGCGCACGCCGCCGTCGACCTCGGCCTGCTTGACCCAGGTCCGGAGCGCCTCGGGGTGCACACCGAGCTGATCGGCGATCCGCTTGAGCGCTCCCGGTCGCGTCGCCGGATCCTGGCGGGCCTCGACCGCCATCCTCGTTGCTCGTTCCTTCAGCTCAACGCTGTACTTCCGTGGTGCTGCCATGCTCTCCATCCTTCACAGGTTCGAGAGCCTCCGACAGGCCCGGGGCGATTCACATCGTCCCACCAATGGTCGTCTGAGCTGTCGGCAGGTGACTGTGGTCCGTTGATGGGGCAAGTGGACCGGCGGCATCTGGGCAGCAAGAATGAGTGCATGACTGACCAGTACTGGGGGACCTGCCCGTGGTAATCAATTCACCTGACGGCCGAGTCAAGTTGACCACCTGATGGCGGCTGCGGACTGGACTGATGGGCTGGTGTATCTGACATTTGGTGCCGCCACGGTGACTATCGTCGGGGCCTCACCCAAGGCCTTCAACGCAGCTCGTCGCGCCTGGACGAGCACCGGAGGCAGGCGGGGCGCACAAGCCGCCATACTCGACAAACTCGCCTGTGGCAGCACACAAGCCTTCGTCGACGAACTCCTAGGCACGCCTCAGTTCGTCACCATTGTCGATAACCGCGATCAACGCATTTATCGACTCCCTGGTGCTTGGGTCGCGGTCGAGATCCACGAAGGGGCAGTGATGGCCTTCTCGATCACCATCACACAACGTTCGATGTGCTACTCGGTTTCGCAGCACACACGTGGCCTTATGCACGCCTGCCTAGGAAAGAGCACCTTCGCTGAGGCCAGAACCAGAGTCTCGCCGAGTGGAGAATTCTGTTGGGTCGGCGCAAACAGGACTGGATACCTTGAGCATTACTCTTTCGGCAACCCCGGTGGTTATCAGGAGTTTTGGCTTTCCTACAGCCGGTGTGGCACTGGTGAGATGGCGATGCCGCAGCCCTTCGAGTTTCGCTCGGGTAGCTATTCGGAACCCAACACCACCGCTGGAGAAGAGCCGGATCGGTCGACGATCACCGCTAACACCCTGACCGTCCTAGGCCCGCTCGCAGCCAAGGGGGCGCGGGACCAAATGCTAGCGCGCAATGTTCTGGGCGCGGACGAAACGACGGTGCGCCTTGATGTCAGCGACCGCAAGTTTCCATCTGCGAATCCAACACCCTGGTGGCGTTCGGCTCTGACTCGTCTCGGCCGCTCATCAGCTGGACGGTAATGTCGAGGTCTCGTGACCTCACACACTGTCCTACACTTCGAGCAGATCGGCCACGTCGACCAGCTCGGCGATCTTGGCCGCGATGTCTGCCATTGAATCTTCTGCAGTGCTCAAGCCACTCCGCGAGCCGAGCAAGGGGCTGACCTCTCGGAGATCCTCGTATGTCGTCTCGTGCACAACGGGGATGAGCTGATCGCGCGCCAGGCGCTCCGAGAGCTCCTTGTCAGCGATCCCCTCTGACTTGAGGCGGGTCAGAAGCGCAGGGGTGACCAGCACGATCCCGGCACGCGACTTCGCCAGGCCCTTGTCGATTGCGCGGAGTAGTGGCGCGCCGAGCATGACGTTCTTCTCGCTGAACCAGACCGACACGTCGTTGGACTCGAGCAGATCGCTTAGTTCCTTGGCCGCACCTCGCCGGTCATCCCAAGCGTGGCAGAGGAAGACGTCGAAAAACTGAGGGTAGGCATGCGCTCGCGCTTCTACCTCACGGCGAACAGGAGCCAGCGTCTTCACTTCGGCAGGCGTGTAGGTCACGGACGAGCTGCTCGAAGACCAGCTCGGCCGCGCGCTACTGCTGGACCCACGCCCACTGCTTGTGCCGCCCACATTGCTCTGCGGCTGGTAGACCGGCGGGGAGTAGGACGAACGCGAGTAGGAACCATAGCCGCCGCATGCAGGGCAGGCTGCGCGACCGCTCGCTGTCCGATGGCCCTGTCTCGGCGCTGTGCATCTACTCATGGCGCAATGGTAACTAGCACCAGCGACATCACTGTTGCGTTAACGCAAAGCGAAGTCCACCTACTGGGTCCGGGCTTATCGTCAGTCCAGCAGAAGTTAGCCGAGACGGGTTCGGTCACCTGATGCATATCGAGCGATCTAGTTTACATAAGGTCCGTTAGCGGCTAGTCGGGAAGGCCTGGTTGCCAGCGTATTTGGCGCATGAAGTTACCCCGTGATATTGTCACGCTCCCCTCGACCGTCACGGCGGACGGGGTGCCAGACCTCACCGGTCACAGGGTTAGCTGCGGTGAGATGAAGGCTTCGGAGGCGTGGCAGAGCGGCCTAATACTGCAACGGCACTTGCTTGACAGGTAGACGATACTGGTTGTGTGGTCCTTGATTTGGTTGTTTCCGAGTTGGAAGCGTTGCATGAGCGGATCTCCGGTCGGTTCGCCCGGTCGGAACCGCGGTCC
>RRBB01000321.1:0-9269 GCA_006543605.1 Rhodococcus sp. WS4
GCGCACGTGCACGTGGGTGTCCCGAACCGCGATGAAGCGGTGGCGGTCAGCAACCACCTGCGGCCGTGGCTGCCGGTGTTGCTGGCGCTGACCGCGAATTCCCCGATCAGCGCCGGCCGCGACACCGGCTACGCCAGCTGGCGGCACATCCTGTGGTCGCGGTGGCCCAGCGCCGGACCGCCGCCCTACTTCCGGTCCGCGCAGCACTACGACAGCGTGGTCGCCCGGATGCTCGAGAACGAAAGCGTCCTCGACACCGCGATGATCTACTGGGACATCCGGTTGTCGGCGCACCTGCCGACGATCGAGGTCCGGATCGCGGATGTGCCCGCCACCGCCGGGGAGGCCGTGCTGCTGGCGGCCCTGATCCGCGGTCTGGTCGGCACCGCTTTGACCGACATCCGCCGCGGCGCCGCGGGCCCGATGCTCGACGAGCAGGTGCTGCGGTCGGCGTACTGGCGTGCCGCCCACGACGGCCTGACCGGCCACGGCATCGATGCGTTTTCGGCCCGGCTGGTCCCTGCGGGCGCGCTGCTCGAACGCCTGCTGACCCGGATCCGGCCGGCACTCGAGGAGTATGGCGACTACACCGCCGCCCGGGCAGCGGTGACCCGGGTCCTGGCGACCGGCAACGGCGCCGCCCGGCAACGCCGGGCGTTGCGGGCGGGTTCGCTTGCCACCGTGGTCGACCTGCTCACCCACACCACGACCGAAGGCTGCTGACCTGGGTCGATTCCACCGCCGAGGTTGTACAGGCTGTGACACCGCATCGCGTGGCCTGATTCGTTTCGAGGATTCAGCCAAGTTGGTGAGAGTCCGATGTGGGTCTCTACTGGGGAGTGTCGGCTTGATGTACTCGTCGACGAAGGCGTCGCGATCGGCCGGGGTGTCCCAGATCTCGGAGACGGTGAGGCACTGCCCGGTGCGTCAATCCAAAGACCTTCGCCCCTCAGCGTTTACAAAAACTCCATTGCGGAAAAACGCACCGGAGGAGGTGCATGCACCATGTCCACTGAACAGTCTGTGCCCGACACCGACACCGACGGCGCAGGCCAGGCCACCCTGCCCAACCGCACACGGAAGCTCCAGGACCTGGTCGCGGCGATGTGGTCCGTCGACACCAGCGACGAGCTCGACTTCGACGCGGTAGCACGGATCCGGCAACGTCAGTTCGACGACGGGATCCTCGCCGCCGCCCGCTCCGGCCTCTTCAGCGCGCGCGAGATCGACACGCTCGTGCAGTGCTGGCACGCCTTTCCCCGGTCGCTGTTCGACGCCCTCCTCGCCAACTCCGACGAACTCACCCGGAGGCGCTACCAGGCGATCTGGAACTCGACGGACCCAATCGTCGCGGTGTCTGCGGGGATGCGTCAGGCGTAGTCGAGTGCGTGTTGTGTGCGGCACAAATCCCCCCGCTCGAAGATAGGGCACGACACCGACCCCTCTCCTGTTCGTCAGCCCTGTTCGTCGGGGTGCTCGTGTGCGAGTAGAGAGGTGGTCGAAGCCAACGGGAGATCGGTGAACCCGACTCCAATTGGCGCACACTCCGATGTGCGTGCTCGCATACTGTGGCAATGGCATCCGAGGCAGAGTCGGCCCTCCACGCGGGTAGTGGGTGCAGCGGTGGACAGTGAGGAGCTCCGCGGCTCGAATGCGCCTCCACAGGGCGGCAGTTTCCGGTTCTACCTCGCCGGCCAGCGCTGGGAATGGTCCGATCCCGTCGCCCGGATGCACGGTTACCAACCGGGCGAGGTCACCCCCACCACCGAACTTTTGCTCTCCCACAAGCATCCAGACGACCAACCGCAGGTCGCGGCGCTGTTCGACAAGGTGATCCACGCCGGCGAGCCGTTCAGCAGCAAACACCGCATCATCGACACCGACGGCCGCATCCACCACGTCATCGTGGTCGGCGACCGGATGCTCGACGAGCACGACCAGGTCATCGGCACCTCCGGGTACTACATCGACGTCACCGAGACATTGGAGACCGACCTCCGCGAATTCAACACCGCCCTCACCGAGGCCGTCGCCGACCTCGAACAGTCGCGGGCGGTGATCGAGCAGGCCAAGGGCGCCCTCATGCTGGTCTACGGCATCTCCTCGGAACGCGCGTTCGGCATCCTCACCTGGCGCTCACAGCAGACCAACACCAAACTCCGCACCCTCGCCGGGCGCTTCGTTGACGCCCTGACCGACGAGGCGACCCTGCCCGAGTCGTTTCGCGCCCGGTTCGACCACCTGCTCCTGACCGCACACGAGCACCCCGACACGCCCGGGACACGGGACCGCCGGGCGGGTCCGACCCGCTGAAAGCTGAGCCCGCCGAACCCGGAGGCGAGATCACCCGTGCACGACACTTCGCCGTCCGGACCGCGTCCCAGACCCGGCACCGATCTGGCCGTCGGTAGCGAGATGCGAGGCATCGAGTTCCTGAGGCGACTCGGTGCCGAGGTGCTCGACGATCTGCTGGGCACGGGAGTCGGCGGCGTCGCGGGCGGACTGTTCGAGATTGCGGTACAGCACGAACAGGAGTGCACCGCCGGCCAGGAGCAGACACACTGTGACGGCGAGGACCGCGGCGGCGGTGGAGCGCACCCGCACATTCCAGTTTCCGGGTGCAGGCTGCGACGGTCCATGGTGCTCAGTCTGACCGACAACGCGGTTCTGGCTGTGCGCGTCGCGAGAAGGCCTGCGGTGTCAGAGGAGGTAGAGGTCGACCAGGGAGCGAGGGTGTCCCAGCGGGCACGGCGGCACCGTTCCCGCGCACCTGTTCGCCTATCAGCTCGAACACGGGGTCTTTCCGCGGCTGGGATGGTCCGGCGCCGACGACGCGGTGCTGTGTCACCAATGCGACTTCGCCGGCTGCACCAATCCCGCGCACATGAGGTTGGGAACGAACGCCGTCAACCGCACCGAGTACCACCTGCGGCGCCGCAATCTCGCGAGCCCGCTTTCCGACGTCCGCGGCCCAGCTGGCGCATCCGCGCGATCGCCGCCGCCATCCGCACCGGACTCGCGCGCGGCGACGATCCCGACAGCATCGAAGAGCGGATCCGGTGTTCGGAGGCCGCCGGCCTGCCGCTCACGTTGTGGTGGCGAAGTGGCAGCGGTTGTCTACGGTGCGTCGACGATCAACGGCTGTCAGGGTCGGACGGCTCAACCCCTAGCACCGAAGGCAGTGGCGATGAGTTCGGCCGTCTGGGTTAGAGCCGTGACCTCGTTGGGATCGACCGTTCGCTTGTGTGCTTCAGCTCGGCATGCGGCGCCGAAGAACGAGTCGTAGATGATCTCGGCGGCGTTGTGAGCGTTCTTCGAGTCCTTCTCTTCGCGGAGGTCGGCGATTGCTTGAACGAGGGGTTGCAGGAGTTGTTCGCGCATTGCTGCTAGTTCGTTGGGAAACATCGTCTCCCACCGGTAGGTGTGGAGCAGGATTGCTCGATGTCCCGGCGACGCATCTTGGGTGTAGGGGGAGATGGCGGCTTCGACCCATGCGCGGATACGTTCGAGCGGTGTGCTCGCCGTGGCCATTTGTTCTGCTGTGTAGCTCGTTTTCCAGGTGGTGCCGTCCTGTAGGACGGCGATGATGAGTTCTTCCTTCGAGTTGAAGAGCCGGTAGAACGCGCGGGTGCCGAGGCCTGCTCGTTCGAGGATCGCGTTGACGGGCGGGTCGACCTGTCCGGTTTCGGCGATCAGGCTGCTGCACGCCTGGATGAGGCGTTGGGCTTCCTCCCAATATTCGCCGCGATGTTTGTCGAACAGCCGATCGATCGCAGCAGCGGCGATTGGGTTTGCAGACGACTGTTCGGCCGATGTCACCTGGCTAACCTCCCTTGGTAGCGAAAGCATCATTTTCAGAATTGAGCATAGCAACTTCGGAGCGGGCCTTCGGGGTCGAGAATGAGGCGGAGAACACCGCGCACGGGTCCCCGGCCTTTTGGGGGACGTAGGGCTCCAAGGCTGGGAGCCCTACGCCGGTCGACGACATACTCAGCGCGGGCCGGCGCCCCCCGTTGCGGGGGTCCGGCCATGTCGCATTCGTATTGCGACGGCGAGGCCCGCGAGGCCGACCACTGCTGCGAGAATGAAGGAATGCTGGAATGCGGCGTCCGAGTAGGTGATTCGTCCGGTGGTGGGGTCTTGGCGCGTGATGTTCTGTGCCATCACGACACTGAGGACGGTTACCGAGATCGCATTGCCGAGCTGGGCGACGACCCCGAGCATGGCCGCCCCTATCGCACTCTGCTTGGCCGGCACGGCGTCCATCACGAGGTTCGGTCCGGACGCGTAGTACAAGCCCATTCCGATTCCGAAGACTGCGGAGATCCCGATGATCTGCCAACGATGTTCGGGCAGCGCGGCCGCGGCGGCGAGGCCGGCGATCATCGCGCAGACGGCGCCGATGAGTGTCATCCGGGCGCCCATACGGCGCGCAACGGCGCCGCCGAGTGGTCCGCAGATCATGGTCAGCAAGCCGGTGGGGAAGGTCCACAACGCGAACGCGGTCGCCGTCAGTCCCGCGCCGTAGGTGATGCCGGCCTGGGCTGGGGTCTGCAGCATTTGCGGCATGAGCAGTCCGTATCCGGCGATCATGAATCCGATGAACAGGTATGCCACCAGTGTTGAGCGCAGGGCGCTGCCGGCCAGCAATCGGAGGTCGATGGCGGGTGAAGGGACGCGTAACTCCCACACGACGAAGGCGATGAGGAGTCCGGTGCCGCCGGTCAGTGTCAGGAGTGTCCCGCTGCTGACCCAGCCCCACTTGGACCCCTGGCTGATTCCGACCAGGACCAGCCCGATCCCGGATCCGAGGAGTGCCACACCGAACAGGTCCAAGCGCTGATGCAGTCTCAGTGAAGACTCGGGCACGCATACCGCGACCACCGGTATCAGCAAAACGGCGTAGCCGAGCATGAACCAGAACACCGACTGCCAACCGTGGTTGTCGATGAACCATCCGGCGACGAACGGCGACGCGAGGGCGCTGACGCCGATTCCAGCAGCCACGGTTCCGAGTGCGACTGGGACCCAGCGACGTGGGAAGGTGTCGCGGACCAGCGCATAGGACACCGCGACCATCCCGCCTGCGGTGCCCTGGAGGGCCCGGCCGGTCAGCAGTACCGGGAAAGAGCTTGCTGTCGCGCAGATCACGGAGCCGGCGGCAAACAGCACGGCAAGGATCAGCATCACCCGCTTCTTGCCGAAGGCGTCGGCAAGTTTGCCGACCAGCGGCAAACTGACCACGGCAACCAAACTCACCATCGTCAGCACCCAGCCCAGGTGCAGGGTGCGGAAATCCCCTGTCATGTGGGGAATTGCCGGATATACCAGGGTGATTTCCATCGGTGCGAGCTCGGATATCAGCACGATGAACGCGAGCGCGGCACCGTATCGCCAGCGTTGCCGCCGTCCCAGTGGCGGCTCGTCGCTGGGCCGCGGGTGCGGTCTGTTGGTCGTGGTCTCAGTCATGTTGATCTCGATCCGGTGAGGCGGGCCAGATGACCCGACATTTCAGGTGCGTATGGGTCCGAACTGTTGTTGTTCGGGTCGGGGGATCCTGTGGACGGCAGCCGCTACTAATGCCGCGTGGGGTAGGTAGCTGGACGGTCTCGAGTACGGGGCCACTGGAAGATCCGGTCACGCCCGATGACGCGCTCTCGCGGATCTCGAGCAAGGGCTGTGGCTGCGGACAGCGCGTAGATGACGCAGGAACGGTGGTGCCGGGCTGCAGTCGGGCCAGTTGGCGCCTCGCAGCTATCTTTTGCAGGTCTTGGGATCTGTTCAATCGCCCGTACCTGCCGGAGCACTCGGTCGCCGAGCGGGTGAGGATTCGCTCGTTTTCCAATGCTGCGGATAGACGCACGCTAAGCGGAGTATCTCGTCTTCCGCGCATGTCGATTCAGCGATGGCCTGCCACAATCGATCGATGAACCGGTGCGTCGTCAGTCCGAAGTGCACCAGGATGTCCTCCTCGGAAGCGCCTCCGAATGGTGCCCACATGCGAGCGAACCCGATGAGGTGCTCGGCCTCGGTGTCACGCCGCCGGTTGCGTTTGCGGTTCGCTTCGATCCGGGCGACGCGACGTCTCTGACGTAAGAGGCGATACTCACGAGAGTTCATAGGAATTCACGCTTCTAATAGGGAATGAGCGTCCTCGAGTTGCGGTCCGCGCCGGCAAGGGGTTGCGGGGGCCGGTCGTCCCGTCCTGCCCGTCGAGTTACGTATCCAGCCCGCGCTAGTGGCTGTTGCGCGCATGCGCGGATCGGCGGCGGAGCCGAATCTGCTCGCTGCGATCGGCGGACGTCACGGTCGGCGTCTCCGGGGGCAGGAACGTGCGCACGTCCGCGAGGGGCACGAGTCTCATGGTCGGATTCGGAACGCTGTCGGTCAGCAGCAGGCGGCCGTTGATGGTGCCGTGGGTGTGTCCGCCGGTGTCCAGCCAGTTCGGGACGCCCGGGTCTCGGTGGGCGATGACCGCGCGGAAGACGCCGTCGTCATCGAGTCGTGCTTGCGCGTGATTGAGAGAGGATTGGCGAGAGAACCAGTTGACGGTCTCCCAATACCAGTTCCCCAGGCCGAAACTCCAGTAGTGGCAATGCGGCGGCGTGAACTCCAGAATCACTGCTTCGTCGGTGGTGCACCGGAAACTGCCCATGCCGTAGGCCTGATTCTGGAACCCACCCCACGCACTCTCGCTCAGCGGAGTGAAGGCCAGGGAGTTCGCGGGGGCATTCAGGGACAGTTTGCACATGTGGTCCCAATAGGCGCCGGCCTTGTCCAGCCACCGCACAAGCCGCTCGGCACGTGCGGCGACATCGGCTTCCGACAGTGCGGTGGGCGGCGGATACACGGCGTCGATGCACTCGATCACGAGGTTGGCCGGGCGCTCGGTCGCCCAGTCGCTGAAGACCTGGCGCACGCACAGCGAGCCCGCCTCGGCATCGATCGTCAACCAGTTTCCGGTGTATCCGGCCGGTCGCTCGGGGCCGAGAAGCAACTCGAACTCTCCGTCGGTTCCGACCGCCAGGGAGCGACTGTCGATGTTGGAGTTGATGCGGTAGTCGGGTGCTTCACAGAAGTGCGGAGAGTGGACCTGAATATCGAGGTAGTGCGCAGTTCCGCGGTCCCCGTGAATCCGGTACACGCGGTCACCGCTGACCGCGGCGAGGGTGTAGATCACGTCGGGGTTGTCGATGCCCCAGCTGCAGGTGGTGTCGGCCCATCTGCCGAACTCCGGGTAGCTCGGATCGGCCAATTCCATGCTCAACAGGGCGCCCGCCGCCAGGTACCGGGTGGCGAAACGCAGCCCCTCCGCACGCAGGAGTGGGGTATCGGTGTCCGGGTCGTCGAAGACCACGGTGCGGCCGAACTGACGCCAGGCCTGGCCTAGCTGGTCGAACAAGGCGCCTGAGCGCACCGACTCCACGCGTCCGGTCATGTTTTCTCCTCCATGTAGCTGCACTGTCTTGCCCTGTGAGGTCGGGAGCAAAGACCCGCAATGCCGACCGTCAGGACTGCTCGGAACGTCCGAGCGCAAATGCTATAGTCGACAGTGAAAATGGCATTGTCAATACCCGGTGTTCGCTCCGCGGACGGGTGGGGAGAGACCCTGGGATGCAGTGAAGGCCCTTGGGTAGAGGCCACCGAGGGCGAGAGAAAAAGGGAGCTGTGGTGGCGCTGAACGAAACGGTTGCCGAGGAACGCGAACCCGACTACCGATTCACGCTCGCGAATGAACGGACGTTTCTGGCGTGGATTCGCACCTCCCTGGGGCTCCTCGCCGGCGGCGTGGCCGTCGATCAGCTCGCCGGCGGGTTCCACAACGAGGGCGCACGCATCGCTGTCTCCCTGAGCTGCATCGGCCTGTCGATAGCTCTTGCAAGCGGCGCCTTTTCGCATTGGCGGACGGTTCAATCCGCGATGCGTCGCGAGGCACCGCTCCCGACTTTCGGGCTTGTCCGAATCCTGGCCGCCGGGGCAGTCGCCGTCGCGTTGTTGGCCGGCGTCGCGGTCGTGCTCTCCTGAGTACGCAAACATCGGGGGACAAGGGTCTACAACCGGAACGAACATCGCTCGCCTGGCGACGCACTGCGTTATCCGCGACCGCCGTCACGGCGCTCCTCGCGCATGAAGCCGCTGCGCGTGATTGGGGTCTCGCGGTTCTGCCCATCGCGTTCGCCGCCTGCGCGACCTTCGTCGTCGGAGTCATCAGCCTGGCGCAAGCACGCCGGATCCATAAAGGCCGAGTCGGCGCGAGTCCGCTCGGCCTCGCCGTGATGTCCGTGGCGGTCTCGTGTTGCGCCCTGTGGGTTGGAGCTGCGATCGCCTACTCGTGAGCGCGAAATCGTTGCATAACTGCGCGGAGCCGTCGGCGTCTCGTCGTAGGCCAATTTGTCCTGTGTCAGCGAATCGTCCTTGAGGTGTGTGCCCTGACCTGCGATAAGGAATTTTGAGTGGCGAACCGAGTGCTGGTCAAGGTTGTCGGGGTGCTCTGGGATGGGGTGACTTCGCCAGTGGATCTTGCGCGTTTTCTCGGGCGTTGAGGATCCCCGGAACGAGCTCGATGGCGTCGGGGTATTTCGCTGCGCGTGTGTAGGCGTCGTGGTTGGTGCCGATGCCGCGGTGCTGGTTGATGGTCTGGAGGGTAAGCAGTCGATGCTTCCAGTGGCGTGGGATGGCGGCCTGTGTGGCCGGCCAGGGCGGGATGGCCGTGACCGCGATTTCGTGAGCGAGAGCGAGCTGATGGGGTGTGTATCGGCGCAGGAGCCGGTTGACGCGATGCTGGGCTGTGATGATTTCAGGACAGGCGGTGACGTCGAGGTTGGGTTGGCTGGTGTTGCTGAGCCAGATGCCGTGGTGCGTGCAGACTTTCAGGTGAACAGGCAGGTGGACGGGGATGGGTTCCCTGACGCCGCGGCGGGCTGTGCAGGAGCGGCAGGCGGTGGTAGCGCGGACCGGTCCGCGGGTGTGGGTGGCGCCGAAGGCTGGTAGTGCCCCGGCAAGGCGTTGTGGGGTTGTTCTGGCGAGACGAGCGAGTGCGGATAGCGCGTCGGTGGTCGCGGGGACGAGCATGTGGTGCTGGGAGAGTTCGTCGGGGTTGTTGATCTTCGTGGAGAACCAGGACGGCAGTGCGGCCAGGACTTCGGCGAGGGTGAGGTGGTTGGCTCGGGCGAGCCGAGGTAGGTAGGAGCTCAGCGTTTCCCCTGTGATCGGTGCGACCGGCCGTGGCAGCACGACCGTGTGCTCGCTTGGACGGCCGAGCGGGCGCG
>RRBB01000322.1:0-9232 GCA_006543605.1 Rhodococcus sp. WS4
GGGAACTGTTCAGCGGCGCCCCCGGCGAACTGAGCGTCGACGACTGCGTGCTCGACTTCTGGCTGCAGCTCCTCGGCCCCGCCGGCGCCGGCTGGCCACAGCTGAACAACCGGTCCGTCGTCGACGCGCTCGCCGAGATCGGCCTGCACCAAGGGGTTCCCGGGATGGCGCCACCACCGGCCGGGGCGGCGCCCGCCCCGCTGCCCGCCGGCACCGCGGACCGCGCCCGCGACGTCTTCGATCAGATCCGCGGCCCGGACGGCCACGGCTGGAATCAGCTCGGGAACCGGTCGCTCGTCGACGCCATCGCCGCACTCGGCCACCAGCTCGGGGTTCCCGGGTACTGACCAAGCCTGCGCACCAATTTCACACGGACCCGGCGCCTCCCTCGATTCGTGGTCGGCACCGCCGGGCCACGTGATCGGGAGCAGCGGAGGGGGCCGAACCCTTCGCCGCGCTCGGTGGGGTCTTGCGCGTGACGACGCGCATACCTTGCTCTGCCTCGATGTGCCGTACCACGTCGGCGATCAACCGACGCGCATCCAACTCCGCACCGGCAACCGCGTCGGGCGGTGGGCAGTGGATTCTGCCTGAACGACGGTCCTCGGGGTCGACCCGGACGACTCGTCCGCGACCGGCGGCACGTGATGGGTTGCCGGCGGATCGGCATCGGGACCGGAGTTGGGTCGGCGGTGGGGGGTCGACAGGGCCGCGGCCGGCGACACGTCGGGCGGTCCGTATCACCTGCGCGCACAGCACATGTCCGGTACCGTCCTCCCCGCACACCGAGCGCAGCAGGAATGCGGTCGGGCCGGGGCAGGTTTGGCCCGGCCTCCGCCCTCGCGCGGACGTCGGAGGGAAGGGAAAACGGATGCCCCGATGGTTCCAGCGCCTGTCCGGTGTGGTGGCGGCGGTCGGCCTGGTCCTGGCCGGGATGGCCGCGACGGTGGGTGCGGCACCCGCGTCGTACGCGGCCGGCTTCGATCAGGACCCCTCCGGCGACGCGTACCTCGATCAGCACCTGGCCGTCGATGCGGGCATGGCGAACGGGCTGATCCTGTCGTCGCGGTCGGTGAAGATACTGCCGCCGCTGGCGGCCACCTCGTCGTTCGCCGCGTGGCAGATCTGGTTCAAGTCGACCGATGCAGGCGGGCAGCCGATCGCGGCGTTGACGACGCTGCTCAAACCCGTCGCCTGGAACGGGCGGACGGTCAGCAACAACTACGCGATCGACGGGGTCGGTCTGCGCTGCAACCCGTCCTACGTGTTGACCCATCAGGTGTCGATCGAGGCCCCCGATATCACCCGGCAGCTCCTCGGCCGTGGTTACGCGGTGGTGATGACCGACTACCAGGGCCCGCACATGGCGTACGCGCACGGCCCGACGCAGGGCCCGGAGGTGCTCGACGGGATCCGGGCGGCACTGGCATTGCCGGCGGCCGGGCTCGCGGGCAGTCCGGTGGCGATGATCGGGTACAGCGGCGGGGCGATCGCGACCGCGTGGGCCGCGCAACTGCAGCCGACGTACGCCCCCGAACTGCACCTGGTGGGCGCCGCCTCCGGTGGGACACCGGCCGATCTGAGTCTGTTGCCGCCGCGGATGGACGGGAAACCCCCGGCGGCGGTGCTGTTCCTGCTGGCGGTCCTCGGGGTGGCGCGGGTGACGCCCGGGGCGCTGGAGTTGCTCAACCCGGTCGGGGTGCAGACCGCGCAGCAATTCAAGAATTCCTGTTTCTCGGCCGCGGTGCTCGGGGTGACGCCGCTGCCGCTGCGGGCGTTGACGACGGTGCCGCCGTACGAGACCGACATCGTCCGGGGCGTCTTCGCGGCCACCAAGGTGGGGGGAGGACAACCCACCGTGCCGATCTACCTGTGGCACGGGGTGGTCGATCTGTGGATCCCGTTGGCCGGGGCGCAGGCGTTGTATCAAACCTGGACGAGCGCCGGGGTGGACGTCTCCCTGAACGTCGTGCCCGGCGATCACATCACCAGCGCCTTCGACCCCGGGGCACTCGACCGGATCGATCGCTGGATGGGACGCTGACGGTCGCACCGTGCCTGTCGGGCAACGGAATCGAACGACAGGCACATTCACACAAGCCTGGCCACCCGAAGGTCCTCGACCACCACATCAGATGAGCCTTGGCTGGCCGAACGGTCAATCCTGAACGGAGCCGTGCGCCTTCCCCACTGCCGCACAGCCTCCCGCGCGCCGGCCCGGATTCGGTGCCGAAGGCGCAGGACCACTTTCACCAGAATCCCCCACGCCGAATCAATAATCGGTGGATCGGAGCTTGGGCGGCTGGGCGGGAGCCTTCGACGACGCCGACTTCGGTGCCACTCGCGGCAGTTCGATCACGCCGGCGATGTCCTGCCACCGTGCCCGTCGGCGATTCGATCGCCACCTTCACCGGCGGCACCGTGCACGGTCCGGCATCCCCGGAGCGGGGTTCTCGGTGCAGCCGAGCGGATGGATGCCGATGGAGGCCGCCCACGTCCTGAGTCCCGCGGGGTTGTAGTTCAGCCGAGGGACGCAAGTGGTCGTTGACATTTCTAGCACTTTCGAGTATTGGACCACCTTGTGGCGCCCAGTGGCCGGACGTAGGGTTGATAGGTCATTATTCGTACCTTGGGTCGGGAAATCTTGGGGTTTGATCATGAAACGGTATGTTTTGCGCGCCGCCGTGTGCGTCGGCGCTGCAGTCCCATTGCTGCTCTTCGCCCCCGGAACGGCTTCCGCCGTGGCCACAGCTCACAGCGTGGGCGGCGCGGGAAGTGTTGCGGTCACCGTCGCGGGCGCCACACCGAACGAAGCGTGCCAATTACTCTTGACGGGTCATTCGCAGGGCGCGGTCACCAGCTCGACAGAACTCAACCTCGTTAAGGGTAACGGAAGTATCTCGGACAGGGTCACAGGCGTTGCTGCCGGTAACTACACCGCCACCGTCCACTGCGAAGTCGAGGGAAATATTTCGAGCGAAAGCATCACTGTCTCCGGCGGCGGCGGCGGCGGAGTGAGCCCCACGGACTCCGACCCGATCACCCCCGAGCAGTTGTTCCAGTTGCTGGTGGACTTCGTCGGTCCGTGATTCTGATTCTGGCTCGCTGAGAGCCTTCCGACGTCCTCAAGGACGGGAGTCCGGCTCAGTTCGGTGACCTCCGCAGCCGCTCGATGACTCCGGCCAAACCCTCCGCGCCGTGGCCGGCGGCCAGGCTGCGCTCCACCAATGGCGATCCTCTGTCACGATGCGCCGAGACGGCGATGTGTTGTCCGCTACCGTTTCTCCGTAAGCAACATCGACCCTCGATGCCGTGAGGTGAGTCTGCAGATGAGCCGGTCCACGTCGCGCATCATCACGATCGCCGTTGCAGCACTGATGTTTGTGCTCCCGCCGGCGGGCGGGGCTATCGCCGCTGCGGACCCGATCGTCGACACCGGTGCGTGGCTCGCCGGCGCGCGGTCGCCGAACGGTTCGTACGCGGACACCGTCGACGTCCACGATGATCGGCATCTGACGATTCACGTGTACTCGGCTGCCATGATGCACACGTTCCCGGTGCAAGTACAGCGGCCGGCCGACACCAGCCAGCCGCGCCCGGTGCTGTATCTGCTCAACGGCGCGGGGGGCGGCGTGGACGGTGCGCAATGGGGGCTCGGTACCGACGTCCTCGAATTCCTCGCGCCCGAGAACATCAACGTCGTGTCCCCGATCGGCGGCGCCTTCAGCTACTACACCGACTGGAAACAGGCCGATCCGGTGCTCGGGCTCAACAAGTGGAAGACCTTCCTCACCGAAGAGCTGCCCCCCATCATCGACGCCGGGCTGGGCACCAACGGTGACAACGCCATCGCCGGCCTCTCATCGTCGGCGACCGCGGTGCTCGCGTTGGCGGAGTCCGCGCCAAGCCTCTACAAGAGCGTGGCCTCCTACAGTGGTTGCGCCCAGACCAGCGACCCCCTCGGCCGCCGATTCGTCAAGGTCACCGTCGAGACCTGGGGTGGGGGCGACATCCTCAACATGTACGGTCCGCCCGACGACCCGATGTGGGTGGAGAACGACCCCTACGTGCACGCCGAGAAGCTGCGCGGGCTCAGCCTGTACATCTCGACCGGCAACGGACTGCCCGGACAATACGAAACCCCGAACAACCCAATGGCCGTTCCGGGGCCCTACGGCCTCTCCAACCAGATCGTCGTCGGCGGCGTCATCGAGGCCGCAATGAACTACTGCACGCACAACCTGCAGAACCGGTTGAACGAGCTGGGTATCCCGGCGACCTTCCACCTCCGCAACACAGGCACCCACTCGTGGGGCTACTGGCAGGACGACCTCAAGGACTCGTGGCCCGTGATGGCCCAGCCGCTGCGCGGCCTGTGACTGGGTGACGAAGTCTGCTTGAAGCAAAAGCACCGAGGTTGACACCAGCACCCGGCCCGCCACGAATCCGGTGCCGTGGGGCACGGCCCGCCTCGCATGATGTCGGATCTCGGCTGACGAAATGCCAGGGAATTGAGACAGATCGCGGTGGCCATACCGTGAGGCAAACGATTAAACGCGCAGGTCGCAGCGTCTCGAAATGCCACCGGCAGCGATACCCTCCCTACAATCGGTGCGCGCTACCCCGGGGGCTTGATCAGCGATAGCGTGTCGTCGTCGTAGTTGGCGGTGTAGACGGTGTGGGTGCCCGGGTCTACCGCCACCCCGTTCGGGGTTTTTCCCACCGGAATGGTGGCGGTGACGGTGCGCGAGGCCGCGTCGATCACCGACACCGTGCTGTCCGCGAAGTTGGTGGTGTAGACGGTGTGGGTGCCGGGGTCGACCGCCACGTCCCATAGCCTCGTGCCGACCGGGATGGTGGCGGTGACGGTGCGCGAGGAAGGGTCGATCACCGACACCGTGCCGTCGTCGGAGTTGGTGGTGTAGACGGTGCGGGTGCCGGGGTCGACCGCGACCCGGACCGGGCTCCTGCCGGCCGCGATGGTGGCGGTGACGGTGTGCGAGGCCGCGTCGATCACCGACACCGTGCCGTCGGCGGAGTTGGTGGTGTAGACGGTGTGGGTGCCGGGGTCGACCGCCACTCCGCCCCACCCCTTTCCGGGAATGGTGGCGGTGACCGTACGGGCGGTGGGGTCGATCACCGACACCGTGCCGTCGGCGGAGTTGGTGACGAAGACGGCGTGCGTGCCGGGGTCGACCGCCACCCCGACCGGGGACCCGCCGACCGGGATGGCGGCGGTGACGGTGCGGGAGACCGCATCGATCACCGACACCGAGCCGCTGTTGACGTTCGCGGCGTAGACCGTCTGAGCGCCAGGGTCGACCGCAACTCCGATCGGAGCCGAGCCCACAGGGATGGTGGCGGTGACGGTGCGTGCGACCGGGTCGATCACCGACAGGGTGTTGCCGGCATCGTTCGTGGCGTAGACGGTGTGGGTGTCCGGGTCGACCGCGACCCCGGCAGGGGTCTTTCCGGCCGGGATGGTGGCGGTCACGGTGGTGGCCGGCCCGGCCTCCGGGGTTGCGGTGGCCGGCCCGGCGTAGGGGGTTGAGGCGGGCCCGGCGTCCGGGGTGCCGTCGTGGTCGGTGAGTGTCCAGTAGGCGATGCCGCCGACGAGGGCGGCGACTACGAGCACGGCGATCAGGAGCGGAAGCCAGCGCCGCCGGAGGGCCGGCGCGGGCGGCGGTGACGGCGGCGGGGACCTCGGGGGTGCCGGGGGTTTGCTCCGGCGCACGGTGACGTCAGGCTCGGTGGCCGGTGGCCGGTGGCGGTGCCGGTTCCTCGCGCACCCATGTCGGGATGTCGGTCTGCGGCGGCCCGAGGGCGTGTTGCGCGGCCGAGGCGAGGGCCCGGCAGCTGGGGTAGCGGTCCTTCCGGTCCTTGGCCATCGCCCGGGCGATGACCGCGTCGAACCCGGTCGGCAGGCCGGCGCGCACGGCGGTGGGTCGGGGGATCGGCGAGTTCAGGTGCCCGGCCATCAGCTGGGCCAGGGTCGATCCGGGATACGGCTGCTGCCCGGTCAGTAGCCGGAACAGGGTGCAGCCGAGCGAGTACACGTCGGTCCGGGCATCGAGGGGGATGTCCGCGAATTGTTCCGGCGCCGCGTACTGCAGGCTCGCCACCAACATCCCGGTCTTGGTCAGGTGCTGGGTGTGCTCGAGCGCCTTGGCGATCCCGAAGTCGGCGAGCAACACCCGCCCGGGATCACCGCGATGACTCGGCCGGGGGTGTTCGAGGAGGATGTTGGCGGGTTTGACGTCCCGGTGCAACACCCCCGCCTCGTGGGCGTAGTCCAGCGCCCGCGCGGTCTCGGTGACGATCCGCACGGCACGGGCCGGATCGAGGGGGCCGCCCTCGGCGGCGGTGGCGGCGTCGGTGCCCTCGACGTATTGCATCGCGATCCACAGCCGATCGCCCTCCCTGCCGCGGTCGTACACGGCGACGATGTTCGGGTGCTCGAGCCGGGCGGCGTGGTCGGCCTCCTTCTCGAACCGGGTGCGGGCGTCGTCGTCCTCGGCGAGGGCCGGGTGCAGCACCTTCAGGGCGATCCGCCGCGGTAAACGTGGATGCGCCGCCGCGTACACGGTGCCCATCCCCCCGACACCGAGCACGCGTTCGATGGTGTATCCGGCGAACACCTCACCCGGCCGCAACGGACCGTGCTCACCCATGCCGTCACCGCCTCACCCGGATGCGTCGCCGCCCTCGGTCAACATTGACCACCTCCACCCACTTCACCACGTCCGGGCATCGGTCACCACGGTCCGCGGAACAGGCCGCAGAGGCTTCGTGTCGGCACCCCCCCAACGACGCCCAACACCCGGGCCCCAAGGGAGGGAGCCGGCGGGGCCCACCGGGGTAGGGTCATCGGTGTAGTGGACGGCGCACAGCCCGGGACGGGACCGCACTTCGACGTGCTCGGCCCGGTGCAGATGACGATCGGCGGGATCGCCCCACCGTTGGGTGGGTCGAAGCAGCGTGCCGTCCTCGCCGCCCTGATCATCAACCGCAACCACCCGGTGTCCGCCGACGCGCTCGCGGACCGGGTGTGGAATCATCGGCCGCCGCCCGAGGCCCGGGCGAGCCTGCAGGTGTTCATCTCGAATCTGCGTCGAATTCTGCGCCATGCCGGGATCGATGCCCGGGCGGTGCTGGGCAGTGCGCCGCCGGGGTACCGGCTTATCGTGCCGGACCAGGGTTGTGATCTGGGACGATTCCTCGCCGGGAAGAGGGCCGGGATCCAGGCCGCCGCTGTGCGGCGATTCGAGGACGCGAGCGGGCATCTGGCCGCCGCGCTCGCCGAGTGGAGGGGCCCGGCGCTCGCTGATCTCCGGGATCTGGAGTTCGCGGAGACGTTTGCCGCCGCGGTCGAGGAGGAGAGGGTGTCGGCCCTCGCGGCCCGCGCGGAAGCCGAGATCGCGTGCGGGCGAGCTGAGGCGGTGATTCCCGAGTTGGTGTCCCTCGCGTCCGTCCACCTGCTTCGTGAGCCGGTGTGGGGTCAGCTGATCACCGCGCTGTACGTGTGTGGTCGTCAGTCCGACGCCCTCGAGGCGTGTCGCCGGCTGCGATCGAACCTGGCCGAGGAACTCGGCATCGACCCGGGCCGTGATCTGCTGGAGCTGGAGGGCCGCATCCTGCGGCAGGAACCGTTGGCGGTGGTTGAGACCGCGCGGGCGACCGCCGCCCACACGGTCACCGTTCTCGAGACGTTCGAACGCGCCCTGGCCGCGCAGCTGCGTGATCGTCAGGGCCGTGTCTTTCGGATCGGATCGGCGGGGGTCCGGATCGGTCGGATGCCCGATAACGACATCGTGCTCGTACAGGGCAAGGTCAGTCGGCACCACGCGATCATCGTGGACACCGGGATGAACTTCGTGTTGCGGGACCTGCGGTCCTCGAACGGTGTTTATGTGCGCGGCAACCGCGTCGTCGACAGTGTGTGGCTCACCGACGGTGACATCATTCGGATCGGCGACCACGAGTTCGAATTCCAGATCGTGGTCGACTAGCGCAGCGCCTTCCCGTCGCGACGGGTGCAGGGTCGTGACAACCCGGTCGGTGCCCCCGCCTCGTCGGCATCGCCGCCGCGGACGCTCCGGTGCCGGTCGCGGAAGCCACAGTGGGGGACAGCACCGAGGGGCACACCTCGCCGAACCGGTTTCGCCTCGGGCACCAATTCACCCGCGGCGTGCGGCGGGTGTATCAGGCCGGGAGCGCGTAGGTGTATTGCGGGCAGTACACCGTCACGGCGTCGGCGATAAGGTAGCCCGCCTCGTACGCCGAGTAGTAGGAGGACTCGCTCAGGAAGTCCAGTCCGATGTCGTAGAAGTCGTAGCCGCTCTCGAAGTCCCCGCAGACCGCGTAGGCGGTCGCCACCGCGTAGTAGGCCGAGCTGTAGGGGATGCCTTCTTGGTCGAGGGCGGTGAGGTAGACCTCCTCCGGTGCGAGATGGCTGGTGGCGTTGGCGACCCCGACCCCACCCACGGCGGCGACGCCGAGCACGGCGGTGACGGCGGCGACGCGAGCGGCGGACTTGACGGTCTTGGGGAACATGGCGGGTCCTTTTCTGGGAGTGCTTGGCAGGTAAGAAAAGGATCGGGGATGTCGCTTGTCGGATTCTGAAGGAAAACTTGCGATGGTCTCCGCGGGCCTGGCGCCGATCACAGCGGGAGGACCGCCGCGTTCGATGGGTTCGGGTTCGATGCCGCCTCCCATCGGCACCGTGGGCGGGCTCGACGGGTCTCGGCGGATCCCGAGCCGATACGACCCGCGTTGGGTGTCCCGCTCGCCCGGGTCGGAATCGGCGGGCCGAAGCGGTCGTGGCGGCTGGTGGAACGCCGCGGGCCTGGCGGAGACATTCGGCTCTGCCGGCGGCGGCCGAGGTGGACGGCGTGGGCGACTCCGCCGCCCCGTGAGTCTGCCCCGTGAGTCCGCGGAGTCCTACACTCCGAGTGACTCACAGACAGCGCAGCGGTCCGACCGAAGGCGGTGGTGCCGATGGGTGGTGCGGAACTCGAGCCGGGTGACGAGTTTGCCGGCTACACCATCCAACGTGTGCTGGGTGTCGGCGGCATGGGCGCTGTGTACCTCGCTCGCGATCCTCACCTGCCCCGGAACACCGCACTCAAACTGCTGGACCAGAGCCTGACCGCAGACGACTACTTCCGCTCCCGCTTCGAGCTCGAAGCCGACCATGTGGCACGCCTGGAACACCCGAACATCGTGTCAGTCT
>RRBB01000323.1:0-9207 GCA_006543605.1 Rhodococcus sp. WS4
CCTGCATCCAGGCGCTGCCCCGACCCGGCTAACGATCCGCCCAGGACCTGCTCCACCGAATCGAAACGCCTTCCCGGACCGTGGAATCCGGCGCTCACCTGACGCGACAGCCGGGCATCGGCCATGCCCACACCCCGACGGGTCATGATGAAACAAGATCGAAACCACTCGGCACTCGCCAGATCAAGACCGTGAGCCATCAAGGTATAAGTCCCAACGAAGCAGTCGATGGTCCATTCCGAGAACACCTTGTGCGCTGCTCAGATACTCAAACACCGATACGAGCGCCTGGTGTTGCGAGATCGCCGACCGCCGGGGTCGAGAAATCCACCGGCGTGTACTCCACTGTACGACTCCGGCGTAAAAGGCTCGCGCCCACCACCGATTCCGGTGAGCGATGACCGAAAGCCCAGGTTCTTCACACATCCATCCACGCGATGCATGCTCTACGACGTCGCACCACAAGGGCATGGATTCATCATGTCACGTAAGGACGATATCGGAAATTCAATTATTCTGCTCAGCAACGCCTTTCATTTTCTGGTGACGGCATGGCAGGTGGCACGCCCGGCAGGATCCACGACGGTTGCCGTGACTGGGCCCGCGGTGGTCACAACCAGGCGAGTGCGGCGACGACGAGGGCCTCGGTGCCGGTGTCGAGGGTGGGTTGGATCACCGGGGCGAAGGTCGCCGAATGGTTGGCCGGAAAATCCTCCGATACCCGCCCGGCCCGCTCTGCCTTGCGGCAGATGTCGGGGTCGATGCCGCCGAAACCCCAGTACGTGTAGGGCACGCCGAGCGCGGTGGGGATGTCGCTGAAGTCCTCACTGGCGGTCTGCATCGGCATCGCGGTGCGGGTCGCGTCGCTGTGAGTCTGGATGTTGAGCTGGAGGACCGCGTGGTCGGCGATGACATTGCTCTTGGTAGGCGACGTGCACATCGTGGCCGCACGCGTGCATCACCGGCACCTCACTCCCGCATGCAGCGCCAACAGGTCGCTCGTGGAAAGACCCGACCGGTCGACGCTCCCCACGACGAAGACGGGTTGTGCGCTTTCGTCGGTCCGCCTCCGTCATGCCGCCCCACACGCCATAGGACTCACCCACCGCCAGCGTGATCGCGGCACTGCACGAGCACAGGACAGAGCTGAGTAACCTGCCGGGCCCGCGCTTCGCGCCGATCGCGAGCGAGCCGCCGTTCACCGTCGGGCGAGAAGATCACCGACAGATCGGCGCCGCACACCCCCGCCACTCACCCGAATCGACGGTAACCGTCGCCGGGGACGATCCCGTCGGGATCGGCAATGGCGGAGCCTTATCCATCGACACCGCCCACGTCGCCGCGCGGCAGATCCGCGCATGCATGGGGATGCTGCTGCTCACAACTACCTGGATCCGCCGACGGCCGGGACAGGACCCGTACAGCTGCGGTGCGGACGCTGACGTGGCTGCGGCGGGCCACATCGAGGAGAGCATCGAAGGCGGCGTCGTGGCTACAGGCGCGCTGCTCGGCCAGGGCTGCAGCCGCGGCGGCCAGCAACTGCGCGTCCACAGGTTCCCGCGAAGGTCCTCGTCCGGGTACTGCTGTGGTGTCGGTCGGCACAAGAGTCCTTTCGCTACATCGGGCGGTACAGCGGTATAGATGACGTCGGCACATGTGGGCGATGTCTCGCATCTCACCGCCGACGCCGCCCGGACCGTCACTCCAGGATCCATCAACGGACATCCAGAGAACACAGGCCTTTCCCTAGTCCTACTTAGGCAAGCTGAGATGTAATGGGTGAGAACGTAGATGGGCTGCACAGTGCTTATCGCGGACCGAGAGCACCTCGGGTCTTTCCGATCTGCGACCCGACCCCGAGGCGCCGGGCCTACGAGCGGTTCAATTCGCCGAAGGCGCGGATGAATCTGACTGTGCAGGCGTTAATTCGACGAGATCTCCGGCCTCAGCACTAGCGGACGCCCTAACCGCACCCGCGGTGAGCGGAGCCGACCGATTTGACAGTGTTCGTCGCAGTCGCCGTCACCCACGCGCGGCACCCACTCCGAACAGGTCGATGCACCGCCTTCCCGTCGTCGCGGCGAACATTCAGCATGGCGCAGACCAGGTATACCGCGCACAACACGGCGCATCAAAGCTGCGACGGTGCGGGCAGCTCTCAAACGGAAGTTCGGCGGGGCGATCGGAACAATCGACATCCGCTCCCGTTGCACCTCGGACGGGAACGCTCCGGTGATCACGTCCTCGCCACCGCCGTGATTGGGCGGCAGACAAGAGGCGAACCCGAGCGATCTCCGCGATTGGGTCGCCATCACCGGCACTCAGCGCCAGCTCACCCTGGTGGTCATACGGGGCGCCCATCTGTGCCTGTGTCCGGAAGACGAAACCAAGACCGGACTGCCGCGGTCGGACGTGATCAGCGGTTTTCGGCGACTGGCCACCGCCGAAAGCTTCGGACACCCTCGACATCGTCGTCGAGGACGAAGTCGCCGGGGATCGGCCTAGTGGTGCACCCGTTATCGCAGGCCTTTTCGACACCATCGCGCTAATCTTCGCGGAGGCTGTGTTCAACCATCCTGGCGGGATCCTCAATGGCCGACGAGTCGCCACGGCATCTGCCCGGGCCGCCCCCGGATGCAGTGACCTGCAACGTGAGTGGGCGGTCACGGGACCCGCAGCAACGCCCGTACCAGACCACCCCGTCGCGCGATCGCTCACACCACTTCCCTGCTCGACCCCCGGCGAGCCTGGCGCCGAGAAAGATTGATCAGCCGTCGAGGCGGAACACCGCACCCTGGCCGCGGCGCCGACCGTCGGAACGGCGCAACGCAGCCTGGACGGCGGCGGTACCACCGATACCGCCGGCGAGGACAAGTAACAGCAGGGCGACATTGAGGTTCACGAGACAGGTCCTCCTCGGGTAGGCCAGGTGTGACGGCCCGGCGCGGATCGTGATGCGGTAGTGCTCAGTTCGCCCGCCTCCGGCGGGGCCGGCAACGAGGGCGCAGGGCCTCGGCGTGTCGTCAGCGAACATCGCGGAGAGCTGGGCCTTGATCCCCACGGTGCTGATCCACCCGGCACAGTGGGGTCGACGTTGCCTTACGGCCGGTTGCCACCCATGATAGTCGACTCCCGCCTCCTCCGGACGAAATCGGCTGACTCCTAAAATAATCGGTCAGATCACGATGGAGGCCGCGGCGACCGCAACGAGGGTCGAGATCGGGGCTTCGCGGCGACGGATCCCGAGCCGGTGACCGAGGAGGCGGGCAAGCAGTCACCCCACAAGCAGGCCGCGAAATCATCACCGTCCGTCACACCCTCACCAGCAAACAGCGCGCCCAGCGCCGAACCACACGAACGGCGACGGTGCTCAACCCGTGCTCACGTACACATCGTCGAGTTACCGGCCGAGCCATTCTCCAATTCACTTCATTGCCGCCGCCGTCGCGGATGCCTACGCCAGCGGAGCCGTCAGACGCTGGCGCAACTTCGCTTCGTGAGCGTCGACCTTGGACCGCAGCGGTTTGCCTGCCTTGGCCACCCGACGTCCGGCAACAGTCAGCATCGGTCGCGGAATCCCGATACCCATTACCGGCACACCTGTCAGATAATTCTCCTTGAAGAGAAACATCGAGGCGTCGGACACTTCGTCGTGCGTGAGCGCCGAGGCCACCCACCCGACTTCCGCTCCGATGGCATCCGCGTCCAGAATCGGGCTGCGATAGCCCTCCGTTGTCTTCGCAAGAAGCCAACGCATAACAGCGTCACGAACCGCCCACTGACGATCGGTAGCTGCACTCACATTTCAGTCCTCCAAATAGATGCCACAAACGCTGCCCTGCACCATAGCCATCGGTAGGAAATAAGCAAGCCGCGTGAAATTTACTGCGCGCCTTGCACCTCGGGTACTCCCGGACGGACGTGGCACCACGACCGTGCCGAACACAACTGGGGGGCGTACCGCATCTCGGATCGGGAACAGCCCGCCGACGCACCAACCGACCCCGTGTCACCACCCGCGCATCACCGAACCGCCCCTAATCGGTCGCTGAACTGGACTTATTTCTTTTGTTGGGTATGGTCGAGGTCAGTTCGCGGTTGCCGATTCGGAAAGGACCGACAATGGCTGACAAGTCCGCCGTCAAGAGTTCGAAACAGTCCGCACGTGCCCTCAAGGAGCGCCGGGCGGAGAAGCGAGAGAAGGCGCTCGAGTCCACTCAACTCGTCCGAAAGAGGAAGAGCTGACACGATACTGGCGTCAACACCACACCCCACCCGCCCTCTTCGCTTCCTGAGGATCGATGATGTTGCCCCGGGAACTCGGCTAACAGCCCTGACCCGCGCCAACATCAGAAGTAGCAGGGTCGGAAGAGAACGGTTCGGAACGTGGAAATACCACCGACTGCACATTCTTCCCATTTTCTACACGATGGAAAAGGCTCACACGACCCTGACGAGTTCGATGGAAGCATGCCGCAGGCTTTCGGTCTGCCCCGCGTGTGACCACCTGGTCGGGGGGCCAACTTCCGGCCTCTGGCACGCCCGTCCCGCCCCGTTCGCGGCCGGGACGGGCGTGTTTCCCAAAGAGGTCAGGGTGAGCGAGCCAGGGACACGCACACAACGACATCCGAGATGACCGTCCTGTGCCGACATGGGTCGGCACAAGAGTGCCGGATGCGCCGAGAATTGATGGAACAGAAATGAAACGTCCTGGACTCGTCACCCGCCAGCCGGACCCGGCTTCGCTGTCGTCGAGGAGACGCCGGGCAACGTTGCGGGTCATCCTGCTGCCGTTGGATATCGCCGAAAGCGCAGACCCGGTCCCCGTTCCCGCAGTCGACTGTGTCGAACCGTTCCTGCCTGCCCGCATCAGCGCCCACACCACCACCGAAGACGATGGCCCCCACGCACAGTTGCTGGCGTTCCGACACATCGTCGATCGCAGCAGTCCCCCGGTTACGTTCGGCCTCGCACTCGATAACCAGCGCGCGCCTGACGGCCGGCACCTCCCCTACGTCGGCCTCCCGGCGACGTGCCTGTCATTGTGGGAGGTTCCCGGCAACGGACTGGTGCTGGCCTGCGAGGAACTCACCCCCGACCGCGTCGGTAGCCTGATCGACCGGCACGATGATCCGCTCCACGGCGGCGGTAGCGCCGAATTCTGGGCAGCCATCGAAGCATTTCTTCGTCCCTTCGGACTGACGGCCGATGCGAGCCTGATCGACGTATTTCCGCGGTTGAACACCCGACTGCCCAGCTCCCAGGTCTACCGGCCGCTGCGCAGCCTGACAATGCACGGTCCTCACCGGACCGATCGGGAAACCCTCGAGGGCCTGATCATCGAGGTCCACACCGCCGGGGCCGATGTGGTACGGCGACTGGTCGATGAGCCGGGCACCACATCCTCCACGGCGGCCGCGTCCCTCTCCTACCGTGAACTCTTGCGCTGGCACCGGGTCCCGCTGATCGACAGGGCGTCTCGTCTCGGGTCGAGGATCGCGATTCGTGAGGACGCCCGCGCTCTCGCCGTCGACCTCGGTGGCCCCGTTGACGGTCATAAAAATCTCGATCGGGGCACTCGTGAGATGCTCTACTGCCTCCTCGGCTGGGTCGCCCTCCGCGCCCAGCACTCGGCGGACCACCGACGCGTCCTGTCGCTCCTGCGCCACCGCCACCAACTGAGCGAACGCGGCGCCCTCGCCGGCCTCGGCGACATCGCGGCGGCCCGCACACGGATGATCGAGACACGCCTTCTGCAAGCACACCCCGCCGGTGCACACCGGCTCCCGCCGCGGATCGAAGCAACACACCTTCGATCGATGCTCGTCCACCGCACCGCCGACGAGATCGCTTTCCTGCATTCCGAACTCGGTAAGCTGTGTGACAGTGCTGAAAGCAGTCTGCTGCCCCACGCGCTCGCCTCCGCCCGAGAACGGCGGTCCACGCTCGTATCGGTTGCGGCCGCCGGGGCGCTGTTCGTGACCTCGCTCCACGCGGCCGTCGCGGCATCGCCGGTGGACTTGCAGCGCTGGGGGTTCACCGTGGCGGTTGCCGCCGCGATCGGCGCTGTCGCCCTACTCGAGGTTGCGAGTCGTCGCCCCTGCAGAACACTGACGAAACCGACACCGGCCGCGCTGCAGCGGGCCTCACCCGCCGTGAAACCTGTCACGGACCTCGAACGTCGACGGCGCGAGTCGATCTTCCCCTTCGAGACCCAGGTGTGGCGCACCGCTCCGAGTCGCCGCGGCATGACGCCCACACTGCGAGAGTGCCTCGAGGCCAACAAACTTTCCGATTGCGATCCTTCCATCCCACCGTCGGTGGCGACAAGTCTGTCGTCCCGTCCAGACCCAGATTGGACCCGACCTTTCACCAACCCCGGTACCCGTATGCGTGCGGACCTCAAAGCTCCACCATGACGCTGGCGACTGCCCCCTATTCTCTTCGGGGTGGGCCGATTAGTCTGTCGCTTCATGGGACCGGTGATCCGCGCTGCCAGCCTGCGCGGCTTCGCGCCGTTGGTCGAGGAACTGGGCGGCGACCCGGATCGGCTGCTGGAGCGGTTCGGGATGTCCCGGAAGGTGATCGCCTCCGATGACGAGCTCATCCCCATCACCGCCCACGACCTGATGCTCGACACCGCCGCGGCCGAGCTCGACTGCCTCGACCTCGGCCTGAGGCTCGCGGTGATGCAGGACCTGAGCATCCTCGGCCCGCTGGCACTGGCAATCGGAGCGTCCTCTACCGCGACCGAGGCGCTCCAGTGTGCGTCGCGGTTCCTTTTCGTGCACACAGTCCGGCACGCAGTGTGGTGTCGAGCCGGATCCGCAACGCCGTAGTCGCGGAGCTCGTCGTCGGAGGCGAAGGGGCCGGTGTAGCGGAGGAAGTCACCACGCGGCGGCTCCACCTTGACCACGTCGGCACCCTGGTCCGCGAGAAGCGACGTGCAGAACGGTCCGGCGAGCGCCTGGGTGAGGTCCACGACGCGGATACCGTCGAGGGCGCGGCGACCCGTCTTTGCGGCGCCCATGCGGTGGCTTCCCAACCGAGCAGGGCGCGGGCGATGACCACTTTCTGGATCTGCGGGGTGCCCTAGCCGATCTCGAGTCCCGAGACGTCGCGCAGCATCGCCTGCAAGTGCAGTTCTTCGGGGAATCCGCTGTGTCCGTGTGCGATGACACAGTCGCGGATGGTCTGCAGCGAAACGTCGGTGGCGTACAGCTTGGTCATCGCAGCCTCCTTGGTGAACGGCTTGCCGGCATCGGCGGACGAGAGCGCACGATAGGTGAGCCAGCGGGCAGCCTCGAGCTTCGTCGCGTTCTCCGCGATGGGGAACGACACGCCCAGGAACGAGGAGACGGGCTTACCGAACGCTTGCGGCTCTTGACATACTCGCTCGTGAGGTCGGAGCCTTCCGTGCCACGCCGGTGGACATCAGGCCGATGACCGAACGGGTGTAGTCGAATTCACTCATCACCAGCCGGAATCCGTTGCCGCCACCCCCGATGACGTACTCGTCCGGGACGAAGACGTCGTCGAGCAACACCCCGGCGCGGCCGAGGGGCTTCCACCCGACGTCCGGGAACTTCTGCATACTCACCCCGGGCGAGTCGAGGGGCACGAGGACGCGGTGACGCCGGACTCCTCGGGCGTGGCGCCGCGGGCCTTGACGAACGTGATCATCGCCTTGGCATGCGGAGCGAACGTGATGGAGGTCTTCTCAGCGTTGAGTTTCCAGCCCCCGTCAACTCTGTCGGCTTTGGCGCGCATGGCCATCGCGTCCGAACCGCTGCCCGGCTCGGTCAGGCCCAGCGCTACGATGCGGCGGCCCTCGACGACGCCGCGGACCCACTCCCCCGCCACCTCGGGAGCGAGGAACTGCTCGAGCAGTGGGCCGGTCAAATGTTCGTGTAGGCGAGCTGGCTCGCATAGAAGTTCGCGTACGCAAACTCGTTGTGCGCGATCCCGAGGTGGGTTTTGGTCAGTACCGCACCAATGCGGCCCATGCCGCCGTTCTCTTCCGAGACACCGAGGCCGAGTAGACCCTGAGCCGGAATCTTCTCGGCGAGATCCCACGGAAACTCCTCACTTTGCGCGCGGACGAGGTAGCTCTCGGCGTGCGGTGCCGCGAACTCGCGGACCCACTGCGCGAACTCCTCGTGTTCCGGCCGGAACAGAACCGGCGGGTGAATGGCATCCGGGGCTGGCATAAGAAGCTCCTCGAAGTAGTTGCGGCTCAAACTGTGTCGGCCGGAAACCGGTGTGAAGCCAGTCCGTCAGCGCCTCGCCGGCGCTCTGCAATCGAGTATGTCTGCCGTCCCAACCTCAGTAAAGAACAGGAATCAGTGCCTTATCATGAGGAAAACTCAAGTTAGGGCGCTCGGTGGACAGATGCGCTGTTCACAGCGTCGGGATGGCACCACAAGCGTTGGCGTACGCGTCATCAACGTCGCCGTACGCAGCGTCGGCGGCAACTCCAGGTCATAGGTGATCACTGCATCGAGGGCACCGCTCTCGAGCCGCGCAGCCAACTCGTCGGCCATCGCCTCCCGAAACACAAGAGACACCCGCGGATGCACACCGGTGAACTCGGACAGCAGCAGCGGCAAAAGCGTCGGCAGCAGCCGATCGGCCTGCAACAGGTGACGAGTCGTCTTCTCCATGCTTGTTTCCTAACCAGTCGCCGCTGGCGAAACTCGGCAACCCCCTCTGGGCTCGCATCGACAGAGCGACAGTCGCAGAAATGGTCAGAATCACGGACTCCATGGAGTTCGCCACCGAGGAGGACCTGACGTCAACCACGGTTACACCACATCCGCTAGTAGCGTGTCGCTGCTTAGTTCCGGCCTGTTTCGTTGCGAGGGTGGGGGCGGCAGACTTCCCCTTCCCCTCTGCCGGTCAGGACTGTTGTCATGCCTTCGCAGAAGAAGCGTCCGGTGACGTTGAGCTCGGCTGATCGTGCGTTCTTGGAACGGTTGACGACGACCGGGGTGCATCCGGCCTCGATGATCCGGCGGGCCCGGGTGTTGCTGGCGCTGGACACCTCGGTCGGGGTGGTTGATGAGAAGGAGGTGATCGCAGCACGGTTGGGGGTCTCGGGTGAGACGTTGCGGCTGGTGGCCAAGCGGTTCGCTGAGACCGGTCGGGACGTGGAGGCCACGATCGGTCGCAAGCAGCGTGACCTCCCGCCGGTGCCCTCGCAGATCA
>RRBB01000324.1:0-9178 GCA_006543605.1 Rhodococcus sp. WS4
CTTGGCGCGTCGAGCCCAACCCAGCAGCGTGTCACGCTCGACATCGGACAGGACCAATTCCGCCTTCGGGCGACCAGCACGTGTCATTAGCCGATGCTACCAGATATATTCAACGGATCAATAACTCAGGACACTAGTTGATCCGCGCGCATCTGGTGGGATGCTCGCGATGGCGGGTGTTGTGTTCGACCGCTTCCTCAACGGAGTGCCCGGGCCCGGGTCGCCGCCGACCTGAGTCAGCCGGCCCCTTCGACGTACGACGCCAGGTTGGCCAGCGAGGACGCGATCCCGGCCTCGTGTACCGCTTGGTCGATGCCGGGTGGCACGTCCGTGGCGGTGACGGTCACCTCGGTCCCGTCACCGAAGGCAGCGAGGTGCCAGGTCATCGTCATGGTGCCCGCGTACGACGGGTCGTCAGCGTCGAACACCGCCCGCTGCACCACGCGCTCCGGTGGCACCAGGTCGGCGAATCCGACATCGACGACATCCGTCGCATCTGAAGTCTTGCCGGGGCTGCCGGCGGGGTCGAGGTAGGTGAGGACCATCCGGAACCCGCCACCAGGCCGGGGATCCCACCGCTCGACCCGCCCGCGCATGCCGTCCGGCGGCAACCAGGCCTCGAGGGACTCCCGGTCGAGGAGGGCGCCGTAGACAGTCGCCGGTGGTGCCGCGATCACCCGGCTGGCGCGGTCGATCCTGTCCATCGCCCGATCTTAGCCAGTGCCGCGCTGGCCCAGCCAGTGCCGACGCGGTTGGTCGGGGTCTCGGTACTGGCGGCGGGCTTCATCGGCCAACCACGGGTAGACCCGGGCGATTTCGACGAGAACCCGTTTCTTGATGACCGTCCCGGCCGTGTGGGACAGCCGTTGGCCACCGCTGGTGCCACGAGCCCGACACAGCAACGCCCGCCCGGCGAGACCGTGCTCACCCAGCCACAACCGGGTCGTCCCCGCGCACGAGCGGCGTCGGCTACGGGTGCTCGGTGGTGCGCTTGCCGATCGTGGTGCTCAGGGCGTCGAGTTCGGCGAGAACACCGGTGGCAGCCCAGATCTGGTTGCGTTTGCTCTCGGACAACACCTCGAGCACCCCGGCCGCGGTGAGCCGGCCGAGCGCGCGGTACGCGCTCGCATCGGTGGTGCCGGTGATCTGCTGGGCCGTGTCGGCGCTGAAGATCGGGGTGTCGAGCAGGGCGTCGATGATCTTCTCGTCGGCGGAGTTGCTGCGCGGCCGGGCGATGTCCCGCCAATGGCCGGGGAGTTCGGCCAGTGCGCGGGCAGAGTCCTGCGCCGCCTCGCTGGAGACGATCGCGGCGCGGGCGACGTACTCGACGAACCCGTCCGCATCCCCCGCTCGGTAGGGGGTCAGGTGGTCGAAGTAGGGCGGGTGTCGGCGAGCATCACCGACGCCAACGGGACGGTAACCCGGTCTGTCAGGCCGCGGCGGCGCAGGATCGCGCTGATCAGGGCGCGGCCGAGGCGTCCGTTACCGTCGGTGAACGGATGGATGGACTCGAACTGGGCATGCGCGATCGCGGCCTGCGCGAGGATCGGCAGGTCGGTGCGGTTCGCGAACTCGAGCAGATCCGCCATCGCTCATCGACCAGTTCCGGTGGCGGGGGCACGAACAGCGCGTCGATCGGGGTGTAGTCGCCGCCGATCCGGTTCTGCACGTCGCGGACTTGATCGGAGTCGCGGGCGGTGTAGTAGTCCGGTGCCATCAGCAACCGGTGCGTACCGAGGAGGGCGTCATCGGTGATCGGGCCGTCGCCGGCCGCATCGACCATCGCAATGAGAGCCTTGACGGCGGCGAGCTGAGACTTGACCTTCTCGCTGGCCTTGCCACCGGCCAGCGCCTTGCCGAACGCCCGCCAGCTCGCTTCGATGTGCTCGATCTTCGACGACGCCACAGACTCGCTGCGCAGCAGGAAGTCCGACAGCGGCGCCAGGTGCTCGCCGAAACCCGCCTCGAGTCGGGCGACAGCGATGACCGCCTCCTCGTGCGCGCGGGCGACGTCGCCGACCAGGTCACAGTCAAGGGAGCCGATGCGTCGAGGCATCCATTTCCCACCGCGTCAGGGGCATAGCCCGAACGCCCTGCGTGGCGCAAACCCAGTCATGGGGTGGTTACCCTCGCATGATGGCTGCAATTCCGGATTCCACCATGAGCACGAATACCCCGGTGCCAGGCCTCGAAAGCACCTTCGCCGACGAGCTGGGCGCCCTGACAGTGCCGTGGCAGGGAGCTCACGCGCCTGACCCGACGTTGCTCGTGCTGAACGGGCAGCTCGCGGCGTCGTTGCGGTTGGACATAGAGGCACTGCGAAGCGAGGACGGGGTCGGCGTCCTGTCCGGATCGACGGCGCCGACCGGGGCCACGCCGGTGGCGATGGCGTATGCGGGCCATCAGTTCGGTGGGTACGCACCGCTCCTCGGCGATGGTCGGGCGTTGCTGCTCGGCGAACTGACCAACAGTGACGGGCAGCGAGTGGACCTGCACCTCAAGGGCTCGGGGCCGACGCCGTTCTCCCGGGGCGGCGACGGGTTCGCGGTGGTCGGACCGATGCTGCGCGAATACCTGGTCAGCGAGGCCATGTACGCCCTCGGCATCCCCACCACCCGCGCACTGTCGGTGGTCGCGACGGGCCAGCACGTTCGTCGGTACGGCGCCGAGCCCGGTGCCGTGCTCGCGCGGGTCGCGGCCAGTCACCTGCGGGTGGGCACCTTCGAATACGCGGTGCGGCAGGGTGAGGTGTTGCGGCCGCTCGCCGACTACGCCATCGCCCGCCACTACCCGGAGCTGACCGAACTGCCGACGACCGGTGACGGCAATCGCTACCTGTCGTTCTTCGAGGCGGTGGTCGAGGCGCAGGCGTCACTGGTGGCGCACTGGATGCTCACCGGTTTCGTGCACGGAGTGATGAACACCGACAACACGACCATCTCGGGCCAGACCATCGACTACGGCCCGTGCGCCTTCCTCGACGCGTTCGACCCGGCCGCAGTGTTCAGTTCGATCGACCACGGCGGCCGCTACGCGTACAAAAACCAGCCCGCCGTCCTGAAGTGGAATCTGGCGCGCTTCGCGGAAACGCTGCTGACGCTGACCGATTCCACCCCTAATGACGCGATCACCGCGGTGTCGGCAGTCCTCGACACCTTCGACGAGCGTTACGACGGCCACTACACGGCCGGTATGGCGACAAAGCTCGGTGTGGCCGGCACACTCATCGATCAAACGCTGGTCGACGACCTGCTGACGCTCATGGCCGAACACGGCGCCGACTGGACGGGCACCTTCCGTGCACTCGCGGACGAACTACGCGGAAATTCGGCGCCTCTCGACAGCCTCGTCCTGCGCGAACACATTGACCCATGGTTGCAACGCTGGCGCGGCGCCCTGACGAAACACGGACACGAGCCAGTGGAGACCGCGGACGCAATGGACCGCGTCAACCCGCTGTACATCCCGCGCAACCATCACCTCGATGCCGCGTTGCGCGCCGCGACCGACGGGGACCTCGCTCCGTTCGAGAAGCTCCTCGACGTCGTCACGCATCCGTTCGACCACCGCGACGAGTGGTCCGACTACACCACCCCCGCCCCGCCGTCATTCAATAGGACCTTCCAAACCTTCTGCGGCACTTAATTACCAAGTGGACGTCGCTGACGCATTGCAACGTGCGCGTCGGGTGAACTTGGGGGCTGTCGCTTACCCTGGAGAAGTTTGTCCAGATACCCCAGCGGATGACACCTACGCACCGGAACGCGGCGGCCCGGTCGTCGCCGCACAAATGCGACTTGCTCTCCGCCCCCACCGCTGGAATTCGTGCTGCCGTGGTCACGCGCGCGGCAGATTCCGGTCCGCGTGAGAGCTGGTGCTGATCGTCTCGGCGAGATCGGCAACGATGGTCGCGGATGTGACAGTGGTCGCCTCGAGGGCGGCGTGGGCGTGGGCCAGACGATCGACGAGCTGAGGATTCCTCGCGCTGGCGACCATTCCACGAGACGCGCCGCGCGTCGACGTCTCATTCTTCCGAACCTATCGCCGGTCGAATTCCTCGCCGACCTACCAACCGGCATCGGCGTCCCCACATCCCGCACGCCCGCATTCCCCGGAAACCTTGCCGCCAACGCCGCCGTCTCTGGCCAGCGATAACGCCTCAGCGGATCCCCACGTCCCTCACACCGTTCGACGTCGTCGAGGATGTGCCGGCGGGCGACTTGCTCGAGGTCGGCCTGTGCGATGGCGTCGTCGACGAGGTCGGCGCCGATCCGGGCGGCCTCGGTGCGGTCGGTCAGCGTCGGTGCCATCGCCAGCAGCGCGGTCACCCAATTGCGGACCAGGTGCATCTCGGGGTGCGAGGCGAGCTAGGAGGCAGATTCGACTCCGTCGACGGCAGCTACGCCTACCACTACCTCGCCGACAGCCCGACCGGGCGATCGGCGACACAGCCTGTAGCTATCAGCCACACTTGTAGCAAGTAGCTACACCACACGGGAGTGAAGCGATGCACAGCACTGGAGACAAGGTCACCCGCCTGGCAGCCGACCTGGTGGCCAGCGCCATGGCCGAGGGAGAACGGCAGCACCGCACCGGACGCCAGCAACTCGAACACTGGGCCCGGGTGGGGCGTGCGGTCTCGAGCCGACAGACCGCGGCCCGGCGCCGAGTGGAGGACGCCCTCGCCGGCCGGTTGCCGATCGGTGAACTCGGCACCGAAGAAGGCACCGTGTTCAACGCCGAGATCAACGCGGCGATCGAGGAACAACTGGCCACCACCGATTACGGCGCCGCACTCGCGGCCCAGGGAATCACCACAGTCGCGCTGTCCGAGGACGGTCAGATCATCGAGTACCGCCCCGACGGCACGCGCACAGTCCTGCCCGAGTGAAACGACTCGACCTGGTGGTCGGCTGCAACGGCGCCGGCAAGTCCACCTTCGTGGCCCTCACCCTCGCCCCCCCTGCTGCCGGCCAGCCCGTTCGTCAATGCCGACGAAATCGCCACACAACGATGGCCGGCGAATCCGGCTCCACACGCCTACGCGGCGGCAGAGATCGCCGCGCAGACCCGAGCACACCTCCTGAACCTGGGGTAATCGTTCATCGCCGAGACGGTGCTCTCCCATCCGTCGAAGCTGGAGCTGATCGACCAAGCGCGCACGCACGAATACACCGTCGTCTTGCACGTGGTGATGAGTCCCGAGGAGCTAGCAGTCCAGCGTGTGCGCTACCGGGTACGAGCCGGCGGACACGATGTGCCCGAAGACAAGATCCGCCAGCGATACCAAAGATTGTGGGGCCTCGTCGCTCAGGCGTTCCCACGTTGTGATCATGCGAGCGTGTACGACAACAGCTCGAGTACCGGCCCGCGCATCGTCGCCCAGTTCACCGACGGACACCTCGTCGGCGAAGCCACCTGGCCCGCGTGGACACCCGTAGAACTGACATCGCACACCAGCCGGGGCGAGCAACCATAGGCGCAGCAATAGCCTGGCGGATCCGAACACCCAGAACATGAGGAAACACCAGGCATGACCACCGACTACGACGCACCGAGAGTCACCGACTCCGACGAGACGGACACGTCCCTCGAACAGCTCACCGCCAGCCGGAAAGACACCCAGTCCCCCGTCGTCGACGTCGAAGACACCGACACCGCCGAATCCTTCGAGCTACCCGGCGCCGACCTGTCCGCGAAGAACTCACCGACCACGTTATCCCGAAAAACAGTCCGACGAATTCACCTGCACCAGTTACTTCCTTGTCCACCACCGCAGCCGACTCGCCCGACCCGGCGAAGCTGATCTGCCGGGACTGCACCTAAGGACACATCGATTTATAGAGACTCCCCGAAACACCGGGCACCCGCCTCCCGAAACCCGTCGGACGCATCCGCAGGTGGCGCTGTCTGCCGCCGATCACTCTCCCCGATGTCTGCCGGGTGTCCGCACAGCCGGATCCGGGTCCTGGGCGGGGTGGTGGAAACTCGGATCGATGGTCAGGTCCTCGGTGTCGGCGAAGACCAGTCGCCCGTCGTCGACCGCGATCGCCCACCGATGCACCGGCGCCCACTCGTGCCCACCGCCGCCGGGGTCTGTCACTGCCGCGTAATCCTCGATGATCTGCCCGGTGACGTCGGCCGCTGCGCTCCTGCGGACCAGCACCCGGACCCCGACCGTCAACACCGGGCCATCGACCGGCCAGTTGCCGCTGTTTCGGACCATGCTGCGCCACCTTCCCTCCGCGAACACCCCAGGATCGAGCATAAGCACCGCCCGGACCGGCACGCGAGCGGACCTGCACGAACACCGCCCCCACACGCCGCGCTCCACCGCCGCCGTCTCAACACTCCCGCCCCATCGCCGTGGCGCAGCAACGCTGCCTGGCAGGAACGACACCCCGGACCCGGTCGCTGCCCTGCCCCGGCATTCCGACCCCGACGACTCAGAGGCTCACGCACCCGCACCGGTGCGCTCTGGAGCAGGTCCGGTCACCGGTGGTCATCCCGCCGTTGTGCCGATCGCGGTCGCCGGCGGCGTGCGGATCCGCACTAATTGGTCTGCGGCGAGCACAACGCGCCGATGACGAACCGCGCGAACGTCGGCGGGTCGATGGTGTCGACAAGATCGCCCTCGGCGACCGCACGGGCCGCCAACGCCTGACAGGCGGTGATCCAATCCAGATAGGGGCCCGCGGGGCCACGGTCGTCGACACTGAGCTCGAGGGTGATGCGGATCCCGGCCCGCACGATCGGGTCCTGCACGATCTGCCGGGCCATCTCGTGGCAGAGCACCACATCTGCTCGATCGCCGACGCCTCCTGCGCGGCGATGGCCGCCACCGCGGAGATGGAGATCCGGTGCTGCTCGGCGATGATGTGCCGGGCCAAATCCTCCTTGGACCGGAAATGAAAGTACAACGCCCCCTTCGTCATGCCCGCCGACTCGAGGATCTCGACGAGACTGGCGCCCTCGAACCCGGACTTGTCGAACATTTCCGCTGCCCCGCGGACGATCTGCGCCCGGGTCACCGCCGCCCGTTGCTGTTGCACCATGTACCGCACCTTCCGTGCCCTTCCGCTGCAGCCCGGTGACTTTCGATCGCACCCCTGCAGCCTGCGCGACGCTACCACCGGCACCGGTGCGCCTCACCTCCGGAAAAACCCGCGTCCACCTGCACAGCCGCCGATACCCGCTCACACGAAAACAGACCATCTTGCCGATTCGTCGGTGAGCTCCGCCCGGTCCGCGCCAAGCGGCGTCGCGGCTCCGATGTGTCGCTATCGGTGGTCGCGGCAGTACTGCTCGGCGATCTCCTCGGCGTCCCGTGCCAGCCAGGTCAGCTCCCCACCTCATCCCCAGCCGAGAGCAGATCCGCCCATCGGCACTGCGGCCCGCGGACGCACACCAACGCCAACCCGGAATCCGACAACGTCTGCCACAGCTGCTCACCCACCGGCGACCCCATTCCCCCATTCAACCGCAACACACCGCACTGACCCTAGGAACAGACCGGCCAGTCCGACCCCGAACACCCGCACCCACCACCGGGCGCTGTGCACCACACGCCGACGATCCCTCTGCGCCCGGACGAGCGGAGTCCGGACGAGCGGAGTCCGGGAGGATCGGTACCAGGCGAGCCGATCGGTCAGGCACCGAATCCGCCCCGCCACAAACAACACCCGCACTCGAATGCGCGATACCGACGCGGGCGAGCTTGCACCGACGGCCGTCGGCCGAAGTACGGCCCACCGAGAAAGTCATGTGGCCTGAGTCACACTTCAGTGATCGGAGTGAGCGGCGGATCTACCATTTCCTCGCACCGGAACATGACGAAAAAAGCGGACACACCGATACCGCGCCAGCCAGACCTGTACTGGCTAGCAGAGATTGGTGCACGTTCCGCTGAAATCCATAGATCCGGGCGAAAACTGCACACGAAACACACGTCCGGGGAGTCATCAGCGACGCCAATCACCCTGGTACACCAACGCGGAACCGCACCGCCCGACCGGAGTACGCCTCCTCCCGGACGCGCACCGCGTGACGAGCGCGGTCAGGATTCCCGCGGCGGGTACCTGTTGTATGTCCCGGCGAGGCCCGGCCGGAGGGGACTACACTCCGACCGGGCCGCTTCGGCTCACCTGGGTGTCACCGCATCTCGGGCGCCCTCTGGCGCGTATGTCACAGCGGCCGAGATGGTTTCAGATTCCGGTGATACTCCAGTCTCGGGCTCGACGTCGAAGGCTCAGCCCGCCCCGCACCCACAGCTGCGAACCAACCACCGCGCCCCGGCGCACCTCGTCGCACTCATCCGACGCAGATCAGTACACCCACGACCGCTACTGCGACCAGCGAGGCGCCGCCGCAGATCAGCCATGCCCGCGTTGCCAGCTGCCGCCACCGATCACACTGCTCGTTCGCATCCGCGACGGCGACCGAGCCCACCGGATTCGGATGGGACGCTCGGGACTCCACGAGGCGGCGGACCTTCGCGTCCGCTCGTGCCGCCACACCGAACGAGACGGGGACCACCAGAATCGTCACCACCAGCAGGCCAACCATGAGACCTACGCCCGTCCCAAACATCATCGTCCCTTCCACAGCAACAGGGCCCGTCACGGGTGCCGCGTATTGATTGCCGGCCACGCGGAGCCACGGGCACAACCACGCCCCCTGTCAGCTCTATCGCCGAACTGCCACCGAGTGTTTCACCCGCCGGCATCGGCGCAGCTCCATGCGTCGCAGGCCTACACGCCGGGCATCGGGAACTTCCACACCGCGACCACAACCACACCCATGATCAGCCCGGCGTACAGAACAGTGCCAACCACACCGACCCGCAACGTATTCAGCAGACTTGCGCCCAGGTTCTCGGTAATCCGTGCCATGACAACTCTTCTCTCACGTGCAGATATTCTCGACTGCCCCGTCGATGACGGCGCACCAGCTATATTGGACCGACTTCGACACCTGCACAGTGGCCGAAATACCTACACCCATACCCGAAACTGGGTCTGGAGTTAGCGTAGAAGACTCGAGATCGCACTTAGGGCATGTGACAAAATAATGTCGCTTTAGCTGGTTTCGGGCGTTACCGTTGCGCTATGACGGATGTGGCGGACTCGGTGGCGCGGCGGTATGCGGTGATGCGCCCGCATTTGACGGAGTTTCAGCG
>RRBB01000325.1:0-9169 GCA_006543605.1 Rhodococcus sp. WS4
GCTGCCCCTGCTCGGCGCCGGTCAGCTTCGCCATCACCTCGTCCGCGCTGCCCAAATACTGCTGCGAGACGATCCGCGGCTTGCCGTCCACACGGGCCGATTCGACCAGGTAGTAGTACGTCTTCCCACCCTGCCGCTTCCCCACGATCGAAGCCATATCTAGGTAATACAGCCGATGGCACCGAAAGGCAAGCACCACAGTCGAAGACACGCCGACCAATCAGATAGCGGGGAAACTCAAGCTAGCGGATGCCGACGGCCGTGAGGGATACTCACTCGGGATGATTGCCGATGCACTTGTGACCATGTGCTGAAATGCTGTCTCGCTCCGGTGAATACCGCTAGCTCCGGCGCGTTCCTCCGGGCCCCCGTAAGCGGAAGACCGAGGTTGCCCACCCGATCAACCCGAGCAGGACGACGCCACCTACCACCAGTACGGGAGTTGGTATTCCAGCGGTCAACCGAGCCTGCCAGCTGATCTCCACGTCAGGTGCAGAGTCACGAGGAGGATGGGGCGGTCCGTACACCTTCTCGGTCACGGACCGAATGTCGAACGGGATGCCGGTGTTCGGGCCGCACGCATAGCCCTCCCAGGCGGCGTCGACCGCGTACGGCTTCGAGACAAAGAGCAGGTACTCCTCCCCCACCTGATAGCCGGTCCCACAACCGTTGCCGTTCGCGAGGGTGCCCACCGTCGTAGTGGAGCCCACCTCCCCCGTGAACACTCCCGAGACCTCGAACTCGTAGATATCGGTGAACCCATCCGAGACCTTGTCAGCGGCGCGGGCGACAAAGACCCCGGACGCATGGGAAACGGCCTCTTCCGGCGAGGCGCTGCTGACGCACGAGCAGGCACTCGCGGTGCCCGGCGATGCCACTACGACAGACCCGGCGATGAGAAGACCGCACACTCCAGTCATGATACATCGCGAAAAACGCCGGAAGCACTGGCGCGCTTCCGTATTTACCAGGACGTTTCCGATGGTCATAGCGCCAGTGAACAGGATTCGGCTACGACAAGTGGTTTCGATCGACGATCCGCTTGCGGTGACACATGAAGCCAATGCCCGCGGTCGAACAATCCGAGTTCGGGCCATCGCCCGCGAATCATGTTCTTCCCAGCGGTTTTCGCTATTCGCGAGCCGGCGGAGACGGCATCGGCGCGGATGTCTGCAAGAGTTCGGCACGGGTGCCGGGCATGCCGCTGTGACCCTGTTCGGCGCATTTGACTGCCAGAATCTGATTGATGCCGAGCCGGTTCGCTGCAAAAGCCAATGCCGCGCCGGCCATGTACAGTCGCCATACTCGTGCCCGCCCGGCGCTGCTATCGGCCACCGCCTCGTCCCAGTTTCCCTCTAAGTTCCCCACCCAGGCCCGCAGAGTCAGCGCGTAATGCTCGCGCAGCGACTCGACGTCGCGCACTTCGAAACCGGCCCCTTCGATCGCCTCGATCATCGTCGCGATCGGTTCGATCTCTCCGTCGGGGAACACATAGCGGTCGATGAAGGATGTTTTGGAGAATGTTCCAGCGGATGTGCTTGGTCGCCGAGAGATCGCGTGGTTGAGCAACCGCCCACGCGGGCGTAGCAGCGCGAACAGGTCGGCGGCGTAGGTCGGCAGCATCGCGGCGCCGACGTGCTCGGCCATGCCGATGCTCGAGATCGCGTCGTAGGGGCCGTCTGTGACGTCGCGGTAGTCCTGGACTCGGATCTCCACCAACTCGCCGACGCCCGCGTCGACCATTCGTTTGCCGGCGTAGTCCGCCTGCTCGCGGGACAGGGTGATACCGACGACGCGCGCGCCGTAGTGACGTGCCGCGTGCAGTGCGAACGTTCCCCACCCGCAGCCGACGTCGAGGACCCGCATCCCCGCGGTCAGGCCGAGCTTGCGGGCCACCAGATCGCATTTGGCGTATTGGGCCGCGTCGAGATCCTCGCTCGGCTGCGCCCAGTACGCGCACGAGTAGGTCATCGATTCGCCGAGCACGAGTCGATAGAAGTCGTTGCCGACGTCGTAGTGGTGGCTGATCGCGGCGGCGTCACGATCTTTGTCGTGCCGGTGCCCGCGCGCAAGTTTCATCTCCTCTGCCGGCGGCTTCGGTGGCAGGCCGATGATCCCCAGGCGCAGCGCCGCTGTCACCAGTGCCTTTTTCGTTTGCCCGTCGATCCGTACACCGGGGCCCCTGCTCGGGTCCGACACCTGCTCCAACACGTCCAGTCCGGCGAGTAGGTCTCCCTCGATGTCGATGTCGCCGGAGACGTAGGCCCGGGCGAAACCGAGGTCGTTGGGCGCCCACAGCAACCGCCGCAGACCACGCCGATTGACGAGGCGCACCTGCCACGGCGCGTCCGCGGGCCCACTGCGGCTACCGTCCCAACACTTGATCCCTACCGGGACCTGCTCACCCAGCACCGCGCGGACCAGCGGCGCCACCGTGTCAGCGACCGTCATACACACCTCCATCAAAGTTTGGGACCGACCACGTCGTTCGCCGTGACGCACAGGCATCTCAACCCGCACCGACGGCCCGCACACCCACCTCGTCGACGATATCGATGGAACCCCCATCGCCGCATGCCATCACACCAATTCCCGCCCGGCGTAGCGCCCCTGCTTCACGCCGTCGACCGTTCCTTCGGCACCAGCAGGGCGAGCAGCGCGACTATCAGGCCGCCGCCGGCGAGGTACAACCCCCAACGGCCGCTGAGCAAGTTGTCGTAGTTGTCGCGGACAAAGTCGCCGACGCGGTCGTCGAGCCGCCACAGGAACACCGCGGTGGTGCAGATCCCCACGATCACGCCCAGCCACCCGGCCGCGCGGGAACCCACCAGGGCGGCGGCCAGCAGCAGGACCGCGGACAGCAGCAGCAGCGCCGTCATCGACCTGTAGAAGACCACGGCCTGAGTCTCGACCTGCTCGAAGGTGAACCCGGTGGGGAACCCGTCGCGCAGATCGACCAGCGCGACATCACTCGGCTGTATTTCGCCGACGATCGGAAGGAAGGCGCCGATCGCCACCGCGATGGCACACGCGAACAGGACCAGATGAACGAAGGTGCGCATGGGCGTTCTCCTCTGTCGACCGACGAGGTGCTCGGGCCCACAGTATCCCGTCGCAGCGGCTCGGTCCGCCCAACACGACTGCGCGCCGCAGACTCCGGGTGAACCGATCAGCCGCCCTCGGCTCCGGGCGTTACGATGGCGTCGAATTGTCCATCCGAGAGCCAGGGGTGCCCATGTCGGATTTGGATCAGGCGTTTGCCGATGCACAGGAGAACGTCAAGAAGCTCACCTCGCGGCCGGCCAACGATCAGTTGCTGCGCCTGTACGCGCTGTTCAAGCAGGGGTCGAAGGGGGATGTCGAGGGCAAGCGGCCCGGTCGGCTCGACATGGTCAACCGCGCCAAGTACGACGCCTGGGCCACGTTGGCGGGTACGAGCAGCGCCGATGCCAAGCAGGGCTACGTCGAGCTGGTAGCCCGGCTCACGCAGGGCTGAGTTCACGGGTCCCGCGGGTGGGGTTATGAATCGCAGCGGTGGTGGTCGGTGTGCTGGTCTCTGCACCGAAATGACGTCGCCACATTTCAGCGGTCGTCCCGGGCTGGACCTGGCACGATGTACGGGTGACTGATTCCCACCGCGTCCTGGTCCTCGGCTCGGGGTTCGCCGGTCTGTGGGCCGCGCTGGGGGCGGCGCGGCGGCTCGATGAACTCGACGCGTCGGACACCGTTGATGTCACGGTGATCAGTGCGCAGCCGTTCCACGACATCCGGGTCCGCAACTACGAGGCCGACCTGAGCGCCTGCCGCATCCCGCTGAGCGACGTGCTCGACCCGGTCGGCGTCGGGCACATCTCCGCCGAGGTGACGGCGATCGACCCCGCGGCGCGCAGCGTCACCGTCATGAGCCGCGGCGCATCGAGCACGCAGAGGTACGACCGCCTGGTCATGGCGCTGGGCAGTCGGGTGGCGAAGCCCGATATCCCGGGTTTGCGGGAATACGGCTTCGACGTGGACACCTACGACGGAGCCATGAAACTACAGCGTCATCTGGCCGCGCTGTCCGACGGCCGAGCGGATGTGGGCGCGGCGACCGCGGTGGTGGTCGGCGCCGGCCTCACGGGTATCGAAACGGCATCCGAGCTGCCCGGAAAGCTGGCAAAGGTGTGCGCAGGTTGCAACGGCGAACCGCGGGTGGTGCTGATCGACCACAACCCCTACGTCGGTTCCGACATGGGGGCATCGGCGCGACCGGTGATCGAAGCGGCGCTGGCCGACAACGGCGTCGAGACGATGACCGGTGTCGGCGTCGCAGCGGTCGACGAGCACGGCGTGACGCTGTCCTCCGGGGAGGTGCTGGCTGCGGGCACCGTCGTCTGGTGTGCAGGCATGCGGGCGAATCCGCTGGCCGCACAACTCGGTGCCCAGCGCGACCGGCTCGGTCGCGTGCCGGTCGACGACTATCTGCGAGTGATCGGCTCGCCCGGAGTATTCGCCGCCGGTGATGTCGCCGCGGCGCGGGTGGACGACGACCACCTGTCAGTGATGTCGTGCCAGCACGGGCGCCCTATGGGCCGCTACGCGGGTTACAACGTCATCGGCGATCTACTCGGGCAGCCGATGCTCCCGCTCCGGATCCCCTGGTACGCCACGATTCTCGATCTGGGACCTGCGGGCGCGGTATACACCGAGGGGTGGGATCGCCAGGTCGTCTCGCGCGGCGCGCAAGCTAAAGCCACCAAGGCCACCATCAACACCCATCGCATTTATCCCCCGTTGAACGGAGACCGCGACGCCCTGCTGGCCGCCGCCGCGCCGGTTCTGCAGGCACGACCCGACCCCGGACAATGACCTTCAGGAAATTGTGTCGCGCCACTGGTCAGCCTGTCCCGGCCGGCCCCCGGCTGTCGGGCGTCACAGGGTCTCCGCGCGAGTGGTCGAGTCCTGTTTCGTCACCGCTGCGCGGTCCCGTCGAAAGATCCCGCCAGCCGACGAGCACCTCGTGCACGACCTCGGCGCCGTGCAGCGGGTCGGGCGGTGCGGGCAGGTCGGCGGGGTAGATGAGAAACGGGGTGCTCTGCGGTCCGCCCATGCCACCGTGCGAGCCGACCTGCTCCTCGAACGCCGCGACCTCGTCGGTGTCGGGCCAGTACGCGCCGCCGACCATGATGTCGGCAACGTTGTCGAAGGTGTCGGTGCGTCGCACCTTCGCCAGCGCGTCGGGGCCCATCACCGCGAGCGGGTTCTCGCCGGTGACCTCGCCGGTCGTCACGTCGACCTGGCCGTGCGGCCCGAGCACCACGGACCCGCCGGGGCCCGCAACGAGCAGGAAGCCGATGCCGGGATGCTCGCGCAGCCCGGTGAGCAGCCCGGGGTGGGCGGCTTCGATGGCGTTGACGTCGGCGCGTCCGGGCAGGTGCGGGAAGTAGACCAGACCGAGATTGCCCGAGCCGAGCACGATCGGCTCGCCTGCGGAGGTGCGCGGCTCCTCGCCGGCGGTCGGCGAGTGCACGCTGGCCGCGGCGTAGCCGCGCCCCTCCGCTCCGGGCTGTTGGGAGACGTCGGATTCGCGCTCGTACCAGTGTCGCTTCACCGCAGCCGGTTCACGCTGTGAAGCGAGCCGAATGACCAACTGCCCCAACGTTTCCCCATATCTTTGTTGGAAGGTCGCTCCCTGGCTCTGCCCGTGGTCGGACAGCACGACGACGCGGTAGGGCCGATCGGCCTGCTGCACCACGGCGAGCAGCATCTCGATGACGTCGTCGAGTTTGGTCAGCACCGCGAGCGTTTCGGGCCGGGAGATGCCGGAGTGGTGCGACACCTCGTCGTAGCCGATCAGGTCGACGTAGACGACGCTGCGCCCCTTGATCAGATCGCCGACCACCGCGGCGGCGGCGACGTCTGTGGCGAGCACGGTCGCGAACGCCCGCACGAACGGATAGACCCCGCCCCGCGGCACCCGCGGCTGGATGTCCTTTCGCTTCTGCCGCAGTGACTGGCGTAGTTCCCGTTGCAATTCCGCGAACATGCGGATGAATGTGCGCAGCGCGCTCGCCGGATCGGCGAAATAGTCGCGGTAGCCGGCACCGCCGCCGAGGCGGGCACCGCGCATGCGGCTGACGACGAGCACGTTGTCGTGCGCGCCGCCGGTGAACAGGTTGCCGCGGCTCGCACCGTCGTGCGCCAGCAGGCCGGGGATGTCGGTTCGTTCGAGTTCGCGCTGCTCGTTGTCGGCGGGGTTGCTGAACACCGAGATGCGCTCGGTCGTCTTGTCGTACCAGCGGAACGCCGGCACGTTGTGGTTGGAGCCGTGCAGCACGCCCAGCTGGGTCGCACCCGTCTGACTGCTCCAGTCGGTGTGCCACGGCACCAGCCGGTGGGTCTCGCGCACCAACTTCGCCAGCCCGGGCGTGACACCGTCGGCGATCGCGCGACGCAGCACGTCGTAACCGAGGCCGTCGATCTGGATGCACAACAGCCCCGGGGACGCGTCCACGAGCGCGGCGTTGCGACGCAGCCGGAACCGCTGCCGGCGCACCTGCATCAGCCGGTACGCGGTATCGGAGCGGGACGCGATTGCGCCGGAGAGGACGGAGGTGAACAGCGAGAGCAGCGCCGCGAGGAGGAACGCATCGCGCAGCTGGTCCGCCGACGCGACCGGCACCAGGTACACCGTCAACAGCATGATCACACCGCCGGCGAGGAACACCCCGACGAACAGCAGCACCGGGCCGATCCACGACATACACCGCATCATCACCGGCCACAGCGCGGCGTTGAGCAGGCCGAACACCAACGCGAGCACCAGCGCGGCCGGAAGCGTCGGTAGCGGAGTGAAGCTCGACTGGTCCAGGGTGATGCCGCCGAGGATACGGTCGAGCACGATGAGCGCGAGCGCCGACGACCCCCAGAGCACGAGGAACTCGACGAGCACCCGCACCACGCCGCCCACCGTGCGCATCGCACTCCCTTCCCTCGTCTGGAATCGTAAGGGTCGTGACCGCGACGCCGGGTTCGAATGCCGCCGCATTCGGTGTGCGCTGGCTCGGACACGCCAGCGCGTTGATCGCGGACCGCGGGACGGTCGTCCTGACCGATCCGGTGCTGACCGACCGCGTCGCGCACCTGCGCCGCCGCCGGGGGCCCTCGCCGATCGGGCCGCACGTGCGGAACCCGGACGCCGTCCTGCTCTCCCACCTGCACGCCGACCACACCCACCTGCCGTCGCTGCGGCTGCTCGATCCGGACGTTCCGATTGTGGCCCCGTGGCGGGCGGTCGACGGACTGCCCGCGCTGCGCCAGTTCGCCGACCGACTGGTGCTGCTGCGGCCCGGCGACGCGACAACGATCGGCAAGGTCACCGTGCGCGCCGTGCCCGCCCGACACGACGGCCGACGCTGGCGGCGCGGCCCGGAGTTCGCGCCGGCGATCGGGTACATCGTCGAAGGAGACCGGCGGACCTACTTTGCCGGCGACACCGACCTGTACCCGGACCTCGCCGACCACGTCGGCCCGGTGGACCTCGCACTGCTCCCCGTCGGGGGCTGGGGTCCGACCCTAGGCAACGGTCACCTCGACCCGTCTCGGGCAGCGGTCGTCGCACGGCTGGTGGAGGCGGGCCTGGCGGTGCCGATCCACTACGGCACACTGTGGCCGATCGGCCTCGACGCCGTGCGCCCCCGGTTGTTCTTCGGTCCGGGCGCCGAGTTCGTCCACCACGCCGAACGGGCGGGGGTCGTTGCCGTGGAGTTGCACCCGGGTGGCGAACTCGGAGAACCGGGCGCCGGCCCCGATTCATGACCCGCCGCTGGGAACCGCATCTCAGCCCGCGGCACACTACCTGGCCGCGGTGAGTTTTCCCGTCGCCTCCGGTCTGTACAGGTGTGAATAGACACAAAGCGTGCGGGAGCGGCCGATCTGCCCGCGTTACGCCGCACTGTCAGCCAGCGGTGTGAGCTTCATGAAAACAAGGAGAAGGCCTCATGACATCGACACCACCCTCCGCGGGAGCCTCCAACGCGACACCGGCGCCGACGGGCGGAACCACCACGAAGTCCCGAGTCGCCGGACTCGTCGTCAGCGCCCTCGTGGTGCTGTTTCTCCTGTTCGACTCGCTCATCCACATCGCGAATACCCAAATGGTGCGTGAGGCGATGGCCGAGCTGGGCTTTGCCGAGAACCTCAACCGTGTCATCGGGGTGGTGCTGCTGGTGTGCCTGATTCTCTATATCGTGCCCGCCACGTCCATCCTGGGCGCGGTGCTGCTCACCGGATACCTCGGTGGTGCGGTCGCCACCAACATGCTCACCGAGCAGCCAATCATCAGCACCACTCTGTTCCCGATCTACGTCGGCATCTTCGTGTGGGGCGGGCTGTACCTGCGTGACGCACGGGTGCGATCGATCATGCCCGTCCGACGCGCCTGAACCACCTACCAGAATCGAGAGGCGAATGCCGCTGACGCCGAACGGAATCGCAGGTCCGACGAACGCAAAGGTTTACTACGCCGGGACTTGGGTAGCGCTAGTAGACCAACGTGAGGGGCAGCCATGTCAGCAGAGCAGAACATCGAAACCGCAAAGAAGGGGTACTCCGCGTACTCGAAGGGTGACGCCGAGACGGCTATGAGTTTCTTCGACGACGACATCGAATGGATATCACCCGGCAACAGCACCGTCAGCGGCACCTTCCGTGGCAAAGCGGAGGTCGGCGCGATGTGGATGAAACTGGCCGAGAAGTCCACGACGACAACACCCGAGCGATTTCTCGGCGACGACGATGTCGTTGTCGTACTCACCCGAGTCGCCGCCGGCGGGGAGTCCTCGGACGAAGCCGATGTGCTCACCTTCCGCGACGGGAAAGTCGTCAAATTCCAATCCGCCGCGGACACCGCCATGCTCGAACGGGTCTTCGGCACGAAGTAGCGACCTCGCGAACGGACATCCGGGCATGACAGGTCGTGGCAACGACCTCTTCGTGGATAGCCGTCGGCGGAACCGGATTTATTCGAATCTGTGGCCCGTCGACGGGCCACAGGCCTAGCGGCAAAGCCGTGTAGTTAAGTCGTGGGTTGTGTTGTCAAGGGTCGATGTCGGTGAGGATGTTGATGGCGATGGTGGCCTTGAGACTTGGCCCTCGGGTGCGGCCGCGGGCAGTGCTGGCGACGAACTTG
>RRBB01000326.1:0-9107 GCA_006543605.1 Rhodococcus sp. WS4
CAGCATTCGGCCGGCGCCCTGGCCGGTGCGCACACAGGGGGCTCGGTCGAATGACAAGAATCTGGCCAACGAACCCGCCGACCACGCACTCGGCCGCTCCCGCGGCGGGCTGAGCACCAAGATCCACACCCTCACCGATACGTTCTGTTGCCCGCTGACGCTGCTGCTCTCGCCGGGACAGGCAGGCGACAACCCCTACCTGGCGCCGCTGCTCGACGCGCACCGCGCCCACGACACCGCAGCGTTTCGCCTGCTGGCCGACAAGGCGTACTCGCACCCGAGCACCCGAAAAGACCTGCGGGAACGCAGAATCTCGCACACCATCCCCGAACGCCGCGACCAGATCCGACGTCGCAAGGCGAAAGGATCGGCCGGGGGTCGGCCGCCGGCCTTCGACAAGGACCGCTACCGCGAACGCAACCCCGTCGAGCGTGGTTTCGGGCGTCTCAAGCAGTGGCGTGGCATCGCCACTCGCTACGACAAGTACGCCACCACCTTCCTCGGTGGCGTACTCGTCGCTGCGCTCGTCATTCATCATCGCGTCCGTAAATAGCAGACACGCTCTAGACAGGAACGGCACCATGCCTACCACCGATCGTCTCGCCCAGCTCAAAGCCGAGCGTCAGCGCATCCGCGATGCATCCCAGCGCTTGCTGACCGGCACTTCTGCATGCAGCAATGGCAAATTCACCATCTCTACCCTCGCTACCGAGGCCGAGGTGTCGCGCCAACGTCTCTACGAACACCACCCCGACCTCGTCGCAGATTTCAAGGCAAGTGCTGGCCTGGGACCGATCCCGCCGAATATAGACGCGCTGCAACAGCAATTGGCGGATGCTCGAGAACAGATCAGGGAGCTCAAAGCCCGCGAGGCCACGAATCTCGACCAAATCAAGACCCTCTGCGCGGTAATCACAGAACTCACCCATCAGGACCACGCCGGCAATCTGATCGCCCTGCCGACCGCTGGACCTCGACCACTGAAGTATTAGCAGTAGCGCGACTCGATGCTCGAACCGACGGTCTTTTGATGAGCTAGAGTGGCGCCGCGAGTTCCGACACTGCTGTCGGGCAGTGAATGGGAAGGCATCGACGGTTCGGTCATGCTCGAAGCGGTTCGCGGTTCGGGTATGGAAGGTGCTGTGTTCAAACGTGTTTCGTCTCTGTACCTACCCGGTCAGCGTACCCGGGCATGGCGGAAGGCGCTGATTCGTTCTCGAGCCAGTTGCCTGGTGATCGGGTGGATTTCCGCGGGCGGGAGGCATCGCAACATCGTCGGCTCCCTCGTCCTCGGCGCCCACGACAACACCGGAATTCGCTATGTCGGCCACGTCGGGACGGGCTTCACGCAGGCGGTGCGCCGCCAGCTGGGTGAGCAACTGGCCGCCCTCGAACGTCCCACCAGCCCGATCGCGGCCGAGCCTGGGGCCGCGGAACAGCACGGTGTAGTGCGGTGGGTCGACCCGATTTTGGTGGTCGATGTCGACTACAGGGAATACAACGAAGGGGGACTGCGGCATCCTAGTTTCAAGGGTCAGCGAGGCGACCTGGATCCGGATTCGATCACATGGGACATGTTGCAGTAGCTGCCGGCTGTCTACCGTGATGCGCCCGTACAGTCCACCTCGAGAACTCGACATATTCCGGGCGACGGTGCCAGTCCGAAAATGGTCATCATGTAGTGGAATGTCTGCATGGACGAGGACGAAGCGAACGAAACGATCGGCAATGAGCAACTCTATCGCGCCCTCAGATTGAGGGTGGAGAACTACGGCAGCGGCAATATTGTGACGTACGGGCATGGGACTGGTTTCATCGTGCGATCCCATTCGGGGAGCCATTATCTCGTCACTAACCGTCACGTCGTAGATCGAAGATACCTTCCGCAGGACCGCAAGAAATGGTCGTCTCGCGGGTTGGCATCGATAGAAATCAATGGGTTCTTCCAGAACCAACGGGATGATGAACCGACTCCTCAACGTACGTCGCTGACAATCGTTGATCCGACTCCCGTGTTCCCCTACAGCGAGGACATTGATCTTGCGGTTATCGTCCTGCCGAACGTTGGAACGAAGAGTCTGGATCTGACATTCAACAACTTCGACATCACGCTGATAGAGAAGCGTCGCAGTATCATTCGAGGAGAGGTCCAAGTCGGATCACCGCTCCTGATGCCGGGTTACCCCGAGTTGGGAGGAGGCGTCTCCGAGAGGCCCATATTGGTCGGGGGATGGATCGCGAGCGATCCGCGCTACAGCGCCTCTTATGCAGGCAACGACTACCCACGGAGGGTGCTGGGCCACTCCTTCAGCCGTGAGGGGATGTCAGGGGCGCCTGTTCTGAGCCTTAGCGCCGATTTTCGCGGAGCGCTGATTGCCTGAACTTCGGGTCGCTCGGGAGACGCCCGTGGCTCCGTGAGGGGTTGAATGCGTTTGCCGGGTAGGCATTTCGCTGTGGGGCGGGGCATCACGGCGCGAACATAATGAGGGCATCTCGCTGACTGTAAAGCGAATCCCTGCTGGCCATTGCTAACGATTGCTGGCGGGCCTATCAAGGAGGACACCCTCATGCGGTCACGAACTACTCTCCTGTTATTGAGTATTCTGGGGCGCTCGGCCGCCGAGCAGGCGACACGCGGGCGCTGGTTCGTTGATCTCCGCGACCGGGCACGGTTGACTGGGGTCGTCGACCAGTCAGCGAATACCCAGCGCACTACTCGCCCGTCCGACGCCAAGCCGACCTACCCAACGTCCCAGTCCCGTGGCTCGGCGGATGCACGGTCCGCTACGAATTCGCATGGTCAGACCCAGCGAATGAGGGTGGACTCGCTGAGTGAAAATTGGCGTTAGTGGTTGGGTTCATAAATTCGTCGGGGGTCATGCCGCTTGTCGGGTTCGGTCGTGGTGGTCGAGTCGTTCGAGGTGTCGGTGCAGGTCCGCGGTGGTGTAGCGCCACTTGAACGGCACAGCGGTGGCGTTGTACCGGTCCTCGAAGTCGAGCAGGCGCCGTTCGACATCATCGAGGTCTTCGAAATCGTTGGGCGAGAGCACCTTGCGTTGGATGATCGAGAAGTAGATCTCCACCTGGTTCAGCCAGGAGGCGTGCTTCGGGGTATGGACCATCACCGCGTTCGGATACCTCGCGGCCAGCCGATCGATCGCGGCTCGCCCACGATGCGAGGACCCGTTGTCGACAACCCAGAACACCCGCTCCGCAGAGGCGTATGGCTGCTGGCTCATGACCTGATCGACCAGCGCGGTGAACGGGTCGATGCCGGTTGTGGTTTCACATCGGCCGAACACCCGGGCGTGGTGGACGTCGTAGGCCGCCAGATACGCCAACGCCCCACCACGGCGATAGTCGTGATTGACGCGCATCGGCCGGCCTGTGCCGGCCGGCTGCGTGGGATGGCAGCGCCGGCGGGCCTGGATGGACGGTTTCTCGTCCGCGGAGATCACGTACTCGTCCGCCCCCAACTCGACTCCGTCGTACCTGCGGGCATAGAGATCGAGGACGACGGCCGCCTTCATCTCGAACTGCGGGTCTCGGATGAAGATCCACGATTGGTACTGCCAGGGTTTGAGGGCGTCCTGCGCGAGCCAGCGTCGGACCGTCGTGGCCGAGGCGCTGATGCCGTCGATCAGCAACTGCCGGGCCAACTCCGGGGCACTCCACCGCGACAGGGGCAGCTCGTGCTCGGTGGGAAGCTGACATGCCCACGCCTTGACCGCGGCGACCTGCGACGGGGAATACCTCGGCGGGCGCCCCGAACGCGGCGCGTCGGTGAGTCCTTCGATTCCTCGGCGATAGAACCGGGCCCGCCACTTGCGGGCCGTGTCCACGCAGACACAGAGCTCGGCCGCGATGTGGGCGTTCGAGTCGCCGTCGGCGGCCATCAGCACGATCAACGCCCGCAGCACCGTCCTCTGCGGTGTGCTCCCGGCCCGCACCCAACGATCGAGAACCGCGCGGTCGTTGCCAGTCAACACCACCCGGTAAGGGCTGGCCATCACCACGACACACCATCCGACGAAGAACAACTTGGATCACTCACGACACATACACCACACCGGCCACAGCAAGCCCCGAGGTAACGACACGCGGGCCGCCACGAAAGCAATTTCGATCGGGCACCATCACACCCATGCCGACGCCACCGGAATCGACGAAGAACTCGCTGCGCTGGAAACTGCTGGATCGGGCCCGGACCAGGTGGCCGCAACTGGCCACGATCAACACCCGATTCCGCAGCAACTTCGCCTACGTCGACGGCGTGCTGACCGACGGGACAGTGATCCCGTTGATGCGACTGCGGTACGGCGGATCCGCCAGTGTGTGGGGATTCGCGATCTACCTCGGCAGCAGCGGCAAGTACCAGGACTCGGTCCTGCCCAACGGAAACTTCGCCGGCAGTGTCGAGGATGCACTCGACTGCGCCTGCGGCCTGTACCTCGGCGACCCGACCGCTTGGCAACAACCCCCGACGAACTTATGAATCAGACCACTTAGGCCACCAGAGATTTCCTGGACAGGTAAGCCGCTCGGCGCGCGCGTGACACTTCTTGGGATTAACACTGGCCATGTCAAACTCTCCGGGGAGCCGAGCGTACTGTCCCAGTTCGTGCCCGCACCGGCAATACTGTCAACAATCGCCAGGGCTGGTGATGAGTTCGCTGCCGAATCCGTTCGCCGCGAGTTCTTGTTCGCTTCGGCGGAGGAAGGTGAGCTGTGGATGCCGGAGCCGTTGCCTGACGATGTCTAGGCCATTCGCAAAGTGGGTGGTGCAGTGGGGTCCTGTGCTGCGGCCGCAGAGTAAAGGGAAGCCGCTGTCGCCTTCCCCGGTGACAGCGGCTTCGTTTCCTTCCCAGGAACGCTACGCAATGTAGGTCTTACCCGGTCAGGAGGACGGTGCCGGTCATATCGCCTCTCGGCAAGTGGCCGCTCGCAGCGACGATTCTGATGTGGTACCCGGGGTATGTCCCGCCACCGTCAGCCTCTTCAACGACCGCGTACCGGGTGATATTCCGGCCCGTGCGGTCCACCGGATTCAGAACGGCGGCCACATCCCGGGGTTGGCGGGATTCGCGTAGGGAAACAGGACACCCCAGAACGGCCACAACCAGGGCATATGGAAGGGGGAGAAGCACCCCGGATCGCAGACCATGGCACGTTCCTTCGGCAGGTTGGCCCCGACCCACACTCAAGGCTAAGGCCTCCATCGCCGCGCTCGCGTCGGTCATGGCGTGTTAGATCGGGGCAGAAGATGTGACCAGGGAGGGTGAACGTGTGCGGCCGCTACGCCAGTACCACCACGGACAAGGAACTGCGCTCGATCTTCCACGTCGACGAGGTCGTCGGTGACGAGCTGCGCCCGTCCTACAACATCGCCCCGACCCAGCAGATCCGGGCGGTCCTCGAACGGGCACCCCGGGACGAGCCGGACGCGGCACCGGCCACACAGCTCAGGACGCTGACCTGGGGATTGGTGCCCTCATGGTCGAAAGAAGCCAAGCTCGGCCGCCTGATCAACGCACGCTCGGAGTCGGTGACCGAACGCCCCTCGTTTCGGGCCGCGGCCTCGAAACGGCGGTGCTTATTGCCGGCTTATCCGGAGTGATTTCGCTGCGAATGGTGATTGGTGCTGGTGGATCCGTTGACGACGCGTCGTCAACGAACACGCGGCGCTGGGCGTTCTGTTGCTGTTCGGAGTGCAGCACCAGGCGTCGTGTCGATGGTGGTGTGACTGCGACTCGTCGGTCGTTCATCAGTTGTGATCGCTGCAGCGTCAACAGCACGGGGGAGCCTGGCCCGGCGCGCGTGATGACGCTGCCCACAGTCATTCGGGCGGTTGCACGGCGCGGCGACTGAGCTCAAGGATTCGGCCATGCGCGGCAGATAGCTCCGCTTTGAGCTGAGTCACGTCACGGCGGTAGCGTTCTCGTTCCTCGGCGAGCTTGGCTGTGAGCGTGAGGACGATGCTATTGGCATCCTCCGCTAGACCCCGGTCGGGCCGGCGACGGGACGGAGCGACCGGGCTCATGCCGGCTTGTTGGCGTCGTAGCTGTTCGATACGGGCGCGGAGGGCCGGGGTGCGGTAGAGGAAGTCCTTGGAGACACTGGCGTGAGCGGCGACACCTTCGAAGGTAATCGGTGCGCCAATCCGGATTGCATGCCGGAGTCCCTCTTCCGCTCTCTTGGTCGCAGCGTCCCGCTTTGCGGCGGCGGCCTTGCGTAGGTTGTCCACATTGCCGGCCATGTCAGTAGCCTGCCGTTCGTCGCAGTTGGGAGTCTTGTTCCGCCCGGGTTGGGACTCCGGCTCCTACATGCGCTTCGGCGGAAGTCGCCGTCGAGAGAGTGTCGACGATGGCCCGCAGTGCGCCTTGCTCACGACGCCGAAGTGTCAGCCAGACATGATCTTCCGACATCGGCTCACCCGTTTGGTCCTTGTGCATCGCTTGTCGTTTGTCGATGAGGAGATCCACCGCTTGTAGCTCGTCTTCGTGAACGGGTAAGAAGCGTTGATCGGTGACGAACAAGTCGCAGGTGAGACAGGCATTTCCCTTGTCGCAAGCTTGGGCTGGAGGCAGCGTGCACCATCCGTTGGGGAGTACCCGGTCGGTGCGGGACTGGAGCGCCATCAGGTCATAGAGCTCGTCGGCGTGCAGCCTGGCGGCTTCGCCGTCGCGAGTGATCTTCTGGAATCGAACAAACTCCGCCTTGGCGGTCGAATCCAGTGTGTGCGCGTAGATCATGGTCATTTCGGGTGAGGTGTGTCCGAGATATCTCTGCACTACGTGCAAGGGAACACCGGCATCGAGCAGCTTGGTGGCTTTGGTGTGGCGGAGCCGGTGAGTAGCGGACAGGCGCAGCGGGTTGCCGTCACGATCATTGAGCTTTGCTGTCTTCACCAGCTTGTTCAGGCGTTGTCGGAAGTTCGCTGCGTAGTAGGGCTGGTTGCCTCGCAGATTGTTCTGGTGCTTGATGAACAGATATTCGGGGACATCCGATATGCCTGACTTCTCCAGGTGCTGAAGTAGCCACTGTTGCTGTTCGGCGACGATCTGCACCACCTCGTTGTCCACGAAAATAGTATTCGGTGCGCCGTCGATCTTCGTCTGCTGGTAGCGGAGCCTGGCGATGGAGGAGTCGTCTGTGCCGTTTTGCGCTACCGGGGTCAAGGGGCTGAAGTCGAGCATGCAGATTTCGTTCACGCGCCGGCCCGTGGCGATCATCAAGAGCAGGATCCGCATCGCTTGTGGATCGCCCATACCGCCTTCCTCGCGAGGATCACCGATGATGTGTGCATGCTTGACCACCTCGGATAGCACGTCGTCGGTGATGATGTGGCGCTCGTCGAACCGCCGCCGCGATGAACCTTTCGGCTTGACATCGCCGGGCATCCAGAAGCGAACGTACTCAGGGGGCAGATCGCGCCACCGCGGCTCGGCGAGAAGCTGGGCGGCCACGTCGCCGTGGTCGTACATGTAGACGTATAGGCCTTTCACGGCCGTAGCGATCGACGAGACAGATGCGTCCGAACGGACATTGCCCCTGCTCTTCCCCACCTTGACAACGTGCGTCTTCTCGCGGTTGAGGAAGTCCATCATGACGGTCCGCACGTGTTTTCGGTCGTCGCAGAGCCGTGGTGTGGTGATGTTCTTGTCCGTGAGATACAGATCGAAAACTCGGAATCCGTCGAATCGTCCGTGCGCCGTCGACCACGTGATCGAGCCGGCTTCGAGCAGAATTTTCGTGTAGTACATTGCTGCCCGACGCAGCCAACCCGTCTCGAGGGCGTGCCAGTGAATCGCCGTACTGAACGCGGGTTCGTGATCGCGTCGAGGAATTCTGCTGTCCATGGACAGATCCCACACTTCTCGCTCCCACCAGGTGCCACGGTCGTAGGCGAACCACAGAATTTTGCAGACTCGGTCCAGCGGCGCCAGATAGGTGCGGAGAGTGTTGAGGTTGGGGAGTTGTTTCTCGCGCTGTACCCAGGTCGTCCGTAGCTCGGTCTTCCACTCGCCTGGAGTGCGAACCATCAAACTCTGGTGCGGCTGCTGCTGCCTACCGAGACGCTGCGCAGTGACGGCGAGTTCTCTCATCAGAAGGCCCATCGGGGCGCAGGGAACACGTCCACCCAATTCGACGATTCTCCAGACGGCATACATAACTTCGCGCTGCATCGGCTCCGGGAGCGCGTCGAGGTGGATGTCACCGATCTTGTCGTGGTAGTACGCGAAAGAGGCTAGGAACTCCTCGGGAATCGAGCGTCTTGTGTAATGCAGCAGTCGCAAGCCTTCCGGTACCGCATCGACCAGGGCGAGGTTTGTGTCCTCGTCGTAACGGCATTCGGACGAGTGATGGAGAGCCTCGACCATCTGCGAATCACTGAATCTGCCCATGCTGGACCCTCCAAGTCTGTGTCACACGTGTCCAGTCGGCGATCGACTTGAGCTCTTCGTCTTCGGTGACCCAGGCGTACGTGTTCAACGTTGTTTGGATATCTCGGTGACCGAGCCGCCGGCTGACCACATGAACCGGTGTGCCCGATAGCAGTAGAGCGGTGGCGTGCGTGTGGCGAAACCAATGCGGGCTCCACCGAGCGGGGACCCGGGTCCCGAGCCGCTTTCGCAAGCGGTCGACCAGCTTGTAGACGGTGTCTGGATGTAGTGGCGCAAAGGTTCTGCCACTGTTGATGTTTACGAACACGGATGTGCGGTTCATATCGTCGACCGCGGCGGCCAGCCCGAGGTCGCATAACTGCCAGACGTATTCGCCGTAGAGGCGATCGGTGGCGTCGGAGAGATATACCTTGCGGTAGCCGCTCTTCTGGCGCAACCCGTGCGGATTCCGGCGCGGCACCACCTCGATGAATGGGTTCTCTCCCCGCCCGACATGCCAATCTCGATGCTGCAAGGACAGAGCCTCGCCGATGCGCAGTCCTTCTCCGGGGGTCATGGACCTGTTGCGTGATGTCGCTCGTTCCGGGTGATCTTGCGGGTGGTGCGGCGTTTCTCCGGGGGTGTGGTGCTCGTGGCTGGTAGTCGTTTTGTGACTGTCGACCTGAAAGCGAGAGGCCATGCGAGCGTTTCCGGTGAGGTTGC
>RRBB01000327.1:0-9106 GCA_006543605.1 Rhodococcus sp. WS4
GCAGCTGTGCGAGCCGGGCGAAATCGACCCGGACGACGTCCATCTGCCCGGCGCCTTCGTCCAGCGCGTCGTGCCTTTGTCCGCCGAGGAAGCAGCGGACAAACGCATCGAGAAACTTGTCACACGGGGGGCGCCCGAATGAGCTGGACGCGAGATCAGATGGCGGCCCGGGCAGCACGGGAACTCTCGGACGGCGACTACGTCAACCTGGGCATCGGGGCGCCGGCCCGTGTTCCCGCGCATATCCCGGCGGATATCGAGGTCGTGCTCCAATCGGAAAACGGAGTACTCGGCACCGGCGACTACCCCGCGCCCGGGGAGACGGACCCCGACGTGGTCAATGCCAGCAAGGAGACGGTCACCCTGCGACCGGGCGCCTCCTTCTGCGATTCCGCCACGAGCTTCGGGATGATCCGCAGCGGGAAGATCGACGCCGCCATCCTCGGCGGCATGCAGGTCTCCGAGTCGGGTGACCTCGCCAACTGGATCGTTCCCGGGAAAATGGTCAAGGGAATGGGCGGGGCCATGGATCTGGTGCATGGCGCGCGGCGGGTCATCGTGCTGATGGACCACGTCGCCAAGGACGGCGCACCCAAGATCGTTCGGCGCTGCACACTTCCCCTGACCGGTCGCCGCGTCGTGCACCGGATCATCACCGATCTCGCCGTGATCGACGTCGAAGGCGACGGCCTGCGCCTGGTCGAACTGGCCCCGGGGGTGACAGCCGACGAGGTCCGCGCCGCGACGGAGCCGCCTCTCACCCTCGCGACCAACCTTGCCGGTGCTCGACCGTGGTAACCGCGCGCCACCGACACATCGGGAAAGGAATACAGGAGTACCACACCTCAGCTGCACGTCGAGGGCGACCTCGCCATGACAGCCGCATCGCGATACCCACCGCAATCAGAGCCTTGCGGTCCCGCGCACCCCGCCCCATGACGCCGTTTCACGGTCGCTGAGAGGACTTCACCATGCCCACACTGTCGTACGACGTCCACGTCGCCCCGTCCATCCCGACCGCGATCCCCGATCTTCCCCCAGACCTCGACCGCCGCTGGTGGTCACCGATCACCTCGACTCTGATCAGCGGCGAATCCGACGCCGTCCTCGTCGACCCACTGATGACCGTCGAGCAGGCACGCCATCTGTCGGACTGGGTGGCGGCCAGCGGCAAGAACCTCACGACGATCTACGTCACCCACGGCCACGGCGACCACTGGTTCGGCCTGTCCACCCTCCTCGAGCGCTTCCCCCAGGCTCGCGCCATCGCCACCCCCTCCGTCGTGGCGCACGCTCGGCAACAGTGCGCGCCGGAGTTCGTCGAGTCGTTCTGGAAGTCCCGGTTCCCCGGGCAGATCCCGGATCGATTCGTCCTGCCCGAGCCCGTGGCCGGGAACACCTTCGAGCTCGAGGGCGAAGAGATCCGGATCATCGAGCTCGGCCACACCGACACCGACGACACCACCGCGTTGCACGTGCCGTCGATCGGCTTGGTCGTGGCCGGCGACGCCGCATACAACGACGTGCACCTCTACCTTGCCGAGTCACCGGCCGAAGGACGAAAGGCGTGGATCGCCGCGCTGGACACCCTTGCCGCCCTAGCGCCCATCTCCGTCGTGGCCGGCCACAAGAATCCCGCCCGCGGCGACCTCCCGGAGATCCTCGAGCAGACAAAACAATACATTCGGGATTTCGAGGAGCTGACCGTGAGCACGTCGACCACGCTGGAGCTCTACCACCTGTTGCTCGAAAAGCACCCCGACCGGATGAACCCCGGAGCCGCATGGGGATCGGCACGCTCAGCAAAAGGATGAGCCGGAATGCCGGAAACCCATGCACAGTCGCAGTGCTCGGTCGAGCGAATCCGACGATAGGAGATTATTGATGATCATCGACGGGTCCACTTTGGACCCCACAGCCGCCTACAAGCTCTTGATCGGCAGCATCCTGCCCCGCGCGATCGGCTGGGTGAGCACGGTGTCCACCGAGGGCGTCGCGAATCTGGCACCCATCTCGTTCTTCACCGGCGTCGGCCGCAAGCCACCGATGGTCTCCCTGTCCATGCAGCCACGGTCCGATGGCAGTCTCAAAGACACCTTCGTGAACATTCGCGACACCGGCGAGTTCTGCACGAACCTGGTGTCCTTGCCGCAGGCGCACCAGATGCATCGCACTGCGGCCGAATTCCCAAGCGGTGTTGACGAATTCGAAGCCGTCGGACTGGAGAAGGCGCCATCAGAAGTGGTGAAAGCCCCCAGGGTGGCGGGCGCCCCGATCTCCTTCGAGTGCACCCTTGAACGGATCATTCCGATCGGCGACCTGGACGATCACATCGTCTTCGGTGTGATCGAACGATTCCACATCCGCGACGATCTGTATCTCGACCGCGGGCGCATCGATACGGCAGCCCTGAATCCCGTCGGACGGTTGGCGGCGGAATACACCCTGGTCGAGAACGTGTTTACTACGCCACTCGAGGACCACATACTCGAAGGCCGCCGAGACGCACGAATGCGGCGACTCGACGACAAGAGCACCGACTTCTCGCCGATCGACACCAGCTCGTGGTCCGCGTCGGGTTCCACCCGAGACTGAAGTTGCCCCTTTGGAGATGCCCTTCGTTCTGGGATGGATCGGACCTGAGACACCGCCGATCTGCCCAAAGCGTGAGGGCATCTCGCGGTTACGGCCCACCCACCACCTCGAGACCATCGGTAGACCGCAGGCGTAACTCAGCCCCGTTGCGGTTGCGATCCAACTCGCCGAGCCGACCGCGGAATTCATCCACGACATCGTGCTTCCCGTCGAAGGAACACCGAGTGGCGTAATGAACTCCGAGGCCCGTCCGCGCGGCTGCAGCGCCGCGAACAATCCGGTGTCTCGGCCCCGTACGTGGCGCCGGATTTCGGCGCGCACGGGCTCGAGATGCGCGGCCGCGCGGCCGGGTCGAAGCAGCTGACTACTCGTTGCCAGGACCGCTCGCCCTCGACGTCGCGGTACCCGACGAGGGCGACATGCACCGGCACGGGGCCGTCACCACCGACCAGCAGAAGGAACGCTATGGCGTCCCCTCGCCTCAGGTGACATCCGAGCTCGCTTCGCGATCAACGGCTGACCGCCGGTTGCTCGGTGCACGGCTGGGCGATCTGGGCATGAGACGGCAGATGATCGCCGACAACGAAATCGATCGCCACTGACGAACTCACATCCGGCGAGCCAGCTGGAACTCGATCAGGGCGTTCGCGCCAGGCAGGCGACGGCTGGCGATCGCCCCGGCGCGTGCTTCACCACCACGAGAGTACCGTTCACTCGTGGCACATCCCCCGCCGGCCGCCGGGTGCAGCGCGATAAGCAGAGACGTATCGGGGAAATCCGGATTTAAGTAGGAGGCACTGACTGCGAGCGCAGCCACTGATCGACTACATCCCACGCCCTGCGCCAACCGGCATCGAGCATCATGTCGTGGCCGATGCCTTCCAGTTCGCGGATCGTGGCACTGTACCGACGGGCGGTCGCCCGTGTGGCGCGGATCGGGACGACACGGTCGTCGGTGGCGGCAACCGACAGCACCGGGATGAACGGCGACGGCAGCGGCGCAGGGGTGTGGGCCAGGAGCTGGTACTGCACCAGTGCCGATTCCGGGGTCATCCGCGCGACGGCCGCTGCCACCGCCGCCGGGTCCAGTCCGGTGAAGAGCATGTCGGGGCCCAGGTGGAGGGGAAGACCTGCGAGGAGACGCAGTCCCTGGATCGGATGATGTCTTACCACGGATATGGCCGTTCCGATGGCGGGGCGGGCTGAGATGCTCGCGACCAGGACCGCAGCCGCGGGCTTGATCGCAGGCAGGGCGTGCTGAACGACGAGGCCGCCGAGGGAATGTCCGATGAGGACCCCCTTACCGTCTGCAATCGACGTGGCAGCGCGGACCGTGTCAGCGACGTAGTCGCGCAGCCGCGCCCCGGCGACGCTGCCTTCGCTGCCACCGTGACCGCGGAAGGAAAGCGCGTAGACCGGGTGACCGGCCGCTGCGGCTGCTTCCATCCAGTTCTGCCAGCACCATGCGCCGTGCCCGAGGCCATGTACGAAGAGCATCGGGGGACGGTCGGCGATTTCCGCCGCGGGGGTGTGCACGATTTCGAGCGCGGGTTCCGTGCCGGTCGCGGGAAGCATTGTCGTATTCACAGTCGGTTCCTCTATTCATTGCGGCACGGCGGTAATGTGTTGCACCGCAGGCGTGTGGGAGCGCGTCATACTTCCGCCCCGGGTCACATTCGAGTTCGGGTTGGGCGCGGGCAGCACTGTGATCGCTTCTCTGGCGTCGGCAAGCGGATCCGATTCGTCCGCCGGCGCGAGGGCCGGCGCGAGCCCGGCCATCAGCGTGAAAAATCCACCGATGGCGGTCGGTGCCTTCGTCGAAACCTCATCGTTTCCCCTGTCCGCGACGAAGGCCCATCCCCTCATCCTCTGTAAATGGCGTCACACCTTTTCCGGCATATGACCTAACCGTAGCTACTATTCCTATGTCACGCAAGGGGCGAATTATCCGGTGGAACAGGTCATTTGTCGGATCCAAATGGCGTATCACCTCGTAGTTTGAACATAAGCTAGATCGATTAGCTTGCGTCAGACGTATGACACATCGAGGAGCCGGCGCGCTTTACCGCTGTTCGATCAACAAGGTGAGGTTCGGCACGCCGTCGAGCCGGTCACCGCCCTGCCTGTGACTGATGCCGCACCAGGACAATGCGCAGGCACCGATGGCTCTAAAACGACTGAGGCGCGTGCCGAGGTGATCCTCGCCCGGCGGACCGGCAGACGCGGTGGACCAGGCAGCGCGCGCCTCGCGAGGCCATGGGTCCCGCACCGTTCGATGGCGTGACTACGGATGCGGTCAAGCGCCGAAACCTCAGTTCTCGCATCGTCTCCGATGAACACCGCCGTCAAAGCTCCTCCACCCCAGTTCGCCTGGGCCCGCTGCGCTCGTTGCCAGCCGTGGACCGGTCGACCGTGTCGGCAATCTCGTCGAGCAGGACGTAGCCGCCGAAGGACAGCCCGATGAGCGAGAGAAACGCGGCGTACAGTTTGTCGAGCACAATGACTCCCAGGTCGGATATTGGTGGTGTGGCGATAGCGCCGGGATCGGGTGTGGTCCGGGAAATTCCTTCGAGGCGGTGAGCCGTACCGGTTACTCGGAGGTCGAGTCGCCGGGGGCGGTAGTCCGCCACAGTTGCCCCGAACCACGACGTAGTGCCTCGCGCCCCACACTTCGGTCACCGAGATTGCCTCGACCGTGCTTCAATCAAGTCATGCCGGGCAGCGTGTGATCCGCACGTGGGACCACCCCGGCCATGAGCGATTCCGCGGAGCAGTTGACTCAGCAAACAACATAAACGTCTAGTCGTCAACTATGTCGATAGTCGGCCGGCGTGAGAAGGCCCGGCGACGGCGCAGTTTAGTTCCATTGCTGCGTAGCGACGGGCAACGCGGTCGAGGTCGACCGAAGTGAGGTGGCTCCATCCCTCAGTAGCCGTGAGCCACGGAAGGGCGAGCGCTTGCGGCCACATCGAAGAGTCGCCCCCGGACTGTAGTGACAGCAGGCTAGACATATACATACGAGCTTTGATTGCGTCGTTGCGGTATGGTCAGGAATGCGACCATGAATTCTGCGCCAAAAACTATCGCGCCGTCCCGAACGCAAGAGGAGAACGATGAGCCCCCACCAGCCGGATAGCCGTGAAGACATCCTGAAGTTCGCGGTCCTCGTCGACCGCCGTCCCTCTCTGACTCGGGATCTCCCGTACGGGCCCGAAGACCTCCAGTGGGTGACGAACACATCAACCCTCATCTATGGGCCCCGCGACGCCATCTTGATCGACACCTTCACGACGTCGACGCAAAACGAGAAGCTGGTCGACTGGGTCGCATCCTTCGACCGCAACCTCACTCACATCTATTCCACCCATGGGCATGGGGATCACTTCTTCGGCATCGGTCAACTTCTCGATCGGTTCGAGAACGCCACTGCCGTCGCAACCGCCGGTAGCGTGGCGCAGGCGCAGAAACACGCATCGCCCGAGATGTTGCACGGATTCTGGGAACGACTGTTCCCCGGCGAGATCCCCTCACCCCCGCAGGTGCCCAGCGTCATCGAGTCCGCGGGGCTTGATCTTCACGGGCACGAACTCCGCATTCTCCCTATGGGATTCACGGACACCGAAGACACCACCGTCGTGTGGGTGCCCAGCCTAGGCCTAATCGTCGGCGGCGATGTCGTCTACAACCACACACATCCTTACCTCGCCGAGACCACCCCGGAAACGCGCGAGAACTGGCGATCCGCCCTCGCGCAGTTGTCCCAAGTCGACGCGCGAGTTGTGGTCGCGGGACACAAGCACAGCGACTACCCGGACGACCCGTCGAACATCACCGAGACGTTGTCCTACCTCGAGGACTTCGAGGTGTTGCGCCAGGCGACCACAACTGCCGAGGAGCTCTATGCAGCCCTCCTCGACAAGCACCCGAATCGCGCGAACCCGGGCTCCGCCTGGGCCGCTGCGAAGGCGACTCACGGCGCATGATTCCGGATCCGACAGCCGCGTCCTGAACAAACTCATGGCCTGAGCGTCGGAGCGAAGTCACTCTTCATCGGACCTATGGTCCAAAGGAGACACCTCGTCGAGTGAATACGCAATGGGGCAAATCTTGGGCGACCCCCACGCATAGCCGGTAGCCGCCTGCGCTTCCTGCACCGCCTCGATGGGAGTGTGAGTCGGAATCGACCATATTGACGAGCAGGCTGAGATCCACGAGCCCCTGCCGGACTGACGGGGCACAACCCGCCGAAGATTCGCATTTGCCTGCGTACAGGGCTGGCGCATAGCACGGCGCAAGGGCGAGTCGTTGCACGCGCTGAAGCGGGACCTGCTCTACGCGCACGAGGGCACCGTCCGCGCCCGCCACCTCGAGCAGCAGACCGAGCAGGCCTGGTGCCTGACGCTGGCCACCAACGCCGTGGTGGCGTGGGCGACCGAGTACTACGGGCTGGCGCTGGAGTCGATGCGCGCCGCGGGCCGGCGTGTCGATGACGAGGTCCTGGCCCACATCTCGCCGGCGCACAACGCGAACATCACCTTCTTCGGCTCCATCGACGTGGACATCGAGGGTGAACTCGCCCAGCTCGGCCCCACCGGCTATCGGCCGCTGCGGGTCCGCGACACCCTCTTCTGACCTACCGCCGACGGCCACGAGGACAACCGCACGTTCGATAGCCGATCCGCGTCCGGACGCTCGAGTGACCCCGGTAGTCACGGTCGTGGTCGGTCAGCGGCAGCGGCGGCCGCTAAATTAATCCAACGTCCGGAAGACTCTGACGGTGCTCGGTCCGAGCCGATCGCAGATCGCCTGCAACCCTTCCGGGTCGTCGGGCGGCGAATCCGTTGGACAATTCGGTGAATCCGATGCGGCGCCTAGCGACGAAGATTCGAGACCAAGGTTCGCTAGCCTGTGTAAGCGGGCTGTCGCCCGAGTAGTGCGGATCGGGACGACACGGTCGTCGATAGGCGACCGACAGCATTGGAATGGACGGGGATGGCAACGGTGCCGGGGGATGTGCTACGAGCTGGTAATGCACCAGCACCGAGTCGGCGGTCATCCGCCGCATGGACGCTGCCGCGGCTGCCGCATCCAGTCCGGGGAAGAGCAGGTCGGGGCCCCAGATAAATCGGAAGTCCTGCAAGGAGGCGCAATCCCTGGGTCGGATGGCCCCGTACCACGGACACGGTAGCGCCGATGGCGGGCCGGGCTGGCATGCTCGCGAGCAGGACTGCCGCCACAGCTTGATCGTCGGAAGGGCATGCTGGCGGACGAGTCCGCCGAGCGAATGTCCGATGAGGACGACTTCGCCGTGCGCGATCGACGCCGCTGCCCGCACGGTATCGGCGCATAGTCGCGCAACCGCGCCCCTGCCACGCCGCCTTCGCTGCCGCCGTGGCCGCGCGGCGAGTCCCTACACGACCTACCTAGGAGTCCCGTCAAACCGGGATGGCCCAGTTTCGGAATGCGGGATGCAGCGCCGGTGCTGCACTGACCGCAAAGCACGAATGAACTCAACGGAAGACGAATCTGTCACGTCCGCTACCAGTGGCGGCAGGCGAACTAGGACCGCGCCATCGTTGAAAGTCGTTGTAGCGCAGCCGCCGAGGCAGTCCCGGCCGCGGCGCTGAATATAATGAGATGCTGGCCGCCGGAATGCGGCACCGCCAGCCGATTGCGCTGCAGGTGCAGCTCGCCGACGACAGGGTGGTGCACCACGGTAATGCCGGGCTGGTAACCGACGTCGGCGCGCGCCCATAGTTCCCGGAAGCGTTCACTGAGCGCTGACAGTTCCTCGACCAGAGCACGCATGCGCAGATCATCGGACGACTTGCCGGCGACTTCCCGCAGCCCGCTGACCGCGATATCGGTGGCTTCGTCCCAGTCGACGAAGAAGTCGCGTGCCGCCGGTTCGGTGAGCCTCCAGCGCAGGAAGTTCTGCCCCGGTGAGAACCCCGGAGATAAGGCACAGGCAATGCGGTTGGCCGCCAACACGTCCTGGTAGCGGTTGGCGACGATCGTCGGCATCGGAAAATGCTCGATCAACACGTCGAGGCCGTCGGCGGCAGATTCGAGATCGGGCTGCGCCTGGTGGCCGCGGACACCGGCCAACTCGTACAGGTATTCGGTGCCCTTGATGTCCAGCTGCAGCGCCCGGGCGAGCGCGTCGAGGATCTGCGGGGATGGATGCTTGTCGCGGCCCTGCTCGAGACGCAGGTAATACTCCGCACTGATGCCGGCCACGGTCGCCAACTCCTCACGCCGCAAGCCCGCAACCCGCCGGCGAGGTCCGGCTACCAAGCCGACGTCGTCGGGTTGGACCTGCGCACGCCGGGCACGCAGATACGTTCCCAAAGCATTGCCTTCTTCCGCCACCTCGTCAGCCTAAGTGGTCTGATTCGTTAATTCGTCGGGGGTCATGCCGCTTGCAGGGTTCGATCGTGATGGTCGAGTCGTTCGAGGTGCCGGTGCAGGTCGGTGATCGTGTAGCGCCACTTGAACGGCACGGCGGTGG
>RRBB01000328.1:0-8637 GCA_006543605.1 Rhodococcus sp. WS4
CCACACATCTCACGGGGGCCGCCCGGGGGCCTCGGTCAAGGGAACCGAAATTCTGACCGGCGTGCTCGAAGCAACAGTGCGTGACCCTTCCAAGGTCGGGCCCCGGCGCCAGGCTCATGTGCGGGCTGGCAGCCCAAGGAAACGTCGGCGTCGGACAGGCGACCCAATGCCATTTTCACGCCTGCGAGGCGTCCCGGGAACGGACAGGGGGCTCATGTCAGAAGACCTGTGCATTGCGCACGGAATGCTCTGCTCGTCGTGTACACGACTTGTGAAACTGACAGCCAAGGCTTGGTCGACTGCCTGCCCCGCACCTGACAGCGTTTGGGTTTGAGTGGCACCGGCAACCAGCCGCCCGGGACGGTGTCTCGTGAATCGATGTCTCAGATAAGGAACGATATCTTCAGCCCGTCCCCCGCCGTCTTTCATGTAGACGACGGGGCGATCAAAGGGTGGATACTGCGTGGTGGACAGGTCACTTTCACCGAGATCCACGACACAGACGCGGCAGCCGATGCCACTGCTACCTCCTGGTGTCAGAACTGACAGGCCATCGGCAAATACGGATCAATCTGGCTAACAGCACTGTTCGCAGTGCGGGCCCAGCGCTCGCGAGTGGCTCGGATGTGAGCAGCCCGGACAAGCCCACACAACTCGCCGGCCTGGACCCGTCGTGGACACAATCCATGACGCAGAAGTCCAGGTCAGTGGTGCCACCGCCGCAGCGACTGAAGATAAGGAACGTTACTGGGGCACTGAACTGGTGGCACACCGAAAGGTTCCTCGAACAGCAGGTCTTTTCCGCTAGCGCGGCTTGAGCCGGAAGACAGGGATCTGCCGCCCGATGGACGCCGTCTTGGCACGATAGTCGCCGTACCCGGCGTACACCTGCTCGGCGAGCGCGAATAAGCGTGCGTACTCGTCGGCATCGGTGATCTCCGCCGCCACGAATCGCTCGCCGCCGAGTCGGCACCCGGGGTGCGCGATCAGATTGTAATACCACTGCGGGTGCTTCGCTCCACCGTAGTTAGACGCGATCAAGATCGGGTCGCTCCCATCGTGGAAGTAGGTTAACTGCACCTCGCGCAACTGCCCCGACCTGGCACCCGTCGTCTCGAGCGGCGCTGTAGGGATTGTCCAGGCCTGTGACGGCAGGCGTCCGCCGGTTGTCCGGTACACCCACGGGTCGATGCGGGAGGCGACCTTGCGCGCGTAGAACTGTCCGGTGCGGGAGCGCCCGAAGCGTTCCGTGGCCTTGTACGCGTGGCCGTGCTTCTTAGTCGGATCGACATAACGCAGCGGCATGCAACGGTCATACCCCCGCTCACTTTCGATAAACGCACTTCTAACCGGGCGATATGTGCATGGACGAGAATCGGCGAGCCTGCCGCGTCTCACGCTGCCATTCTCAGAAACGGTCATTACTGAGGCACCGAACCCAGTGAGCACCGACCATCGACTGAAAGCTTGTTTGAGACATCTGGTCCCCTGCCACGTCGAGATGATCGGCCCCCGCGGCCCAAGAGACCGGCATCTGCAATGCAAGCAATACCAGCATTGATTGCATTCGAATCGCTTCGCTGGCAGTTCCACCACCGCCGCGATCGGGGTGTCTCACCGGATCAGTGCGTCAGAAACGAACGAATGAGAGACGACTCGAACTGGCGCATAATTATGCAAATCGTCACCGGACGGAATTTCAGAGAGCAGGATCGTCCTGATCATCACACGGAAAACCGGGTGGCTCCCACCGCACCGACTAGCCACAAGGTCGCACGGATTCGCCCCCTCGACCTGAAGCCGAAGCGCCAGCTGGAGGAGCTGACCGCCGGGATCGGTCCCGGATTCCTCATCAGCACAAATCCGCGGGGACGCACCGAGTTTTGCGTGGCCGGTCGATCGCCGTGTCTTCATTTACCTGCCAAAAGTGGGCGATCGTGGGATGGTGTTGCTGTGCTGCGGATTTCGCGGCGCCCTACAATCTGACCTGGCTTGCGACTGACGAACTACTGCGCAGAACACGGTCATCCGATCACTTTCATGTTCACACCACAAGACGAACGGGCGGCGAAATGAACCCATCGTTATCAGTTACCGAGGGAACCTCGATCAGCTGTGAAGCATCGCCCCCGGCCACGCCGGATATTCAGAGGAGAAACAACGTGGTTGGTAAGTCGGTGCGCGCACTACTGACCACAGCGACCGCCCTGGTGGGCATCCTAGTCGCACCCGCAGCAAGCTACGCGGATCCGGCGACAACCAATACCATCCACGATTCCTTCACCGGGTCCACCATCCAGGGCATTGATCCCTTCATCCAGGGCGTCGACTGCATGAGCGGGGGTCCGCTCTACACGGTCACCCATGTCGTCGACCAAGTTCGCCACGAGACCGTAACCGGCGCCGGGCAGCACGTAAGTCTTCACGAGAATGCCAACTGGACCGCGGTCCCGCTCGACGACCCGGCGCTACCCAACGCGAGTGGCACCTACACGATCAGTAGCGAGTCGCAAGAGAACCCGGGTGGCGCGTTCTCCGGCCCGGTCACAATGAACATCCAAGGGTCCTACGACGACGGCAGGCGGATCAACCAGCACATCGTCCAGCAGCTTAACGTCACGCCGCAGGGCGCATTCTTCTTCCGGGAGCACTGCCACTGAGCTGTCAGCGACCAAAAAACGGTGACCCCAGGTGGCGAGGCCGCTGTCTGCGCCGACCAGCGCATTACTGAGGCACCGCACCCAGTGAGGAAAACACCGACCATCGACTGAAAGCTTGCTTGAGACATCTGGTCCTGCCATGTCGAGCATGTCGAGATGATCGGCCCCGCACGGGCCTATGCCCGACATCTGCAATGCAAGCAATGCCAGCATTGATTGCATTCGAATCTCTCGCTGGCTCCACCACCGCCGCGATTGATGTGTCTCACGGATCAGTGCGTCAGAAACGGTCGAATGAGAGACGACCCGAACTAACTCATAAATATGCAACGGGATGGCGGACGCTACCGTCGTGCCCGTGAACCGTGATCGCTGCTGTTGCGGTGACGGGCTATGCCCGCGACGGATTTCTCCGGCCGAGGAGAGCGGGCGCGAGCAACCAGCACCCCACCCGCCGCGAGGAATCCGGTCGTGGTCACCGCGACCACGACCATCGCCGGCGCGGTCAGCGCACCGAGCCCGACCACCAACGCGACACCGGACACCGCACCCAACGCCAGGCAGACCACCCCGGCCAGCACCGTCACGACCCTGACCACGAGCACACTCTCGTCCCCCGGGCGCGAACTCATCGCGTCCCGTCGCCCCGAGCGTCGGGGCCGGCGGCCGGGCACCGACCGGTGCTCAAGACCCGACCGGCCGCGCTTGTTGGTGGGCCGCCGCGGTGTTCGGTGCCGCGGCGGACCCGTCATTGGATGCGGGGATCGTTCTCGGCGCCGGGACGTGGGAGGAGCCATTGGCCGGTGACGGCCTCGACGACGCCGGCGATGTCGGTCGTGGACAGTTGTTTCTCCGGCCAAGGGTTCGGGATGCGCTCGGGCCGCGGGTTGCCGGGTGTCTGATTCGTCATGAGCGGGATGCCCCATCCGGTCGAAGGTGCTGGGCGCGAATCCCACCGTATGCGCGCGCCGCAACCAGGGTGTTTCGCGAAGGTGAGGTCGACATGACTTCTCTCCCCCGGCTCTCCGCCGCGGCCCGGTCGGTCCGGTACACCGACTGGCCCGCACGGCGGAGCCGGCTGGGCCGATACTGGGCGGGTGCAGCACTTCCTCGCCGACCACGAGTTCGCGGTGACTGCGGTGATACCTGGCCTCATCGTCACGCTCGCCGTCGCGGCGATCTGGTCGATCTTCCAACGACGCGTGACGTCCTCGACGAGGGATCGCGAACGCGAGCGGTTCGCCTGACTCCGCCCTACGAGGAGCTCTTGAAGAGAGAGTTCTTCGTCGAGGAAGCCGGCACGACCTCCAGCCGCTGTAGCTCAGCACCGGCACCGGTGACGTCACCGTCAGCTTGGTCGAGTATTTGCAGGCCTTTCTCAACTGCGCGCCAGTCCGCTGACAGGTCGAAATATCCCAGGAGATCAACGACCTCGGCGACCCACCGTTTCGCGCCGCGTCTGTCACGTCGCAGCTGGGCGTAGTAGGTCACCATGGCGTCGCTCACCGACTTCTTGCGCTGCGCCCACTTCTCGCCCGTCCGGGCCGCGTCACTGGCCAGTCGCCACAGCTGTGCAACGTCGACGTGCCGATCCAGCACCGGTTCCCTCACACCTGGCACAGTAGCGATCCAGCAGGACAGGTGATAGCGACCCTGCTGCACGTAGCCGATCCCCCACACGGTTCGCTGCCGCGATCGGTGTCTCACGGATCTGTGCGTCAGAAGCTGGCCGCCAGCCGAGGGCCTGGTTCGACGAGCTGTACGCCGTCGGCGACCGGCCTCGAATGCTGAGCCTCATCCCATGCGCCGTCAGCTCGCCCGCAGGCCGCCGTGGACACTGGAGTATGTGGCGGTGACCAGGAGCTTCCCGGGTCTTTCCGGCCGCCGGTCGATCGACACCAGGCGCAGGTCGGTCACATCGTTCCCCCCCGCTGCGCGAACGTCATCCCATGCCTTGAGCTCGGCCGCTCGATGGGCTGCATGGAGAGCCCCCGCCTCGTCGACCTCGACGGTGATGGTGTGCAGTTCGCTGTTGGACATTGCGGCCTCCCTGCGCGGACGTTCCCCGGGCCACGTTCGGGGATCTGTACTCAGTGTCCCATGATGATCGCTCACTCCGGTGGAGTCGACCCCTGCTGCCGCATCCGCTCGGCTTCCTGGGCGGCCCACTGAACGCGCAGCAGAATGTCCCTCTCACCGGCGCCGGCCAGTTCGCTGTCGTACAGGTGGTCCAGCACCGCTTCCCCCGCCTGCCGCCGCGCTGCGTCCGCGTCGCTGCGCGCATCAGCGGCCGAGATGAATCGGCGCCACCACTCCTCTCGCCGCGAGCGGACCTCTGTTTCACGGGCCCCCCGACGGGCCGCGACGTAGCTTCCCGACACCGTCAGTACACCGACGACCACCTGGATGACCAGCGTGAGCACGTTCACGCTAGCCCTCTCACTTCGCGGCGGCCGCGGTGAGGTTTCCGTGCGGTCTCGCCGACCCTGGGTAACTCGGCCCGCACATCTACGACTTCTGCCTGATGGATGAGCTCGCCGAGGAAACCCGTTCGGGCGTTCTCGTAAGGCCGCACTGTCACGGGCGATCAGCCTACAGTCGAGCCCCGACGCCGACTCCCAACGTGCCCCTCTCGCCGATCCTCTCCGGTGTCTCACGGTCCGGCGTCCCAGTAACGGCCGAATGAGAGACAACCCAAAACTGCGCATAACTATCCAGAGCGGATCATCTGGCGTCCCGTCGCCCCGATTCGGCATTCGTTCACCGGACGGGGCTACCGGAACCCGAGCAGCTCAGCTCGTTCCGGTCACGGGCCGGCTTTGGGACGCGCCTGTCGTCCTTCGGCATTCGGGACGCCCCTCAAGAGAAAACCGGCAGTCCGAAGGCAGCCTCGGCAGCACCCGCATGAGCAGACGGGTCTTTGATTGTGGCGTCAGCCGATCCGCTCAGCTGTCGCCACGATGATCCCTTCGGGTCCGCGCACGTAGGCCATCCACCAGATGTCGTCGTACTGACCGATATCCGGTGGCCGCAGCATGGCGATCGATCTCGCTGCGGGAGTAGCGGATGCCGTGTCGGATCGCTGACAACCGGCGTAGCGAAAAGTTCTCGGAAGAAATCCGGGAGGCGGTGTCGGATCGGGGCGGTGGTGTTCGTAGAAGGGGTGAGGCCGCCCACGAGGGGCGGCGCCAAGGTAAGGAATCGCGATCATGAAGCTGACGACCATGACTCAGGTCACCATCGATGGAGTGATGCAGGGAAACGGCGGCGCGTCGGATGAGGACCGCAGGAACGGATTCGAGCGCGGCGGATGGGCCCGGGGGGCGGGTGACGATGAGACCAGGACGTTCATCACGCAGACCTACCAGCGCGCCGAGGCGTTCCTGTTCGGCCGGCGCACCTACGAGTTGTTCGCCGGCTCCTGGGGATCAATGCGCACACATCCCATCGCCGTGGCGTTGAACGAGGCCCCCAAGTACGTTGCCTCGACCACGCTCACCGCGCCGCGTTGGGAGGACACGTCCGTTCTCCGCGGCGACCTCGCGGCGGCCATCAGCGAGCTGAAGGCCAAGCCCGGGGGTGAGCTGCAGGTGCACGGCAGTGGCACCCTGACCCGGTGGCTGCTGGACAACGATCTGGTCGACGAGATGACTCTGATCGTGATCCCGGTGATCCTCGGCCAGGGCGCGAGACTGTTCCGGGAGACCGGCACGGATTCTGCGCTCGACCCGGTCGAGTCGCGGGTCGACTCGAAGGGCGTAACGATCCAGGTCTACCGGCCGGCCGGGCGGCCGCGGTATGCAACGGCCTGAAGTCCCTGACCACCGAACCACGCTGTCTTGACACCACAGGAGATGATCTTCAGATGCAGTACCTGATTTCCGTGATCGATGACAAGAGCAATCCCGGCAGCACGGACAGGCAGCCTGCCATCAGCGCGTTCAACGAACGACTGATCGCCGAGGGCTACTGGGTTTTCGCGGGCGGACTCGCGGACACCGACGCGGCCACGGTCATCGACAACCGGGGCGAGCAGGCGGTGTTCAGCGACGGGCCTTTCGTGGAGTCGAAGGAGTACCTCGCCGGCGTCTGGGTGTGGGAGGCCCCCGATCTGGATGTGGCGCTCGAGCTCGCCACCGAGGCATCGAAGGTCTGCGATCGGAAGATCGAGGTGCGGCCGTTCCAGTGAGCGACGCCCGCGAGGCGATCACCCGGGCCCACCACGAGGAGTGGGCCCGGGTGGTCGCCGCCCTGACCAGGCGCTTCGGTGACCTCGACATCGCCGAGGAGGCAGCGGCCGAGGCGTTCACGACCGCCGTCGAGCGGTGGCCGGGCGACGGCGTGCCGCCCAACCCCGGCGCCTGGCTGACCACCACCGCCAACCACAAGGCCATCGACCGGATCCGGCGCGAGCACAAGCGCGACGACAAGCACAAGGAGGCTCAGATGGTGTACGCCGATGACCCGCCCGAGCCTCTCGGCGCCATCGACGACGACCGGCTCCGGCTGATCTTCACCTGCTGTCACCCGGCGCTGGCGATGCAGACCCGGATGGCGCTGACGCTGCGGATGGTCGGCGGTCTGACCATGCCCGAGATCGCCCGCGCCTTCCTGGTGGCCGAGACCGCCATGGGGCGGCGGATCACCCGCGCGAAGGCCAAGATCAAGGCGGCCCGCATCCCCTATCGTGTGCCGGCCGCGGCGGATCTCCCGGCCCGCGTCTCCGGCGTACTCGCCGTCCTCTTTCTCGTCTTCAACGAGGGCTACCTGGCCACCGGCCCCGACACCGATCCCCTCCGCCACGACCTGACCGCCGAGGCGATCCGGCTCACCCGCCTGATCCGTGCCCTCCTGCCGGACGACGGTGAGGTGGCCGGGCTGCTGGCACTGATGCTCCTCACCGAGGCCCGCCGCCCCGCCCGGGTCTCGGCCAGCGGCGCACTGGTCCCCCTGGCCGAGCAGGATCGTGGCGCCTGGGACAAGGCGCTGATCGCCGAGGGTCACCGGCTGGTGCGCGAGCGCCTCGCCGCTGCCGCCGCCGGGGTGGCGCCGGGTCGCTACCAGATTCTCGCGGCGATCAACGCCGTGCACACCTCCGCCCGCGACGTGCGCGACATCGACTGGTCGCAGGTCCTCGCCCTCTACGACCAGCTCGTCCGCCTTGAGTCCTCGCCGATCATCGCCCTCAACCGGGCCATCGCGGTCGCGGAGCTCGACGGCCCGGAGGTGGCCCTGGCGGCCGTCGACCGTCTCGAGCACGGGTTGGCCGGCTATCACGCCTACCACGCCACCCGCGCCGACCTGCTGCGCAGGCTGGGCCGAAGTCGGCAGTCGCGCGCGGCGTACGACGAAGCCATCGGGCTGGCGGGTAACACCGCCGAGACCGCCTACCTGACCCGGCGCCGCGACCAACTGCGGTAGCGCTCACGGATCCGCCATTGGGACACCCGTCGGCAGCGCAAGCGCGACAATAGGTGAATGACCGAGCTGCAGATTCGCGAGGCGACGTCGGACGATGCCCCGGTGTGTGGGCGCATCATGTTCGACGCCTTCGAGGCGCTCGCCACGCGCCATAACTTTCCGATCGAAGCGGGCACGCCCGAATTCGCCGACTTCCAGATCAAGGCGATGCTGGACACCGACGGCATCTATGGTCTGGTTGCCGAGCGCGACGGTCACATCGTCGGCAGCGCCTTACAGGACGAGCGCGGCAAGATCGTCGGCATAGGACCCGTGGCCGTCGACCCGGCGGGCGGAGTCGCTGTCGTATGCGCATCCGCACACCGTGATCAACCGCTGACCCGACGACAGAAGAGGGGCCCTGCACCGGATCGGTGCAGGGCCCCTCTTCTGTGAGGCGCTGGGGGATTACTGCGGGAGCAGTCCCTTGTTGGCGTCGATGAGCTGCAGGATCTGGGGATCGATCGCGATGCCCTGAGCCTTGGCGGCCTCGATCGCGCTGTCGACGACGCCGGCG
>RRBB01000329.1:0-8596 GCA_006543605.1 Rhodococcus sp. WS4
AAAGGGTTGTCTTGCGAGGACAAGCCCTCGATACCGGGAGTTCCGCTGTCCCACACGCACCGACACGCCCTTTACTCACGTGTGTCCCATTTGACCCAACAGTCACACGCCTAACTGCGCGGCATTGAGACTAACCGACCGTTTCCCGGAGGTACGCCAGGTCCTCGGCGAGACCTTCCGCCGGGGTCTCCAGGACTACGGGCGCATCGGCGGTCCGCACCACCTCGGCGAGCAGTTCGGCGTCGATGGTTCCGTCGGCGAGGTTCGCGTGCCGGTCCCGTGCCGAGTTGAACTCGTCGCGGGAGTTGTTGAGGTGGACCAGGTCGATGCGTCCGGTGATGGCCTTGATCCGCTCGACGACACCTACCAGTTCCTCGCCGCCCGCCCACGCGTGGCAGGTGTCGAGGCAGAAGCCGGCGCCGAAATCGCCGACCTCCTGCCACAGCCGGTCGATGGCGTCGAAGTGCCGCGCCATCGCGAAGTCGCCGCCCGCCGTGTTCTCGATGAGGATCGGCACGGGGAAACCGCCCTTGTCGGCCTGGCGTTCGAAGAGTTTGCGCCAGTTGACGATACCCGCGTTCACGTCCTCGCCGTCGCGGACGTGCCCGCCGTGGACCACCAGACCGAACGCGCCGATGTCGGCGGCGGCCTGGGCCTGCTGTGCGACGGCGTTTCGGGACGGCATCCGGAGTCGGTTGTTGAGGCTCGCCACGTTGATCACGTACGGCGAGTGGACGACGACGTCGATGGGGCTGTCGCGGATCTCGTCGGTTCGCGGATGCGTCGGCGGTTTGTCCCACTTCTGCGGGTCGGTGAGGAACATCTGGATGACGTCGGCGCCGAGCCGTTCGCCGTATCCGATCGGATCTTCGTCCTGGCGGACGTGTGCTCCTATGCGCATGTACCCAGGGTAGGGGTTGGGTCGTGCCGTGCCACTTGTGCTTGTCATCGCATGCTTAAGAAGGAGTTCTTCTGCAATTAAGGTTGTTTATCGGCTTAAGCCTGCTTCCGCAGGCATAGGCATGGACTTCGGCGAAGAATCGGCGCACACTGTCCTTAAGCATCCGCCTACAAGCATTGCGATCAGATCGGGAGGCTTCCATGGCTACCCCACGGCGCCGCGAGCGAACGGAGACCGGCGGCATCGCCGACGGATTCGTGGCGCGCCGGCATCAGCTCGGGCTCACGCAGGCGGAGCTGGCCGACCTGGCCGGGGTGTCGAGGTCGAGCGTGCAGTCGATCGAATCGGGCCGGGGGACGGTCCAACTCGATCTCGTCGAGGCGGCCGCGGACGCACTGGGCTGCCGTCTCGTGCTCGTGACCCGCGCAGGTGTCGAGGTGACGTCCTGATGGTCGAGAATCTCAGCGGGGTCGAGCGGGCCGACGTCTACAAGGGTGAGCGTTTCGCGGGCAGCCTCTCGAGGGAGGGCGGGGACGTCGTGTTCCGCTACGACGCCGCGTATCTGAACGACCCCGAAGCCCCACAGGTTGCGTGGACGATCCCCGCGTCGTCGCCCGAAGTGCGAGCGAGCGGGGGCAGCGTCCCCCCGTTCTTCGCGGGTCTCCTCCCGGAAGGGATCCGGCTGCGGGGTGCGGTGGCGGCCACCAAGACGTCCGAGGACGATCACCTCACGATCCTGATGGCGGTCGGGGCAGACACGATCGGAGACGTGCGCGTCCTGCCCGCGGGGGTGCCGCCGCCCGAGACGGCACCGGTGTTCGACCCCGACGCGATCGAACGCTCCGACCTGAGGGCCCTGTTCGAGCACATGTCGGGGCACGAAGCGGTGAAACTGGACCCCACCTCGCTCCCCGGAGTGCAGGCGAAGGTGTCGGCTCAGATGTACTCGACGCCGATCGCGACCGAGAAGGGTCCCGCCATCCTCAAACTCTCACCACCGCAGGGCTACCCGCAGTTGGTGGAGAACGAGCACTTCTTCATGGGGCTCGCCGCGCAGTGCGGGTTGCCCGTCGCCGACCATCAACTGGTGCGTGACGGGAAGGGCAACGCCGGGCTGCTGGTCGCCCGCTTCGACAGGCGCGTCGATTCCGCCGGCCGCGTCATCCGCACACCACAGGAGGACGCCTGCCAGGTGATGGGAGTGTTTCCCGCCGCCAAGTACCGGCTGAAAACCGAGAACGTGATCACCGCGCTGGCCGACGTGTGCGAGCGCGGCGGCGGGTCGGCACGCCTGGCGACACTGGAACTGCTTCGGCTGGTCGCATATTCGTACGCCATCGGCAACGGCGACCTGCACGGCAAGAACTTCTCGGTGCAACTCGCCGAGTCGGGGCTGTGGAGTGTGACCCCCGCCTACGACCTGCTGTGCACCCAGCCGTACCTCGGGTGGCGCGACCCGATGGCGCTCGACTTCTACGGCAAGGCGAACAAGCTGAACCGTAGGCATTTCGTCGAATCCGGTGGCCGGCTGGGTGTTCCCGAACGTGCCGTCACCAGGATGCTCGACGGTGTTCGCAAGGGCATCCGACGCGGCATCGGTGAGATCGAGAGAATCGGCTTCACGCCGAAGGAAAACGCTCAGCTGCGCACCCTGATGGAACGCCGCTCCGAAGAATTGGGCTGAACCCGCTCACCACACCCGGAACGCACTGTCGGAGAGCGTGAATCCGTGTCCGGCTTCGCTCCGGCACGTCACCCCGGACTTCTCGTCGACGAGGCACGTCAGATCGTTCACCTGTAACGCGGCGTCGTAGGGAAGTGCCGGGGCCGCCGACCCATCGAGGGGGTAATACCGGGGGTCCCCGGCGCTCGCGAACTGCCCGGGGCGGGCGCCCGTGACCTCGATCGCATTAGGAGTCACCGCGGTGCCGGACGCGCCGGCCCCCGGAACCTTCGGTGCAGACGCCGGCATCGGTCCGTGGCAGCCGGCCGTCGGGAGGTCGCCGCCGGTCAGGATTCCGCAGTGAAACTTGGTGCTCGGGGTCGTGAAGTAGTAACTCCCCGCCGCCGTGCCGGCGAACGTCTTCGGATCGGCCTGCGCCTGGACGGTGGTGGTTGTTGTTGTGCTGGTCGTCGTCGTGGTGCGCGGGGGCGTCGTGGTGGTCGTTCGCGGGGCGGTCGTCACCGAAGGCGTGGTGGCGGGGCCCGCGACGGCGCCGGTCTCGGGGGAGCCGTCGACCGAGCGACCACAACCGGCCACCAGCAACGCCGTCGCGAACAGGAGCACCGCACGCACAGTCGGGGTCATGGGGGAGAGCTTAGAGCGCGTCGGACGAAATTCTGGGACAGTGGTGATCAGCCAGTTGCCAGGAGGTTCGATGTCGGAAAGCGCCCACTACGAGGAGCGTCGTGCCCGCATCTCGGCCCAGGTTCGCCACTGGTGTGAGCGGGCCGCGATCGCGGGGAAACACGCCCCACTGTCGGACGCCGCAGCGGTGCTGATCGCCGCCGGACATCTCGATGCGCCGACACGTCAGGTCCTATCCCACCGCCGTCGTGCGGGCCGGACCATCCCGTCGATCGGGGGCTTCGGGGCGTTGCGTCTGCTGACGGACGAATACAACGAGGTCGCTGGGCGCGCCGACACCCTGCGCCCCGGGCCGGCGCAGCTGCTGTTCAAGTACCGCGCCACCGAACTGGGCCGCAAGCTGCAGTCGTACCGGTCTGCGGTGGTGATGTCGACGGCGCACTACGGCAACGGTGTCCGGGCGATGCGCCGGGACCGGCGTGAGGGCGTGCATCTGGACCTCGAACAACGGGAAGCCCTCTTCCGGGCGCTGCAACGGACACCCGTGCCCATCATCGGCACGCCGCTCGAGCGGGCCGGGAACTATGCCCGCGGCACCGCTGCGGAACGGATCGGCCAGGCGGTGGAGAACACGCCGATGGCCGCGGTCGGACGACGCGTCGCCGAGGCGATCGGCAAGGGCGCCGATCTCGACGACGACACCTTCGCCGACGGCTACGACACCCTGCTCTACCTGGCGGGGATGCTCTTCGACAGGATCGACGGTTCCGCTGTGTGGCATTCGGAGCACTTCGCGGTGCAGCGGCATCAACTCGACCTCGCCGAAGAGCTGACACAGATCGCCGTCGACACCGTTGCCCTTCGCGGCATCCGGCTCGAACTCGACGAAGCGCTGCGCGTCACCCATTCCGACAGTGGGCGGCAACAGATCGAGGCCCGGCAGAATGCGGTGAAACCGGTGTGGGACCAACTCGTCGACCGCGTCGCCGCCCTCGCCCGAATAGGCGATCTGCTGTCCCGAGCCGAGGTGCAACTGCGATCCGTGCTGGCGGTCAACCGGGCGATGAGCCTCGACAGTCGCATCGACGAACTCATTGCACGCTCCGGTGATCGCGAACTGTCGGCGGAGAACACCCACTACGTGGGCGATCAGTTCGGCGGGGTGGAGGAGCTGATGCTCACCTACCAGTCGGCGCTGTACGGAGACATCGCCGAACTCACCTCCTGGTCGGGTGGGAACAAGTGACGCCGGACGCCCTCGCGGAGTCGATATCGTCGCTCGCGGGGTCGGTAGGACGGTCCGTCCGTCAGGTTTGATGGCGATGGCGCGATCGGAAACCAGGTCATGCAACGGGTACGGGGTGAATCATCGTTTACCCCGTGGTGCAACATGATGGAGAACGCTCAACTCGACGATGTTGGTGAGGTACTCCATGGATCCGGTAGTCACGCAGTCCGAATTCCGCGGTGACGGTGTCACGCTTGTCGCCGACCGGTGGGACCCACCGGCGCGGGGTGCCGGCGGATCGGGTGTCGACAGAAAAGGCTTGGTCCTGTTGTTGCACGGCGGCGGGCAGACCCGGCATTCCTGGCGGAACACCGGGCGCAGCCTCGCGGCGGACGGCTGGTCCGCCATTGCTCTGGATGCACGTGGGCATGGCGACAGTCAGTGGGCACCGGACGGGGACTACGGCATCGATGCCTTGGTCGCCGACCTCACGTCGATCATCGGCGAACTGGGGGAGAAGCCGGTACTCGTCGGGGCGTCGATGGGCGGGATGACGTCGTTGATCGGGCAAGGGGAAGATCCCGAGCTCGCTCGCGGTCTGGTCTTGGTCGATATCGCACCGAAGGTCGAAACCGCCGGCACCGCGGAAATCATGGCCTTTATGCGCAGTGGCCTCGATGGTTTCGAGAGCCTCGACGACGCTGCAGCAGCGATCGCGGCGTATACCCCGAACCGTGTCCGCAAGCCCAACCCGCAAGGATTGCGCAAGAACCTTCGCCTGCGTGATGGCCGCTGGTATTGGCATTGGGATCCGGAGTTCCTTCGCCAGGGCGACGAACCCACTCGCCAGGCCGACTCGATCGTCCGCTACGAACGCGCGCGGGACGCTGCGGCCGCGGTCACCGTTCCGACGATGCTCGTTCGTGGCACGCAATCCCATGTGGTCAGTGAAGAAGGCGCAAAGGAACTGCTCGAGCTGATTCCGACCGCCACGCTGATCGACGTCACCGGGGCCGGGCACATGGTCGCCGGCGACGACAACGATGTCTTCAGTGGGGGATTGAAAGGATTCCTCGACGAGGACGTCGTCGCATCGCGTCAGTGAAGCCGCCGAGGCTCCCGAACGTGCACCTAGGGCTCGACGTCAGCGCGAAGCCCTCGTGCGCAGCTCACAGCTGCGCCAGCATGGGGAACAGGGCGATCGCGGAGACGGTAATCCCCGCGACGCCTATGACGACGCCCAGTAGGGCCCGCAAAGATGCAGCCTCGTCCTCCGCCACCGCGGACCGCGACGTGGCGACGGCGCCGCAGATCACCGCGCCCACCCCCAAAAGGAAGCCGAGTCCGACCACCCAGAACGACGCAACGGACAGCGCCCCGAGGGCGATCGACACGGTGGGCAACCGCGATCGATGCTGCTTTCCTGTCTCGTTGCCGTCGACGGAGGAGCACATGCGGTGGTCGGCTCGGGGGCTGTTTGGGACGGCGGCGGTCATGATCCTCCTTCTCACGGTTGACGAATCGGGTGGGCGGGAACAACGTGGCTGTACAGGACCGGAAGCGTCTTCGGGACTGTTCGGTCCACGAATTTTCGCGGCGTTGTCGAGGCCGCTCCAGTGGTCGATGGTCGCGACTCGGTCGAGGGGTCTCCAGCTTGTGACCTGGACCCTATGAGAATTTAGCACTCTAGTGGTAGGAGTGCTAACTCTTTTTACTAACTAATTTCCTCTCGGTGGAGCGATCCGCGGGTATGGACCGCGGAACCGTCTTGTGTCGGCGATTCGTTCCATGCGCGGAGGAGGTCGTTGCAGAGGGTTGTCTTGAGGATGCGTAGGCGCTCGAGGTCGGATGGCCTCGGGGTCATCGCGGCCTGGAGGAGAAGAAGGAACCTGTTCCGTTGTACGCCGAATTTGATGAACAATTCCTCGGCGTCAGCGCCGCGGTAGGGAGCCCACTCGATGGCGAAGGCAACGAGCGCCCGGTCCGAGGGGCTGATGGATTGCACGCTGGCGAGGAGATCGCAGGCACGCAGTGCATTCCGTAACCAGTCGAGCTCAGGTGAGGCTGCGGGAACGCCAGTTCGAGCGCGCCGCCTGCGGGCTGCGGCGGCATGGTCGCCGATTCGGCTGCGCCTGGGGCGAGCTCGACAGGAGATGCTGGTTTGTGCAGCGGGTGGGGCGGGGTTTTCGAGCATGGATGCCTCTAGCGTGTGAAGACCTGATCGGGTCCGTCCATAGTCGTGTCTTCGCACGTATTCGGGAACCGGCCATCCGGCGGGGTGGGGTGCCTGTTTTTGTCGCAGCTCGGTCACCGGGAGATTTCCACGCTCCCGAATCCGAGGTACTGCACCCGCAGCCCGCCCCGCCGCAGGGTGGCGGTCGCCTCCCGTACCTGGGTGGTCAGGCGCTGAAGCCTGGCGTGGTCCAATTCCGAGGTGTGGGGGTCGTCGCCTGTGAGCAGGAACGCGAACAACTCGTCCAGGGCCCGCCGGAATTCGCGTACGTCCTGCCGGGCGGCGATGTGCTCGACCACGGTCCTCACCTCTGGTCGGTGTATCGATCCCGACTCTCTGCCCGTTGCACAACAGGCTTGGCGGCCGGGACTGACCGGGCTCCCGCCACCACCTCATGACGCGCGCAGGTGCGCCGGGATCGGTAATGGCGGCGCGGTGGATCGGTAGTGATGTCCGGTCGGGGTGCCGAGATCGATCAGATGCCGGTCGCCGGCACGAGTGACCGGACGGGCGGTCCATCCATCGCCTTCTTTCGCATAGTTGCAGGCCTCGCACAGGCCGGACCCGTTGCGTGCACTGGTCGGACCCGACTTGTCGTGTGAGCGGATGTGGTCGTGATGGCGGATCGGCGCGTCACACCACGGCGTCCGGCACGTGCGGTCGCGGAGGTCGATCAGCTTCGCCAGACCCTTCGGGAACGTCCGCGACTGCGATTCCATCGCCGTCAGCGCTCCCGACTGCGGGCACGAATAGACTCGCTGCAGCGACACCTCGGTATCCGCACTCACCGCGTCGGCCACCAACTGCCGGGCGATCCCCGCCGGCACCGGCCCGTACCCCTGCAACTGCGCCGGCTCGTTCCCACCGGTCAGCAGCGTTTCGTCCGACAACACCAGGTTCACCGCCACCGGCACACCGGATGCCACGGCCTGTCCGGTGCCGCGTGCGAACAGCAAATCCACCATCACCTGATTCCGCGTCCCGCCGCCGCCTGCCCCGGTGGCGATGAGACTGTCCGCATCGCGGCCCAAGGTGGCCTGCAGGCATACGGCCTGCTCGACCGGCATCAACACGCTGAGGTACGCCATGGAGTCCGGTGCGGGCCGCGTCGTCACCCGCCGTTCCGACACCGCCTTCTTATGCCGGCGCACCACCGACGCGGCATCGAGTTCTGCCGCCAACGCCTTGGCGCGAGCGACCAAACCCTGGTCGCCGACCCCGTCGAGAGTGGCCGGGTCCGAGCACAACCGGCGGTCGACGATCCCCCGATCCTCGGCCGACAAGCAGGCGGTTTCGCGGACCAACAACGTGGCCCGCCATTCGTTCAATCGACCCGACCGCAACATGGCCAACGTATGGGGCATCTCGTGCACCAGAGCCTGCGCGAACCCCAGATGCCGACCGCCCCGGTTGGGGGACTCCCTGCGCGCCAACGCAATCTGCGAGGCAATGCCGCGGTCCCACTCGACCCGCGGCAACCCGCGAGCCCTGCGGTCTGCACGAATACTCGTCGCGACGCCATCGGTGATCACCGCCTGCGCCGCGCACCCCACCGACTTCAACGTCTCGATCGCATCGAGCCACTCGATCCCCGAGCCCGCATCCCCGCCGGCCTCGACACACCGCAGCCGCGCCGTGAACACACGCAACTCGTCCAGATCTGGCGCCATCAATTCCCCCACAGCAAACCTCCCCCAAGGTCGTTCGAATATGTGTACTGCTTATCTGCTTAAGTGGACTGATTGATTAGAATTCACCGAAAGTGTTGCTGGACAGTGAATCAGCGTCCTCGGATTCGATATGGTGGCTGGCTGCGGTGCCACCGATGAGCTCGGCGAGCGGATGGGGATCGGTGTTGACGCTCTGCTGCAGCAGCCGGTAGAAGAGCATCCCGCGAGCCTTTGACCTGCGTCGATTGAATCGGAA
>RRBB01000032.1:0-74858 GCA_006543605.1 Rhodococcus sp. WS4
GCGCTGCGTCGGGGCGGTGTCGCCGCCACGGGGGACGACACGTCAGGGCTGGACGGCCGCGGCGGCGGCCTTGGCGGCATGCGGCAGGGCGTCGGCGATGATCGAGAACGCCGTGTCGTCCATGGCGGCGGAGACGAACCACGCCTCGAACGCGCTCGGCGGCGGGTACACCCCGCGCGACAGCAGGCCGTGGAAGAACGCCGGGAAGCGCCAGGTCTGGGCGGCCTTCGCCTCGTCGTAGTTGGTCACCGGGTCCTCGCTGAAGAACACGCTGAGCATCGTTCCGGCGGTCTGCACCCGGTGCGGCACGCTCTCCGCGGTCAGCGCGTCGGACAGCAGGGTCCGGAGGGTGGCGCTGTTGCGCTCGAGTGCGTCGTACACGCCCTGGTCCGCGGCGCGCAGGCTGGCGAGCCCGGCAGCGACGGCGACGGGGTTCCCGGACAGGGTGCCCGCCTGGTAGACGGGTCCGGCCGGGGCGAGATGCGCCATGACGTCGGCGCGGCCACCGAACGCGGCGGCGGGCAGGCCACCGCTCATCACCTTGCCGAACGTGTAGAGGTCACCGGCGACGCCGTCGAGGCCGTACCAGCCGGCGGAGCTGACCCGGAATCCGGTCATCACCTCGTCCATGATGAGCAGCGCGCCGTTGTCGCGGGTGAGGGTGCGCAGGCCCTCGTTGAAACCGGGTTGCGGCGCCACCGCGCCCATGTTGCCGGCGGCTGCCTCGGTGATGACGCACGCGATCCGGCCCTCGTTCGCGGCGAACGCCTGGGCGACGGCGTCCAGGTCGTTGTAGGGCACAACGATGGTGTCTTCGGCCTGCGCACCCGTCACACCGGGGGACGTGGGGAGTCCGAACGTGGCGAGTCCCGAACCGGCGTCGGCCAGCAGGGCATCGACGTGGCCGTGGTAGCAGCCGGAGAATTTGAGGACCTTGGTCCGGCCGGTGAAGCCGCGGGCCAGGCGGACGGCGCTCATGGTGGCTTCGGTGCCGGAGTTGACCAGTCGCACCTTCTCCACCGGCGCGACCCGGCCGACGATTTCCTCGGCCAGTTCGATCTCACCCTCGGTGGGCGCGCCGAACGACAGGCCGGTGGCGGCCGCCTTCTGTACGGCCTCGACGACGGCGGGGTGTGCGTGCCCGAGGATCATCGGCCCCCAGGAGCAGATGAGGTCGACGTAGTCGTTGCCGTCGACGTCGGTGAGTGTGTAACCGGACGCTTCCTTGATGAACCGCGGGGTCCCGCCGACCGACTGGAAGGCCCGCACCGGGGAGTTGACGCCGCCGGGAATGACCAGATCAGCCCTCTCGAAGAGCTGGGCGGAGCGGGATGCGTGCACGTCGGGGTCACCGGAGGAAACAGTCACGGCCTCCAGTGTCCCAGTTCTGTCGAATTTGCCAACGACAGGGTGTAGTGGGTGGCCAGGATCACTCTGCCCGATCCGTCGCGTCCGGACGTGTCGGGACGAGCGAGTCGAACATCGCCCGCATCTCGTCGGACAGTTTCATCAGTTCGACGTAACCGCCGAGGGGGCCGCCCTCGAGGTACGCAAACTCCATCCCGACGCCCTCGAACCGGCCCCGCTGCACCACCGGCAGTCCCCTGCGCCCGGCCTCGGCGAGGGTGGCCTCGAAGTCTTCGGGAACCCACGCCACGTGGTGGACGCCGGGACCGCCGCTCTCCAGCTGTTCCGTGTAGAGGTTGCGCCCGGACACCGGCTGGATCAGCTCGAGCTGCTGCCCTCCGGCGTATCCGAGGGACACGTGGATCACGTAGTCAGCCGGCTGACCGCGGTACGTGCAGTGCTCGGGACCGAAGTGCACGTCGGGGAGCCGCAGCCATCGCGCGACGCCCAGTTGCTCCGTGAAGTACCGCTCCGCCGACTCGACGTCGTCGACCACCCAGCAGATCTGGAAGATCGGGCCGTCGACGAGACTCATGCCATCTTCCCGTTGTCCACGGCGTACACGGCGCCGTGGATGGCGGAGGCGTCGTCGGACGCGAGGAACGCCACCGTCTTCGCTACATCCTCGGGTTCCATCAGTCCTCGCGGGGAGGCCGATTTCATGACGAGGTCGAAGTCGACACCGTCCGGGAACGTGAAATTCGTGACCTGCGGCGTCATCATTCCTCCCGGGCAGACGGCGTTGATCCGCAGCGGTGTGCCGGTGAACTCGAGCGTCATCGCGCGGGTGAGACCCACCAGTCCGTGTTTGGCGGCGCAGTACCCGGCGGAATAGGCCTGCCCTTCGAGACCGGCGACGGACGCGACGTTGACGATGTTGCCTCCCCGTTCGAGCAGATGCGGCAACGCCGCCCGGGAGAGGAAGAACGGCCCGTCGAGGTTCACGGCGAGATCGCGTGCCCAGTCGGCGTCCGTGACGTCCGCGGTGTGCCGGAGGGTGTGCGAACCGGCGACGTTGATCAGCACGTCGAGTCCACCGAGCGTGGCGACGCAGGATTCGACGGCCGCGCGGCACGCGTCCGGCGAGGCGACGTCCGTCGGCGCGCACCAGTCGGCGGCGTCTGTTCCAGCGATCTCGATCATGGACTGCCGCAACGCGTCCCCGTCACGTGCGACGCCGAAGACGCGGGCTCCCCGGTCGGTGAGCACCCGGGCCACGGCACGACCGAGCCCCGAGGAGGCACCGGTGACGAGTGCGATTTTCCCTGCGAACGATCCCCGATCAGTCTCATCCATCACTCGATGATGCACTGCGTGCCGTTCGGAGGATCACAGATTGCCGCGGGCCGCCTGCTCACGCTCGATGGACTCGAACAGAGCCTGGAAGTTGCCCGCCCCGAACCCTAGCGAGCCGTGCCGTTCGATCAGTTCGAAGAACACGGTCGGACGGTCGCCGAGGGGCTTGGTGAAGATCTGCAGGAGGTACCCGTCCTCGTCGCGGTCGACGAGGATTCCGCGCTTCTGCAGGTCCTCCACCGGCACCCGCACCTTGCCGATGCGCGCCCGGAGTTGCGGATCCTCGTAGTACGCGGCGGGGGTGTTCAGGAATTCGACGCCCTCGGCCCGCAGCGCGTCCACGGTCGCAAGGATATCGCCGGTAGCGAGCGCGAGATGCTGACAACCCGGCTCACCGTAGAACTCGAGGTATTCGTCGATCTGCGACTTCTTCTTCCCCACCGCGGGCTCGTTGAGTGGAAACTTCACCCGGTGGTTGCCGTTCGCCACGACCTTCGACATCAGCGCCGAGTACTCGGTGGCGATGTCGTCGCCGACGAATTCGGCCATGTTCGTGAATCCCATGACCCGGTTGTAAAACCGGACCCAGTGATCCATCCGGCCCATCTCGACGTTGCCGACGGCGTGATCGAGCGCCTTGAACAACCGTGTCGGCCTACTCGGTCGCGCCACGAAACCGCTGGCGCGCGAGACGAACCCGGGTAGGTAAGGGCCGTCGTACCGGCTGCGGTCGACGATGGTGTGCCGGGTGCTGCCGTACGTGGCGATGGCCGCGAGCCGGACGGTTCCGAACTGATCGGTGACGTCGCGCGGCTCCTCCAGAATGGTGGCGCCCTGCGAGCGAGCGTGCGCAATGCAGCGGTCGACGTCGAGAACCTCCATGGCGAGGTCCACCACGCCGTCACCGTGGGTGCGGTGGTGGTCTGCGAGCGGGCTCTTCGGATCGACTGCGCCGTGCAGGACGAACCGCGCCGACCCCGACTCGAGCACGAACGACTTGTGCGAGCGTTGGCCGGTCTCCGGGCCGGCGTACGCGACGAGCGCCATGCCCCAGGTGGAGACGAAGTACTGCATGCTCTGCGTCGCGTTGCCGCACACGAACACCACGGCATCCATTCCGACGACGGGAAACGGATCTGCGGCGTCGTCGTGTTCGACGAGCCCGACCAGCTGCCGAAGCTCGTCGGTCTCCAGGTGCGCGGCCACCTCGCGGGGCGTCAGGCGAATGTCGGCGATGGTCATACCCCACTGTGATCCAGCACACATCACTGCGCAACAGTGACCATTGACGCTGTTCAATCTGTACACAATGCTGGACGAATAGACCGATCGACCGTACATATTGACCAGGGGTGCGCATGGGTATCGACGAGCTCGACGCGGCGCTGCTCGACCTCCTCCATGCCGAGCCGAAGGTCGGGGTGCTCGAGGCATCGAGACGACTCGGGGTGGCGCGCGGCACCGTTCAGGCGCGACTCGACCGGCTCGAACGCACCGGCGTGATCACCAGTTCGGCACCGACCCTCGACCCCGAAGCGCTGGGGTTTCCCGTGGTGGCGTTCGCCACCCTCGAGATCGCCCAGGGCAACGGGCACGCCGCGGTCGTCGAGCACCTGACCGCCATCCCTGAAGTGCTGGAGGCACACACGATCACCGGGGCCGGCGACGTCCTGGTCCGCGTGGTGGCGCGCACCCACGCCGACCTGCAGAGGGTGATCAACTCGATCGTCGACGGGCACAACGTCCTTCGCTCGTCGACCGTCATCGCGACACAGACGCAGATCGCCCTGCGGCACGAGCAACTCGTCCGCGCCGCGGTCCCAGGCGGTTCGGGTCAGCGATCCTCGGGGGTCAACTCGTCCAGCAGCGAACTGAGTACGTAACAGGCGTCGTCGAAGCGGTCGTGGCCGACGATGGCGCCCCAGCGGTGCTCGATCTCGGCGACCCGCACAGCGGCGTCCTGGAGAGCCTGCCGGCCCCGCTCGGTCGGAACGACCAGTTTGGCCCGCCGGTCCCGGGCGTCCGGTACCCGCTCGACGTACCCGAGGTCCTCGAGGTCGTTGATCAGTTCCGACGCGGCGGACAGACTCAGTTCGGCGCGGGACGCGATCTCCGTCAACCGCCGACCGTCCCAGCCGATGTTGCCGAAGATCTGCAGATGCGGGGGCCGGATATCGCCGTAACCGCGCTCTGCCATGGGCTCACTCAACTCCCGGCGGAACTCGTGCAGCAGCCGAACCAGAAGTTGCCCCACCGCCGGCCGGTCCGACGGCAGGCCTCTTGACCGTTCCATGACCCAGGAGAATACTACGGTTACCGAAGTTTCGGTTTCCGAAGCAATACCCGAACATCGCACACCCGGGGCATCCCATGGACACAAAATCAGTCAGCCGGACCATCCCGACGAGCGTGGGGAACCTCGCCGTGCACGTCATCGGAAGCGGACCACCGACCGTGCTCTGGCACAGCCTTTTCGTCGACTCGACGACGTGGATCCCCCTGCACGACCGCCTGGCCCCGCACCGACAGATGATCTCGGTCGACGGACCCGGCCACGGGGCCAGCACCGCGGTGCGGCGAAGATTCACGATGGACGAGTGTGCGGAGGCGGCGACGGCCGTACTCGACGCGCTCGGCGTCACCGAACCGGTCGACTGGGTGGGCAACGCCTGGGGTGGACACGTCGGACTCGTCACGGCCGCCCACGATCCGGACCGGTGCCGCAGCGTGGTCACCATCGGCACACCCACCCAGGCCCTCACCCCGAGGGAACGCGCCACGATCGTGCCCATGGTGTGGGCCTACCGCATCGCCGGACCGATCCCACCGCTCACGACTGCCGTGATGAACGTCCTTCTCGGTAAGGAGCTTTCGCGAACACACCCGCAACAGTTCGAGGCCGTGTCGCGCACCTTCCGGCAGGCACCGCGTCGTGGCATGCACCAGGCGATGCAGTCGATCATGCTGCACCGCCGGGGGCTGGAACCGCTCCTACCCCGGATCGCGGCACCGACGCTGATGGTCGTCCCGCATGCAGACACGATGATCTCCGTCGAGCAGGCACGGGCCGCCGCGGCGACGATGCCGCATGCGGCGGCCACCACAGTGGAAGGCGACGGCCACATCACACCACTGATCGCGAACCCAGCCGCACTCGCCCACCTGATCACCGCGTTCTGGCGCGATCCGGTGGGATACCTCGCCACGCTGTGATCCCCGACCGCAGCGACCGCGCCGTTCGTGCGAAGGTGGGAAGTATGACGAAGTCGGCGGACATACCGTGACGGGTGGTCACCCGGCGCCGGATCCCGTCGGCCCGGGGCAGGAGTCGGTGTGGGACTATCCGCGGCCGCCCGTGGTCCAGCCGAGCGACGAGCTGGTCGAGGCGTGGTTCGGCGGGCAACTCGTCGCACGGACAGGGACCCCGTTGCGGCTGCTCGAGACGAGTCACCCACCGACCTACTACCTGCCGCGCCCCTGCTTCGCGGAGGGCGTCTTGCGGCCGGTTTCCGGAAGCACGGTCTGCGAGTGGAAGGGGCGGGCCGACTACTTCGACGTCGTGGCAGGCGGACGGGTCGCCGAGCGTGCAGCGTGGCACTACCCGCGGCCGGTTGCCGGATACGAATCACTCGTCGGGCACGTGGCAGTCATGCCGGGTTCGATGGACCGCTGTGTCGTTGACGGCGAGCGGGTCCGGCCCCAGGCAGGGGGCTTCTACGGCGGTTGGATCACCGATCGGGTGGTCGGGCCGTTCAAGGGCGGGCCCGGTAGTCGCTTCTGGTGAACACGTCCCGGCGCCGTTGCTCGCGTGACTCCCACGCTCGACACGGAGGCGGCTAATGTCGAATCATGGCCTCCACAGCTGACCACCTGAGAAGCACACTCGACGGGCGCTGGCGGGAGGTGCGCGAGCGTGTCCGGGCCGAGTTGTCCGGCACCCCCGACTTCGCACCGCACTACACCCCCGACCTCGACGAGGCCCGCGCGAAGACGCTGGCCCAGTTGCGCCTGCTCGCGAGCAACGGCTACGCGGCCGACGGATTCGCGAAAGACCACGGCGGCACCGGTGACGCCGGAGCCGCCGTCACGAGCATCGAGATGCTCGCGATGTCCGACCTGTCCCTGATGGTCAAGGCCGGGGTGCAGTGGGGACTGTTCGGCGGCGCGATCGAGAACCTCGGCACCGAGCGCCACCACGAGGCCTACGTGAAGCGGCTGATCGATCTCGATCTGCTGGGCTGCTTCGCGATGACCGAGACGGGTCACGGCAGCGACGTGCAGGCACTCGAGACCACCGCCACATACGACGCGGACGCAGGCGAATTCGTCGTCCACTCCCCCACACCGTCCTCACGCAAGGACTACATCGGTGGCGCGGCGCAGCACGCGACGATGGCGGCGGTGTTCGCGCAGTTGATCACAGGCGGCGAGTCGCAGGGCGTGCACTGCTTCGTGGTGCCCATCCGGGACGAGGACGGTAACGACCTGCCGGGCGTCCACACGTCCGACTGCGGATACAAGGGTGGGCTGCCCGGAGTCGACAACGGCCGAATCACGTTCGACCAGGTGCGGATTCCGCGTCAGAACCTTCTCAACAAGTACGCCGACGTGGAGCCGGACGGCACCTACACCTCACCCATCGACAACGCGAACCGCCGCTTCTTCACCATGGTCGGAACCCTCGTGCGGGGACGCGTCACGGTCGGCGGGTCCGCCGGCGCCGCCGCCCGCGTCGCCCTGTCGATCGCCACGCGATATGCCTTGCAGCGCAGGCAGTTCAACGCACCGCAGGCCGAGGACGAGGTGCTGCTCATGGACTACCTCGTGCATCAGCGCAGGTTGTTCCCGCTGATCGCCCGCTCCTACGCACTGCAGTTCGCCCAGAACGAGCTCGTCGCCAAGATGCACGAGATCCAGAGCAGCGACGACGCCGACCCGCAGGAGCAACGGGAGCTCGAGGGTCGCGCCGCCGGGCTCAAGGTCGCGAACACCTGGCACGCCACCCGCGCGATCCAGGAGGCCCGCGAGGCGTGTGGCGGCGCCGGGTACATGGCCGAGAACCGTCTCACCGCACTGAAGGCGGACACCGACGTGTTCACGACTTTCGAGGGCGACAACCACGTCCTGACACAGCTCGTCGCCAAGGAACTGCTCACGTCCTACGCGGACGAGGTGCGCGGCATGAGCCCCGTCGAATGGATGCGCTTCGCGGCCACCACCGTCTCCGACGTCGTCAAGAAGCGCACCGCCGCGCAGCAGATCATCCAGACGATCCTCGACACGAGGCAGGACAACGAAGAAGACGGGAGCCTCTTCAACCGCGGCACGCAGCTGACGATGTTCGAGGACCGCGAGCAGTACCTGCTCTCGACCGCGGCCCGTCGCCTCCAGGGTGCGCAGAAGCGGGAGGAGAACCCGTTCGACGCCTTCAATTTCGTGCAGGATCACGTGCTGCACGCCGCGCAGGCTCACATCGACCGGGTCGTCCTCGAGGCGTTCGTCGCCGGCATCGACGAATGCGAGGACGACGACGCCCGCGACCTGCTGAGCGACGTCTGCGACCTCTACGCGCTGAGCGTGATCGAGGAGGACAAGGCGTGGTTCATGGAGCACCGGCAACTGTCGGTGGAGCGGTCGAAGGCGGTGCAGCGGGGAATCAACGAACGATGCCGGTCGCTGCGGCCGCACGCGGAGACGTTGATCGCGGGACTCGGGGTTCCCGAGGCGCTACTCGGCTCCGCGATGCTCGACGGTCCCGGGACCGACACCGTCCGCAAGACCCAGATCTTCCGGTGACGGGGACGGCTCGGCGGGTTCGCCCGCCGGGCAGGGCCGGAACCGGCGCACCGAATCGATCACCAGCAACCCTGCGACCGTGACAAGCCCTGCCGCGACGGCGATCCAGGATCCCGAATACTCGGTTCCCTCGAACGAGGGCGCGCCGGGAGCCACCGGGCCGAACTCCGACGTGACCTGCGCGTGGTTCCAGCACCACACTGCGAGAACGACGCCCACCACGGCGCCGATCCACTCGGCGGCCACCACCACGGCGCGGCGGTTCATTCCGCCGACCCTCCCGCCGCCTTCGCGAGCAACGACTCGAGCTGCGCGCGCAGTCCCTCGTCGTCCGTTGCCCACGCCTGCACCAGGGCGCCGCCCCGCAGTCGGAGTCCGATTCCGGTGCGTCGCCGGGGAACCGCGGACAACTCACCCAGACTCCGGGCCGTCTCCCACGGCTGCTGTTCGTACGCCTCGGAGTCGGCGGGGGGCATGATCTTCAGAATCTCGGAGATCGGCAGATCTTCGGTGCCCTGCCGCAACGACGACGTCGTGAGTTCGACGCTCGCGTGCCTGCGGGCCGCCACCACCTGCACGTAGACGAACCCGCTGAGCAGTACCGCGAACAGCGACAACGCGAACCAGTGCACCACCGGGCCGGTCAGCAGTTCGATGATCAAGGCGATCAGGCAGAACACCGGACCGAATGCCACCATCCGCCAACGTGCGCCGGGCTCACTGAACAGCACTGCTGGTTCGGTCACCCGCTCATCCTGCGACATCGTGGCCCGCGAGGAAAACGTGGGGCACGTCAGGAGAGGACACCAGGGATCACGACGAGCAACAGAGTCAGCAGAACGAAGGCCACGATGATGGCGAACATCAGTACTTCTTTGCGAGACCCGTGTGCTCGATCGTCAGCGCGCATGGAGAAAAGCCCTTCGGTCGAAATGAAGTCTGTCGTCTGTGCCCTTGTGACGCACTTCGTCGTCGCGCCCTTGTGACGCACTTCACGGTACATCTTTATACTTCACGAGCAAATCGAAGCTACTCGACGTCGGGAGGCAGCCTCAGGAAGTAGCTGTTGGAATCCTTGCGGTGCATCAACACGACGGCGCCGACGGCGACCACGGCCTGAAGGATCTGCACCCCGCCGAGCGCGAGTGCGGTGCCGCTTCCGTCGGATCCGATGCCGAAGAGCACCGGAATCGTCCACACCACCATCATCACGCAGGCGATGGTGAGCAGCATCCTCGCCCAGTTCCTGCCCTTGCGCATGAAGTGCACGAACAGGAGGAAGAGCCCGGTGAGGATCAGGATCAGCACGACCGTGAACCCGATACCGACGTAGAACAGCGTCTCCACGCTGTCGCGGCTCATGTCGACCTCGCCCGACGTGACACTGGGGTTGTTCATCAGTTCGTCGACGAACGTCGACTTCTCCCCCACCACCAGCACCATCGCGGCCAGTGCCTGGATCAGACCGAGCCCGGCCACGGCCCACAGCAACTGGGCCGCGGTGCCCACGTCGACCGGAGCCGGACGTTCGGGCTTCGGCTGCGGCACCGGCGGGGGGTACGGGAAATTCTGCGGCGCCGGGCCCTGCTGATGCGGGGCCTGGCGCGGCGGTGTCGGTGGCCACTGCTGGGTCATGGCACTACCGTATCCGCCGGCGTGGCGATCACAACCAGCCCGCCGCTTCGGTGGCCCAGTAGGTCAACACGACGTCCGCACCGGCGCGGCGGATACTCGTGAGCGATTCGAGGATCGCGGCGTCCCGGTCGATCCAGCCGTTCTGCGCGGCGGCCGTGATCATCGAGTACTCACCCGAGATCTGATACGCCGCAACGGGGACGGGCGAGCGGTCCGCCGTCTCGCGCAGGATGTCGAGGTAGGACATCGCCGGCTTCACCATCACCATGTCGGCGCCCTCCTCGAGGTCGAGGTCCACCTCACGCAACGATTCCCGGCGATTCGCCGAATCCTGTTGGTACGTACGACGATCGCCCTGCAACGACGAACCGACTGCCTCACGGAACGGCCCGTAGAACGCCGAAGCGTACTTCGCCGAATACGCGAGCTGACCGACGTCGGTGTAGCCCGCGTCGTCCAGAGCCTTCCGGATGGCGGCGACCTGGCCGTCCATCATTCCGCTCGGACCGAGCAGATGCGCGCCGGCCTCGGCCTGCGCGACCGCCATGTCGACGTACCGCTGCAGCGTGAGGTCGTTGTCCACGGCACCGTCGGCGTCGAGCACACCGCAGTGACCGTGGTCGGTGAACTCGTCCAGGCAGGTGTCCGCCATGATCACCGTCGCATCACCGACTTCGTCTGCGAGCCAGCGCAATCCGCGGTTCAGGATGCCGTCCGGGTCGGACGCGCCCGAACCCTCGGCATCCTTGTCGTCGGGACGCGGCACCCCGAAAAGCATGAGCCCGCCGAGCCCCGCCTCCGCCGCCTCCGTCGCCGCCCGCCGCAACGAGTCGGGCGTGTGCTGGACGACGCCGGGCATCGACGAGATCTCACGCGGCTCGTCGATACCGTCCGCGACGAACATCGGCAACACGAGATGCCGTGGCTCGAGCGAAGTCTCGGCCACGAGCCGGCGCAGGGCCGGGGTGCGGCGAAGCCGTCGCGGCCGGTGGGTCGGAAACACGGACATGCCCTCCTTCGTCGGGCCTGTGCGCCTTTTTGGTAGTTGGGACAACCAAAAAGGCGCACAGGCGCGTAGCGCCTATCGCCGTGCGCGAGACTTCTTGCGCGGCGGGGGCAGTGCGCCCTCGGCCCGCAGGCGCGCGGCGTGCTCGGCGAGAGCCTCCACCAGCGGGCCGACCTGAGCGGTCTCCGGCTGCACGTCCACGCGCAGGCCGAACTCGATCGCCGTCTCGGCGGTCTTGGGGCCGATGCAGGCGACGAGGGTGCGCGCGTGCGGCTTCCCGGCGATGCCGACGAGGTTGCGGACGGTCGAGGACGAGGTGAAGCAGACGGCGTCGAATCCACCGGTCTTGATCATCTCGCGGGTCTCGGCCGGCGGCGGCGCAGCCCGGACGGTGCGGTACGCGGTGACGTCGTCGATTTCCCAGCCACGTTCGCGCAGGCCCTCGGCCAGCGTCTCGGTGGCGATGTCGGCGCGGGGCAGCAGAACCCGGTTGACCGGGTCGAACACGTCGTCGTACGGCGCGAACTCGGCCAGCAGGCCTTCGCTGGACTGCTCGCCGGCGGGCACGAGTTCGGGGTTGATTCCGAACGACCGCACCTTGGCCGCGGTGGCCTCACCGATGCAGGCGATCTTGACGCCGGAGAACGCGCGGGCGTCGAGCCCGAACTCCTCGAACTTCTCCCACACCGCACGCACCGCGTTGGTGGAGGTGAAGACCACCCACTGGTAGCGGCCGTCGACGAGGCCCTTCACGGACCGTTCCATCTGCGCCGGGCTGCGAGGCGGCTCGACGGCGATCGTCGGCACCTCGATCGGGATGGCGCCGTGCGTGACCAGGCGGTCGCTCATTTCGCCTGCCTGATCCTTGGTGCGCGGCACCAGGACCTTCCAGCCGTAGAGTGCGCGTGACTCCCACCAGGACATCTTGTTGCGCTGGGCGACGACCTTGCCGACCGTCACGACCAGCGAACCGACCAGTTCGGATCCGGCCTCGTTCAGCGTCGCGAGGGTGGCCTCCACGGTGCGCTGCTGCCGGGTGGTGCCGCGGACGGTGATGGCGGCCGGGGTCTGCGGGGCCAGGCCGTGCTCGACGAGAGCGCTCGCCGTCTCGGCGAGGTGACCCGACGTGGCGTGCAGGACCAGCGGTCCGGGTGCGGCGGCCAGGGCTGCCCAGTCGACCTCACCGCGCACGTCGGCCTCGGTGTGCCCCGACCCCAGCGCCATACCGGCGTAGGAGGGGACGGCGGACGCGGACGGCAGGCCGGGCAGGACCTCGAACTGCACCTGGGTGCGGGCGACGGCCGTGACCTCGGCGATCACGGAATCGGTGGTCAGCGGGTCGCCGGACACCAGACGCACGACGTCGTGGCCGTTCTTCGCCTCGTGGACGAGGGTCTTCGCGACCTCCGCCGGCTCACCCAGCGCGGGCCGGACCTCGGCGAGCGGCTCACCGGTCTCGGCGTCGACGCCCAGATCGGTGCCCACCAGAACGGTGACGCCCTTGTCGACGTCGGGGTCGGTGAAGGCGAGGGTCGCTGCGGCAAGGACGTCCCGTGCGTGCACGGTGAGCAGTGCCGGATCGCCCGGTCCGGATCCCACGAACAGGATTCGTCCGGGGGTGTTCTTACGGACTCGGCTCATCGGTAATTCTCCAGTGCGATCATGTGTCGAGATGGGTACAGGAAGCGGATCGGCCGATCAGTCGGCCTTCGCACATCAAACATCGGCATCACCGGCCTCGGTGACATTCATCAGCTCCCGCGCACCGAGCTCGAGAAGCTCCCGCGCGACGGAGCGGCCGAGTTCTTCGGCGTTCTCCGGGGAGCCGACGGCCCCCGTGCGTATGACGTCGGAACCGTCGATGGCTGCGGCGCAGCCTCGGACGGACAGTTCGTCGAAGATGCGGCCGTCGTCGTCGAGCGATTCGACGACCTCGGCGATGGCGCCGACGGGCGCGGTGCAGCCGGCCTCGAGCTCGGCGAGCAGCGCGCGTTCCGCGGTGACGGCGGCGCGACTGTTCGGGTCGTCGAGCTCCGACAGGATCGCGACGAGCGCGGTGTTCGCCGACAGGCATTCGACGGCGAGCGCGCCCTGCGCGGGTGCGGGCAGCATCTGGACCGGTTCGAGGGACTCGGTGATCAGGTCCAGGCGGCCGATCCGGGCCAGCCCGGCCCGCGCGAGGACGACGGCGTCGAGTTCGCCGGATTCGACCTTGCCGAGCCGGCGCTGCAGGTTGCCGCGCAGCGGACGGATGTCGAGGCCGAGGCCCAGCGCCCGGAGCTGCGACGTGCGCCGCGGTGCGGACGTGCCGACCTTCGAACCGGCGGGCAGCTCACCGAGCACCAGTCCGTCGCGGGCCACGAGCGCGTCGCGCGGATCCTCCCGCGGCGGGATGGCGGCGATGGTGAACCGCTCGTCGCGGGCGGTCGGCAGGTCCTTGTAGGAGTGGACGGCCACGTCGACCCGGCCGTCGGCGAGCGCTTCGCGCAGTTCGGCGGTGAAGACACCGACCCCGATCTTCTCCACCGATTCCATGGACTGGTCGCCCTTGGTCTTGATGATGACCAGTTCGGCGTCGTGCCCGGCCGAGATCAGTGCGTCACGCACGGTGCCGGCCTGGGTGGTCGCGAGCTCACTCCCCCGGGTTCCGATCCGCAGAGTACGGGTGCCGACGGCGCTCATGCCTGCGATTCCTTCCCGTGGTTGTCGTCTGCGACGAAGCGGCGCAGGCGCGGGTCCTGGCCGGCGATGAAGCCGTCCGTGATGTCGATGGCACCGAGGTCGGTGGCGCTTCCCAGGTCGGTGGGCTTCGCGACGGCCTCGACGGCTCCGGGGCTCAGTTCGAACAGTTCGCGCAGGGCGGCGGCGTACGAGTCGCCGCCGGGCGCGGACGCGAGCTGCTTGACCCGGACGGTCGGCGCGTGGAGGAGTTTGTCGACCACGCGCCGGACGGTGCGGGCCACCTCGTCGCGCTCGGGGTCGTCGAGCCCGGGCAGACGCGAATCCAGTCGCATGAGTTCCGCCTCGACCACGTCCGCCGCTCGCTGGCGCAGGGCGGTGACGGTCGGCGTGACCTCCGCCAGCCGCTGGCCTGCCAGGTAGTTGGCGAGTTCGGCGGCGACGATCGTCCGGGCGGCGTCGGCGTCGGAGGCGGCCGCGCCGGCGGCGGGGTCGCGCTGCAGCGACTCCATGTCGAGAACGGTGACCCCGGGCAGACCCGACACGGCGGGCTCCACGTCGCGGGGCAGTCCGAGGTCGCAGATGACGAGGGGGCGGTCGGAGTCGCGGCCGGGCTGTGCCAGCGCGCGGTGGGTGTCCGCGAGCGTGACGACGGCGCCGACCGCGCCGGTACAGGTCACGAGGACGTCCGCCTGGGCCATCGCCGTGGGCAGTTCGCCCAGTTCGAGGGCCTCCGACTCGACTCCGTTGGACCGGGCCGTGTCGGCGAGGTGCTCCGCACGCTCCTTGGTGCGGTTCACGACGATGATGCGGCCGATCCCGGCACGCGTGAGGTGCGCGACCGACAGCCCGCCCATGGAACCGGCGCCGACGACGACGGCGGTGCGTCCGGCGAGTCCGCCCGTTCCCACGATTCCGGCGGCGCGGTCGAGGGCCACCGACACGACGGAAGCGCCCGCGGAGTCGATGCCCGTCTCCGAGTGCACCCGCTTGCCGACGCGCAGCGCCTGCTGCGCGAGTTCGTGCAGCGTGCGGCCCGCGGCCTGCTGGGCGTCGGAAGACGCGTAAGCGGTCCGGATCTGGCCGAGGATCTGCTGCTCGCCGATCACCATCGAGTCGAGACCGCTGGCCACGGCGAACAGGTGCTCCGCCGCAGCCTCGCTGTAGCGCACGTACGCGTGCCGGTGCAGATCCGTGAGATCCAGCCCGGAATGGTCGGCGAGCAATTCACCCACCTCGGCCAGCGCACCGTGGAACGCATCGACGACGGCGTAGATCTCCACCCGGTTGCAGGTGGAGACGATCATCGCCTCCGAAATGTGCGACGACGCCAGAAGCTTGTCCGTCAACTTCGGGCGATCGGTGTCGGTGACAGCCACCCGCTCGAGAACCGGCACCGGGGCCGTCCTGTGCGAGACCCCGACAAGCAGAACACTCACGGCGCGATCACTGATCCGTTTCTTGGTGCGGTGGACGGGACAGCCGAATGTCCGATGCGCACGCGCGGAGCGGTGGGTACCGATTCCGTGTTGCGTGCGCTGTTGAACGAGAGAACCTGCATTTCGACGGCGAGGTCGACGCGGCGCATCTCGACGTGATCGGGGACGTCGAGTGAGGTCGGCGAGAAGCTGAGGATGCAACGCAGTCCGGCGCGGACGAGCCGGTCGGCGACTTCCTGCGCCGCCTCGTCCGGCGTCGAGATGACACCGATGGTGGCTTCGAGTTCTGCGCAGGCCTGCTCGAGTTCGTCGACGTGCCGCACGGTGAGGTCGCCCACCGGCGCACCCACCCGGGCCGGGTCGCTGTCGAACAGTCCGACCATCGAGAACCCGCGGCGGCCGAAGCCGCCGTACCCGGCGAGGGCCTGGCCGAGGTTCCCGACGCCGACGAGCACCACCTTGTGTCCGCGGTCCAGGCCGAGCGCGCGCTCGATGCGGGCCCGGAGGCGCGTCACGTCGTAGCCGACGCCGCGCACACCGTTCGGCCCGAGAAAGGACAGGTCCTTGCGGAGCTTCGCGGAGCCGACACCGGAGGCGGCGGCGAGTTCCTCGCTGGAGACGATGATCGTGCCGCGTTCCGTCAGCACTCCGAGGACCCGCAGGTACGTCGCGAGGCGCGTCACCGTAGCCTGGGGGATGTCCCTCGATTCGGGGAGCGGGGACGCACCGGCGACCGAGGGGGCCGGAGAACCGACCACAGACGGCCCGACCGCGCCCGTGACGCCAGGGGCCACAGACCCATGCGTCTGGTGCGTTTCGGTCACGTCGTTGGCTCCTCGTCCGACCGGCATTCGATGCCGTTCTTCACGATGCTCCGGGGAATTGTTCACACCACGGTAACTGCTTGTGAACCCATGCACAAAGTCGCTGCGACTGCGCGACATGCGGTCCTACCTGCACGGCATCGGAAGATCCCACTTTTAGGGTTCCCTTACTTGCGTAAATCCGAGCGAAGGCGCTCTTCGTCGACCTCCCAGTAACTGTGCTCACGTCCGTCGAGCATCACCACCGGCAATCGGTCACCGAATTCGGCCCTCAGTTCGGGGTCCGTGGCGGCCGCCTCGTCGACGTCTATGCACGTCAGTTCCAGCCCGAACTCCTCGCACAGAACCAGCAGCCGCTCGCGGGCCGGCACGCACGCACCGCACCCCGCCCGCGTGAGGAGCGTCACCTCGTGTCCGCCCGTGCTCATGCCTCGTCACTTCCTTTCGCCGCCTCCGGTGGAGTCACTGTGCCGTTTCCGGGTGCGGTGACGCCAATCGCCTCGGAGATGAACGTCACACAGTTCCCCGCGGGCGGCCATCCACCCGCCCCGTCTCCGACTCGCGGGATAGGCTGCTCCCAGAGGCTTCTGCGATACGGGAGGTGCGAGTGCCTGCGCGATCACTACCGAACGGCTCGGGTTTCGGTTCAGGTCTGGCGGGGATCATCCTCCCGGGCCGGCGCCAGTTCAGGAATCCGCTGGGACCCAGCGAGGCCGAGGTACGTGCCAACGTCGCAGGCGAGGCGAGCGCCGACGCGGCCCTCGCGCTCCATGTCGCGTCCGGCGAGGAAACCGAGGTCGAGGAACACGACATTCCCCTCGACCTGACGGCCGCCGCGTTCTTCGACGTCGACAACACGATGGTCCAGGGCGCGTCGATCATCCACTTCGCCCGCGGGCTCGCCGCCCGCAAGTATCTGAAGACGTCCGACCTCGTCGACTTCGCGTGGAAGCAGGTCAAGTTCCGCGTCACCGGCAAGGAGAGCAGCGACGACGTCGCCTCCGGCCGGGAGAAGGCCCTCTCGTTCGTCTCCGGACGGTCGACGGCCGAACTCGCGCGGCTCGGTGAGGAGATCTACGACGAGGTCATCGCCGACAAGATCTGGCCCGGCACCCGGGCGCTCGCGCAGATGCATCTCGACGCCGGACAGCAGGTGTGGCTCGTCACCGCGACCCCGGTGGAGCTCGCCCAGGTCATCGCGAAGCGCCTCGGCCTGACCGGCGCCCTCGGCACGGTCGCCGAGAGCGAGGACGGACTGTTCACCGGACGTCTGGTCGGCGACATCCTGCACGGCCTCGGCAAGGCCCACGCCGTGCGCGCACTGGCCGTCCGCGAGGGTCTCAACCTCAAGCGCTGCACCGCGTACTCGGACAGCCACAACGACGTGCCCATGCTGTCGCTCGTCGGCACAGCGGTCGCGATCAACCCGGACACCGATCTGCGCGAACTCGCCAAGAACCGGGGCTGGGAGATCCGCGACTTCCGGACCGGACGCAGGGCCGCCAAGATCGGTGTCCCCACGGCGCTGCTCCTCGGCGCCGCCGGCGGTGCGCTGGCGGCGATCGTCGCCCGCCGCCGCGAACAGGCCGCCTGAGCCGGGCGGCGGTTCGGCCGAAGCGCCCGGTCAGCCGAGGAACACGTTCCGGCGCTTCGCGAGGAGCCGGTACAGCGTCTGCTGGATGGTCTCCCGGACGTGGTCGGTGACCTCGAACAGTTCCATCGGATCGTCGGCCGCCGCCGCGTCGTACGTGTCGGTGACAATCGGCTTGCCGAACTCGATGTACCACTTCGAGGGCAGCGGAACGAGGCCGAGCGGCCCGAAGTGCGGGAAGAGCGGGGTCACCGGGAAGTACGGCATCCCCAGCAGCCGGGCGAGGGTCCCCAGCTCGCCGATCTTCGGGTAGATCTCCTCGGACCCGACGATCGAGCACGGAATGATGGGCGCACCGGTCCGCATGGCGGCGGACACGAACCCACCACGGCCGAAGCGCTGCAACTTGTAGCGTTCGCTGAACGGTTTGCCGATGCCCTTGAAGCCCTCGGGGAACACGGCCGCCACCTCGCCGTCCTGCAGCAGGCGCACGGCGTCCGGGTGGCACGCGAGCGTGTGCCCGGCCTTGCGGGCGACTCCACCCACCAGCGGCATCTCGAACGCCATGTCGGCGGCCAGCATCCGCAAGGGGCGATGCGCCGGATGATGATCGTGGACGGCGACGGAGGTCATCAGACCGTCGATGGGGAGGACACCGGCATGGTTGGCGACCACCAGCGCGCCGCCGGTGGACGGGATGTTCTCGAGACCGCTGACCTCGACGCGGAACCACTTGTCGAACAGTGGTCGCAGGATCGGGAGCCACACGTTCTCGGCGAAGTGCGGGTCGTAGCCGAAGTCGTCCACGTGATAGTCGCCCGAAAGCCGACGGCGCACGAACTCGGCGGTGTTGACGATCTGCTCGGCCAGCGCATGCCGGACGGCGTCGACAGCCGAAGATTCGGTGACGGGCTCGGGTGGGGTGATCACGGCAGGTGGAGGCATCGCGGACGGATGTCGGCTCTCGCTCTGCTCACGCCTCGAACGTCCGATAGCGGCCCCGCGCGCGGCAATCGCACCGTGCAACGGAATGACCTTCGCCACTTCGTTCACCTCTCCCCTTTCGCCGTGCCGGTAAGAGCGAGTAGTGCGTTTTCTGCTGCGTCGACCCATTCGTTCTTGATGATCGCCTTGACGCCTGCCGCGCGGGCGAAGTCGTCGAGCGCCTGCATCGAGGTCCACCGTGGCTCGAAGGATAGTTCGGTTCGCATGCGAGTGGTGTCGAGTCCGCAACCGAAGTGGAAGTACTCGAGTTGTTCGGTGGTGTACGACCGCATCACGGGACCCATCAGCGCACGTCCGAGATTGCGGAACAGCCCGAACGGCATCGGGACCTCGATCCGCCCGGCGCGGCGGATGGCCTGCGACATCATGACCACGCCGTCGCCGGCGACGTTGAACGTGCCCGCAGGACCCGACACCGTCGCCCGCTCCAGTGCGGCGAGAGCGTCCTCCTCGTGCAGCACCTGCAGGCGCGCGTCGCGTCCGAGAATCGTCGGCACCACCGGTGAGGTGAGGTACTGCGCGACCGTCGCGTTGAGGCGGGGTCCGACCAGCGGGGCGAGGCGGACGATCGACACGCCGATGTCCGGACGCCGGCGCCCCATTCCGCGCAGGTAGCCCTCGATCTCGATGCAGTCCCGCGCGTAGGCGCCCGCGGGACGCCGCCGGGCGCTCATCTCCTCGGTGAACTTGGCCGGGTCCTTGGCGCTGGAGCCGTAGACCACGGAGGCCGAACGCAGCACCACTTTCTGGACGGTCGGCGCCTTCTGGCAGACGGCGAACAACTGCATCGCGCCGATGACGTTCATGTCCTTCATGGCCGCGCGACTGCCCGACTTCGGGGGACGCGCCAGCGTGGACGCGTGCACGACGGTGTCGACTTCGGCGTTGCGAATGACCTTGCCGATCAAAGGGTTCCGGATGTCGGCGCGCACGAACTCGGCGCGGCCCATGCGGCGCAACATGTCCTTGCTCGGCGACACCGCGTCGACCGCGATGACCCGCTCGATGTCCGGATTCTGAGCGAGCCGGGTCACCAGATATCCACCCAGAAACCTGCTTGCCCCAGTGACCAGCACGACGCGCGGCACCGCCGTCCGCGTAGTACTGTCTTCGTCACTCACAACCACTAGGACCCCCGATCACGTAGCGAGTGACGTCAACGATACGTGCAGGAGGAGGATGGCGCTCCGCACAACGACAATTGTCGCGCGCCCAACAGAGAGCGACCGGCAGCGGAAACGACGGATGCCCGCCACCTGAGGTGACGGGCATCCAGACGCGACTCTTTACTTACCGAGTTTCCTGCGCTGCACTCGGGTGCGGCGAAGCAGCTTGCGGTGCTTCTTCTTCGACATGCGCTTGCGTCGCTTCTTGATCACTGAACCCATAGCGGGTGTCCCTCACGTTCTTCTCTAGCGTTCCTGCGCACGCCGGTCACGTACGCCTGCGCCACTCTGGCGCCTGGGCCTCGTTTTAACTAGCTCAGCGCCTTACGACACCAGCTGGCTGGTACGACAGTCGCTAATCGTACCGGTGCGGGTCCGCCCGGGAGAAACCGAGGTCGCGCCGCTCGCGCCAACCAGGTCGCACCGCTCCCGGCGCAACCACTGGACCCTCTTCGTGCCGATCGGTCAACCGGCGTCGAAGTACGAGGTTTCGAGGTAGTCGTGCACTGCTTTCGCATGCACTCTGAACGAACGGCCCACACGGACGGCGGGCAGTTCGCCGCTGTGCACCAACCGATACACAGTCATCTTGGACACTCTCATCAGCGTCGCTACCTCGGCGACGGTGAGAAATTGCGTTCCGGCCAGGGCCGGTTGTCCGTCCGGGGCCGAGCCCTTGGACGGCTTTTTTGCAGACGTCATCAACCACTTACCTCCGGCACGTCTCGCGCCGCCGGCTTCCCCTCCGGCGGAACAGACACGCACGTGCTACTTCGAGCTTAGCGGGACGGATGGGGTTACTGCGACGGGTGTGGGCAATCGAATATTCATTCGCTCGTCGTGCCGAGTTCGGCGGATCGAATTTTCGCGGCTTCGAGGGCGTCGAAAAAGGCTGTTCGGAGCCCGTTTCCCTCCAGCCGGCGGATCGCTGCGGCGGTGGTCCCGCCGGGCGAAGTCACGGCGGCACGAAGTTCGGTGGCGCTCTCCCCCGACCGATCGAGCATGGCTGCGGAGCCGACCATGGTCTGCACGACCAGTTCGGAAGCGGTCGCACGGGTCAGCCCGAGCCCCACACCCGCGTCGATCATGGCCTCGGCGACCAGGAAGAAATAGGCCGGACCGGAGCCGGAGACGGCAGTGACGGCGTCGATCTGCGATTCGGGGACGACCACGACCTTGCCGACCGACGACAGGACGCCGCGCACCAATTCGAGGTGCTCCTTCTTCACGTGCCTGCCGGGCGCGAGCACGCTGACGCCCTCACCGACCAGCATGGGCGTGTTGGGCATGACCCGGACCACCGGGAACCCCGCAGGCAGTCTCGTCTCGTAGAACGCGGTAGGGATACCCGCAGCGAGCGACACGAGCAGTTGTTCCCGCTCACCGTCGAGTTCCACCTTGGACACCTCGGTGAGGGCAGCCTCCACATCACCCGGCTTGACGGCGATCACGATGACGTCGGCGCCTTCGGCGGCATCCGAGGGGGTGGTGACCCGCACCGAGTACGCCGCGGCCAGCTCGTCGGCACGCGCCGGGTGCTGCTCGGCCACCACGAGATCCTTGACCGCGTGACCTGCCTGCAGAAGCCCCGAGATGAGTGCCTCGCCGATCTTGCCGCCACCGATTACCGCAATTCTCGTCATGGCGAACAGCCTGCCACGACGCGCTGCGGGGACTTCCTAGCGGGGGATCATCGCCAACTGCCGGCTCTGAACGACGATCGCCCCGGTCGAGTCGAGGACCGTGTGGTCCTCCTCGAACCACGCGCCGCCGAGCACCGTGCTGCTGGCCATCACCCGCAGCCAGCCCGGCGCGGGCTGCCTGCGCAGGTAGGTGGTCAGCTGCACCGTCGGCGCCCAGCCGAACATGCCGCGGTTCATCGTCACGGGTGCGCTGATGTCGCCGGTCATGATCGCGAACAGGGCCGCGGTGTCGGGATCGTTCTCGTCGCCGGCACGTGGACGCACCCACATGCGCACCTCGGGTTCACCCTGATTGCCGGTGAGGAAGTGCGCCGAAGACCCGTCCACCCGCATGTCGCAGCCCTGCGACACATGGACGATCTGCCCCATCGGATGGTCGGCGGTGAGCACGACCGCGTCGGCGGGCGGTTCGACCGGCAGCTGCGTCAGCGCGTGGTCTCCGCTGTACTGCGGCTCCCCCACGTCCGGGACGCCGAGCGTCACCGACGCGTGCACCGCCACCCGGTCGCCCTGCCGGAGTTCGACGTCGACGAACGACACCTGCTTGCCCTGCTTGCGCAGCGTCGTCGACAGCGTCACCTCGCCGGGGTCGGGGGCGGACAGGTAGTTGGCGCCGACCGCGAGCGGCTGCACCCGGGACAGCTCGGCGTCACCGGTGTCGTCGAGAAGTCGCCTGCGGGCCGCCGCCGCGCAGAGCGACATCATCGAACCGCCGTGCACCTTCGGGCCGATCGTCCAGATGGGGTCGATCGACGCCTGGTAGGACCCGTCGCCGACAGCGGTGAGGACGTTGAGGTCGTGGAAGGGAGTTGAGCTCACTGCTGATCCTGTTCTTCGGAGTTCCGGAGGCGCTTCTGCGCGACGTCCTGGTGTGCGAGCCGGCGCATCGCGGCGATCACCGGCTCGTAGATCGCCGTGCCGAGCACCGCGTAGCGGATCGCGTCCTCGGCCGATGTGGTGGGCATGAGACCGATGTCGATCTCGGCGATTCCCCGCACGTGGCGCCCGTAGGCCTCGAGCCGCTCGTCGGTCATCGGGACGCCGGCTTCCTCGAGCCCCTCCAGCGCCCGTTCGAGCTGACCGACGGCCACGTACCGCGGGTCGTACACCTGCCCGAGCCTGTCGAGGACGGCACGGGCCCGGGGGAACTCGTCGACGTCACCGGTGCCGGCGGGAGTGTCGAGATACGGGGGCAGTTGCGCGATGGCCTGGCCGAGCACCTCGAACAGTGAACCGTCCGGGTGGTTGACGAGCCTGAGGATCTCGCGGATGCGCGGAATGGGGAGTCCGGCGCCGGCCAGCGCCTTGACGAGGCCGAGCCGCTGGACGTGCTCCTCGCCGTACCGGGCCTGGGTGGCGCTCGTCGCCTCGCCGGGCATGAGCAGACCTTCGCGCAGGTAGTACTTCACTGTCGCGAGCGGAACGCCGGTCCGGGCGACCAACTCGGAAACGCGCACAACCACTCCTTCGGCACTTCGACCCCCATATTGGATATCGAAACTATCCAATATGGGAGCGAGCTTACCGCAGGAGGAACTCGACAGGCGTCTCAGGCGCCGTCGTGATCGCCGCCGGAGTGGCCGCGGGGCGACCCGGATGCGGCGCGGCCCGGTTCGAGGTGCTCTCGGGCGAAGGCCAGCGCCTGCCCCAGCATCGACGACCGTTCCCGCTGCGTCCGAGCGTTCTGGGTGTTGATCTCGATCACCGCCTGCCCGTCGAAACCGGTGTCGACGAGGTGACGGCACAGCTGCGCGCACGGCTGGGCGCCGTGCCCGGGGATGAGGTGTTCGTCCATCGATGCCCCCCGGCCGTCGGCGAGGTGGAGATGCGCGAGACCCTCACCCATCCGCTCCGCCAGCTTCATCGCGTCCATCCCGGCCGTGGCCGTGTGCGACAGGTCGAGGGTGTAGTGAGCGTGCCCCGAATCGGTGGGGTCGTAGGACGGGCTGAACGCCGACAGCGCCGCCCCGGGACCGCCCCGCCGCCGCAGCCTCTCGGCCGACCTCTCCTTGCTGCCGAAGAAGCCGTCGGCCCGCATGGGGAACATGTTCTCCACCGCGACGACGACGTCGCTGCGCTGTTCCAGGTCGGCGACCTGGTCGGCGAAACCCTCGGCGTACCGGCGCTGCCAGCGGAACGGTGGATGCACCACGACACTCGTCGCCCCGAGGGACTCGGCGGTGCGGACCGAACGCTCCAGCTTCGCGACCGGGTCGGCGCCCCACACCCGCTGCGAGATGAGCAGGCAGGGCGCGTGGATCGCCTGCACCGGGATCGCGTACTTGCGTACCAGCGCGGCGACGGCCCCGACGTCCTGGCTGACCGATTCGGCCCAGACCATCAGTTCGACGCCGTCGTATCCCAGATCGGCCGCGTACCGGAAGGCTGCCTCGGTGTTCTCCGGGTACACGGAGGCCGTCGACAAGCCCACCAGCACCTTCCGCCCGCGCGGTGACCGTCGAACCTGCTCGTGCCCACTGTCCCCGACCATGAGCAATCAGCCCGACGCAAGCATGAAGGCTAGTGGCCCCAGTGTGACGATCATCCCGACCACGACGGCGATCACGAAACTGGTGATGTCGTCGGTGCGGCGCAGGATGCGGACCATCGCTACCAGGCCCACGATGACGAGCAGCGCCAGGATCAGCGCGACCCACGGAAACACGTCCCACAGCTTCTCGAAGCCCTTGAAGAGCAGCGCCCCGGCGATCACGGCGACGACACCCTGACCGATGAGGACGGCCCACTCGCGAGTGGAGTTCTCGCCGGCCTCGTCCGCCTTTCCGGCCTTCTCCGCTTTCTCGGCCTCCGCCTTCTCGGCCTTCGCTTCCTTGCGGGAACGGCGAGGGCTCTCGGGCTTCGCGGTGTCACCTTCGGGTGTCGCGGTCGCCGCCTCGTCGGCGGCGGCCTCGATGAGTTCCGTCTCCTCGGCCGCGTTCGCCGCATCCTTGTCCCGGGACTGGCGCATCAGGTCGCCGGCCAGCGTCGACCCGGACAGCAGTCCCGGCTCCGGCTTCGCCTTGGCGGAGGCGTCGGGCTTCGGCGCCTTCACGAACTTCGGTGCACCGTTCGACGGGGCGGCGACACCCGGCTTCGCGGGTGTTCCGGACTTCGGTGCCGTCTCGGGCTTCGCCGGCGTCTCGGGCTTCGCCGGCGTCTCGGGCTTCGGCGGGGCTGCGGACTTCACGGGCTCCGCCGGTGCGGGGGCGTCGTTCTTCGCCCCCGGCTTCACGCGGGAGGCGGCGACGGTCGGGGCAGGCTCCGGCTTCTTCACGACCGGGGCTGCCACGGTGGGCGCCGGTGTGGGCGCGGCCGCCTCGGGCGCCGGCCGTGTCGCTCGACTGACCCAGGCTCCCTGGTGATCGCGCGACGTCCCACCCGACACCACTCCGCGGCCACGGCCCGCGGGGCGACTGGCGATGGGTTCGTCGTCATCGTCGTCATCGTCGACCGGAGCCTTGAATGCTGCGGTGCGATCCTCGGCACGCACAGATGGCGCCGCCGGTGCGGACGTGCGCCGCGGTTCGGGCGCGGCAGGCTCCGGTTCCGGTTCGGGCTCGAGTGCCCGCGACTCGGACACGTCGCGGACCACCGGAATTTCACCGGTCAGTTCGGCAACGGAGATTCCCCCCTTGACGCCGCGCCGACGCCGCCCGCCCTGGGACTCCACCTGCTGTCCGTTGCGTTTGAGCAGCTCTGACACAGAGATCTGCTGACTGTCCTCGGTCATCGAGCACCCACCATCAATTCACCGCCCATTTCCGTATCGAGCTTGCGGAGGATCAAACCCTCACGCAGAGCCCAGGGGCAGATTTCCAGTTCCTCCACGCCCAGTGCTCTCATGCTGGCCTCCGCAACGAGTGCTCCGGCCACGATCTGCTGCGACCGGTCGGAGCTCACCCCCTCCAATTCTGCACGGTCCGAGGCCGTCATCCGCGAAATGAATGCTATGAGTTGCCTGAGACCGCTGGCGGTGAGGGTGCGCTTGACCCGCGGGCCCGCGCCGGACGGTGCCGCGCCCGTCAGCCGGGCCAGCGAGCGGAACGTCTTGGACGTGCCCACGGCCCGATCCCACTGCCCCGCCGCGCGCAGTTCCTTGGACGGGACCGTCAGTTCGGCGTCCAGCCAATCCCGCAGCACCGCCACGCGACGCTTACCCGGCGGGTCGGCCTCGAGCCAGTCCCGGGTCAGTCGGCCCGCGCCGAGTTGCAGCGACAGCGCGACGTCCGGGTCCTCGTCGCCGCCCGTCGTCAGCTCGAGGGAGCCGCCACCGATGTCGAGGTTCAGGATGCGGCCCGCGCTCCACCCGAACCAGCGGCGCACGGCGAGGAACGTCAGCCGGGCCTCGTCGACACCCGACAGGACCTCGAGCGTCACCCCGGTCTCGGCGTGCACTCGCGCGAGCACGTCGTCCGAGTTGTTGGCGTCGCGCACCGCGGACGTGGCGAAGGCCATGAGCTCCCCGCATCCCGATGTCTTCGCGATGCTGGCGAAGTCCGCCACCGTCGTGACCAGGCGATCTGCACCCTGGGGGGTGATGTCGCCTCGGTCGTCGGTGTTCTCCGCCAACCGCAGAGTCGACTTGGTCGAACTCATCGGTGTGGGGTGGCCGCCCCTGTGGGCGTCCACTACGAGCAGATGGACGGTATTGCTTCCGACGTCAAGTACCCCTAGTCGCACATTGACACGGTACTGGGTCTACCGTCGGGCTTTGTGACAGCACGTAAAGCAGGGCGTTCACACAAGATGAAGCCCAGCCCTGAAGTACCCCTCGACTTCGCTCGTGAATGGGTCGAATTTCCCGACCCCGACAACGTCGAGCACATCATCGCCGCGGACATGACGTGGCTGCTCTCCCACTGGACCTGCGTGTTCGGCACCCCCGCCTGCCAGGGCATCATCGGCGACCGCCCGGACGACGGCTGCTGTTCCCACGGCGCCTTCCTCTCCGACGAGGAGGATCTGGAGAAGCTGAACGCGTCAGTGAAGATGCTCACACCCGAGGACTGGCAGTTCATGGAGAAGGGCCTCGGCAAGAAGGGGTACATCGAGGAGGACGACCTCGAGGACGAGCCCGCGCTGCGCACCCGCCGCTACCAGGGCGCCTGCATCTTCCTGAACCGCCCAGGCTTCGAGGGCGGTGTCGGTTGCTCGCTGCACTCGATGGCCCTCAAGCGCGGAATCGAACCTCTCGAGGTCAAGCCCGACGTGTGCTGGCAGCTCCCGATCCGCCGCACCCAGGAATGGGTCGAACGGCCGGACGGCGAGCAGATCCTCAAGACCACCATCAGCGAGTACGACCGCCGTGGCTGGGGCGAGGGCGGCGCCGACCTGGACTGGTACTGCTCCGGCTCCCCCGACGCCCACGTGGGCGCCAAGGCCGTCTGGCAGTCGTACGCGCCGGAGCTGACGGAGCTGCTCGGCAAGGCGGCGTACGCGGAGTTGGCGAAGATGTGCAAGCGCAGGGCGGGCCTCGGGTTGGTCGCCGTCCACCCGGCCACCGTGGCGGCGCAGGCGAAGGCCGCCGAGTAACACATCGGACCTACCGGTCGATTTCCCAGTCACGGCCCCTTTCCGGGCACAGCCATGATGGGAGAGATCATGTTCGCTCGAATTCTGTCCGGTGCCCTGCTGACCGCCGCCGCAGCAACCCTTGCCCTGGCGCCGACGGCGTCGGCCGATCCGACTCCGGACTGGAACACCTTCTACGACAAGACCGCCAACTTCGTCGCACCGTTCGATCCGGGCGCCTTCGGCGACAAGGGCGACCGGGCGCTCGTGCTGAGCCCGTACGGGACCGGCCGGGTCATCGAGTGCAAGGGCGACGGGCACTACGTCGCGGTCTACTGCCGCCAGTTCGACGACCAGGGTCGCGAGCACGCCATCACGCAGATCATCTCGGCGCCGTTCCGCGGTGTCTATGTGTACAACCCGTTCTGATGAGGCGTGCGATCCTCGCGGGCGCAGTCGCGGCAGCATCCCTCACAGTGTTCGCGCCGACCGCTGCCGCCGAGCCGACCTCGACGGTCGGCGGATGCGAGGCGTACTTCAGGACACCACTGGACCTCGAGGCGTACTGGGGCAACCCCGGAATGCACCTTCTGTTCAGCCCGTTCGGGGCCCGACAGCCGATCGACTGTGTGTGGAAGGACGGTCAGGTCACGTTCCAGCAGCACGACCTTTCCGGTAGCGCGCACGAACTGCGCGAGCTGCCGAATTTCCGACCCGACTATTACTCGTCGGTGCGCTGGTTCGTTCCCTGACACACGCCCACGAATTAGTCAGCCCGCACATGCAATTACATATGCGGCTGACTATTTCGCGTGAATCTGCCGCTCAGGCTTCCAGTTTGTAGCCCAGGCCGCGGACGGTGACGAGGTGTTCGGGCTTCGCCGGGTCGGTCTCGATCTTCGAGCGCAGACGCTTGACGTGGACATCGAGGGTCTTGGTGTCGCCCACGTAGTCCGCGCCCCACACCCGGTCGATCAACTGCCCACGGGTGAGGACCCGGCCCGAGTTCCGCAGCAGGTACTCGAGGAGGTCGAACTCCTTGAGCGGCAGCGTGACCGCCTCGCCGTTGACCTGGACGACGTGACGCTCGACGTCCATGCGGACCGATCCGGCCTCGAGGACGGCCGAATCCTGCGCGACGTCGAGTTCGCTGTCGACCCCGCGGCGCAGGACCGCGCGGATGCGGGCGATCAGTTCCCGCGCCGAGTACGGCTTGGTCACGTAGTCGTCGGCGCCGAGTTCGAGCCCCACCACCTTGTCGATCTCGCTGTCCCGTGCCGTCACCATGATGACGGGGACCCCGGACCGGCTGCGGAGTTGCTTGCAGACGTCGGTGCCGCTCATGCCAGGCAGCATGAGGTCGAGAAGGACAATGTCGGCACCGGCCCGGTCGAACTCGGCGAGTGCGGACGGTCCGTCGCCGACGATCGTCGTCTCGAACCCTTCCTTGCGGAGCAGGAATGCCAATGGGTCGGCCAGTGACTCCTCGTCTTCCACGATCAGCACACTTGTCATCGCTTGGCCTCCATACCGGTTTCTCTCTTCCCCACGTTTCCGCCTTCGGCGTCCACTGTCTCGATGTGTGCAGGTATCTGCAGGGTAAACGTCGAACCTGTTCCGGGCTTGCTCCACAGGTCGATGGATCCGTTGTGGTTGGCGGCCACGTGTTTGACGATCGCGAGGCCGAGGCCCGTTCCGCCGGTCGCCCGCGCCCGCGCCTTGTCGACGCGGAAGAAGCGTTCGAACACCCGCTCCTGGTCGGCCTTGGCGATGCCTTCGCCGCGGTCGGTCACCGAGATCGCCACGTTGTCGCCGCGGATCGACCGGCTCACCGAGACCGGGCTTCCCTTCGGCGAATAGGCGATGGCGTTCTGCATCAGGTTGGACAGCGCGGTGACGAGGAGGGCGCGGTCGCCGAGCACTTCGTAGCCGCTGTTGTGGTCCGTGGTGACGGCGATCCCGGCGGCTTCGGCGGAGATCTTGCAGCGCTGCAGTGCCTCGTCCACCACCTCGTCGACCGAGACGGCCTCGAGGTCGGGCAGCTTCTCGGCGCCCTGCAGCCGCGACAGCGCGATCAGTTCGGTGACCATCTTGCCGAGCCGGACGGATTCACCGAGCACGCGTTCGCCGAAGTGCCGCACCGAATCGGGGTCGTCCGCCGATTCGAGGAGTGCCTCCGCCAGCAGACCCATCGCACCGACCGGCGTTTTGAGTTCGTGGCTGACGTTGGCGACGAAGTCGCGGCGGGTTGCCTCCATGCGCACCTGTTCGGAGTCGTCGTCGGCGAACAGGACCACGAAGTTGTGGTCTTCCTTGCTGAGCAGTCGGGCGGTGCCGCGCACCGCGATCCGGTCGCGTCCCCGTTGCGGGTTCTTCGTGCTGAGATCGACCTCGACGGGTTCACCGGTTTCAAGGACCCGGAGCGCCGCCACCCAGGCGCGGTCGTCGACGAGCCGGTTCCGCACCAGGCCCAGTTCCTCGGCACGGGGATTGAACAGGACGACGTCGTGGAACTGGTCGACCACGGCGATGCCGCTCTCGGATGCCAGCACGATCAGGTCGAGCACCTGCGACATCGTGAGTCCGGATGTTTCTTCCATGCGCTGCGCCTGCCGGGTGGACATCATCGGGATCAGCACGCCACCGACGAGGTAACCGACGAAGCCGCCCACGATGGCAAGCAAGACGGCTTGAACAACACTCACGCCTGAATCGTACGTTCGCGCGGCGGGCCCGTTACGCAGGGTCCGGGCATTTCCGCGCACGTCACACCCGGGAACCGGACTCTTCGTCCGCAGTTAACCTGCCGTTGGCCGGACGTCCCGCGGACGGGACATCCGGCCGGGCACACGGGTTATTTCCCGCCCTGGTTCGCGACAGCGGCCGCGCCCGCGGCGGCGGCCTCGGGGTCGAGGTACGTGCCACCGGGGTTGAGGGGCTTCAGGTTCTCGTCGAGGTCGTATCGCAGCGGGATGCCCGTCGGGATGTTCAGGGCGGCGATGTCCTCGTCGGAGATTCCGTCGAGGTGCTTGACGAGGGCGCGCAGCGAGTTGCCGTGCGCGGTGATCAGCACGGTCTTGCCGGCCCGCAGGTCGGCGGAGATGGTGTCTTCCCAGTACGGGAGCAGTCGGACGACGACGTCCTTCAGGCATTCCGTCAGCGGCACCTGGTCGAGGTCCGCGTAGCGGGGATCGGCGTCCTGGCTGTACTCGCTGCCGGCCTCGATCGGCGGCGGCGGGGTGTCGTAGCTGCGGCGCCACAGCATGAACTGCTCGTCGCCGTACTTGTCCTTGACCTGCGCCTTGTTGCGTCCCTGCAGGGCGCCGTAGTGGCGTTCGTTGAGTCGCCAGTCACGGATGACGGGAATCCAGTGCCGGTCAGCCGTGTCGAGCGCGATGTTGGCGGTGCTGATGGCGCGGCGCAGCAGCGACGTGTACAGCACGTCGGGGAGCAGGTTGTGCTCGAGCAGCAGTTCGCCGGCACGCTTGCCCTCGGCGATGCCCTTATCGGTCAGGTGGACGTCCACCCAGCCGGTGAACAAATTGAGCGCATTCCATTCGCTCTCGCCGTGGCGGAGCAGCACAAGGGTTCCGGTACTCATGCCGTTCATCCTGGCATGCCTCCCGGAACCCTCGCGCCGTGAACCCCTGCCGTCAGCTCCGGCCGGCCTCGCTGGCCCGCAGATCCTTGCGGAGAATCTTGCCCGCGGCGGACTTCGGCACGAGGTCGATGAACTCGACCTTGCGGACCTTCTTGTGCGGCGACACCCGCTCGGCGACGAAGGCGATGACCGCGGCCTCGTCCAGTTCGGCGCCCTGCTGCTTGACGACGAACGCCTTCGGCACCTCCTCACCCTCGTCGTCGAGGACACCGATGACGGCGGCGTCGGCGACCTGCGGGTGCGTCAGCAACAGTGCCTCCAGCTCCGCGGGCGGCACCTGATACCCCTTGTATTTGATCAGCTCCTTCATCCGGTCCACGATCGTCACCACCCCCTCGGAGTCGACGGTCGCGATGTCACCGGTGTGCAGGTAGCCGTCCGCGTCGAGGGTTTCGGCGGTCGCCTCGTCGTTGCCGAGATACCCGGCCATGATGTTCGGGCCCTTGCACCACAACTCACCCGGCTCGCTGACCCCCTCGGCCGGGTAGGCGACCTCCTCGCCGGTGGCCGGGTCGACCAGCGTGCATTCCATGTTCGCGATCGACGGACCGACGGAGTCGAGGGCGATGTCGTCGCGGTCGAACGGAATCACATGGGAGACGGGGCTCATCTCCGACATGCCGTAGCCCTGCCGGACCCGGCAGCCGAGCCGGTTGGCGACAGCCTTGCCCAGTTCCTGATCCAGCGGGGCCGCACCGGAGAAGATCGAGTGCACGCTCGACAGGTCGTACTCGTCGACCAGCGGATGCTTGGCCAGCGCCACCGCGACCGGCGGGGCGATGAATACGTACGTGCACTTCTGCCCGGACACGATCGCCAGGAATTCGACCAGGTCGAACTTCGGCATCGTCACCAGCGCGGCCCGGTTGTACAGGGCCGCATTGAGCAGCACCGTCATCCCGTAGATGTGGAAGAACGGCAGCACCGCCAGCAACTTGTCGTCGGCGCCGATGCCCATCCGCGGGTTGATCTGACACACGTTGGCCACCAGGTTGCGGTGCGTGAGCATCACCCCCTTCGGCCGGCCGGTGGTGCCCGACGAATACGGCAGCACCGCGAGCTGGGTCGCCGGGTCGAACGACACCTCCGGCGCCGGAGTACCCTCGCCCAGCAGATCGGTAAGCGACGGATGCCCCTCGGCGCCGTCGAGAACGATCACCCGCTCGTCGGGGATCCCGACCTTCGCGGCGGCAGCCTTGGCCTGCGGCAGCAGCGGGGAGACGGTGAACAGGAACTTCGCCTTCGAGTCGGTGAGCTGCTTGGCGATGTCCTCGGCGGTGTAGAGGGCGTTGATGGTGGTGGCGACACCACCGGCCCGCAGGATCCCGTGGAAGACCGACGCGAACGCGGGAACGTTCGGCGAATGCAGACCCACCACCTCGCCGACGGCGAGACCCCGCGCGGCCAGCGCCCCGGCCACCCCGTTGATCTGGGCGACCAGCGACTGGTACGTGGTGACCGCGCCGGAGGCACCGTCGATCAGCGCAGGCCGGTCCCCATCGGCCGCGTCGACCTGGCCGAAGAGGAAATCGTAGACACTGAGGTTCGGAATCTCGACGTCCGGAAACGGGCTCTTGAAGCTCACTGGGGCCTCTCCCTCGAAGTGTTGCAGCAGCAGTTGTCGGTACAAGTTTCTGTGAACATCAGACACATGTACCTAACCTGTGACAACAGTCACAAGCTCGCCGCAACTCTACCCGCGCGTATTTCCCGTCGGCGGGCGGTCTACCAGCACTCAGGCTTGCGAGTCCTCGATGAGATGCTCGAACGGTTTGAGGTTCGCCAGCGACTCCCCGCGTGAGACGCGCCACTCCCACTCCCGCTTGATAGAGCCCGCGAATCCGAGTTCGAGGAGGGTGTTGAAATCGCCGTCGGCGGCCTCGAGGACCTGCCCGAGGATCCGGTCCAGTTCGTCCGCGGTCACCGCGTGCGCGGCGATCTGGCCGACCAGGTAGATGTCGCCGATCTTGTCGATCGTGTACGCCACCGAGTACAACCGGCGATTGCGCCGCAACAGGTACTTGTAGACGCCTTCGAAGTTCTCGTCCGGCTTGCGGCAGACGAATGCCTCGACGCGCAGACCGTGGGTGCCGACGGTCAGCAGCGTGGTGGTCTTGAGCTTGCGCTCTCCCGGCAACTCGACGACGAAGTGCGTCGAGTCCTTCCTCGTGAAGTCCATCTCACGTTCGGTCAGGGCAGACTCGATCACGTCGGTCAGGTCGCTCATGCGCGCACTCCCCCGGCCCGGCGCAGCTTCCACAATCCGCGTCCGCGACGCGGGGCGAACTCGCTCGGGCCGTGTCCGTAGTTGTAGTTGACGGTCGCCATCCGATAGCTCTCGAGGAGTCCGTCGGCGGTGTGTTCCCAGGAGAAGTTCTCCGCGTGACGCGGCGCCTCGGCCGCGAGGGCGGCGAGGCGGGCGGGGTCGGAGACCAGCGACTGCAACGCCGTCGCCCAGTCCTCGGTGCGGTGCCCGTCCACCAGCAGTCCGGTCTCGCCGTGCCGGACAGCGACTCCGAGACCGCCCACGTTCGCGGCGATCACCGGCGTTCCGCAGGCCTGCGCCTCGATGGCAACCAGGCCGAACGACTCCGAATAACTGGGCACCGCAACGAGATCCGAGGCCCGGTACACGTCGGCGAGCCGCTCGGGCGCCTGCGGCGGAAGGAACGTCACCCGCGCGGCGATACCGAGGGAGGACGCGAGTTCGATCAGCGCGTCCGGCCGGGCCAACCCGGAACCGGACGGACCTCCGACCACGAGCACCCGCAGTGTCGACTCCGGGTCGCGGGCGATCAGTTCCGCGGCGGCACGCAGCAGGACGTCGGGCGCCTTGAGCGGCTGGATTCGTCCGACGAACGTCACGACGGTCTCGCGGGGGTCGACTCCGAACTTGGCCCGGGCGGCGGCCCGGTCACCCGGCCGGTACCGCGTCAGGTCGGCGCCGGGCGCCACCACGTCGATGCGGTTCGGGTCGGCACCGTAGTGCCGGACCAGCTGATCGGATTCCTCGGTGGTGTTGGCCACGAGCCGGTCGGACTCGGCGACCACCTGCTGCTCGCCGATCTGACGGGCCGCGGGCTCGGGGGTGTCGCCCTCGGCCAGCGACAGATTCTTGACGGCGGCAAGCGTGTGTGCGGTGTGCACGAGCGGCACACCCCATCGGTCACGGGCAAGCCATCCGACCTGCCCCGACAACCAGTAGTGCGAGTGCACCAGGTTGTAGTAGCCCGGTTCGTGGCGGGCCTCCTCGCGGAGCACTCCGGCCACGAACGCGCAGAGCTGGGTCGGCAGGTCCTGCTTGTCCAAACCCTCGAACGGGCCCGCCACGACGTTGCGGACGAGGACACCCGGCGCCGCTTCCTGGACCGGTGCGTCGGCCGACGACGTGGCCCGGGTGAAGATCTCCACCTCGACACCACGACGCGCCATCTGGATGGCGGACTGCAGCACGTAGACGTTCATGCCGCCCGCATCGCCGGTACCGGGCTGCGCCAGTGGTGAGGTGTGGACCGAGAGGACGGCCACCCTGCGGGGGCGCGAGTTGTGCATGGGCGTCACCACTCCATAGTGCTCCCTCACCGAACGGCCCCTTTAACCGAGGTTGTCGACGAACCCGCCGACCTCTTTCACGAACCTTTCGGGATTCTCCACGAACGGTCCGTGGTCGCAGCCCTCCCAGAACGACGTCCGCGCCTGCGGGATCAGTTCGGCAGCGTGCCTACCAGCCGAGACGTCGACGACGGAGTCCTCGGTGCCGTGCAGGACGAGCACCGGGACGTCGAGCGACCGGAGCAGGTCGTCGTGGCTCGCGGACCGGTTGAACAGGGCGGCCCGCACCCGCGGCGGCGTGGACAGGCTGGCGCCGAACAGGGCCTGCGACTGCGCGCCCTTGCCTTCCGGCGGTCCGGTGAGTGCGGTGCCGAACGCGCCGAGCGCGCGGATCGCGTCGCGCGGTTCCTCCGACATCGCGCCGGGAATCGCGGCCCGCATCGCCGCGCCGACCTTGCCGCCGGCCTCACCGCGACCGATGCTGGTGATCGCGCCGACGAGGACGACGCCGTCGACGGCGGAGGTGCCGTGCGCCGCCAGGTAGTCGCAGATCACGAGGCCGCCGTAGGACCAGCCCACGAGCACCGCACCGGACGTGACGCCTTCGGCCGCCAGCACGGCGTCGACGTCCCCGGCCCACACCGCGGAGTCGTCGTATCCGGTGTCGGGGGCGCCCGAGTAGCCGTGGCCGCGGAGGTCGACCGCGATGACGCGGTACCGGGCCGCGAGTTCGTCCAGCACTCCCGGGCCCCAGCATTTCGAGGACTGCGCCCAGCCGTGCAGGAGAACGAGTGGCCGCGCCTCGGGGGCACCGGTCACCGAGTAGACGAGGGGGGTTCCGTCGACGCCGACTGCTTCACGAATAGCCATGGGGTCACCATAGAGGCCAGCAGCGCGGCGACCGCCGCCACGGCGTAGCCCGCGGTCGTGCCGAATTCGTCGATCATCCGGCCGGCGAGTGCCGACCCCACGGCGACGCCGACGCCGAGCCCGGTGACGATCCAGGTGATGCCCTCCGTCAGCGCGCCGGCGGGCACGATCTGCTCGACGAGCCCGGTCGTGACGATCATGATCGGCGCCACCGTCATTCCCGCCACCGCGTAGGCGACGGCGAGCGCCGCGATGCTGTCGGCCAGTAGGAGTGGAACCGTCAGGACTGCCACTGCGAGGACCGCGACCATCAGCTGTTTCCGGAGCGACGCCGACACCCGGATCGCGCCGAACACGATGCCTGCCACAGCGGAACCGGCCGCGAACAGGGCCAGCACCACGGTGGCGGAGGCGGGCGCGTCGTGGCTCCGGGTGAAGGCGATGGCACCGACGTCGATGACGCCGAAGATCGTGCCCATCGACACCATGACCGCCACGAGGATCCACACGGCGGGCGTCCGGACGACGGACGGGCGGCCGTCGTGCGTTGCCGAATGCACGGGGGGTTCGGTGCCGCGCTGAGCGACGAGTGCGAGCGTGCCGACCACCAGCAGGGTGAGACCCGCGAGCGGTCCCGCCTCGGGGAACACCGTGACGGACAATCCGACGGAGACCACGGGCCCCGCGATGAAGCACAGTTCGTCCACCACCGCCTCGAACGCGAACGCCGTCCGCAGCAGCGGGGTGCCGCGGTACAGCTCGGTCCAGCGGGCGCGGACCATCGCACCGATCGTGGGCATGCAGCCGGCGGGAACGGCCCACACGAACAGCACCCAGTCGGGTGTCCCGAGCCGGACGCACAGCAGCATCGCGGCGATCGACGTCGCACTGATTCCCGACGCCACGGGGAGGACGCGGGACTGCCCGTAGCGGTCCACCGCCCGGGACACGACCGGGGTGATGAACGCGTAGGTCAGCGCGAACACCGCGGCGAGGGCACCGGCCAGGGCGTAGTCGCCCCGCAGTTCGGCGAGCATCGTGACGATGCCGATGCCGACCATGGCGATCGGTACGCGGGCGACGAATCCTGCCGCGGAGAACGCTGCGGAGCCGGGAGCGGCGAAGATCTGACGATAGGTACCGAGCACGCGTCGAGCCTCACAGATCGTGGCCGCGACTTCCAGCACGTGCAAGTATTGCGCTCATGAGTGTCCTGGTGTGTTTCCACGCCCATCCCGACGACGAAGTGTTCACCACCGGTGGGGTGATGCGTCAGGCCGCCGACGCCGGTCATCGCGTCGTGGTGGTCACCGCCACGGACGGGGCGCTCGGCGAGGCCCCCGACGGGATCCTGACGGACGGCGAGTCACTCGCCGAGCGTCGGCGCCGGGAGCTGGAGGAGTCGACGTCACTTCTGGGCGCGCAGCGAGTGGTGTTGCTGCACTATGCGGATTCGGGGATGGCGGGAACACCGGAGAACGAGAATCCCGCGGCGTTCTGCAACGTCGACGTCGAGGAGGCTGCTGCCCGGCTCGCCGCGATCCTCGTCGAGGAATCCGCCGACGTGGTCACCATCTACGACCCGAACGGTGGCTACGGTCATCCGGACCACGTCCAGGTCCATCACGTCGGCCTCCGCGCCGCGGAACTGGCCGGTGTGCCGCACGTCTACGAGGCAGCCGTGAGCCGCGACCACATCCGCCGTCTCATGGCAGCGAATCCCGAGTGGTCCGAGAACGCTCAGCCTCCGGACCTCGACACGTTCGGGCTTCCCGACTCCGAGATCACGACGGTCGTGGACGTCAGCTCGGCCATGGACGCCAAGCGGGCCGCGATGCACGCGCACGCCACTCAGATCGGGGATTTCGGCCCGTTCCTGCAGATGCCCGAGGAGCAGTTGCGGGCGGCGTTCGGTCAGGAGTGGTTCCGGCGTCGCGGCGCGCCGGCGGGACTCGCGGAGTCTTCGCTGCCCCTCTGACCGACCGGTTCGGGCGTCCGCCTGCCGGAGAACCTCCTCCCCACCAGCGTGAGGATCGCTGCGGCGAGGAGGCACGAGGGTGTACCTCCGCCGGACCGTCCGGTCGGCCGGCGCGGAACTCTCGGCGGGACTGCGTACGGCCAGCACCGCTCCCAGCACAGCCACGACGAGCGCCACCATGATCCCGGCGTCGAGGAGGACAGTGACGGGCCGGGGAACGTCGACGGCCATGGCCCAGCCGAACCAGGCCGCGGCGAAGAATCCGACCACGGCGGCACTCCCCCCCGGGCGCGGCCGGATCGGCGGGCAGCTTCCGACAGACTCGACATGCCGCAAATCCAGCCCCGCGAACCGCCTGCGCGGGTTCGGTTCCCCGCCTAGCATCCACGGGTATGGATCCCGCTGATCTCGTCGCGACCATGCCGTTCGCCGTGCACACCGGGGTTCGCCTCACCAAGGCAGCACCCGACGAGGTGGTCGGGCATCTCGACTGGGAACCGCACCGCACCACCGCCGGAAACGGCATGCACGGCGGAGCGCTGATGACACTCGCCGACAGCGTCGGCGCCGTCTGCGCGTTCCTCAATCTACCGGCGGGGGCGTCGACGTCGACCACGAGTTCGAGCACCGTGTTCACCCGCGGCGTCCGCAAGGGCACCGTCACCGCGACGTCGCGTCCGCTGCACGCCGGACGAAGCACGGTCGCGATCGTCACCGAACTGCGGGACGACGAGGACCGTCTCGTGGCGCAGGTGACGCAGTCGCAGGCGGTGCTGCACCCGCAGTCGGGAAGCTGACCGATGTCGCGACTGCTGCGGGCGTACCGCTCCACCGGGGCGGATCTGCCGTTCGGCAACATCCTCGCCGCGCACGACGTCGCGATGGAAGGCTATTTTTGGCGGTTCACCCAGCCCGCGACGGGACAGGTCGTCATCGCGCTGGCCGGGATCAACCGGGCCGCGGACGGGCATTGGGCGACGCTCGGTCTCGCCGGTCACCCCACCCGATTCCTGCGTACGGCGGCGCATCCGGAGGGTTACGCCAATCCGGCGGGGCTGGGGGCGTTCGCCGGCGACGCGTTCCGCGGGTCCGTCGACCGCGTCCACGTGGATCTCGGGCCCGATGCCCGGCTCGACGTCCGGATCGGCGCGCAGGTCCCGTGGCCGCGGCGCAGGCTCGGCGGGTCGAGCGTGTTCCAGACCGTTCCCGCGCTGAATCAGTACTGGCACCCGTGGTTGCTCGGCGGCAGGGCCGAGGGAACGGCCGTGCTCGGCGGCACCGAGATCGACCTCGACGGCGCCCAGGTCTACGGCGAGAAGAATTGGGGCAAGGGCGGATTCCCCGACTCCTGGTGGTGGGGTCACGCGCAGGGTTTCGCCGACCAGCAGGCGTGTGTCGCGTTCGCGGGCGGCGAGGTCACCGCAGGGCCGCTGCGCACCGAGGTCACGGCCGTCGTCGTCGCGCTGCCCGACGGCACGGTGGTCCGTCTCGGCAACCCGGTCACTTCGCCGGTGCAGGCGCACGTCACCGACGAACGGTGGTCGCTGCGGGGACGCAGCCGCACGTGGAGTGTCGAGATCGAGGGACGCTCCCCGCTCGGCTCGGCCTACGTGCTGCCGGTTCCGCTCCCCGCCGAGCGCCGCAACATCCCCGGCGCCCTCGAGCACCTCGCCGGCTCGATGAGTGTCACGGTCCGCCGTCGCGGCGAACTGGTCTGGGCCGACGAATCACCGCTCGCCGCGCTGGAGCACGGCGGCATCGAGAGGGCGCGGGCGGAGCTGCGCAGGCGGGGTGCGCCGCCGGACGCGACGTCGGCACCTCCCCTCAGCTGATCGCCTCGAGCTCGGGCGGCTGCAACGCCGCGACGATCTCGTCGGTCTCCGCGTGGAGAACCCCGATTCGTCCGGCCTCCTCCAGATGACGCGCATCGACGCCCGAGATGGCATCGGCGGCGACGAGCACCTTGTAGTCGCGTGCGCTGGCATCGATGATCGTCGCGCGCGGGCAGTTGGCGTAGTTGCACCCCGCGATCACCACGGTGTCGACCCGCCACCGGTGCAGGCGGTCGTCGAGGTCGGTGCGGTAGAACGAACTCCATCGCGGCTTGAACAGGATGAGCTCGGTGGGCGAGACCGCCTGGAGGTGCCCGGCAAGGAGAGCCTCTGGGTCCAGCGGCGGCACTCCCAACTCGGGCGCCACCTGGGAGCCGGCGGTGCCCGGTCGGGCGATGTCGAGTCCGGCCGCGATCACGCGGCGACGGCACAGATCCACGTCGTCTCCCGCGTACAGCCGGACGACGTGCACGATCGGCGCCGAGGCTTCCCGGTAGGCGTCCACGAGACGGGTGATCGCGGGCAGCACCGCCGAGGTCCCGGGAATCGGTGCAGTCCCGCCGTCCACGAAGTCCACCTGTGTGTCGACGACGAGCAACGCGGACCGGCCGAGATCGGGGGCGAGGAACGGATCCGAGTTCTGCCGCCAATGGGTCACGCTGCAAATCTAGCGCTCGCGCGCAGCCTGTCGCCGGAATCACAGGGACCGGTTCATTCGCACGAAACGCGAGTTTGGGACGATGGAGCGGGTGGGGTAGCGCGAGAAGGGTCCCGACCGATGACTGTGAGCGATGAGAACTGGCCGTTGATCGGCGCGACAGGGGCGCGCTTCGGATCGGCCGGCCGGCGTCGCAGCGCCAGAAAAGAGCAGGACCCGAGCCCGCCGCAGTCGGCCGAATGGGTTCCGCCCGTCCCCGCCGAGGACGTTTCGGCGCAGGTTGAGGCCGCTTCCGAACCCGTCGACCCGACTCCCGACACACGCGAGCGCACTGCTGACTCCGCCGAGTGGGTGACGCCCGAGGACACCGTCTCCATCGTCCGGCCGTTCATTCTCACGGGCGGGCGAACCGAGTCCGGGGTAGATCTGCCGCTCGAGGCGCTCATCGTCGCCTGCGCGGACGGGGACGCCGTGGTGGACGGGATGCCGGCGCCGGACGAACTGCGCCGCGTCTTCGCGCTGTGCTCCGAACCGCGGTCGGTGGCCGAGATCGCGTCGCTCGCGTCGATCCCCCTGGGGGTCGCGCGGGTACTCGTCGGTGATCTGGCCGCAGCCGGGGCGGTGAGGGTCAACGAGACCGCCGGGTCCACCGGCCCGGACCGGGAACTGATGCAGCGCGTCCTCGACGGGCTGCGCAAGATCTGAGACCCTGGAAGGGAACACCCGCACCGAACACACGAATTCGTCAGCCGCACACGCTATTGCCTGTGCGGCTGACGAATTGCTGTGACGCTAGAGCGAAGTCCGGCGCATCGCTCCGACCGGATCGGAGTAGATGGTGCTGAGCGAGACCACCGTCGACGCGTACTCCTGCACCCGGTTGCCGAATCCGGAAATGCGAATGTCCCTGCGCTCCAGCGACGACGCCCGAGCGAAGGCCTCCGCGACGTGCGGGATACCGGCCGGATACTCGGTGAACGCCTGGCCGCCGAGGATCACCCGGTCGGGGTTGAACAGATCCCGCAGCATGGCCACCGTCTTCCCCAGCACCTGGGCGCGGTTCACCAGAAGATCATGTGCAGGAACGGAACCCGTCGACGCCACCTTGTAGAGCGCACTCATCGTCGGCCGCTGGTTCGACTCCGGAAGGATGCCCGCGTCGAGTGCGGCGGAGAGGACCGCGCGATCGCTGATCGTCGCCTCGAGGCATCCACGTGAGCCGCACGAGCACTGCGCGGACGAGCCGGTCGGCAGGTGCGCGATGGAACCAGGGCCGCTCGAGGGTGTGTGGACGCGACCGTCGATGGTGATCGCGATTCCCGCCGTCTCGCGGGCGTAAAAGTACAGGCCCGTTTCGCCCTGCGCGACACCGTCTTCGCTGTCCGGGCTGAGCAGGAGTTCGGACGCGGCCATCGCCTCGACGTGCGCCGCGACGGACACGGGCAACCCGAGTCCGGTGGCGATGACGGCACCGACCTGCGCGGACTTCCACCCCAGCCGGGGATGGTCGACGACACCGGTCTGCGGATCGACCCGCCCACCGAGCGCGACACCCGCCCACAGCGGACGACGCCGGTGCCAGCGGGAGGCGAAGGCCCGCGCACTGCGAGCGATGGCGGTGAGCGCGTCGGCGGACGCCCCCTGCGGGGTGGGCACCTCGACCGCGCCGAGGACCTTCCCGCGCAGGTCGCTCGCGATGATGCTGGTCACGACCGCGCCGATGTGGATGCCCACTGTCAGATACGGCTCGTGGTTGACCTCGAACGGAACACGCGGACGCCCGATCGCGCCGGACGGCGTGAGGTCGCCGCGCTCACGCAGCAACCCGAGGTCCAGCAGCGCCGACACCTGACGGTTGACGGTGGCGATGCTCAGTCCGGTCGCCTTCGCGGCGACATCCCGCGACAGCGGCCCGCGAGAGCGGGCAACCCGCAGAACACCGGCGGCCGGACCGTCGCTGATGCGCAGCTCGGGAGGAACGATGTGGAGACGGGGACGGGACGCCGGCCGCGGGAATCGGGATGCGGATCCGGTGCGGTTGGGGATGGAAAGTGTGGGGGTAGACACGTGGCAGTCCTTGCATGCGGAGGCGGTGCGCACCTTCGTCCGAACGCTGCATCCGTCCCGGAACGGGACGAGGAGGACGATCGATCAGGAGAAGACGGCGCGAATTAGCTGCAGATGCTGAGACAGCGACAACACAGTTCCCGCGCCAAGGGCAGCCGCGAACCCAGCGCGGAGGTCACGTAGGTGACCCGCGGAGCGGTCGACTGGCCTGAGGACATGACACGAAAATAGCAGCTTCGCCCGGTTTCACCAATTGGAAGGCGCGCCGGTGCCAGGGGGTGGGACTCTCCACCCCCAGGGTGACTGTCCGGATCCCCACCGTCGCCGGACCATAGATGTACACGTTCACCAGGTCGAGGAGCAACGATGACCGAAATCCAGGCAGAGCCCGCCACCGCGTCTGCCGACCTGAGCCGGATCCACGCCGAGATCGCCCGTCTCGACGCGGAGATCCTCGACGCCGTCAATCGTCGGCTCGCTCTCGCACAGCTCGCCGCGCGGACTCGTGTCGAGACAGGCGCTCCCATGGTCGCCCTGGGCGGTGAGACGGATGTGATCCGGCGGTATCAGGACGAACTGGGGCCACGGGGTTCCCTGCTCGCCCTGGAACTGCTTCGGCTGGCACGTCCGCCCTTCTCCTCCACGTACCGGAAGCGGTAGCCCCCACACCACAACTCGGTCCACACCGAGAGCGAGAGCAGCGCCCAGCGCCCCAGCGGCACTGGGCGCTGTTCGATGTCCGGTTGCGATCAGGGTGACGCAAATCCTTCCGGCGACGCGCGCCCCGATGGTTCGGTTACAGGACTCCACACCGCCTCCGGTATCCGAAAGGTCCCTCATGTCCATCGATTTCGCGCCCGAGCACGTGACAAACGCCGACGCTTCCACCCCCGCCGCGAGCGTCGTCAAGCTCGGCGCCCACATCGGCGCCCGGATCGACGGCGTCCGGCTCGGCGGCCACCTCGACCCCGCCACCGTGTCGCTCATCCGCCAGGCCCTGCTCGAGCACAAGGTGATCTTCTTCCGCGGCCAGGAACATCTGACCGACGACTCGCAGTACGAATTCGCGGAGCTTCTCGGGTCCCCCACCACAGCGCATCCGACCGTCACGTCGCGCGGCACCAAGGTGCTGCCCATCGACTCCGACTACGGCAAGGCCAACAGCTGGCACACCGACGTCACGTTCGTCGATCGCATCCCGAAGGCGTCGATCCTGCGCGCCGTGCAACTCCCCACGTACGGCGGATCCACCACCTGGGCGTCGGGTGTCGCCGCCTACAACGCGTTGCCCGAGCCGCTGAAGGTCCTCGCCGACAACCTGTGGGCGACGCACACCAACGTCTGCGACTACGCGGCGACCAGCGCGGAGCGCGCGCAGGACGACAAGGCGAAGGAGTACCGTGCCGAGTTTCAGTCCACCTACTTCGAGACGGAGCACCCGGTGGTGCGGGTGCACCCCGAGACCGGCGAGCGCACACTGCTGCTCGGGCACTTCGTCAAGAGTCTGGTCGGTCTGAGCAGCACACAGTCGCAGGCCCTGTTCCGGGTTCTGCAGGATCACGCGATCTCCCTCGAGTTCACGACCCGGTGGAACTGGCAGTCGGGCGACGTCGCGATCTGGGACAACCGTGCCACTCAGCACTACGCCGTCGCCGACTACGACGATCAGTACCGGCGCCTCAACCGCATCACCCTGGCCGGCGACGTCCCCGTCGACATCCGGGGCGAGCGCAGCCGCAGCGTCGCCGGCGACGCGAGTGGCTACTCCGTCATCGACGAGCCCTAACATGTCGGCATGACCTTTTCACCTGACACCCGCATCGCCGTCGTCACCGGAGCGAGCTCCGGAATCGGAGAAGCCACCGCCCGCACCCTGGCCGAGCAGGGATTTCATGTGGTCATCGGGGCCCGGCGACTGGATCGTCTGGAGAAGATCGCCGAAGACATCGGCGGTACCGCGCTCGAACTCGACGTCACGGACCAGGATTCCGTGGACGCGTTCACCGCGGTACTGCCGAGGGTCGACGTGCTCGTGAACAATGCGGGCGGCGCCAAGGGACTGGCCACCGTCGCCGACGCCGATCTCGACGACTGGCGGTGGATGTGGGAGACCAATGTCCTGGGCACCCTTCGGATCACCAAGGCGCTGTTGCCGAAGTTGGTCGAGTCGGGTGACGGTCTGATCGTCACCATCACGTCGCTCGCCGCGATCGAGGCGTACGACAACGGTTCCGGATACACGACCGCCAAGCACGCGGAGGGCGTCCTGCACCGCACGCTGCGCGGAGAACTGCTCGGCAAGCCGGTCCGTCTCACCGAGATCGCGCCGGGCGCAGTGGAAACCGAGTTCTCGCTGGTGCGTTTCGAAGGCGACCAGGAGCGCGCCGACAAGGTCTACGCGGGCATCACCCCGCTCGTCGCCGCGGACGTCGCGGACGTCGTCGGGTTCGTCGCCTCGAGGCCCTCCCACGTGAACATCGACCAGATCGTCGTCAAGCCACGAGATCAGGCCTCGTCCGGGCGTTTTCACCGCACGACGTAAGCGACTTCGCCGCCGTCCGCCTGTCCTGGTGTTCGAGTAACAGGACCACGGTCCACAGTCCCGCCACGATCGACATCACCGATCCCAGCAACATCCACCCCATCACGAAACCCCCTGCCGAATCGGACTGTCGGGCGTCGTCCGTCGACCCCTCGACAGCGGACGACACCCCCCAGTTGCGTTCCCCGAGGGCGCGGCGCCGTTGACGCGTCCTCATTCAGGTAGACGCAGCCGTTTCGATTTCGGTTCCCTCGGATGTGGAGAAAGTTCGCGGAGCGGGACGGAACCGCCTCCCCGCACGTGAGTGGCATTGTGTGCTCGGGCACACAATGCCACTCACATGGGGCGTGGTCTCTAGGCGAGGGCGGAGAGTGACTGCCACTCGGGCCAGTCGACGGCCCAGTCGTAGATGTCGCCGTCCGCGGCCGAGAGGTCGATGGACGTTCCGGTCACCTCGACGGGATCGCCGTACATCGCTGTGCCGAAGTACTGCTGCGCGTCCTCGAGCGAGAGGTTGATGCAGCCGTTGGTGACGTTGGACGAACCCTGGACGCCGATGGTCTGGGGGTTCGCGTGGATGAACTCGCCGTTGTTGGAGATGCGGACGGCCCAACGCTCGCGCACGTTCTCGTAGAACGGCGGGTTGGACATGAGGAAGTCCTCGTGCTTCTCGGTCACCATGTGGATGCCGCTGCGCGTGACGTTGCGCGCCTCGTTGCCTTCGCCGTAGCTGACCGGGATGTCCATGATGGTCTCGCCGCCGCGCACCACCTGCATGCGGTGGCTGGGTGCGTTCGCGATCACGATCTGACTGCGTCCGACGGTGAAGTTCAGCGACAGATCCTCTGCGCCGTACGCTCCGTCGCCGAAGTCCAGGCCGTACAACTTGGCGTCGAGGCCGACGGTGGTGCCGGGTGCCCAGTAGTTCTGCGGACGCCAGTGTGCGCGCGACCCGTTGTCGTCGGGCAGCCACGCCCAGGAGCCGGGGGTGGGCGGGTTGGTCGTGACGGTCATGGCCTTCTCGACCGCGGCCTTGTCCTCGACGGACTCGTGGAACTGGACGATGATCGGCGCGGCGATCCCGACTTCCTGACCGTCGCCGATGTTGAGGGTGGCGCCGATCGTCTCGTCGGGCTCGAGCGTGGTGAAACTGCCGTCGACGGCGACGGACTTGCCGTCCGTGCCGAGTGCCGTGCCCTTCCACGTGTACGTGGCCCCGTAGCCGAGCGCCTCCCCGACGGTGAACGTGGTGCGGTCGGGTGACAGCACACCCTGCACGGCGCGGCCGTCGGCGTTGACGAGCGAGATGTCGGTGAACGTGCCCTGGGTCGCGGTCGCGGAGATCGGCGACACCGGGTTGACGTCCTCGGCGCCGGAGGCCGGGTTCAGGGTGACGTCGACTGCCGGTTCGGGGGGCGCAGTGGCGGTTCCCGTCTCGGAGACCGTGCATCCGGTCAGCAGTAGGAGAAACGCAATCAGCGCGGCCGCGATCAGCGACCGACTTGTCCGAGAACCCAGTTCATGCACAGCTAACAGGTTACCTGCGCTACGGACCCGTCTCAGAGCGCACAGCCCACCGTCACGGGTTCGGGTTCGAGCCGGACACCGAACGCCGATTGAACGCCGTCGCGGACGTCGCGGGCCAATGACAGCAGGTCCTCGCTCTTGGCGGCGCCACGATTGGTCAGAGCGAGGGTGTGCTTGGTCGACAGCCGGGCGACGGCGTTCTCGCCGGGATACCCCTTGGAGAAGCCCGCACTCTCGATCAGCCACCCCGCAGACAACTTCGTTCCGCCGTCCGCCGGATACTGCGGAACGGTGACGTCCCCGAGGCGGGTCTCGATCGCGGCGAGGACACCCGCCAACTCCCCGTCGGACACGACGGGGTTGGTGAAGAAGGAGCCCGCGCTCCACGTGTCGTGATCGTCAGGGTCCAGCACCATGCCCTTGCCCCGGCGAAGGTCCAGCACGGCGTCGCGGACCTGCGCGGACGGCAGCCGATCGCCCTCGGAACCGTCGAGCGCCGAGACGAGTTCGCGGTAGCGCAGCGGCTCGGAGAGCCCGTCGGGATGGACGGTCAGTTCGACCGCCAGCACCAGGGCGGCGTCGGAGTGCTTGAGAATGCTCGTGCGGTAGCCGAGACCGAGGGCGCCGGGTTCGACCCAGTGCGCCTCACCGGTACGTCGGTCGAGCAGCTGCACCCGCCTCAGCATCGATCCGACCTCGACGCCGTACGCGCCGACGTTCTGCACCGGCGTGGCCCCCGTCGACCCGGGAATCCCCGACAGGCACTCGAGCCCGCCCAGTTCGGCCGCGACGGTCTGGGCGACCACCTGATCCCACTCGGCCCCCGCCTCGGCAGTGACGAATCCCTCCTCCAGACCGACAGTGGTGTTGCACACACGCACCACCACGCCGTCGAATCCGTCGTCCCCGACCACCAGATTGGAGCCGCCGGCGAGGATCAGCGTCGGGATCTGCGCGGCGTCGAGGAGACGCACCACGTCGACGAGGACCTGCGTCGTCGGGCACTCGGCGACGATCCGCGCCGGCCCGCCGACCCGGAGCGTGGTCATCCCCGACAGTTCGAGGTTCTCGGACACAAAGGCGCCCGAATCGACGAGTTGACTGACAATGCTCACGTCCCACACAACCGCAAACGGTAGCCTGCGGATCGTGAGTCGCCGCATCGAGCATTCGTCGTCCTATGCGTTTCCCGTCGCCCAGGTCCATGCGGGCCTGATCACCGAGCAGTACTGGCACGACCGCCTCGACCGGGTCGGAGGACCGGGAGCCACCCTGGATCAGGTCACGACCGGCCCGGGCACCATCTCGGTGGCCATGTCTCAGTCGATTCCCGCCGAGCACCTGCCCAGCATCGTCTCGAAGGTCCGATCCGGTGACCTCGTGATCAAGCGCACGGAGACGTGGGGCACCCTCGACGGCGACCGCGCCGAGGGCACCTTCACGGCCGAAGTCCAGGGTGCGCCGGCGACGATCTCGGGGACCCAGACCCTGACGGCTACCGGTTCCGGGTCGAACGTGCAGGTCGAAGGCAAGGCCGACGTGAGGATCCCGCTGATCGGCGGCAAGATCGAGAGCGCGATCGCGGACGAGGTCCTTCGCCTGATCGAGAAGGAGCAGGGCTTCACGCAGCAGTGGCTCGGGGCCTGACCTGGGGCGGGTGTCCCTTGTGTTCTGTCACAGCCGGTAACCTTGGCGATCATGGCTCGCCGCATCGACTACTCAGCCCGTTACAAGCACACCCCCAAAGAGGTGTACAACGCGTTCACCAACCGTGACTACTGGGATGCCCGCATCGAGGAGATGCGGAAGTACTCCGAGAACCACATCGAACACTTCGAGGTGACCGACGACGGGATCGACATCGTCCTGCACCACATCCTGCCGCGGTCGGAACTCCCCGAGATCGCGCAGACCGTGATGAAGAAGGACATGGTCATCACGCGCAAGGAGTCGTACACGCCCTTCGGTGAGCCGACCACGGGCACGTACGAGGCGTCGATCCCCGCGGGGCCGGGCAGCCTCACGGGCACCATGAAGCTGTTCGCCACCGAGACCGGGTGCACGTTCCGCACGTCGTCCGAGGCCAAGGTGTACCTGCCGTTCGTCGGCGGGAAGCTCGAGCAGCTGATGCTCGTCAACCTGATCGACCTCTTCCGCGCCGAGGCGGAGATCACCGAAACGTGGTTGTCGCAGCACTAGCAACCACCGCACAGACTTCTCATGACTTCAGCGACGCTGAAGCGGCCCCACGGTGTCATCACCCGGGGCACGACAGGTATCAATCGGCTGCGACGCAGCGACCGCTGGCTCGTTCACGACGCGCTGGTGCGCCGGACCCTGCGCGATTCCGCCGACCCGCTCGTCGTCGACCTCGGGTACGGCGCCCGCCCGCACACCACGTTCGAGTTGGCCGACCGGCTGACGGCCGTGCGCGACGACCGCCGGGTGGTCGGGCTCGAGATCGACCCCGAACGGGTGGTCGAGAGCAGGAACGGAGTGAGTTTCGCCCGCGGCGGGTTCGAACTCTCCGGACTGCGACCGGTGCTGGTCCGCGCCTTCAACGTGCTGCGGCAGTATCCCGAGGACGCGGTCGGGCCGGCCTGGGCGCGCATGCAGTCCGGGCTCGCGCCGGGCGGGTTGATCGTCGACGGCACGTGCGACGAACTGGGCCGGCGCTGCGCGTGGGTGCTGCTCGATGCCACCCGCCCGCTGTCACTGACGCTGGCATGGGATCCGTTCGCCGTGGAGAAGCCGTCGGACATCGCCGAACGCCTGCCCAAGGCGCTGATCCACCGCAACGTCCCGGGCGAGCCGGTGCACGCCCTCCTCACGGCAGCGGATCGCGCGTGGGCGACGGCGGCGCCGCACGGCTCGTTCGGACCGCGGGTGCGGTGGCGGGCCGCTCTCGAACTGCTGCGCGCGCAGGGACTTCCCGTGCAATCCCAGCGCCGCCGGATCCGCGACAACATCCTCACCGTTCCGTGGGCACTGGTCGCGCCCGGTTCCGGCACGAATTAATTCACGCGACATCCCCGACACCGCGCCGTAGAGTCACTTCACGAAACATGTTGTGCTGGTGCGCTGGCGAGGGTTACTTCGACTGTGGATCGCGTGGTCGCCGGTTCGAATCCGGTCAGGGACGCAGGTCCCTGTAGCTCAGCGGTAGAGCGCGTCCGTGCCTTCGCCGACTCTGATCTCGGCACGACATGCGTGCGCGCCACCCGGTGCGTAGACGACGGATACTTCTCTGGCGAAGTGCGCAAGCACGCGGTTCGACTCCGCACCCCGTCGTCGTCTCGATCTCGGGTGGTGGCGCGCACCCCACGAGCACCGACACCTCACGGAAGGAGGAACACCCATGAGCAAGTTCAACCTGAAGACGCTGCGCCGCAACAAGGTACAGAGCCCCATCACGTCGGAAACGCAACCGACCGGCCGCACGTTCGAGGGCGGCAGCGGCTACGCCCGCGACGCGAAGAGCGAGCTGTTCCTCCTCGCCGTCACCAGCATGGTGGGTGAGCACACGTTCTACGAGTCGGCTCCGGACCGCGACGGCCGGTTCGTCGAGCTCGTCCACGAGGTCACTCTGGCCGACGCCGAGTGGACCGCCCGCCTGATCGGGTGGCTGCGCCGCGACGCGCATCTGCGTTCGGCGTCGGTGGTGGCCGCCGCCGAGTTCGTCCGGGCCCGGCTCGGCGCCGGTCTGCACGGCGGCAACCGCGCCGTCATCGCCTCGGCGCTGGAGCGGGCCGACGAGCCGGGTGAGATCCTCGCCTACTGGATTGCGCGCCACGGCCGTTCGATCCCGAAGCCGGTGAAGCGCGGTGTCGCCGATGCCGCTGTCCGCCTGTACTCGGAACGCTCACTGCTGAAGTGGGATTCCGATTCCAGGGACGTCCGCTTCGGCGACGTTCTCGAGCTCACCCATGCGTCGGCGTCGGCGCCGTGGCAGGGCGAGCTGTTCCGGCACGCGATCGATCGTCGGCAGGGACGCGAGAATGCCGTGCCTGCGGGTCTGCGCATGCTCGCGGAACGGGCGTCGCTGGCTGCGCTCCCGCTGGAGGATCGGCGTGCCGTACTCCGCACCCCGGAGCGGCTGTCGGCGGCCGGGATGACGTGGGAGTCGCTCGCCGGCTGGCTGCAGGGACCGATGGATGCGGCGGCGTGGCAGGCGGTGATCCCGTCCATGGGATACATGGGGCTTCTCCGCAACCTGAGGAATTTCGACGAGGCGGGGATCCCCGACCACGTCGCGGAGCAGGTGGCGGCGCGGATCGCGGATCCGGGTGAAGTCGCGAAGTCGCGGCAGCTGCCGATGCGATTCCTCGCGGCGTACCGGAATGCGCCGAGCCTGCGGTGGGGACATGCGCTCGAGCGTGCGCTCGGGGCGTCACTGTCGGCGGTGCCGTCGCTCCCCGGCCGCACCCTGGTCCTCGTCGACCGGTCGGGATCGATGTTCTACAGCCGCGTCTCGGCGCGGTCGGAACTGACGAGGGCCGACGCGGCCGCCGTGTTCGGCACCGTGCTGGCGGCGCGCGCCGAGCGGGCGAACCTGGTCGAGTTCGGCACGGGCAGCCGGTTCGTGCCGTTCAAGCACCAGCCGGTCCTGCGGGTCGTCGACAGTTTCGGCGATCTCGGCGGCACGGACACGGCGTCGGCGGTGCGGAAGCATTTCCGCGACCACGACCGCGTCGTCATCGTTACCGACGAGCAGGCGGCGTGGGGTGAACCGACCCGGCACGTCCCGGCCGACGTCCCCGTGTACACGTGGAGCGTGGCGGGCTACCGGCACGGTCACGGACCCACCGGCACCGCGAACCGCCACACGTTCGGCGGGCTGTCGGATGCGGGATTCTCGATGATCCCGCTTCTGGAGAACACCCGGAACGGCGAGTGGCCGTTCTGATCCCGGGGCGGTGACCGGTCAGGTGCAGGTGGCCAGTGCGTGTTCGACGCGCTGCGCCACCTGCGCCGGCAGGGCTCCGCACTCCCCGTGCAGTGCGCGCGCGTTCAGCCGCCCGATGGCGACGCCGTCGGCGATCACCTCGTCGAGCAGTTCCTGCGAGATACCGCTGGCAGCGAGGTCGAGCGCCGTGCACATCGGCGTGGTGATACGAAGGGGGCCGACCTGCTCGCAGTCCTCCGGGCGGAGGGAACGCCGATGCAACGCCAGCTGCTGTGTGGGCGAGGGCGGCGACAACACCGTGGAGAGGTGGATGAACCGCGGGTACAGGTGCCCGAGACCGTGAAGTTCGGCGGCACTCTGATGGGAGACCGCGGCGGCGGCACCGAACCAGGTGCACCACTTCGCGAACTCCTCGAGATCGGAGTGCGGACAATCCTTCATGCGGAACAGATCTCGCTCGATCTTGACCCACGAGCCGTCGGCGACGTGCTCACCGATGTCGTCGGCAGCGAAACCGAGGCGCAGCACCTGCGCAGTGGTGAAGAAACCCGCCTGAGCCGTCGCGACGCGTGTCAGCTCTTCACCGACACCTTCGCGCTCCGGGTCACCGGGACGTGGAGCCAACCATCCGGACATTCCCCTAGATTACTGGGCGTTTGTGGCACGTATCACAATTTCTGCGGATCTCGGCGACCCGCCGCGGGCGCATTCACAGAAATTGTTCAGAGTTGTCGGGGAGAATCCGTGCAATGGCAGCCCGAACGAACTCCGCACCCCGAAGTAACCGTGTGCTCGTCATCTCTCTTGTCGTCATCGCCGCGCTCGTCGCGGTCCTCGTCGGCGGCGAACTCTTCGTGCGCAACAGAGTGAAGACCTGCATGGCAGACCAGTTCGAGAGCCAACTCGGCTCGCAGGTGGATGTGGGACTGAGCTGGAAGCCGGTCCTGCTGCAGTCGATCGACAAGAACGTCCCATACATCACCATCGACTCCGACGACACGAAGTTCGGCCCCGCGCAGGGGATGCAGGTCCACGCCCAGGTCAACGACATCCGGATCGAGAACACCGCCGACAGCAGCGGGACCATCGGCAGCTCGGACGCAGACATCACCTGGTCCACCGCGGGCATCCTCGCGACACTGCAGCAGCAGGCGTTCGGCTCGCTCATCAGCGGTGTCACCGCCGATTCGAGCGCGGGAACCCTGAGGTTCTCCGTCGGCCCGGCCGGGCTCGCGGACCTGACCGTCAAACCGGAGGTCGTGAACGGGACCGTGAAGGTGGAGACGGTCGGTGCGGAGATCCTCGGTTTCGGTCTGCCCACCGACCTCGTGGACGGGGTCGTCCAGACCCTGACGTCGAGTCTGCAGACATACCCGCTGGGTATGCAGCCGACGTCATTGAAGGTCACCGACGACGCCATCGAGATCACCCTCGAGGGCGGCGCCTACACGATGCCTGCCGCCGGCACCCAGCAACAGCAGCAGGAACAGCAGAGCAGCTGCGGCCTCCTGGTCTGATCGACCAGCGGGTCAGTCGGGCAACCCGTCCAGCACGGCTCGGGTTCCCGACAGGCCCAGCCGCGTCGCCCCGGCCGCGATCATGTCGAGCGCTGCCTGCGCGGTGCGGATCCCGCCGCTGGCCTTGACCCCGATCCGCCCGTCCACGGTCTGCGCCATCAACCGCACCGCTTCCACGGTCGCTCCCCCGGCCGGGTGGAACCCGGTGGACGTCTTCACGAAGTTCGCACCGGCGCGCTCGGCGGCCCGGCACGATTCGACGATCGCCTCGTCGGTGAGTGCCGCGGTCTCGAGGATCACCTTGAGGACGGTGCTGTCGCCGACGGCCTCGCGCACGGTGAGGACGTCGGCCAGCACCGCATTGAAGTCGCCGGCCACGGCGGCGCCGATGTCGATCACCATGTCGATCTCCTGCGCGCCCTGATCGACGGCGAGCCTGGCCTCGGCGCCCTTGACCAGCGAGTGGTGCTTCCCCGAGGGGAACCCGACCACCGCCGCGGTCACGAGGCCGGGCGCCTTGACCGGCAGCATCGACGGCGACACGCAGACGGCGAGCACACCGAGTGCACGCGCCTCGTCGATCAGCGCCTTCACGTCGTCGGTGGTGGCCTCAGGCTTGAGGAGCGTGTGGTCGACGAGGTCGGCCACCTGGGAGCGGGTCAGTGCAACGTCGGACATACCTGTGAGCTTCGCACAATGCCGTCCGGGGCTTGCGGCACGGCCTAGCATCGCCGTATGAGTGATCCGGGATCGATCTTCGACGAGGCGCGGCTCGAGTTCGACCGGCTGACGACGGCCGTGTGGGCGCCCGCCGGGCAGTCGCTCGCCTTCCAGCTCGGCCTGCGCCCCGGCGACGCCGTCCTCGACGTGTGCTGCGGCGCAGGGTCTTCGGCGTTGCCCGCCGCCACCGCGGTGGGGCCGTCGGGTCTCGTCCACGGGGTCGACCTGTCCGACGAACTCCTGGAGCAGGGCCGGGTCAAGGCATCGGAACGCGGACTGCAGAACATCGAATTCGTCTGCGCGGACGCCACCACCTGGGAGCCCCCGAGCACCGTCCCGGAAGCCGGCTACGACGCGCTCGCCTGCTCGTACGGCGTGTTCTTCCTGCCCCACATGGATGCCGATTTCACCCGGCTCGCGGGCCTCGTCCGGCCTGGCGGGAAGGTCGGGATGACGGTGTGGCGGCGGGGGGCGTTGCGTGACTTCGCGGATGCGTTTCACGACGCCGTGGCCCGGCATCGGGAACCCGCGCCCGAACCGGCCGGGTCGCCGTTCGATCCGCTCGAACGCATCGACACCCCGGATGCGCTCCACCAGTGGCTGGGCGAGCTGGGCGCGCACTCGACCGAGGTCCGGGAACTGTCCAACATCATTCCCGCCACCCCCGAGTTCGCCTGGGACCTCGTCCTGGGTGGGAACTTCCGCCGCGCACTCGCCCCGTTCGACGCCGGGACCGTCGAGCAGGTTCGCCTCGATCTCCTGCAGCTGCTCACCGAGCGCGCGATTCACGACGTCGACGCCGGCACCCTCGTCGGCACCGCCGTGGTGAACGGCCGGAGCGCGACCTGAAAGACTGTTGCCCATGAGCGCTGCTTCGACCGAGGACCACCGGTACGTTCTTTCCCTCGGCTGCCCCGACCGCACCGGCATCGTCGCCCGGATCTCGACGTTCCTCGCCGACGTGGGCGGCTGGATCGTCGAGGCGGCGTACCACGCCGACGCCGACACCGGCTGGTTCTTCACCCGCCAGGCTGTCCGCGCCTCTTCGGTCGACATGTCGATCGAGGAACTCCGGGAGCGGTTCGCCGCGGTCGCCGCCGAGCTGGGCCCCGAGACGGAATGGACGGTGTCCGACTCCGGTGAGCGCAAGCGGGTGGTGCTGCTGGTGAGCAAGGAGGCGCACTGCCTCCACGACCTGCTGGGCCGCGCAGCCGGCGGCGAGTTGCCCGCCGACATCTGCGCGGTGATCGGCAACCACCGCGACCTCGAAAACGTCACGCGACAGCACGGCATCGACTTCCATCACGTCCCGTTCGCGAAGGATCCCGCCGACCGCGGACCGGCGTTCGAGCAGGTGCGTGAACTGGTCGACGCCCACGACCCCGACGCCGTGGTGCTGGCGCGGTTCATGCAGGTGCTGCCCTCGGACCTGTGCGAGCACTGGGCCGGCCGGGCGATCAACATCCACCACAGCTTCCTGCCGTCTTTCGTCGGTGCCCGCCCGTACCACCAGGCGTTCGCCCGCGGCGTGAAGCTGATCGGCGCCACCTGCCACTACGTGACGGCCGAGCTCGACGCGGGCCCCATCATCGAGCAGGACGTGATCCGCGTCGACCACGCCGACGAGGTCGCGGACATGGTCCGGCAGGGTCGCGACATCGAGAAGCTCGTGCTCTCCCGCGGCCTGCGCTGGCATCTCGAGGACCGCGTCCTCGTGCACGGCCGTAAGACGGTGGTGTTCAGCTAGTTTCGGTGAAGCCGTGGATCAGAGAGTGCGCAGTCGCACGATCTCCTTGTCGAATTCGTCGATGTTCTCGACGGAGCTCATGTGCCCGACTCCGGGGAGGACGATCAGCCGCTCGAGGTGACCGGCCTCGTCCAGGGCGCGGGCGAGCTTGCGGGCGTGGACGGGCGGCGTCAGCCGGTCCATCGAGCCGACGAGCACCGTGGTCGGGACATCGAGGTTGTCGAGCGCCTCGTGGATGTCGAGGCCGCTGAGTGCGGCGCCCCAGCCGCCGCGAATGCGCGGCTTGCAGTCCCGGACGATGTTCTCGCAGAACTGGACTTCGGCGCGAGAGGCGTTCGGCGACATCGACACGTACTGGAGCGCGCGGGTCATCACCGGCGACGACACCAACGGGACCGGTGTGCTCAGGACGGCGCGACCGACGGGCACCGGCACGCGCGGAAACCGATTCGGCAGCGGGATGACGGTGGTCTCGGCGATGAGGCGGTCGCAGGCGGTGCTCGCGAGAAGGACTGCCTTCGCGTACTTCTTCACCTCGTCGGGGTGCCGGCCGGCCCACGCCATGATGCTCATGCCGCCCATGCTGTGGCCCACGAGCACGGCCTTCTTGTCTTCGCGCACCGTCGCCTTCAGCACCTCGGACAGGTCGTCGGCGAGGACGTCGGGGCCGAGTGCGAGCGAGCCGACGGAGCTGCGGCCGTGTCCGCGCTGGTCGTAGGTGATCACGCGGTACTCGTCCGCGAGTGCGTTCACCTGCGGGTACCAGTATTCGGTGGAGCAGGTCCAACCATGGCTCAGCACAATGGGATCGCCGTCCACCGGACCGTAGGCGCGGACGTACAGCGTCGCACCGTCGTCGGTGAGGATCTCCGTCACGTCCGGGCGCAGGGTCGGGGTGCGCAGCAGCTCGTTCGGGGCCACGTCGGTCGACAACGTCAACCCGCGGGTGGCGCGCTTGTGGCGGATCGTCGCTGCCGCGGCGGCAAGTGCACCGACTCCGGCCGCGCCGGCGAGTGCCCGGAGTGCGATGGTGCGCGAACTGCTGGTCATTCCTACCCCTGTCCTGTCTAACTTGCTCTGTTGGTGTCTGGGTTCTTCGCCGGATCCGGCGTGTCGCCGAGTTGCCGGGCCGCCCGCTCGAGCGCCTGGGAGATCTGCTCTTCCATCGCCTCCGCGAACAGCGACTGGACGGCATCGTGTGCGAGGGGACGCATCCGGTCGACGAGCTGTGCGATGCCCGAGACCGTCGCCTCGTCGAGTTCGAGCGGCTCACCTTCGGCGGCCAGATAGCGGTCTGCGACGACGGCGACGAACCGCGCCGCGACGTCCGCTAGGCCTTGCCGCACCGCCGCGGTCTGTTCGAGGACGTCCTCGAGCGGGATGCCGGCATCGACGAGGAGCTGCGCCGCCTCGACCAGCCGCGGATTGTTCACCGAATAGTCTTCGCCGGCGGGAACGAGCACGCCGAGTTCGGTGCCGCGGGCGATGTTCGCGTCGGTGGTCTGGGCACCGAACATGCGTCGCAGCTCGGCCATCGTGAGGCGGGCCGCTCGCCGGCGCTTCGTCCACCGAGTGCCCGGGTCGTCGGTTTCCAGGACGTCCTTGACCTGGAGACCGTAGTGGGCGGCGGTGAGGAGCTCACTGATGGTGGCGAACGTGTAGCCGCGATCGAGCATGCGCCCGATGAGGTGCAGCCGGGCGAGATGCGACTCGTTGTACCACCCGGTACGCCCCTGCTTCCGCGGCGGCGGAAGCAGACCGCGGTCCTGGTAGACGCGCACGTTGCGCACGCTCACCCGCGCCTCGCGTGCGAGGTCGTCGATCCTGAATTCCTTCATCGGACGATGTGCGCCCGTCGGAGCAGCAGCCGGGAGGGACCGTCGGCGCGCGTCAGCGGAGACGTCGAGTGGGCATCGCTCGCTGAGTCACGCGTGTGGACGACGGACATGTCAGCTCCTCGGTAGCCTTCTCACCACAATAGCATTGTCACAATGTCCATTGTCATTATCGAGGCATACGAAGTCCAGGCTTTCGTTGCGGAAGCAGGTGGGAGCCGACTACCAGCGAGGCCCGCGCTGCACGTCGTCGACTCGAGGACGCACGTCGACGAGATACACGCACACGGCGACGACGGCGACGATGCCGAACAACTGGACCGCGGGGAACAGCAGGAGAACAAGGAACGCGACGGCGAGAATGCTCAGCCAGATCGGTTTGCTCAACTTGTCTACAGCGGTGAACGCGTCTTTGCGCTGGCGAGCCGCGTGAAACAGCGCGAACGCCGCACCACCCAGGGCGACGATGCGAATCACCAACAAGATCACCGAGACGACGCCGTCAACTTGAATCACAGCTCCATCCTACGATGGTCGATATGCAAACGGCCCCCGCACCAACGGTGCGGGGGCCGAAAAGCGTGAAGGATCAAGCCTTCTTGACCGGAGCAGCCTTCTTGGCCGGAGCGGCCTTCTTGGCGGGGGCGGGGGCGGGAGCTGCCGCAGCCTTGGCCGGAGCAGCCTTCTTGGCCGGAGCAGCGTGCTTGGCCTGGTCGGCACGAGCCTGGACGTCGGCCGCGGTGGCGGTGACGCGATCGGCGGCGTCCTTCGACGCCTCCTCGGCCTGATCACCCAGGTCGAGAACCTTCAGGGCAGCCTCGTCGCCGGCGTCGGCGATGGCCTCGCCGAGGCCCTCGGCGGTGTCGGAGATGCGACCCGAAGCGCGGCCCGCGAGCTTCGCAGCCTGCTCGCCCACGGCGCGCGTCTGACGGGCCACCGTGCCGAGAGCTTCCTCGGTCAGCTCGACGGCGTCACCGAAAGCGGTCTCGGCGCGGCCGATTCCCTCCTCGACGACCGGCTGCTTGCGGATGCGCTCGACCGTGTCCTCGCCACGCTCCGCGAGCGACGTGTACAGGTCGGAGGCGACCTTCAGGTATGCCTCGGCGACCTTGCGCAGCTCGTCGGCGGTGAACTTCTCCCGCAGCTCGGCAAGCTCCTCGGGCAGCTCGGACGGCAGTCCGGCGAGGCGGTCGCGCAGGTTCTCGACGCCCTCGGTGACCTCTTCCTGGAGTCCGGCGATGCGCTCCTTGGCGCCGCCGACACGCTCCTCGACGTCACCCTGGGTGGACTCGGCGCGCGAGCGGACCTGGGCGACGACGTCGGCCACGGCCTGCACCACGACGTCTCCGGCACCTACGGCCGCGTACAGCGAGGTCTTGACGCTGTCGATGGTCTTCTGGTCAGTCATCGGCTTTCTCCTGTTCAACGGTGGGGGGTTCTGGTTCCGGCGTCTGGGAATCAGAACGCTGGTGTTCTTCTGTCCGAAGCTCGGACGTCCGGGATTCGGCCGCTTCCGCCGATTCGTTCTCACGACAGAACGACTCGTAGATCTCGAGCAGCACTTGCTTCTGCCGCTCGGTGATGGCCGTATCCGCGAGCAGAGCGTCACGGAGGGGACCGTGTGGCCGCTGCTCGAGGTAACCCGCCTGGACGTACAGGACCTCCGAAGAGACCCGGAGACCCTTGGCTATCTGCCCAAGCACCTCGGCCGAGGGCTTGCGCAACCCACGCTCGATCTGACTCAGATACGGATTACTGACACCGGCCAGCTGCGCCAGCTGCCGCATCGACACCTGGGCCGCTTCGCGCTGGGCACGAATGAAACCTCCGATGTCGTGAGCGGCGTTGCTGACTACGCGAGCTGCCAGATCTCCTGCACCGGCCGCGTCGCGATCATCGCTTGCCATCAGTCCTCCGTGTTGCTGGGCAGAACCAAGCCTAAAGGAGGGTGCTAGCAATTGCAAGCACTCTGTTAGCACCCAGCTAGCGGGTCCTCGTTGTGATCCGGACCTCAGCCGAACAGCAACGTCGAAAACGTGTAGATCAGCAGGCCGGCGATCGCGCCGACCACCGTGCCGTTGATGCGGATGAACTGGAGATCGCGCCCCACCTGGAGCTCGATCTTCTTCGACGCCTCCTCGGCGTCCCAGCGCTCGACGGTGTCGGTGATGATCGCGGTGATCTCGTCCGTGTAATGGACGACGATGTACCGCGTTCCGGCGAGCACCCACCCGTCGACCTTGGCCCTCAGCTCGTGGTCGTCTCGCAGCCGCTCACCGAAGCGCACGACGTTCTCGGCGACCTTCGTGCGCAGCGTGCTGTTCGGGTCGTCGACGGATTCCATGATGAGGCGCTTGGCCACGGTCCACGTCGCGGCGGCGAGGCCGGTCACTTCCTCGCGGCCCATGATCTCGGCCTTGATCTTCTCGGCCTTCTCCATGGTCGCGGGATCGTTCTGCAGGTCGTCGGCGAAGTCGACGAGGAACCGGTTGGCCGCCTGCCGCACCTCGTGCTCCGGGTTGGATCGCACCTTCCAGGTGAATTCGACGAGCTCCCGGTGGATCTTCTCGCCGAGCATGGCGTCGACGAACTTGGGCGACCAGGCGGGCGAATCGCGGCTGACGATCCGGTCGATCGTCTCCTGACTCCCGAGCGCCCACTGGTGTGCCCGCTCGGCGAGCAGATCCAGGATGGGCAGCTGCCGATTTTCGCGCAGGAGTTCGCCGAGAACGCGTCCGATCGGCGGCCCCCACTGAGGCTCGGCCAGCCTGCGCACCAGCGTGCTGTCGATGATCTGCTGCACGTCCTCGTCACGCAGGATCTCGACGAAGCCGCGCAGGATCGTGGCCGTCTCGGCGGCGACGCGCGCGGCATGCTTCGGCTGCGCCATCCAGGTTCCCAGCCGCAGCGGGATCTCCGCTGCCTCCACCTTCGCGGACACCACCTCGGGTGCGAGGAAGTTCTGGCCGACGAAGTTACTCAGACTCGCACCCAGCTGATCCTTCTTCCGCTTGATGATCGCGGTGTGCGGGATCGGCAATCCCAGGGGGTGACGGAACAGAGCCGTCACCGCGAACCAGTCGGCCAGGGCACCGACCATGCCCGCCTCCGACGCAGCCCGCACGTAGCCGACCCACGCTCCCGCGCCGCGCGATTCCTGCCACCTGCACACGAGGTAGACCACGGTGGCGAAGACGAGGAAGCCGGTCGCGACAGTCTTCATCCTGCGAAGGTCGCGGCTCTTCGCATCGTCGTCGAAGGCGGAAAGACTCAGTTGGTCCACAGACGCCATTGTGCCCAAGGTCGGCCCGGAGGCGGTCGTCCAGCAGGGGGACGCGCACCCGCACAGGCGGCGTTGTGCCGTGCGACAACACCCGAGCACTAAGCTGACAGGAGATCGCGACACGAAACGGATGTGAAGAGACTCAGTGGCGAACGACGACGTGAAGGATCCTGAGCAGGTGACCGAGTCGATGACGAAGACGGAGAAGGCGGCAAAGCCCGACGGGCGCAAGCGCCGCTGGCGTGAGCACAAGATCGCGCGCCGAGAGGAACTCGTCGACGGAACGATCGCCGCCATCCGTCTGCGTGGACGCGACATCGGTATGGACGAGATCGCGTCGGAAATCGGCGTCTCCAAGACCGTTCTCTACCGCTATTTCGCGGACAAGAGCGATCTGACGAACGCGACCATGGCGCGGTATGTGGAGACGACGCTGGCACCGCGGATCTACGAGGCCATCGGCGGCGACCTCGACGACTTCGAGCTGACCCGCGCCACCATCACGGCCTATGTCGAAACGGTGGCGTCGGATCCCGACGTGTATCTCTACATCATGGCCAACGGTTCCGGGCCCGGCCGCGACACGGTCGCCGACTCGGAGCGGATGATCGCGGAGGTGCTCTCCACGGTTCTCGGCGAGCGGTTGCGGCAGATGGAGATGGATTCCGGCGGGGCCGTACCGTGGGCGTACGGAATCGTCGGCGGCGTGCAGCTGGCCACGCACTGGTGGATCTCCAACCGGTCGATGTCGGTCGAGGATCTGATCAACTACCTCACGATGATGACCTGGGGTGGCGTCACCGGTATCGCGGCCGTCAACGGCTCTCCGGCGCGGTTCAACGCGATCCCGCATCCACTGCGTCCGCCCGAGGCCGAATAGGCGCCGACCCATTCTTGTGTAACTTTTAGTTACAGGTAAACTTGCCCGTGTGAACGAACACGAGGAAGAAGAAGAGGGCTACCGCGGCCCCGCCGGCGTCGTCGTCGGTGACCGTCCCGCCGTGACCGTGCAGGTCCAGCTGGCGGGAAACTTCGAACCCATCAGCGGCCGGTACGTGTGGCACGGCCGCGTCCGCACCCTGACGGACGCCCTCGGTGCAGACACCGACCTGTCGGCGGGCACCGAACTGCAGATCACCGGCCCGGAAGGCACAGCCACCGCCCGGATCACCGGAGTGGACCTCTGGGGCAGCCACCTCGTCGACGGAGTGACGCCCCCACCCTTCAGCCGGATGTGAACTCGAAGTCCGCCGGATCGACCGAACGCGTCCGCCTCCAATAGCGCACGGTCGAACCCGGCCAGATCGTGCGGTTGACGCCGTGCGAGTCCAGGTACCAGCTGACGCACCCGCCGCTGGACCACACACCCTTCGCCAGTTTCCGTTGGATGTCGGTGTTGAAACCGGTCTGCACCGCCTGCCGGACGACCGCGGAATCGGCGCCACGCCGGTCGACGAGATCCATCAGCCGCAGGACGTAACGAATCTGCGCCTCGATCATGAACACCACCGAATTGTGACCGAGCCCGGTGTTGGGTCCGAACAGGAAAAACACGTTGGGGTACCCCGCGACGGTGATCCCGAGGTTCGTGCGGATGCCGTACTCCTCCCATTCGTCGGCGAGGCGCCTGCCGTCGACCCCGGTGAGGGCGACCCTGTCGAACCCGTCGGTGACGTGGAAGCCCGTGGCGTAGATGATCGCGTCGACCTCCCGCTCCGTCCCGTCCCCCGCGACGATGCTGTGCGGCCGAACCTCCGCGATGCCCTCGGTGATCACCTCCGACTTCGGGGAGACCAGCGCCGGGTAGTAGTCGCCCGACCCGAGGATTCTCTTGCAGCCGATGCGGTACGACGGCGTCAGCTTGCGGCGCAGTTCGGGATCGGTGACGGTCTTGTTCAGGTTCCTCCGCGCCGCGCTTTCCAGCGGCCGCATCAGACGCGAGTGCCCATTGAACCCGGGGGCGAGCGATTCGTACGCCCAGTAGACCGCGGCACGCACCATCCGGCGCACCAGCGGAACCCGGCCGAACAGGCGCCGCGCCTCCGGCGGAATGTCGAAGTTCAAGTCGGGTATCACCCACGGCGGCGTCCGCTGGTACAACTGCAACTCGGCGACGTCCTCGACGATTTCGGGGACGATCTGGATTGCGCTGGCCCCCGTGCCGATCACCGCGACCCTCTTGCCGCGAAGATCGCAGTCGTGGTTCCACCGCGCCGAATGGAACGCCGTGCCTTCGAACGTGTCGGCGCCCGGCAGATCGGGGACGTTCGGGATGTGGAGGGCGCCGATCCCGGACACGAGGAACTGTGCCACGTACTCGTCGCCCGACTCGGTGTGAACGTGCCACCGTTGCTCGTCGGCGTCCCAGTACCCGCCCGTCATCGTACGGCCGAAATGAATGTTGCGTCGCAGGTCGTACTTGTCGGCGAGACCGCGCAGATAGTCGAAGATCTCCGCCTGACCCGACCACATCTGCGTCCAGTCCGCATTCGGCTCGAACGAGAATGAGTACAGGTGCGAGGGAACGTCACAGGCGCAGCCCGGATACGTGTTCTCCCGCCAGGTGCCGCCGACCTCGTGCGCCTTCTCCAGCAGGATGAAGTCGTCGCGTCCTCGCTTGCGGAGCTGGATGGCCGTGCCCAGACCGGAAAAGCCCGTCCCGATCACCAGGACACGGCAACGATGCGCCTCGCCGCCCATACCTCCATGTAACGCCCCTGTGGCACTGTTTGCACATGGCAGACAACGCACGCGGATTCTGGAAGACGCCCGCCGCCCTGGCCCTGCGGGCACGCCCGGACCAACCGGTCGCCGAACTCGATTGCAACGGCACACCCGGATTCGTCGGCGACAAGTCGGACGGGCTCCGACTCTTCGAGGAACGCGGGGCGGTGCTGTCTTCGCTGCAGGAGAAGCTCTACGCCAACGGACGATCCGGCGACCGACGGTCGGTGCTCCTCGTGCTCCAGGGAATGGACACCGCGGGGAAGGGCGGAATGGTCCGCCACGTCATCGGACACGTCGACCCGCAGGGCGTGGATCACGCCGCGTTCGGAGTGCCCACTCCCGAGGAGAAACGGCATCACTTCCTGTGGCGGATCAACCGGGCCCTGCCCCGCGGCGGGCAGCTCGGGGTGTTCGACCGGTCGCACTACGAGGACGTGCTGGTGGTCCGGGTCCACGGCCTCGTGCCCGAAGAGAACTGGACCGGGCGCTACGACGAGATCAACCAGTTCGAGAAGGAACTCGTCCAGGGCGGCACGACCCTGGTGAAGGTGGCCATGTTCGTGTCACTCGACGAGCAGAAGGCGCGACTGCGCGAACGGTTGGAACGCCGGGACAAGTACTGGAAGTACAGCCCGTCGGACGTCGACGAGCGCCAGCTGTGGCCCGCATACCAGGAGGCGTATCAGGCGTTGCTCGACAAGACGTCGACCGATTACGCGCCGTGGTACGTGGTTCCGTGCGACCGCAAGTGGTACAGCCGGCTAGCGGTCACCGAGCTGCTGATCGACGCCTTGGAGAAGCTCGACCTCGACTGGCCGCCCGCAACTTTCGACATCGACGCGGAGAAGCGGAGGCTCGCGGAATCCTGAGCCCTCCCGGAAATGCCGCGGTCAGAACAGGTGCGGCGTTTCGTGATGCAGCCTGTGATCGTGACGCACGGCTCCGCCGTACAGTGCCATCGCCCCGGCCAACGCGACCACGCACAGAGATCCGGAGATCACCGCCCAGCCGCCCTGCCCCGAACCTGCGGCGACGAGGAACCCGCCGAGACAGACCACCGACAACAACACGAGAGCGAAGCTGACCCAAGCAGCGAAGAGATTGAGTTTCACGGCACTCACCTCACCTTCGAGAACGTTGGTCCCGACGCTACGCCCGACCTGCAACGACGACAAGGTTGGCCGGTTTTCTTCGCGCCGCCCTGGGTAACCGGAAAACATGAAGCTCGACATCCTGTTCCGGAAAGCGGAATCCGCCGGCTTCCTCGACGGCGGCAGCCGGTTTCTGCAACAGAGGATCCAGGGGGCGCTCGGCTCGTCCGACGCGGGCGCAGTGTTGCGCGGATCCTGGCTCGGGCACCCCGTGCATCCTGTTCTCGTCAGCCTCCCGATCGGGGCGTGGATCGGTGCGACCGTCTTCGATCTGGCATTCCGCGATCACGTCGGCGCACGCAGGCTGATCGGCCTGGGACTGCTCGCCACTCCCCCGACGTTGGTGACCGGCTGGGCGGACTGGGCTGAACGCGACACGCGTCAGCGCCGCGTCGGCCTGATTCACGCCGAGGCCAACGCCATCGGCATCACGTCCATGCTCGCGTCCTACCTCCGCCGCAGACACGGAACGGACGCACGTGCCGTCGCCACGAGCACCGCGGGACTCCTCGCGATCGGCATCGGCGGCGCACTCGGCGGGCATCTGACCTACGCAATGGGCGCAGGAGTCGACGGGGTGCGGGAGGGTCCGACATCGGACTCGCTCCTCACCCCGGTGGGATGAAGAATCGAGGAACGTCATGATCGTGCTCGGACTGATCTTGCTCCTGATCGGATGGCTGACCGGCCTCACCTGGCTGTGGACCATCGGCATCATCCTCCTGGTGATCGGCGCGATCCTGTGGATTCTCGGCGCCACCGGGCGTGCGGTCGGCGGCAGGCGGCGTTGGTATTAGAACGCAACACCGGCCGGCCGGTGCCGCCTGTCCTGTGACAGAGTGCTAGCCGGTCGGTTTACAAACCCGAAGTTCGGGAATCCCCGTGGCATGACGGCCATTCATCGCGAACCGAGACCTCCCGTGTGCGGCGTGCAGCCGATGAGAACGGCAGCCGTCGGCACCTCGAGACGATTGAGGATTTCGATGGTCTCGGCCAACGCTAGTCCGCTCGACATCTCCGGCGGCGCCGACGTCGGGGGCCAGAGCATTCACCTTGCCGAACTGTCGGCCGCTCTCACCAGGGAGGGGCACGACGTCACCGTCTACACACGGGCGGAGAGCGACGACGTCCCCGAACGGGTCACGACCTCGGGCGGGTACACCGTCGTGCACGTGCCGGTCGGGCCGGCCCGCCGCATGCCGGAAGCCGAGATCCTGCCGCTGATGGGTGCATTCGGCAGCTTTCTGAAGACCGAATGGGAAGTCGAACGACCCGATATCGTCCACGCCCACTACTGGATGTCGGGGATCGCGACGCAACTCGCCGCCCGCACGCTCGGCATTCCGGTGGTCCAGACGTTCCATGCGCTGGGGGTTGTCGAGCAGAGATTCGAGCACGGGGAGCCGTCGAGCACGCACAACCGAATTCACTTGGAACAGTTGATCGCCCGCGGAGCGACGCGAGTCGTGGCGACGTGCACGGACGAGGTGTTCGAACTCTCCCACCTCGGCCTGCCCCGTTCGCGCACGTCGGTGGTCCCGTCCGGTGTCGACGTCGCCGAGTTCACGCCCGACGGCCGCGCCGACGAGAAGGGCAAGCGCCATCGCCTCGTCATGGTCGGCAGACTGGCGCCGAGCAAGGGCTTCGACACCGCCATCGAGGCGCTCGCCCACTTCCCCGACACCGAACTCGTCATCGCCGGCGGGCCGTCCGCCGACGAGGTCTCCGACGATCCCGAGGCGTCGCGGCTGCTGACGCTGGCCCGTGAAGCGAAGGTGCGCAACAGGGTACGGATCGTCGGGCGTGTGCCGCGAAATGCCATGCCGTCACTGCTGCGTTCCGCAGATGCCGTCGTGTGCACCCCGTGGTACGAGCCGTTCGGCATGGTCCCGCTCGAGGCGATGGCCTGTGGAACCCCGGTGGTGGCGTCCGCCGTCGGCGGCATGCGGGACACGGTGGTCGACGGGATCACGGGACGCTTGATCTCGCCCCGCAACCCGGTCCGCCTGGCCGAGGCCCTGCGGCAGATCTTCGACGACGACGCCCTGCGCACCGGTTACGGCATGGCGGGCTGCGACCGCGCGCGGGCACGCTACTCGTGGGACCGCGTCGCCACCGACACCCTGCGCGCCTACGGCCGCTGCGTGTCGGCGCCCCCGCGCACGAGTCGAACCGGCGCCCACTGAGCGTGGGCACCGGTTCGTTCGATCAGGCCGTTCTGCCGTGCCAGGCGCCGAGGGCGCTGTCCACGGAAGCGAAGCACGGGTAACTCGACTCCTGGCCGGCCGCCCTGAGCAGGCGGTAGACCGGTCGGCCGCAGATCATCGCCCACGTCCGCCCGTCCCGGACGTTTCTCGCGTGCACGGTGTCGAGCACCGACAGACCAGCGGTTCCGATGAAGTCCACCTTCGACATGTCGAGGATGAACTGCCCCTCCGGCGAAATCTGCGTGCACACGTAGTCACGGAAGACCGGTGCACTGAACAGGTCGATCTCGCCTCGCACCCCTACCAACACCACCCCGGAACCGAGTCGCTCGGAAGTGAATTCCGCGCTCGCACAGCGTGTCGGAGCGGAACCGACGGCCGAGAGCGTTACTCTCGGCGTGTAACCGGTACCGAACTCCGTGCCCGAACACGCCAGTTCAGGTTCTGGGACCCCTGCACCAACAGACATGGCTCACCCCATCTCGAACATTGAGTAGGGAAGCGGAGCACTTGCAGACAGACCCGACCTCGGACACATGACACTGTCTGCTACGGCAGCGCTTCCCGACATCGGCTGTGTGTTCAACCTCGGTTCGAGACTACTCCCGCCTGTGATGTGTCACAAGGAAATAACAGATACTCGAGCCCTCATTTGCCCAGGTGAGCGATTACAAACCGTTACGCACGGGTGCACGCCCGGAAACAGTCGCGACGACACGTTCTGCGACCACGCGCAGTTTGACGTTCTCCCGCTGCGAACGAGCAACGAGAACGTCGAACGCGGTCTCGGCGTCGAGACCGCGCAGCGCCATCACGATTCCCTTCGCCTGGTCGATGACTGCGCGCGTACGCACGGCAATGCGGAGCTGCTCGATCAGATTTCGCGCTTCGCCGTACCGACGCGCATTGCGCACCGCGACGGCTGCCGCCTCCACGTACAACTCGAGTACGGGCTCGTCCATCCGATGGAAGGCGTGCGGCAATATGCCGTACAGATTCAGCGCGCCCGGCTGCTCCGAGCCGGGCAGCAACGGCACGGACAGATAGCTGTGCACACCGGCCTGCTCGGAACTCGCGGCGTACGCGGGCCACCTCTCGCGCGCGCCCGCACGGTCGGCCCGCACGGTGTCGCCGGAGCGTGCCGCGTCGAGCGAAGGGCCTTCGCCGAAGCGGTGTTGTAACTCCTGCAGGCGCGCCACCTCGTCCGACGTCGCCGCCGCCGTGACGGGACCCGCCGACCGGAGAACAGTGACCCCCGCCATCGAAGCACCCGGGAACGCCTGGACGATCTGAAGGCACAACGTGTGCAGTACGACATTGACCTCATCCGCGGTCTCGAGTAACTCGAGAACCGATTCGAGCGACGCGGTGACGGCGTCGGCGTTCGCGGTGTCGACGTCACTCGTCAACATGTGCCGGTGAATCTCGTCAGGCATCCCGCTCGTCTCCCGTGACCACCACGACCCTGCCGAGGGCCTGAGGAACGCTGATCGTGCCGCCCACACTACTCGGGCAAACGTACTGATCGGACTGGTTTGATCGGCCCTGTTCTGCGGTATTCCACCTGCGGTGTCGCCGGATCGCTACCCTGATTTCTCAGCAGCGCGAGCCGACCCACCGCCCGCGTAAGCCCGGTACGCCCGACCCGGAGGTCTCATGGCCATCGCCAAGACAATCGAACCCGACCAGGATCACACACATCCCGTCGTCGAACTGCGCGTGCGAGCAACGCCCGACCAGCTCTCCGTACTGCGCGCCCTGGCAGCCACCGTTGCCATCCACGAAGACTTCGACCTCGACTCCATCGCCGATATCAAACTGGCCATGGACGAGATCTGTACCCAGCTGATCGTCCGGGCCACACCGGACGCGGTCCTCGTGTGCCGCCTGCAATATCTCGACGGCACACTGCGAGTCGACGTGTCGAGCACCACCACGTCGGTCGACTCTCTCGGCGAGCGTTCGTTCGCCTGGCACGTGCTCAACGCCCTGACCGATTCGGTCGATCTGAAACAGGAACGCGATCCCGCCACCGCCGGGTTCGTGACCACCATGGAATTCACCAAGGTGAAGAACGGCCTGAGTCTGTGACGTCCCATACTCACAGTGGGGGGCACACGGCCCGTTGGCCGGACGAGTATCAGGACGTCACAGCAATGTTCGAACGGATGGCAGCCCTCGACGAGGACGACCCCCGGCGCAGCAGACTGCGCGACGCCGTCGTGACTCGCTGCCTTCCCCTCGCCGAGCACATCGCCCGCCGTTTCGACGGCCGCGGGGAGGCGCACGACGATCTGGTCCAGGTCGCGCGTCTCGGCCTGGTCAACTCCGTGGACCGCTTCGACGTCGAGCGTGGCTCCGACTTCGTGTCGTTCGCCGTCCCCACCATCATGGGTGAGGTACGACGGCACTTCCGCGACACCGGGTGGGCGGTCCGGGTGCCGCGCCGCATGAAGGAGCTGCATCTCGCGCTCAGCCAGGCCGTCGCCGAACTGTCCCAGAGCCTCGGCCACGCCCCCACCGTCAGCGAACTCGCCGAGCACCTCGACCTCGAACAGGAGGAGGTGGCGCAGGGCCTTCTCGCCGGCAATGCATATCAGACGGTGTCCGTCGACAACACGTCCTCCGATCGCGCCGGCGAGCTGTCCATGGTGGAAACGCTCGGCGACTACGACGCCGCGATGGACGACGTCGAGAACCACGAAACCCTGCGCCCCCTGCTCCAATCACTGCCCGAACGGGAGCGGACCGTTCTCATGCTGCGGTTCTTCGGCAACATGACGCAGACCCAGATCGCCGATCGCGTCGGCATCTCGCAGATGCACGTCTCGCGCCTGCTGGCGAAGACATTGGCATCGTTGCGAGACCAACTCGGGGATCAGTGAGTCAGATCGTTGCCGTGTCGATCACGAATCGGTACCGCACGTCGCTGGCGACGACCCGGTCGTAGGCTTCGTCGATCTCGCCCGCGGAGATCACCTCGATCTCGGCGCCGATGTCGTGCTCGGCACAGAAGTTCAGCATCTCCTGGGTCTGGGCGATGCCGCCCACCATCGAACCGGCCAGGCTACGACGGTTGGCCGCGAGACTGAACGCGCGCACCTCGATCGGCTTCTCCGGCAGTCCCAGTTCGACGAGGGTGCCGTTGATCGCGAGCATCGACAGGTAGGCGTCGATGTCGAGATTCACCGAGACGGTGTTGACGATGAGATCGAACTTTCCCCGCAACTGCCTGAACGTGTCCGGATCCGAGGTGGCGTAGTAGTGGTCGGCGCCGAACTTCAGCCCGTCGTCCTTCTTGCCGAGGGACTGGCTGAGCACGGTGACCTCGGCGCCCATCGCGTGCGCGATCTTTACACCGACGTGTCCCAGACCGCCCATTCCGATGACCGCGACCTCCTTCCCCGGCCCGGCGCCCCAGTGCGCGAGGGGTGAGTACAGGGTGATGCCGGCGCAGAGCAGCGGCGCCGCGACGTCCAACTCGAGCCCGTCGGGGATGGACAGGACGAATCGTTCCGTCACGACGATGTGCGTCGAGTAGCCACCCTGGGTCCGCTCGCCGTCACGCCCCGTGGCGTTGTACGTTCCGGTGACCCGGTCGAAGCAGTACTGCTCCTCGTCGGCCCTGCACGCGTCACACACTCCGCAGGAGTCGACGAAGCAGCCGACACCGACGCGGTCGCCGACCCGGTGTTTCGTGACCTCGGATCCGACCGCACTCACCACGCCCGCGATCTCGTGACCCGGGACCACCGGATACCGGGTCCCGCTCCACTCGTTGCGGGCGGTGTGGATGTCGGAGTGGCAGATGCCGGCGAAGGCGATCTCGATGAGCACGTCGAGCGGTCCGAGCTCACGGCGATCGATGGTGGTCTTCTCGAACGGGCCTTCGGCGGACGTCACTGCGTATGCGGCTGCGGTAACCATGCTTACATGCCTACATGTTTGCGCGTCCGAACGCACGTGCGGGGCCACCGCTCACGCGGTGACCCCGAACACGCCGAGGAATCAGTCCTCGAACTCTTCCTTCTCCGCCCGGCGGCGCAGGCGCCTCGCGGCCGCCACCAGATTGCGCAGCGAGGGTTCGAGCTGCCAGTAGTGGCGGGTCTTCAGGCCACCGTCCGGGTTGGCCCACAACCGTTCCAGCGAGACCGACTCGCTGGCCTCGGTGAGCAGTTCGTCCAACTCGTCGATATCCGGAATACGGGCAGACCGGCTCTCGTACACACCCGGTCCGACACCGTGGGTCAGCGCCCGCTCCTTGATCGCACCGAGCACCCACGTGATGGAGCGCGTCGCCACGATCGCCGTCACGTCCGCATCGAGCCGTTCGATGGCGTCGACCACCGACGCCCGGCTCGTGTACGTGAGATGCGTGTGGATCTGCGTCTCCGGTTTCGCCCCACCCGTCGCGAGACGGAACGCGTCGACCGCCCACTCCAGGTAGGCCTCGCGGCCGTTCTCCCGCAACGGCAGCAGTTCGCGGATGGCCGGCTCGTCGACCTGGATGATCGCGATCCCCGCCACCTCGAGGTCGGCGATCTCGTCGCGGATCACCAACGCCAGCTGGTCGGCCGTCTCGTACAGCGGCTGATCCTGCCGGACGAACGACCGCGCGATCATCGTCACCGGACCGGTGAGCATGCCCTTGACCGGCTTGTCCGTCAGCGACTGCGCGTACGCGATCCACTCGACGGTCATCGGCTTGGGCCGCGACACGTCCCCGTAGAGGATCGGTGGACGTGTACACCGCGAGCCGTAAGCCTGCACCCAGCCGTTGTGGGTGAAGGCATACCCCTCGAGAAGCTCCGCGAAGTACTGCACCATGTCGTTGCGTTCGTGCTCGCCATGCACGAAGACGTCGAGACCGATGTCTTCCTGCAACCGGATCGTGCCCTCGATCTCGGCCTGGATCCGTTTGTAGTACTCCTCCCACTCGAGGCGTCCCTGACCCAGCTCGTATCGGGCCTGACGGATCGCGTCTGTCTGCGGGAACGAGCCGAGGGTCGTCGCCGGAACCAGCGGCAGGTTGAGGCGCTCCTGCTGGGCGACCCGCCTCTCCTCGTACGGAACCCGCATGCGGTCGGCGGGCTTGATCGCGTTGACCCGTGCCCGCACCGCGTGCTTGAGCTTGAAGTGCACCGACGTCGGACGCTTGCGCCACTTGTCGGACGGCCCCTCGGTCAGCGCCTTGGCCAGCGAGACCACCTCGCCGACCTTCTGCTTCGCGAACGCGAGCCGGTCCGCGACGTCGCCCGGGATGTCGTACTCGGACAACACGTCGTACGGCACGTGCAGCAACGACGTCGACGTCGACACCACGAGATCCGGCACGACGTCCTTCAACGTGTTCAGGTACGTCAGCGTGTTGTACCGGTCGACGCGCCAGACGTTGCGGCCGTCGACCACGCCGGCGTAGATGCGCTTGCGCTTGATCCCCGGGATCTTCGCCAGCTCGTCGGCACTGAGCCGGTGACTGACAAGGTCGAGGCCGAGAGCCTCGACCTTGGTGGAGGCCAGGATGGCGAGGGCCTCCCCGAGATGCCCGTAGGGACCGGTCACCAGGATGCGGGGACGCAACGGCGCGTGCGACAACTTCTCGTAGACGCGCGCCAGCGCGGCCAGTTCCTCCGGGGTGCGGTCCTCGGTGAACGACGGCTCGTCCAGCTGGACGCAGGTGGCGCCCGCCTTCGCGAGCTGCTCGAACAGCAGCTCGTACTCCGGCAGCAACTTGTCCAGCAGGTCGAGGGTCGAGAAACCGTGCCGCTTCGACGTCGGACCGACCTTCGACAGCAGCAGCAGCGACACGGGGCCCAGCACGACGGGACGCAGTTCGATCCCGCGCGCCTTCGCCCGCTCGAACTCGTCCATCACCGTCGCCGACCGCAGTGAGAACTCGGTGTTCTCGTCCAGTTCGGGCTGACGGTAGTGGTAGTTGGTGCCGAAGAAACGCACCAGCTCGAGCGGCGGGAAGTCCGGCTTGCCACGCGCGAGCGTGAAGTAGAAGTCCAACGGGTCGAGCTGATCCTCGAGCGGAGCGAACCGCTCGGGCACGGCACCGAACAGCAACGCGTTGTCGAGTACGTGGTCGTAGTAGGAGAACGTGTTGCCCGGGACCTGGGTCAGACCGGTCGCGGCGAGCTCACTCCACGTCTCCTCCTGGAGATCCCGGGCGACGGCGACGAGTTCTTCCTTCGTGCTCGTGCCGTGCCAGTAGGACTCGAGGGCACGCTTGAGTTCGCGGCGAGGTCCGATGCGGGGATACCCCAGGATGCTGGATCCGTATGCTGCGGTGCTGGACATGCGGTCGACCTTTCTGGGCTCAGTCCAGTGGCTGAGAATGCCTCTGGGCTCGATGCACCTGTGCGCCTCTCACAACCGCCAGTGGTCGTGAAAGGCGCACAGGTGTAGTCGCCTACCTACCTACTAGCTGGCCTTCTTGCTGGCACGGCCGTTGTCGCCGTACTCGTAGAAGCCCGCACCGGACTTCTTGCCGACCAACCCGGCCTCCACCATGCGAAGCAGCAGCGGCGGCGCCGAGTACAGGGGCTCCTTGAACTCTTCGTACATGGAGTCGGCGATGGACTTGACCGTGTCCAGGCCCACCAGGTCGGTCAGCGCGAGCGGACCCATCGGGTGCGCGAGGCCGAGAACCGTTGCCTTGTCGATGTCTTCCTTGGTGGCGAACCCGGACTCCACCATGCGGATCGCGGAGAGCAGGTACGGCACCAGGAGGGCGTTGACGACGAACCCGGAACGGTCCGCGGAACGGACGACCTGCTTGCCCAGCACGTCGCTCGCGAAAGCCTCGGCCCGCTCGGACACCGACTTGCTCGTCTTGAGCGTGGTCACCAACTCGACGAGGGGAAGCACGGGCACCGGGTTGAAGAAGTGCATCCCGATGACCCGTTCCGGGGACTTCGTGGCGATGCCCAGCTTCATGATCGGGATCGACGACGTGTTGGACGCCAGCACGGCGTTCGGATCCGTGACGACCTGGTCGAGCTCGTTGAAGATTTCACTCTTCACCTTCTCGTCCTCGACGACGGCCTCCACGACGAGCTGCCGGTCCGCGAAATCACCCAGGTCGGAGGTGAAACGCAGCCGCCAGGCGGCCTGCTCACGCTCGCGCTCGGTGATCTTGCCACTGCTCACTCCGCGGTCGAGCGAACGCAGGATGCGCGAACGCCCCGCCGCCGCAAGCTCGCGGGTCTGCTCGAACACCAGAACATCGACGTGCGCGCGAGCGCACACCTCTGCGATTCCGGCACCCATGATCCCGGCGCCGATCACGCCGACGCGCTGAATCTTTTCGCTGGTCACGTCAGCTCCTTTTCGTCTAGTGGAGTCGTCGCCCGGGAGGGGCCCTGTTACAGGCCCCTCCCCGGGGTCGGGTTGATCAGGTGAAACCATGATCGGTCGAAGCCTTGGAGAACTAAGGCCTAGTGGAACTGACCCTCTTCGGTGGAGCCCTTCAGAGCAGCCGTCGAGGTGTTGGGGTCGACCGTGGTGGCGATGCGGTCGAAGTAGCCGGCGCCGACCTCACGCTGGTGCTTGATGGCGGTGAAGCCACGCTCCTCGGCAGCCTTGAACTCGCGCTCCTGCAGGTCGACGAAGGCGGTCATGCCCTCGCGGGCGTAGCCGTGGGCAAGGTCGAACATGCCGTAGTTGAGCGAGTGGAAGCCGGCCAGGGTGATGAACTGGAACTTGAAGCCCATCGCGCCGAGCTCCTTCTGGAACTTCGCGATGGTCGCGTCGTCCAGGTGCGCCTTCCAGTTGAAGGACGGCGAGCAGTTGTAGGCGAGCAGCTGGTCCGGGAACTCGCTGCGGACGGCCTCGGCGAACTTCTTCGCGACCTCGAGGTCCGGCACGCCGGTCTCCATCCAGATGAGGTCGGAGTACGGCGCGTAGGCCTTCGCACGAGCGATGCAGGGCTCGATGCCGTTCTTCACACCGAAGAAGCCCTCGGCGGTGCGGGTGCCGTCGAGGAACTCGCGGTCGCGCTCGTCGACGTCGGAGGTGATCAGGGTGGCGGCCTCGGCGTCGGTGCGCGCAATGACGACGGTGGGAACGTCTGCGACGTCGGCCGCGAGGCGAGCCGAGGTCAGGGTGCGGATGTGCTGCTGGGTGGGGATGAGCACCTTGCCACCGAGGTGGCCGCACTTCTTCTCCGATGCGAGCTGGTCTTCCCAGTGGGAACCGGCGACGCCGGACGCGATCATGGCCTTCTGCAGCTCGTAGACGTTCAGAGCGCCACCGAAGCCGGCCTCACCGTCGGCGACGATCGGGGCGAGCCAGTTGTCGACGGAGGTGTCGCCCTCGACCTTGGCGATCTCGTCTGCGCGCAGCAGCGCGTTGTTGATGCGGCGCACGACCTGCGGCACCGAGTTGGCCGGGTAGAGGCTCTGGTCCGGGTAGGTGTGACCCGAGAGGTTCGCGTCGCCGGCGACCTGCCAGCCGGACAGGTAGATGGCCTTGAGGCCCGCGCGGACCTGCTGCACGGCCTGGTTGCCGGTGAGGGCGCCCAGCGAGTTGATGTAGTCCTCGTTGTTCACGAGGTCCCAGAGGATCTCGGAACCACGGCGGGCGAGGGTGGCTTCCTCGACAACGGTGCCCTGGAGCTTGGTGACCTGCTCCGCCGTGTAGTTGCGGGTTACTCCCTTCCAGCGCGGGTTGGTGTCCCAATCCTGCTGGATTTCAGCTGCGGTCTTCGGGGTGCCGGTGGTCGACATCAAGACTCCACTCTCTTCGATCTGCTGGTCCGGTACGGATGTACTGCTTCACATCCTTGCCAGGCCCTTCGTATGTACTTACCGAGAATGACATAAGCAAAAAGTGCCGTCTACCTGTTGCTAATGCCAATCTTGGCTAGCTTTTCACAACGCTTTGCAAAGACTGTTAAGAAAGATCAGCGCTTCGCCTGCCCGATCGGAGAGGAAAAATACTCGCCAGTAGCAAGAAGCCGCAGGTGGTGAACCAAATGCACGCAACTCGTCGTACACAGGTATCTCCTCCCCTTC
>RRBB01000330.1:0-8586 GCA_006543605.1 Rhodococcus sp. WS4
TCTGCCCCTTCAGCCCGGCCTCGACCCAGTCGATCACGTGCGCGGGCAGCGTGGACAGGTTTGCCACGGTCTCGTTGCGCACCCGGGTGCCCTCGCGGAACGTCCGCCGCAGATAGGCGGACTCGTACTCGCGGTGTTGCCCCTGTTTGTCCACATGCGACTTCCGCACTCTGACCACATGGACCGCGTCCCCACGCTTTGCCATACCTATCACGGTACTGCAATTCACGACGAACAGTCGCCGAGACACGCCAACAATTCTGACTACATCCGCAGAGCTCCGAACCTGAGAACGGGCAGATCAGAGGCGAACCCGGCACTCAGACTCGCCGTAACTTCGGACTAGGCGTCGGCATCGGCCACGACCGTCGGACCGGCGCTCTTACGCTGTGAGTACCACGACACCAGCGAGAGAAGGATCATGAGTTACGAAGTGATCTACGACGGGGTCCGTTATCCGCTCGCCGATGCGGCCGCCGCCCACGGCCTCGAGGAAGCTGTCAGGCGCATCTTCGACGACAACGGCAACGGCGGATTCGTCGGTTTCGTCAGCCAGAACTCGACGGTTCGCCTCCTGATTACGCCGGCGACTCCGATCGCGATTCGAGGCAGTGACGAGCCGAACCCGAGCTTCATCTACCGCTGGTAGCCCAGCCCCCAGCAGATAACTCCGTCGGGCCGCGACGGTGTGTCCGTCCTTGCGGATGAGTGGGTGTGCGCGAGACTTTCGCCCAACGTTCCACCGTCAGTAGAAGGAGGGTATGGTGCCCAGCCTCATCTTTGGGCGGCGTCACCTACGGCATCAGCCAGACCAGATTCGAGGCCACCTGCGAGCTGCTCGCGCGGTTCGCCGAGGGACACACCATGGGAGTGGCGATGTCGCTCACCCATGGCGGCGCTCGACACCACCTGTTCATCACGCCCGGGGTGCCGATCACGCTGGTGGGATGAGGAGCCGGCCGGATCCCCGTCTTCGGCCAGGAGCCCACGCGCGCCCACTCGGCGTGTGGAGTGCAGCCGGGAAGGGCCACCTGCCGCACCCATGCAGTGTGTGCGGTGGTGCGGTGGTGCGGTCACCGGTCGTATCAGTGCCGTCGGTCGCCTCAAGACCTACGCGCAAACATGCATGCTTACATGCGCGTGAAGATACGAGCAATGAGGCAAGTAGCAGGTAATGTGATCTCCGCGGAAATACACGGGCTGCACGCGGAATACGAGTGGGTGGGGATGGCGAAGGTAGGAAATTCCGAAGGCGGCGCCCGCCGCCGCCCGACCGGAGCCGGAAGAGGTGCCGGGGGGTCGGGGAAGCGCGCTTCCGGTGCGGGAGACTTCGGTGGTGCCGGAACGCCGAGTCCGGAGTTGACGGCGAAGTTGGAACCGCGGAAGGGACCGACGAAAGTTCCGCTCAATACCCGGGTCCTGGCCTCGACGGAGGCCCGGTTGAACTGGCTGGTGAACAATCGCCAATCCACGGTGACCAACGTCGTGGACGTGGCCCTGCAGGAGTTCTTCGACCGCTACCGCGTCCCGCCGGCAGATCACGCCGGCCGGATCACCGAGCAGGACTCATGAGCAGTCCGTGGGAACAGATCCCTCTGTTCGCACTGCCCGAGACAACCCTGACGGCGTCTCCCGCTTCCACCGATGCTGTTGTCTCCGATGAGGTTGCTGTCTGCGTCGCAGAAGATCAGGCGGGCTCGGAGCCAGCCGTTGCCGGACACCCTGAATCGCATGAGCAGTGTGACCTCGCCGAAGCGGACGACGCCCCGACCCCGCCGTCTCCCGAGGTGGACATTGAAGAGGTGGACAGCGCTGCGGTGGACGGCGACGAAGTGGACGGCGAAGGGGCTGGCAGCGACGCGGCCGATCCGCCGGTGTGGGAGGCGCTGCCCGCCGGAGACGAGGCCGATGGCCATGCGCTGATCGTGACCGCCGACGGGACCTACACACCGTCCGGGCGGGAGTTGACCGGCCCGGTCGACTCGGTCGAGAAGCTGGACAAGCTGATCCGCTGGGCCTCGCTGACACCGTTGGGAGCCCCCGCGCAGATCTGGGTCGTCGGACAGGCCGCATGCGAACTGCTCGGGTGGATCATCGACCCGGGCAGCGAAGACGACGTCGACGACATGGAAGCCCTTCGCAACCGCGCCGCCCAGGAACTGACTGCCGTCCTGCACGCCACCCTGACCCCGATGCTGAACGCGGGGTGGGAGTTGCGCGGCGAGCCGGGGCACGTGGTGCACCTGTCCCGCTCGATCGGGAATTTCACCTCGATGGTCGATGTGGTGATCGAGCCGTACGTGTGGACCTACTGGAACAAGGACTTCGGTTGGCACAACCGGGTCGGCGACATGGGCATCCTCGGCTCACCCACGGCTGGAACGTATCTCCCGGACGACGACCTGCCGGCGGCACGTGAACTCGGTCGCCGGTTGGCCTGGTGTGCCAAGCACCTTGGGGTGCTCCCGGGGCCGACGCCCGCGCGGACCGGCGCCGCCCTCGTCGACAAGATCAAGCGTGAACGCACCCGCAGCGGCAAAGGCATCGTGGTCACCACACCTGGCTCGGTCCCACCCCTGGACGGCCCGCCGCGGGGAGATCTCGAACCTGCCGTCGGCTGGACACGCGTCCCGGAGGCCGACGACCTCGACAACGCCCACCGGTTGGTCTCGATCGACCAACGCGCCGCCTACCTCGCATCCGCGGGCATGCTCGAATTCGGTTACGGGCAACCCCAGCACCTGACCGGCGGGGCGGCGGCCGCTGCGGCGGTGGGGGACAAGGGTGCCCCGTTCGGGCTGTGGCGGATCACCCTGCCGCCCGGGCAGACACTGTCGCTGCCCGAGAAGCTACCGTTGCCGCACCCGCACATGCTCGCGGACCAACCGGTGCAGACGTGGGTCACCTCGGTCAGCCTCGACGGGCTGTGCTCACCGGTGGCGGACGGCGGGATCGGCGCCGATCTCGACGACCTCGACATCACCGAGGCCTGGGTCGACCCACAACAGGGCCGCGCCCTCGACAAGTGGGCCAAAATCCTGCGCGAGGCCCGCAAGACCGCGGTGGACACCGAGGACGAAGCGACGAAGCGGTTCCTCGGCACCTGCTACAAGGGCTACATCGGGCGGATGGTCAACCCGGACATGTGGACCGCCAAGCAGATGCAACACCACCACCAACCTTTGTGGCGGGCGGCGATCATCGCGCACTGCCGGTGGCGCGGCCGCCGCGTGGCGATGCGGATCGCCCGCGAGCACGGCCGCTGGCCGGTCCGCACCGTCACCGACTCCTGGGTATACCTCCTCTCAGGCGGGGAGGACATCGCCGACCCGAGCGAGGCGCTGGGGAAGATGTCGGTGGAGAAGGACGTGGTCCTCACCGACACACTCCTGTCTGACCTCGTTTCGGCGGAGGACGTGCACGACGTGAATCTGGCGATCAAGGCGGCCTTCGCCGACGACGAGTTCTCTGAGGGAGATGTCTGATGGCCCTGCATCTCCCGAAGCCGCGCACCACGAAGCCCGCGCAGGAGGCGGTCGGCCTCGACGGCCTCAAGGTATCCGTCGCCAACGCCGCGACCAGCGGCGTCGAAAAATCCAAGCAGGTCAAAAGCGGGGGACTGGCCGGACTGACCAGCAAGGTCTCCGTCAAGCAACTGCGCAAGGAACTCGGCAACGAGGGCCTGCGGCAGGCCGCGGTCGATGCCGGCCGCACACCCCCATCCGCGCGCACGTTGCGCCGATGGGCGCAACAGGGCCGCATCCCCCACCCGGACGTCCTCGAGCGAGCCCAACGCCGCGCCGCGATCGAACGCCTCGGCGGCGTCGATGCCGTCGCCGCCAAGATCGGCCGGTCCCGCTCCGCCGTCTCCCGATACCGCTCCGGGGAAACGAACGAGTTGCGCGCCGACGCCAGCAAGAAACTCAAGAACGTCAAGGCGCAGGACATCATGAAACGCGCCGGCGTACTGCGCCCGGACGGAACACCGAAAAGAGCGGTCATCCGGGTCAGGGGCGGTGTCATGGTCCGCAACGGCGCCGACGAGGGATACGACTACCGGGTCCGCACCCTGGATTTCGCGAACTCCGACACACCCTTCACCAGTGAGGAGTCCCGCGAACTCGCCGCCGCACTCGCCAACGACGACCACGCCCGCGTCGTGGCGCTGCTGGAGCGGCACGCCACCCTCGACTACCCCGAAAACAAGGGCTTCGACAAGTACAGCGACCAATTCGGCTTCCACTTCGACCACATCGACTCCGTCCACATCGACTGGATCTAAAACGCCTGGGGACCACCCCCACCAGCCCGCCGCGGCACGGGTCGGGTGGCCCTTGTTCCATCGCATGTGAAAACACCCGACTCCGGCCCATTCTCGCCGGTCAGCGCCCTAAAAGGGAGCGGGGGCACCCCGACACCCCGTTGAGGGGAAACGCCGAAATGGGTGAATGTAGGCATCAGTGTCCCTTCCGGTAATCGAGGTGCCAATGCCCGCCAGACGTTCGAGAACCCGTCGCACGGTCGCACTGATCGCCACTGCGACCGTCGTCGTCGGCGTCGCTCTTACCGCACCCGCGATCGCCAACGCCGCCCCGACCAACTGCGCGGCGACGTTCAATTTGTTCATCCCCGGCACGTGGGAGACCAACGAGAACGCCGACCCGAACCGGCCGGTGGGCATGCTCGCCCCGGTCGCGGCGGCGATCGAGGCACAGAACGGTGCTCGCGCGCAGATATACTCGCTGCCGTACATGGCGTCCGCGTTCGACAACGGCCACACCTACGCCGACAGCAAGGCCGACGCGGTCAGCAAGGCCACCGCCGTGCTGAAGTCCTACGCCGACAAGTGTCGGGGCGCGAAGATCACGGTCACCGGATACTCCCAGGGTGCAGACGCTGCAGGCGATCTCGCGTCGGCGATCGGAAACGCTCGTGGGCCGGTCGATGCGGACCAGGTCCTCGGTGTGGCCTTGCTCGCCGACCCGGGTGCCGGCACGAAGGGCGCCGCGACGGTGGGGCCGACGACCTCCGGGGAGGGGATCGCCGGTCCCCGGTCGCAGGGCATGGGCACGCTGTCGGGGCGGGTCGCGTCGATCTGCGATCCGAAAGACCTGTACTGCTCGATCCGCAAGGGCGCCAACCCGTTCCTCGGATCGCTCGGGTCGATCCTGTCGAAGACCCCCGGCAACACCGGTGCCGGTACCGGTGGAGGTAACGCGGCGGTCGCCACCGCGCTGACCTCGGATTTCACCGACGCCGACCTGCCGGGTCTCGGATCGAATGTCGACGCGCTCGGAAGGCAACTGTCCGGCACCGGTACCGGCGGTTCGGTTGATGTGCAAAAGGTCGCCGATACCGCGACCTCGCTGAGTAAGACACTCAGCCCACTGGCCGACCTGCTGCAGTCCGGGGCCGCGAACACCGCCGCCACCAGCAACTTGGCCGCAGCCCCAGTGGGCACACCGGAAAACGCGGCCGCACAGGTCCTCACCACAGCCAGCCAAGCGGACCTGGCCGGTGCACTCGACTCGGTGGCCACGATCGCGAACACCGCCGCCAAACTCTCGAACGGTGGCACCACCACACTGCCCGCCACATCCCCCGAAATCGCTCAACTCTCGGGCACCGCCGCATCACTCGGCAGCCAGATCGCACCCGTCGCCGCCACCCCGGCAGATGCCCTCTCCTCCGCGTCGAGCGTGCTGTCGGTCCTCAAACCGACAGTCGTCGTCGACCAAACCCTGAACGTCGTGACCGGCGTCACCGCCCTCGATATTCCGAAGATCCTGCACAACCTGATCGTGCTCCCGCAAAGAATTGCCGCCGGCGATGTCCGCGGCGCCCGCGACGTAGCCCGAGCGCTGAACGTGCAGTTCGCGCCCGTGGTGAAGATGGCCGCCGGTGTCGACCTGAAGTGGATCTCCCACATCCTCGCGATCATCCCGGACCCGTCCGGATACACCCAGATCGCGGCGCTGGTCACCAGCATCCTCGGCAACGTCGACGTGATCAAGCTGGCCAACATCGCCGGTCAAGCCCAGGAAATTGCGTGGGCCGCCGCGGACAGGCTCTTTCCCCCGCCCGGGGTGTTGCCCGACCCGGTCGGTGCTGCCGCGCAGACCACGGCGTTGATCCCGCTCGGCCTCGAACTCGCCTCGGTGGCCGCGAACATGCTCACCGGCACAGCAGGCAAGACCGACCCCGCGCTCCTGGGGAAACAGGCGGCTAACCCGGTCGGGAACGCGATCACCACCCAGGCGCAGACCCTCGACCTCGCAGGACTCGCCGGGTCGGTGTCGACGATGGCGCGCTCGCAGGGGGCCGAGGATCTCGCCGCGGTCGTCGGGGAGGGCCTGACCGCGGCCAGCTTCTTCGCCTCCGGTGCGCACCAGAGCTACCAGAACCTGGTCGTCGACAACGCCGGCCGCAACGCCATCCAGTGGGTCTCGGATTGGCTGAACCTGCAGATCACCCGCGCCGTCTGACGATCCGACCGCGTCCGAAGTCGAAGAGGAGCACCGGAAAATTGGCCGCTCGAGTACACCGCCCCACCTCCTGCTGGGTGACCTGCCCGCACTGCGGCAAACGCACCTACTTCACGCGCAAGGATGCCCGCGCGGCCCGCACCCATCACGAAAAGCGGCAGGGCTTGTCGATCTACGCCTGCCCACACCAAGAAGGGGGCGGTGACGGCTTCCACGTCGGGCTCCGGCCAGAGGGACTGGGCCGCGGCGCCATCGACCGCGACACGCTCGCCGAGAATCAGCGGACGGCACTCTCCGAAGGCAGCTTCGCAGCCGGGGGTGCGCGGTGACCCTGATGAACGCCAAGGGCTCACCGACCACCCCGATCCCACTCGATGCCGGCGGCTGGATCCGCTTCGGCATCGAACCCTGTCGCCCCTACACCGTCCGCGCACTCTCGGAGCACTTCGTCATCTGCACCCGCCAACGCGACTTCGCCACCACAGGTGACTTCGTCTACACGGTCATCGACTGGCGGAACGGAATCCGCGGCCCGGTCAACGGGCAAAGCGCGGACGTGAGCACCGATGAGCGGTGCCGCGACCTCCTTCACGACCTCGAAGCCGGCAGGTGGGAAATCAGCCACCACAACCGCGTCCAACTCGACATCCTCGACAGGGGCCAGTCATGAGAGAGCGCACACCCGAAAGGACCTATAGCGCTGCGCTATTGCTGCTCTAAAGCGCAGGTGCAGTGGTGGGTCCAAACACCGTGAGGGGTACTTCGGAAGCGACCTGCACACCGAGGTGACGCTCAACGGCGCTAGCCTGGTCTCTTCGACCGTCCATCCCCGGCGACGAATAGCCCCCACTCTCACTCGAGGGTAGGGGTTTTCGTCGTCTCCGGAGCCGATCGACCGATCGCACGGAGGACTCCGACGTCACACGTCGAACGGAATGCCATTGGGTATCGGTGCCCGCGATCCCTGGTGGGCATGGACTGTGACGCGTTCCCCGGTGGTCAGAGGTCCCATTGTAGCCGTGAGCCGGGACATCACCGCACAACGCGCCGACGATGAGTGGGAGTTCGTGCACCTGCACCCCCACGGCGGTATGGGTCGCACCACGCCACCGGACTGTCTGGACGTTCGCGACAGTGTTCATCCGGGTGGAGACGGGCAGATGGGGTTACAGCCGCCCTTCATGCATCCGGCTCGACGGATGAAGGTCATGCTCCCCGTGTAGGCGCGAGCGATCAACAATCAAGAAACGAAGCGGCGCAGCCGTTCAACTCGGCACCTGGCTGAGGGCGTCGTCCAGGCAGTCAAGGACGGTGTCGCCCGGGGCAGCCGGGGCGGCGTCGCCGTCTACGACATCTGTCGTTCTCGGCGGGTGCGGCTTTTCACTGGAGGAGATCTCGTGAACGACCACTGAAGCACTGCAACACATGTGGGTTCCTGGCGGACCTCGATCTCGACCTCGGTCTCGATCTCGGTCCCGGAACCGGATGGTACCTGTCTGCGTGTTCACCGTGATGAGTCGGCGGCTTCACTTTGCGAGATTGTGTGGGTGGAGGGTCGGTCGCTCGACCGGGTGCCGCAGTGGGGACCCCGCAATGCTCGAGCGTTCGTCACAGTGACGTAAGCGATGCGCCAGTTGGCCGGTGGACGGGCAACTGACGCACAGTGATCAGTGCCGTCATGGCGGCTCCTCAGGGAGTTTGCTGGGTGCTTCGCGGTAGCCGACCGCACGTTAGCGCCGATTTTCACTCAGCGAATCGACCCGCATTTTGTGTCTGCTCACGCGAACTCGTAGCGCAAGGTGCGGCCACCGAGCCAGGGGACGGAGATCTCGGGCAGGGTGGCTTGGCGCAGTACGGGTGAGTAGGTGCGCCGGTCGAGGCGAACCACGAATTGGTTGCCGTGGCCCGAGGATGTGCCCGCCGGTGGACAGGAACCGGCGTTGCAGGGTGTCGGGGGTGGCGGTTTCGTAGCCGGGGATGCGGCGGCGCAGGGCGGCGCAGAGGGTGTGGGCAAGGGCGGTGAGCACGACGTCGAGGTCGATGTTGAGGGGGACGGCTCCGGTGAGGGAGTCCAGGTGGAAGGAGCGGATCGCTTCGGCGA
>RRBB01000331.1:0-8586 GCA_006543605.1 Rhodococcus sp. WS4
GCCCATCGATGCCCGCTCGTCGGGCCCGCGTTGCGTGAACTAGAGAACGAGAAACGGACTGTGTCCATGAACCATGCGTCCCGCACGCTGACCGATGCCCTGCTCGACCCGATCCTGAAGAACGACCCCGCCGGGCCGCGCGTCACGTTCTACGACGACGCGACCGGCGAACGCGTCGAACTCTCGGCCCTGACGCTCGCCAACTGGGCGGCCAAGACCGCCAACCTGCTGCGGGACGAATTCGCCCTCGAACCCGGCGCCCGCGTCGCGGTGCTCCTGCCCGCGCACTGGCAGACCGCCGCCGTTCTCCTCGGCGCGTGGTGGGCCGGCGCCGAGGTCGTCCTCGAACCCGATGCGGACGCCGACGTCGCACTCGTCTCGGCGCAGCACCTCGACGACGTCGAGGACGTACCGGAGGTCGCGGCGCTGTCGCTGGACGCGTTCGGACGGCCCGTGCCCGACCTCCCCATCGGCATCACCGACTACGCCACGTCCGTGCGCGTCCACGGCGATCAGTTCCGGCCCACGGTCGCCGGACCCGCGCTCGCGGGCAAGAGCGTCGACGACGTCCTCGCCGCCGCACACGCCTCCGCCGAGGCTCGTGGGATCACCGGCACCGACCGTGTGCTGTCCGAGAAGGCGTGGGACTCCCCCGACGCACTGATCGACGGACTCGTGGCCGTCTTCGCCGCCGGGGCGTCCCTGGTGCAGGTGACCAACCCCGACGCCGCGGCTCAGTCCAGGCGCGTGGACACCGAGAAGATCACCCGTCAACTCTCCCGGTAGCCGCCGTCCACGAGACCCGCCGCGATCTCGAACCGGTTCCCGGCTTCGGGGTGCCGCAACTCCTCGCACAGGTACCGCAGCGCGAACGTCCAGCCGTACGTGGCCCACTGGTCGGCGTGGACGGCCTCGTGTCGCAGGAGGGACCTCGCCGGTTTTCGGCCGGTGAGGAACGCACCGCCGATGGTCGTCCCGCCACGGGCGTACCCACCCCGCATGCCGCTGCACACGAACACGCCGAACTCGTCGTCGAACGTTATGCGGGCACCCCACATGCGGGCATACACCAACGCCAGACGCGTGATCGCCGCCGACCGCGGATTTCCCCGAGACGCGCGGATCATCGGTACCCCGCGGCTGCGTTTCATGTCCGCAGGATAAGTCAGCCCAGCAGCTTGTCGCGGAGGGCCTTGTCCTTGTCGAGGACCATCTGCTCGAGCCCGTCCTGGAACGCGACCATCTGCTGCTGCAGGGCGGGGTCGGCGGCGCCGAGGATGCGGACGGCGAGGAGGCCGGCGTTGCGGGCGCCGCCGATGGAGACGGTCGCGACGGGGACACCGGCGGGCATCTGCACGATCGAGAGCAGCGAGTCCATGCCGTCGAGGTACTTCAGCGGGACGGGCACACCGATGACGGGCAGCGGGGTGGCCGAGGCGACCATGCCCGGCAGGTGGGCTGCGCCACCGGCGCCCGCGATGATCACCTGGATTCCGCGGCCGGCCGCGTCCTTCGCGTAGTCGAGCATGCGTTGCGGGGTGCGGTGTGCGGAGACGACTCCGACCTCGAAGCGCACCCCGAATTCGGCGAGCGCCTCGGCGGCAGCCTCCATGGTGGGCCAGTCGGAGTCGCTGCCCATGACGAGCCCGACCTGTGCGCCCTGCCGTGCTGCCGATTCACTCACCGTGTACATCCCATCCGTCGGTCCATTCAGCGTGCGAGAGCCAATGCGCGGCGCGTTCGGCGCGCTCGCGCACCCGCGCCACGTACTCGGGGTCGTCGATCGAGCCGGGTCCGCCCACGATGTTCACGTGGCCGATCTTGCGGTCCTCGCGTTCGCCCTTGCCGTACAGGTGAATTTTCGCGTCGGGCATCCGGGCGAAGAGATGGTGGACGCGTTCGTCCATGCTCATCTCGGGCGCGGTGGGTGCGCCGAGCACGTTTGCCATCACCGTGATCGGGGCGAGCGGTGCTGTGTCGCCGAGGGGGTAGTCGAGGACGGCGCGCAAGTGCTGCTCGAACTGCGAGGTGCGGGCGCCGTCCATTGTCCAGTGGCCGGAGTTGTGCGGGCGCATCGCGAGTTCGTTGACGACGAGTGTGCCGTCGGTGGTCTCGAACAGTTCGACGGCCATGGCGCCGACCACACCGAGCTCGGATGCGATCCGCAGCGCCAGTCCCTCGGCGGCCTCGGCGAGCGAGTCGGGCAGTGAGGGCGCGGGAGCCAGGACCACGGCGCACTGCCCGTGGCGTTGCACGGTCTCCACGACCGGCCAGGTGGCGCCCTGGCCGAACGGTGACCGGGCCACCATCGCCGACAGCTCGCGCCGCATCTCGACCTTCTCCTCGACGATGAGGGAGACACCCTTGTCGAGTTGCCGGGTGACGATGCGTTCGGCTTCGTCGGAATCGTCCGTGATCCACACGCCGCGGCCGTCGTATCCGCCGCGAACGGCCTTGATGACGACCGGCCAGCCGTGTTCGGCGCCGAACTTGACGACGTCCTCGGCCCACGTCACCTCGGCGAAGGCCGGGACCGGGGCACCGAGTTCGCCGAGCTTGCGGCGCATCGCCAGCTTGTCCTGCGCGTAGATCAGCGCCTGCGGCGGCGGTTGCACGTTGACGCCCTCGGCGACGAGAACGTCGAGGTGCTCGGTCGGCACGTGCTCGTGGTCGAAGGTCAGCGCGTGCGACCCGACCGCGGCTGTGCGAAGCGCATCGAGGTCGGTGTGGCTGCCGAGGACGATGTCGGGGCTCACCTGCGCGGCGGGTTCGTCGGCGGTGCCGGACAGCACCCGCAGCGTCTGGCCGAGCGCAATTGCGGCCTGGTGGGTCATCCGTGCGAGTTGGCCGCCACCGATCATCGTCACGACGGGTTGCCCGGCGGTCAGATCGCGGGGGGTCGTGGGACGCGGTGTGGAGTCAGAGTTGCCGGTCACGGGTCACTAGTTTGTCACGTCCGGTGCCGGGTTCCGCCGCCGAGGTACCGGTCCACTGATTCTGTGATTCTCCTGATGATCTCGCCGCCAATTGGTGGTATTCGGTCCGACTTTCGTAAACTCATCCGTTGTGTCATTTGTCGACGGCGTCCTCGCACGCGTTCCCCAGCCCTTTCGGGCCCTCGCGTTGCGCCATCACGAACTGATCAAGTTCGCGATTGTGGGCGGCACCACCATGATCTTCGACCTCGCGATCTTCTATTCGCTGAGCCTCACGATCCTCGAAGAGAAGCCTGTTGTCGCCAAAGTACTGTCCGGAATTCTCGCGACCGTCCTGAGTTACATCCTCAACCGCGAATGGTCGTTCAAGAATCGGGGCGGACGGGAACGCCACCACGAGGCTCTGCTGTTCTTCACGATCAGCGGGGTCGGTGTTCTTCTCGCCGCCGCGCCGTTGTGGATCGCGAACAACGTGTTCGACATCCGCGCCGACCAGGAGAACCTGACCACGCTGGTCGTCGTCGACTTCGTCCTCAACTACATCATCGGAAACCTGCTGCAGATGGTGTTCCGGTTCTGGGCACTCCGCCGGTTCGCGTTCCCCGACGAGAACGTGCACCTCATCGACCCGGATCTCGTCGACGAGGCCGCCGAAGAACCCTCCGGCCACGCCTGACGTCAGCGGGGCTCCCGGATCCCGGTAACCCGCGTCGGTACGTGTTCGCGGGCGATCGGAACGAAGATCGCGAACAGGGCCGGACGGCGTCTCTGCAGTTCCAGCCGGCCGCCGTCGGCCTCGATGAGCGCGCGGGCGAGTGCCAGGCCCACACCGGTCGAACCTGCGCCCGAGAAGCCGCGGTCGAAGATGTGCGGCGCCAGGTCGTTGCTGACTCCGACACCCTCGTCCGACACCTCCACACACACCGTGGCCTCGCGGGGCGACGTGTCGTTGCCGGGCGACCGGAGCGTCTGCCCCTGGATCAGCCGTACCGACACCGTGCACGTTCCCGCCCCGTGCATGAGCGCATTGTCGACGAGGACCGCGACGGCCTCGCGGAGCCGGGAACCGGTGGTCGACGCCATCACGTTCGTGTCGCCGCGCAGGAGCAGCTGGCGGTCGACGTCCTCGAATGGCCGTTTCCAGTCTGCGATGACCACGCTGAGCTCCCGGATCACCGACACCTGGGTCTCGGTACCGGAGCTGCGGGACGACCGCACCAGTTCGTCGATCGCGACGGTCAACCGGTCGACCTGTGCCATCGCCTCGTCCGCTTCGACCACGACCGCGGGGTCCGAGTGCACGGACAGCTCGTCGAGCCGGAGACGGACGGCCGTCAGCCGGCTGCGGAGTTGGTGGGAGACGTCCGCGACGAGCGCGTGTTCGCGCTGCAGTCGTCCCGCGATCTCGACGGTCGCGGAGTCGAGGACGTCGGAGACACGGTCGAGTTCGGGGATGTCGTGGCGTCGCACGTCGGGCCGGAAGTCGCCCTCGGCGAGCCGGGCCGCCCGGTCGGCGACGTCCCGTAGCGGATCGGCGAGCCGCTTCGCGGTGACGTAGGCGACCACGGTGCCCGCGGCGATGGACAGGAGCACCAGCAGGGCGACGGCACCGACCGCCTGGCGTTGCTGGGTGCGCATCTCGTCGGACGGCACCTCGAGCCGGAGCGACCCGGAGGTGCCCATCGCGAGGGACTCGACGAGCGGCGACTGCACGGCCGGTTCGCCGATGTCGACGCGGGCGGCGCCGTCGTCGGTGGTCGGATAGACCACGACGAGGCGTCCCCCGGCCGGGGTCAGCAGGCGCAGCGAATTCGTGTCGAGATCACCCTCGACAACGCCGTTGACACCCTCCTGGGTAATGATCTCGGTCGCCATCCGGTCGAGCCGGACCTGGAGATCGCTGCGGTTGAAGTCCTCGACCCACAACCACGCCGTGTAGATGAGCGGCACACCGAGCAGCAGCGCCGTCAGGATCACGACTGCGAGGATCGACTGGAGAATTCTGCGGCGCACTACCCCGCCCTAGTCGGTGTTGATGCGGAAGCCGACTCCGCGGACCGTCGCGATGCGACGCTCGGCGGCGGGGCCCTCGTCACCGATCTTCCGGCGAAGCCACGACATGTGCATGTCGAGGGTCTTCGAGCCACGCAGTTCCACGTCGCCCCACACCTCCGCGAGGATGGTGTCGCGGGACACCACCTGACCCGCGTGCTCGAGCAGCACCCGGAGAAGTTCGTACTCCTTGTTGGCGAGGGCGATCTCGGTTCCGTTCACGAGCACCCGGCGGGCCGCGGGTTCGAGCCGGATGCCTCCGACCTCCACGACCGAATCCTCGCCGCCGCCGCGGCGCCGCAGCAGGGCGCGCACGCGCGCCATCAACTCCGCCAACCGGAACGGCTTGCCCACGTAGTCGTCGGCACCTGCGTCGAGTCCGACGACGAAGTCGACCTCGTCGGTGCGTGCGGTGAGCATGAGCACCGCCAGTTCCGAACTGTGGGCGCGCACTTGCCTGCAGACCTCGAGGCCGTCCATGCCGGGTAGGCCGAGGTCCAGGATCAACAGGTCGTATGCACCGTCGAGGGCCTGCTCCAGCGCCGCCGGGCCGGTCTGCTCGATGGTGACGTCGTATCCCTCCCGGCCCAATGCCCGCGACAGCGGGGCGGCGATGGCTTCGTCATCTTCGGCAAGCAAAACTGCAGTCACCTCCACAGCGTACGGAGGTGCGGAGACGGCTGTGACCGGTTACCAGCCTTTGCCGGTGTCGGCGTCGCCACGCGGGTCTTCGCGCTCCCGGTCACGGTGGAGATCCATCGCGTCGAACACCTGGTGATAGAGCAGCGAATGGACCCGCTGGACGTCGGGGATGTCGTCGAATTCCAGCGGATCGTCGGAGGAGGACACGATGACCAGCGTTCCGGTGCGGAGCATCCGGTCGAGGAGGCCGTGCCGGAACTGGACGTTGCTGATGCGCCCCATCGGGATATCGATCCCGGTGTGTGTCATCACACCCTGGCGGATGAGCACGCGGCGGTCGGTGACGATGAAGTGGGTGAACTTCCAGCTGAGAAACGGCGCGACGCAGCGCCATACGACCAGCGCCAGCCACACCACGAGGATGACGACAAGCACGACGTTCATCGCAGAACCGTCCAGCTTGTTCTCGGCGAAGCCCGCCGCGAAACCCGCTACGGCCGTCGCCAGCAGAAAGATGACGGCGGGGAGCAGCAACATCTTCCAGTGCGGATGACGGTGAAGCAGCAGTTCCTCGTCCTCGGCAAGGGCGTCCTCCGGATATCCCATGCGAAGAGTGTGCCTCTACTTCATTCGGCTGAGCACGATCGGGGTGATGACGATGATGATGCCGTACAGCACCATCCACACTCCGACCACGATCACGAACACCTCGAGCGACAGTTCGGGCTGCAGGAGCACGATGGCGCCGGCGACGACGCTGATCACCCCGAGCACGATGGTCAGCCCGCGGTCCGCGACCGAACCCGACGCTCCCGCGACGATGTCGAGGACACCGCGGAACACCCACCACGCACCGACGACGAGCGCGATGATCACGACCGTCTGGAGCGGGCTCCGCAGCACGAGGAACGCCAGAAGTATTGCCAGAGCGCCGGATACGCCCAGCAGGGTGCGTGCACCTCCCCCGGCGTCGACGTCGGCGAACGCCCGGATGATCTGAACGATGCCGAATCCGAAGAACTGGATGGCGATCAGGACGGCCACCACGGTGAGCGTGACGTGCGGCCAGACGAGCACCGCGATGCCCAGTCCCAGGGTGAGCAGACCGAGCACCACCGTGAGGCCGGTCAACGTGCGCCGGGCTGCGATGACGGAGGACTCCGGAATTGAGGTACTCATGTACCACAGTGTCGCACTACTCGGTGCGCACCGGGCGTAAATGTGTGATGTCACCTGCGGAGACGGCGACGGTGCCGGGTTGCCCGTCGGGCGCGATCACGACCCGCCCCTCGGCGTCGACATCCGTGGCGATGCCGATCAGTTCACGACCGCCGGGCAGTTCGGCACGCACCCGCTGACCGAGCGTGCCGCAGCGCGCACGGTAGGCCTCCGCGAGTTCGGTGACGTCCCAGTTGGAGTCGTGCCATTGCTGCCAACGGTCGGCGATCGCGCGGAGCACCGCCCGCACGAGGGTGTCGCGGTCAGTGACCTCGGCGTCCTCGAGCACGAGCGACGTCGCGTGCGTCACCGGAAGTTCGTCCCTCGTGAGGCTGACGTTGAGTCCGATCCCGACGACCACCGCGGGATCCGGTGTGGTGGCAGACACCTCGGCGAGGATCCCGGCGACCTTGCGACCGTCGATCAGCACGTCGTTGGGCCACTTCAGTTCCGCGGGCACCTTCGCGACCGCCCGCAGCGCGTCGACGACGGCGACTCCGGTCAGCAACGGCAGCCACCCCATGTCGTTGACGCTCATCCCCGGCATCGTCAGGAGCGCGGAGACGGCGATCTGTGCCTGCGGCGGACTCACCCAGGCGCGTGAGTGGCGGCCGCGGCCGCTGCCCTGGAACTCCGCGAGCAGCACGTGCCGGTCGCTGTCCGACGCCGCGGCCCGCGCGAGGAGGTCGGCGTTGGTGGACCCGGTCTCCTGGACCACGTCGAGCCGCGACCAGAACCTGCGGGTATCGCTGTCGTCGTCACCGCGGACGAGCGCCGCACGCAGATTGTCGGCATTGAGAGGGGGTCGGTTCAGGTCGGTCCACATCACCACAGCCTAAGACGAGGCCGAAAAGGTACTGGTCAGTAGCCGGGTCCGGGCAACCCGCCGCCTGACCACCTCCCTTGGCAGAAGCTCGCCCGCTCTCGTTAAGCTGACCTGTCATGACCACTGTTCAGGAGCCGAGCGCGGCGGAGTCGGCGAGTACGCCCGATATTCACACGACGGCGGGAAAGCTCGCCGACCTGCGTAATCGTCAGGCCGAGGCGCAGCACCCGAGCGGTGAAGCCGCGGTCGAGAAGGTCCACGCCAAGGGCAAGCTCACCGCCCGCGAACGCATCACCGCCCTGCTCGACGACGGCAGCTTCGTCGAACTCGACGCCCTCGCCCGGCACCGCAGCGTGAACTTCGGCCTCGCCGACAACCGCCCCGTCGGCGACGGCGTCGTCACCGGCTACGGCACCGTCGACGGCCGCGACGTGTGCGTCTTCTCCCAGGACGCCACCGTCTTCGGCGGCTCCCTCGGTGAAATCTACGGCGAAAAAATCGTCAAGGTCATGGACCTCGCCCTCAAGACCGGCCGCCCCCTGATCGGCATCAACGAAGGCGCCGGCGCCCGCATCCAGGAAGGCGTCGTCTCCCTCGGCCTGTACGGCGAAATCTTCCACCGCAACGTCCAGGCCTCCGGCGTCATCCCACAGATCTCCCTGATCATGGGCCCCGCCGCCGGCGGCCACGTCTACTCCCCCGCCCTGACCGACTTCGTCGTCATGGTCGACCAGACCTCCCAGATGTTCGTCACCGGCCCCGACGTCATCAAAACCGTCACCGGCGAAGACGTCACCATGGAAGATTTGGGTGGCGCGCACACCCACATGGTCAAATCCGGCGTCGCCCACTACGTCGCCTCCGGCGAACAGGACGCCCTCGACTACGTCAAGGACCTGCTGTCCTACCTGC
>RRBB01000332.1:0-8533 GCA_006543605.1 Rhodococcus sp. WS4
AAGCTACTGTGTTCCGGTGCCCCTGCTCGACCCGAACAGAGCCCTACCCGGCCGCCCCCAGCGAGTGCTCGTCGCCGGAACATCCGGTGCCGGCAAGACCACACTGTCCGCGCGCATCGCGGCACTGCTCCACATCGAACACATCGAGATCGATGCGCTGTACCACGGCCCGGACTGGGCACCACACGAACGATTCCTCACCGACGTCGAGGAATTCAGCGCCCGACCGCAATGGGTCACCGAATGGCAATACGGCGCTGTCCGAGAACAACTCGCCGACCGCGCCGACCTTCTCGTCTGGCTCGACCTACCCCGAGCCACCGTGATGCGCCAAGTCACCGGCCGTACCCTCCGACGACGACTGCGCCGCGAGATCCTGTGGAACGGCAACATCGAACCGCCCCTGCACCGGTTCCTCCTCGACCCCGACCACATCGTGCGCTGGGCCTGGAACACCCACCACAAATACCCGCACCGGATCGATGCGATCCGCCGGCGTCGCCCCGACCTCACCATCGTCCGACTCCGCACCCGGGCCGACATCGAACGGTGGGTAGACGGACCCCTCACCCGGTCCGTCTACCCACCGACCTAGTCGATGCCGACCACGACCGAACTATCCGACCGTTGCGGCGGCGGCATCCTCGGCCGGAACGCCCGTTCGGATGAGCCGATCGAATGCGCTCAGCGCGGCCGTTGCTCCGGCGCCCGCGGCGATCACGATCTGCTTGTACGGCACGGTGGTGCAGTCGCCGGCAGCGAACACGCCCGGCACCGAGGTCTGCCCGCGGTCATCGATGACGATCTCGCCGCGATCGGACAACTCGACGCTCCCGGCCAGCCACTCCGTGTTGGGCAGCAGACCGATCTGGACGAAGACACCCTCGATGTCGAGCGTGTGCGAGGTGTCGGTCGCGCGGTCCTGGTAGGCCAGACCGGTGACCTTGTTGCCGTCTCCGAGGACCTCCGTCGTGAGCGTGCCCAGGAGGATGTCGGCGTTCGGGAGGCTGCGCAGCTTGCGCTGCAACACCTCGTCGGCGCGGAGCACCGAGTCGAACTCGATGAGAGTGACATGCTCGACGAGACCTGCGAGGTCGATTGCCGCCTCGACTCCCGAGTTGCCGCCACCGATCACGGCGACGCGCTTGCCCTTGAAGAGCGGTCCGTCGCAGTGCGGGCAGTAGGTCACACCCTTGTTCCGGTAGGTGTCCTCGCCGGGCACGTTCATCGAACGCCACCGCGCACCCGTGGACAGGACCACCGTGCGGGCGAGCAGGGAAGCGCCGCTGTCCAATTCGATTTCGACGAGGCCGCTGTCGGTGGCGGCAGGCACGAGCTTCGCTGCCCGCTGCGTGTTCATGATGTCGACGTCGTACTGACGGACGTGGTTCTCGAGCGCTGCCCCGAGCTGGGGGCCCTCGGTGTGGGGAACGGAGATGTAGTTCTCGATCGCCATGGTGTCGAGTACCTGACCGCCGAAGCGTTCGGCGGCGACACCTGTGCGAATTCCCTTGCGCGCGGCGTAGACCGCGGCCGCGGCGCCGGCCGGGCCACCGCCGACGACGAGTACGTCGAAGGGATCCTTCTCCGCGATCGCGGCAGCGGCACGGTCGGCGGCGCCGACGTCGAGCTTGCCGATGATCTCCTCCAGGCTCGTCCGGCCCGAGCCGAAGAGTTCACCGTTGAGGTACACCGTCGGCACCGCCATGACCTGACGGCCTTCGATCTCGTCCTGGAACAGCGCGCCGTCGATCGCGACGTGGCTGATGCGCGGATTGAGCACGCACATCAGGTTCAGGGCCTGCACCACGTCCGGGCAGTTCTGGCAGGACAACGAGTAGTAGGTCTCGAAGTGAAAGTCCCCGTCGAGGTCGCGGACCTGCTCGAGCAGTTCGGGCGCCTCCTTCGACGGGTGGCCGCCGACCTGGAGCAAAGCGAGTGCGAGCGAGGTGAATTCGTGTCCGAGGGGGATGCCCGCGAAGCGGACCGCGATGTCGGTGCCAGTGCGGCGGACCGCGAACGACGGGTGTCGCGTGTCGTCGTCGCGGCGTTCGTAGGTGATCTTGTCCGACATCGCCGCGATCTCGGTGAGCAGTTCGGCGAGTTCGGTCGACTTGGGTCCGTCATCGAGCGAGGACACGAGCTCGATGGGCAGGGTCAGCCTGTCGAGCAGGGACTTCAGTTGGCCGGCGAGCGAGGCTTCGAGCATGGGGATCTACTCCATCGATCGGGAGGACAAGGGATCGGAAACCGGGAATTCTGGTTCAGGTGGTCCGGAAGGTGTTGGTGCGACACCGATTGCCCCCACGGGAGCTGAGCACCGGGAACCGCCCGCACGGGCTCAGGAAACCTGAGCCCGTGCCTGCGGTACGACTGGGCTGCGTCAGATCTTGCCGACGAGATCGAGCGACGGGGCGAGGGTCTCTTCGCCCTCTTCCCACTTGGCCGGGCAGACCTCGCCCGGGTGCGACCGGACGTACTGGGCGGCCTTGACCTTGCGAACCAGCTCGGCGGCGTTGCGCCCGATGCCTTCTGCGGTGACCTCGGTGAACTGGATGACACCGTCGGGGTCGACGAGGAAGGTGCCGCGGTCGGCCAATCCCTCGTTCTCGCGGAGGACCTCGAAGTTCTTGCTGATCTCCTGGGTCGGGTCACCGATCATGGCGTACTTGATCTTGCCGATGGTGTCGGACGATCCGTGCCATGCCTTGTGCGTGAAGTGCGTGTCGGTGGACACCGAGAAGACCTCGACGCCGAGGCGCTGCAGTTCCTCGTGGTGGTCGGCGAGGTCGCCGAGTTCCGTCGGGCAGACGAAGGTGAAGTCGGCCGGGTAGAAGTAGAAGACCGCCCACTTGTCCTTGATGTCGTCCGCGGACACCGTGATGAACGCGCCGTCCTTGAAAGCGTTCGCGGCGAAGGGCTTGATCTGCGTGTTGATCAGGGCCATTGAAACCTCTATTCGGTGGATACGGGAAGCCGACAACGAGAACGCTATCCAGCAGATTGGAATAGGTCCAATCTATGAGACCTATTCGATAGATTGAGTGGGGCTATCAATAGGCGTCGAATTCGCGGCAATCGCAGGTCAGTGCCACACTTCATCCACTCCGCCCGATGCCGTCGCCGCACGGGTGGTGTGACCACCGCGACACCCCGCACGCCGCACTCCGCTAGGCGAAGGGACGGCGGAGGCAGCCGCGCCGGCTCAGGAGTGCAGGGGCGCCTGCAGAAGCGTCCGGTCGTCGCCCGGAGCGCTCACCCCGAGCGTCGTCGCATCCGACATCGGTAGCCCCACCGCCAACTCCATCGACATCGTCTTGTCGCCGCCGGCGATGAAACTGCCGGCATTCATGCGACTTCCGTCCGCCCGCTGGAGCCAGACGTTGTAGGTGTGGCCCTGCGGGAGGCCGGTGACGTCGAGGCTGATGCCGGTTCCCCAGGCCCGGTTCTCCACCCGAGCGGAGGCCTCCACACCCGCGGAGAGCACCGTGAACGCCACCGGCTGCCCGGGCGGGGTAGTCGAGGTGACCGAGCGCAGAACGAACCCGCCGGTCACCAGGCCGACAGCGATCACGGCGGCCGCGGCGGCGACGGCGATCCGCCGGTACCGCTGCCGTCCGCGTCCGCGTTCGCGGTCGACGGCGCCGAAGATCGCGTCGGGCAGTGTCGGCGACGGCTGGGGCGACGGGTCGGCGAGCCGGTCCGGGTCGGCCGCCGAGAGGGCCTCCGCCACCGGCGCCAGTCCCCGCAACTCGGCGCGGCACTGCGGGCAGCCGTCCAGGTGGGCGCGAAGCGCGACGGTCTCGCGGTCGTCGAGGCGCCCGAGCGCGTACATCCCCAGCATGGTGCACATCTGCCGGCAGCGGTCAGTGGTCACCGTGCCAGCTTTCCGGGCCGCGAGTCTGCCCGGGCCCTCCCGCCGCGGCACCGTCCCGGCGCACCTGTTCGCCTACCAGCTCGAATACGGCATCATTCCGCGGCTCGGGTGGTCCGGCGCCGACCACACGGTGCTGTGCCACCAATGCGACTTCGCCGGCTGCGTCAACCCCCACCACATGCGGCTGGGAACCAACCGCAACGAATACGACTTGCGCCGCCGCAGCCTGGCCAGCCCACTCGCTGACGTTCGGGGCCCGGCCGGGCGTACCCGCGCCGCCGCCATCCGCACCGGACTCTTGCGCGGCGACGATCCCGACAGCATCGAGGAGCTGATCCGGTGCGCCGAAGCGGCCGGCTTGCCCCTGACCCTCTGGTGAGTAGGTTGCGACCATCGGAGGCCGACCAAAGGTTCCGTAGCGGAGTTGGTTCGCCATGAGCACCGGAACGGGCGACGTTGGGGCGTGCGGGGGACGGCGCTGACCGCAGATTCGGGGTTGCGTGCGGGTTGTGCGCGGGCGGGCATGCCCATTCCCGTCCGCGCGCCCCGCGGGCGAGAATATCGTTGGTTGCAGCACTGCACTCCGGGCCCAGCAGAGGACCCGTGAGCGTTCCGACGTCCAGGGAACGGGATGTGAGTGGCCATGGTGGAGCGAACGAATGTGCGTCGCGAGGTTCTCCCGATACCGGATCGGCCTTACCTCGGTTTGGTCACCTACGACGCCAAGGATCCGGACACGGCGTTCCCCCCGATCGAACCCCTGCTCCCGCCCGAGGGCGCCCCGAACGTGCTGGTGGTCCTGCTCGACGACGTGGGATTCGGGGCCGCCAGCGCCTTCGGCGGGCCGGCGCACACCCCTACCGCGGAGCGGCTGCAACGCGACGGCCTGACCTACAACCGATTCCACACCACCGCCCTGTGCGCGCCGACCCGCGCGGCGCTGCTCAGCGGCCGCAACCATCATTCGGTGGGGATGGGCATGATCACCGAGACCGCGACGGCGGCACCCGGTTCGTCGGGGTTGCGGCCGAACACGAAGGCCCCGTTGCCGATGACGTTGAAGCTCAACGGGTATTCGACGGCGCAGTTCGGCAAGTGTCACGAGGTGCCGCCGTGGCAGACGTCCCCGATCGGCCCGTTCGACGCCTGGCCGTCCGGGGGCGGCGGCTTCGAGTACTTCTACGGGTTCATCGGCGGCGAGAACAACCAGTACTACCCGGCGCTGTACGAGGGTTTCGCGCCGGTCGAGCCGGACAAGACACCGGAGGAGGGCTACCACCTCACCGAGGACCTGACCGATCACGCCATCGACTGGATCAGCACACAGAAGTCCCTGGCCCCGGACAAGCCGTTCTTCGTCTACTTCGCCCCCGGCGCCACCCACGCCCCGCACCACGTGCCGCCGGAGTGGGCGGACAAGTACGCCGGCCGATTCTCGGGCGGGTGGGACGCCCAACGCGAGGCCATCGTCGAGCGGCAGAAGCAGCGCGGCGTCGTCCCCACGGACACGGTGTTGACCCCGCGCCCGGACGCGATCCCGGCCTGGGACGAGATGGACGACGCCCTCAAACCGGCGCTGGAGCGTCAGATGGAGGTCTACGCAGGGTTCCTCGAGCACACCGACTTCCACGTCGGCCGCCTCATCGACGCGATCGAGGAACTCGGCGCCCTCGACAACACCCTGATCTACTACATCATCGGCGACAACGGGGCCTCCGCCGAGGGCACCGTCAACGGGGCGTTCAACGAGATGGCGAACTTCAACGGTCTCGCCGCCATCGAGACACCGGAGTTCATGGCCCAGGTCAAGGACCAGCTCGGCACGGCCACCGCCTACAACCACTACTCGGTGGGCTGGGCGTGGGCGATGTGTACGCCGTTGCAGTGGACCAAGCAGGTCGCCTCGCACTGGGGCGGCACCCGCAACGGCACCATCGTGCACTGGCCCGCTGGCATCGCCAGCAAGGGGGAGGTGCGGTCGCAGTTCACCCACGTCATCGACGTCGCGGCGACGGTACTCGAGGCCGCCGGGCTGCCCGAGCCCACGTTCGTCAACGGGGTGCAGCAGTCCCCGCTCGAGGGCCCGAGCATGCTCTACAGCTTCGACCAGGCGGATGCGCCGGAACGGCACGACCTGCAGTACTTCGAGATGGCCGGCAACCGCGGCATCTACTACAAGGGCTGGAGCGCGGTCACCCGGCACAGCACCCCGTGGCTGCCGAACGAGCAACTCCCCCCGCTGGACGAGGACGTGTGGGAACTCTATGACGGCAGCGCCGACTGGTCCCAGGCCCACGACCTCGCAGCCGAGATGCCCGGCAAACTCGCCGACCTGCAACGGCTCTGGTTGATCGAGGCCGTCAAATACAACGTGCTCCCGATCGACGACCGCCGGTTCGAACGACTGAACGCGACCATCGCCGGCCGCCCGCAACTGGTGACCGGGACCACGCAGACCCTGTTCCCCCGGATGCGGCGGCTCAGCGAGAACAGCGTCATCGACGTCAAGAACCGGTCCTTCTCGGTCACCGCGGCGATCGAGGCACCGAAGAACGGGCCCACCAACGGGGTCCTCATCGCTCAGGGCGGCCGCTTCGGCGGGTGGGCCCTCTACGTCAACGACGGGCGCGCCAAGTTCGTCTACAACCTCCTCGGAATGAAGGAGTACGTCGTCGGCGCCACCGAGGACATCCCCGAGGGCAGCCACCAGATCCGGGCCGAATTCGCCTACGACGGAGGAGGTCTCGCGAAAGGCGGGAAGGTGACCCTCTTCTACGACGGCCGTGAGGTGGGCGCCGGCCGGGTCGAGCAGACCCAGCCGTTGATCTTCTCCGCCGACGAGACCACCGACATCGGCGACGACTATGGGACACCGGTCAGCACCGACTACCACGAACCCACCCGGTTCACCGGCCGCATCCACGTCGTCCAGATCGACGTCGGCACCGACGACCACTCCCACCTCATCGACCCCGCAGAAGTGGTGCGGGTCGCCACGTCCCGCCAGTAGGCGGGGCGAGAAGCGAAGGACCGGTGATGGCGGCTCCGACGACAATCCTTCACCCGAACACGGTGACCTCGGCGCGGACGAACGCCCCGAACTCGACCGGCCACGCGCCACGGCGGGGACGATGAGGCGGTGACGACATGACGTGGGCACTACCGACGATCGCCGCGCTGTTGCTCGCCTACGCGGCGATCTCCGGCCGCATCGCGGGCACCCCGATCACCGCCCCGATCATCTTCACCGTCGGCGGCCTGATCCTCGGCGCGAACGCGCTCGGGCTGATCGATGTGCACGCCGGCGCCGAGGCGGTCAAACTGCTCGCCGAGGTGACCCTCGCGCTGGTGCTGTTCTCCGACGCCTCCCGAGTGAACCTGCCCACCCTCCGCACCGAGATCGCCCTCCCCGCCCGGCTCCTCGGCATCGGCCTACCCCTGACCATCGCGGCCGGGTTCGGCGCCGCGCTGGGCGTGCTCGGCGACCTCGCCTGGCCGGAGGCGCTGCTGCTCGCGGTGATCCTGGCCCCGACCGACGCCGCCCTCGGACAGGCCGTGGTGACACTGCCGATCCTGCCGTCGCGGGTGCGCCAGGGACTGAACGTCGAAAGCGGACTCAACGACGGCATCTGCGTGCCCCTGTTCCTGGTCGTGCTGGCGATCGCGCAGGCCGAAGCGGGCGCGATCGGCGGCGGCGCCGCCGCCCGCCTGGTCACCGAACAGATCGGGTACGGCATCCTCGCCGGCGTCGTGGCCGGGGCGATCGCTGCCGCGATCCTGATCACCGGCGCCCGCCGCCGCACGATCGACCCGTTGTGGGCGCAGATCATTCCGGTGACGGCGGCCGCGCTCGCCTACACCGCCGCCGTACCCCTGGGCGGCTCCGGGTTCATCGCCGCGTTCGTCGGCGGACTGACCTTCGGCGCGCTCCGCCACCGCGCGCCCGACCACCACGAGGGCGACGGTGACGAGCACGCGGCCGAGGGTGAGAGCGAGGAGGAGGCCGACATGCTCGACGAGACCGGCGACGTGTTCAGCGCCGTGACGTTCATCGTCTTCGGCGCCGTGCTCCTCGGTCCCGCACTCGGGCACCTGTCCTGGGCGACGCTCGGCTACGCGGTCATAAGCCTGACCGTCGTCCGGATGCTCCCCGTCGCGCTGTCGCTGATCGGAACACACCCGCGCGCACCGACCGTCGCCTTCGTCGGCTGGTTCGGCCCGCGCGGACTGGCCACCATCGTCTTCGTCATCCTCATCCTCGAAGAACCGGGCGAGCTGCCCCACGAAGAGCTGCTCGTGACCACCGCCGTGATCACCATCGCGCTCTCGGTCCTGGCCCACGGACTGACGGCCGCGCCCTTGGCCGACCGCTACGCCGCCTGGTTCGGCCGTCACCCCCGCGCCGAAGACCACCCCGCAGCCGGCACCCCCGCACCCGGCACGCCAGGATGACGATTCCGGTGGCCCGGTGCGCGGCCCGAAGAGCAAGGGGGACAGCATGAACACCTCCGTTCGGCGGGTGCGCCACCGCCGTGTCCGCGCCGGCGCCACCCAGCTGCTGTGTGTGGTCACCGGGATCGGATTGGGGCTGACGCTGCCGCAAATCGACGGCGGACCGCGGGCCCCGGCCCGGCAGGTCGCGGAGCTGCTGTTCGC
>RRBB01000333.1:0-8507 GCA_006543605.1 Rhodococcus sp. WS4
ATCCGAGCAGGGAGGCGGGCGCCCGCCCGGCACGATCGGCGATCACCTCACCGAGCCGGCGCACCAGCATGCTCAACCCCGGTGTCGGGATCTTCCCACCCAGCTCGATGATCCGGAACACACACCATGCCACCTCCCGGCGCATCGGCTCCGGCAGCTGCGACAGGTCCACCCCGGCCCGCCAGGTCCCGTCGTGGCAGAACGCTCCCGCGTATTCCGGTGGGACACTCGACTCGGCGAAGCACGCCAGCCGCATCGGTTCCGGCACCGCCGCCCACAAGTCCTCCAGCGCCTGCGGGTCGCAGCGGACGCGGGCCGCTTCCACCCAGTCGATCGTGGCCTCGTCGCGCCCGCCGGTCACGAGCCGGACCCGATCCGGTCGTCGCGGTGCGCGCCGACTCGCCAGCCGCCGGTGACCGCCTTCCAGTCGGCGGCCGCCCGCATCTCGGCGTCCTCGGTCACGTGCGCGTACGTGTTGAGCGTGGTCTGCACGTCGAGATGTCCCAATCGTCGACTCACCACGTGCACCGGTACCCCCGACAGCAACAGCGCCGTGGCGTGCGAATGCCGCATCCAGTGCGGGGTCCAGGCCTGCGGTACCTGCCCGGACAGTTGCCGGCGTAGCCGGTCCACCAGGTCGTAGACGGACTCCGGTCGCCACGGCGCGAACCGCGGGTCCCGGTCGAGGTTGACGAACACGCAGGTGCCGTCGAAGTCGTCGGTGGCCAGGTCGGCGCCGGCCTCACACAACCGCCAGACGTACTCGCCGTAGAGGCGGTCCAGCTCGTCGGAGACATACACCCGCCGGTAGCCGCTCTTGGCCCGCACCCCGTGCGGGTGGTCTCGGGCGACGATCTCGACGTACGGGGTGTCGCCGCACCCGGTGTGCCAATCGCGATGCTGCAAACCGAGCGCCTCACCCAGCCGAATGCCCGTCTCCGCCAACAACATCCACAGCAGCCTGTTGCGCACCGACCCACGCCACTCCCGCGTGTCGGGATCCCAACTCGCGCACGCCTCACAGATCCGCTCGATCTGCTCGGGCGTCAAGATCGGTGGCGCCGCCCGGCCCGGGCGGCGCACCCGGATCACCGCCTGGCGACGCCCCTTGCGCCGCGCGACGTGCTCGAGCAGTGGCTTGTACCGGCCGCCGCCGCGATGGGTGATCCGATGCAGGTCCCGGCCGACGTCCACGCCGTTGAGCACGTGATAGTCGTAGCAGGACAGCACCGCACCCAGCCGCGCGGAGATCGTCGACTCGGCGAATCGGGCACCACGGCGCTCGATCGACACCACCCCCGGCTCGTCCCCGGTGCGCAACCACGTCAGGAACGCACCGAAGTTCTCCAACGTCACCGCATCCCAGACCAGCCCGAACAGCTCCAGGAACTGCCACCACAACGCCAACGCCCGCGCGTAGGACTTCACCGTATTCGGCGACACCTGCTGGGCCCGAAGATATTCCAGGTACTCCTCCGCCGGGACCACCGGGCGATGATCCGAGCCGAGCACCGTCCAGGTGTGGCCCCCGCCCTCGGGCAGGACCAGCCGCTGCACCCGACAACACGTCCCGACCGTTCCTGTGATCGTCGTCACATCCGTAGCGTATCCACCCCGGATAGAACGTCCGCGACAGACACGCCGACCGTCGTAAAGAACTCTCACCATTCGTTGCGGACGGTGGTCACGCAACCCCAGATAGGAATTCGAGATAATTCGGAATCGCTGTTCAAGACCCTCAAGTACGGACCGATGTGGCCGGAGCGCTTCGCCTCGATCCACCATGCGCGAGAGGTCGTGGACTCGTTCACCTCGTGGTACAACCACGAACATCGTCATACCGGCATCGGGCTGCATACTCCTGCGGATGTGCACTTCGGACTCGCTGGACGGAAGGCTACCGAACGCGCGGCCGTGTTGGCCCAGGCCCGGCTGGCGCACCCCGAACGGTTCGGGACCGTAGGCATCCCGAAGATTCTGGATTTGCCCATCGACGCGTGGATCAACAAACCGGCCGAGATGGAGCCGGCCGAACCGGACGCGAATCAGACCGCGGCGTAACTCCCGTTGGACTCGAACACCTTGAAAAATTCCGTAGGCGCAAACCGCCGCGGCCCCGCACTGCGGCGACCGCTGATAGACGTAAAGATGGCTGGCCTCGCGCGCGACCTCGGGGATGACCTGCACTCCCGTAGACCCCGTCCCGATCACTCCGACGCGCTTGCCGGTGAAGTCGACACCGTTGTTCGGCCACGCACCGGTGTGGTAGCACTCGCCGTCATACGACTCAAGCCCGGCGAACTCCGGGACGTGCGTGGCAGAGGCGAGCAGTCCGAGGGCAGTTACCAGGAACCGAGCGGTAACGCTCTCACCGTTGCTTGCTCTGATCCGCCAGACGTTCTCGCTCTCGTCGAAATGCGCCGACTCGACGGCGGTGTTGAAGGCGATGTCCCGGCGTAGGTCGAACCTGTCGGCGACATGCCGAAAGTAAGACAGGAGCTCGGCCTGCCCGGGATATCGGCGGCTCCACTTCCACTCGCGTAGCAACTCTTCGGAAAAGGAGTAGCAATACACGTGACTGTCCGAGTCGCAGCGTGCTCCTGGGTACCGGTTGAGGTTCCACGTACCGCCCACGTCATCAGTCCGCTCGTACACACGAACATTGAGGCCGAGGACGTCTCTGAGGCGGTACAGCATGTAGAGACCGGAAAAGCCTGCACCTATCACGACGACGTCGGGGTCGGGGTCGGCGATTTTTTGCACTTTCACGTCCGCTCCCCTTAATTGGCAGGAGACCGCACCCGGCGATGTTCGGCGCGGAGCTTGAGGGCCGACGGAGTATACCGTCCGGTCAGTACATCTGCGGTGTTCCGTCAGCGCCAGAGCCGCCCGCCTTCAGGTAGGGCGTCAGCCACCCCCCGACCTCCGCCAATGCGTCTCTCGCCGCGGGGAGCCGAGGCGCAAACGCGTGCCATACGTGAATGGCGTCCGGCCAGACCTGGAGGGACGCTTGCACTCCCGCATCACGCGCGCGTTGCGCGAACCGGATGCCGTCGTCACGAACCGACTCGAGGCCTCCAACTTGGATCAGCACGGGCGGGAGTCCATGCAGGTCGGCATAGGAGGCGCACACCGCCGGGTCCTGCGGATCGGCCCCCCCGAGGTAGGCGCGCACCATGTGCTCCAGCAGCCACCGGGGCGCTTGCGGGTCAAGGCGAGCGTTCTCGAGCGAAGGCGACGACAGGGCTAGGTCGATGAAGGGCGACAGGCACACGCACGCGCACGGAAGCGGGAGCGACTCATCTCTCATCTTGAGGAGTGCCAGGAGCGCCAGCCCGCCGCCTGCGGAGTCACCCGCCAGCGCGATCCGCTCGGAGGGGATCCCTTGATCGAGCAGCCACCTGTAGGAAGCCAACGCGTCCTCGAGCGCGGCCGGGTACGGATGCTCCGGCGCAAGGCGGTACTCGGGGTACAGGACAGGCGCCCCGACGGCGGCAGCGAGATGGGTGGCCAATGGTCGAGTCGTGGCGACAGTGCCCATTACGAAGCCGCCACCATGCAGGTAGAGCACCACACTCGATCCCGCCCGCTCCGGCACGGCCCATTCGGCGGAAAGGTCGGCCAGGACGAGCGGCGAGGTGCGGACTCCGGGTGCGAGAGGACGTGTCCGCGCGGCCACCTCGAACGTCTCGCGGTGTCGCTGGATGCTCCAGTCCGGCGTGGGGCCATTCCGGGAGAGAGCCCGGATGAGCCGCCGGGTCGCCTCGTCGATGCCATCCCGTTCACTTTCCGTCGTACTCGCGCCGGCAGCGCCGTAGCCGACGACGCCGTCGTAACTTTCACTTGCACCCATGTCAACTCCTAAGCCTAAGTGCCGTCCACGTGCCTCGGGACAGCTTGCAGGGACGAACTGTCGTCCAGTTGTGGAGCGTGTGACTACCTCACACAATCGAGGGCGATACGCCCCGCTGTCGCCGGTCCGTCGCCCGTGCGTACAGGCGTCCGGCACGGTACGACGAACGCACCATCGGGCCCGACATGACACCGGCGAAACCGATGCTCTCAGCTGCCTTCTGATGCTCGACGAACTCGTCGGGTTCGACCCAGCGCTCCACCGGATGGTGCCGCGCGGAGGGTCTCAGGTATTGCGTGATCGTGATCAGCTCGCAGCCGGCCGAATGGAGGTCCCGAAGCGCCTCGGTGACCTCGTCGGGGGTCTCTCCCATGCCCAGGATCAGGTTCGACTTCGTCACGAGACCCCTTCGCCGCGCCTTCGACAGGACCTCGAGCGACCGCTCGAATCGGAATCCCGGCCGGATGCGGCGGAAGATCCGGGGCACCGTTTCGAGGTTGTGCGCGAAGACCTCGGGGCGAGCGTCGAAGACCTCGCCGAGCAGCTGGTCGGCACCGTTGAAGTCCGGCGCCAGCAGTTCGACCCCGGTTCCGGGGTTGAGTGCGTGGATCTGCCGTACGGTCTCGGCATAGAGCCAGGCGCCACCATCCTCGAGGTCGTCGCGCGCGACCCCGGTGACGGTGGCGTACCGAAGGCCCATGGTGCGCACCGATTCCGCCACGCGTCGAGGTTCGTCCCGGTCGAGTGCGATCGGCTTCCCGGTCTCGATCTGACAGAAGTCACATCGCCGCGTGCACTGGTCGCCGCCGATCAGGAAGGTCGCCTCCCGGTCCTCCCAGCACTCGTAGATGTTCGGACAGCCGGCCTCCTCACACACGGTATGGAGGTCGGCGTCCGCGACGAGAGTCTTCAGCTCGGTGTACTGGGGTCCCATCCGCGCGCGAGACCGAATCCACGCCGGCTTGCGTTCGATGGGGGTGGCGCTGTTGCGCACTTCGAGGCGCAACAGCTTGCGGCCCTCGGCCTGCACACTCATGTCAGGCCGGGTCCGACTCGTAGGACGCGAGTTCGCCGGCGAACTCGACCTCGGCGAGGCGACGCCGGAGCGCCGTCAGCAAACGACCGGCATCCGCTCCGTCCACGAGGCGATGATCATAAGTGAGCGGGAGCGAGCAGACCGAGCGGACGGCGATCTGCTCGACACCGGACTCGTCGACCAGGATGCGCGGCATGCGCGTGATGGCGCCCGTGCCGAGAATCGCCACCTCGGGCTGGTTGATGATCGGCGTATCCGTCAAAGATCCGTTGCTGCCGATGTTCGAGATCGTGAACGTGCTACCGGTCAGCTCGTCGGGACTGATCTTGTTCGTGCGCACCCGCTCGGCCAGGTCTGCGATCGTGCGTGCCAGGACCGGAACGGTCATCGTGTCGGCATCCCGAACCACCGGCACGACGAGCCCCCGTGGGGTGTCGACCGCGACCCCCAGGTGCACACCGGCGTGATAGGTGACCGAGGTGCACTCGGCGTCGATCGACGCGTTGAACTGCGGGAACTCCTTCAGCGTGTCGATCACCGCCCTGGCAATGAACGGCTGGTACGTCAGGGAAACACCCTCGGCTGCAACGAACCTCTCCTTGACGCGGTTCCGGAGGTCGGCGATGCGGGTGACGTCGGCCTCCTGCACGGCCGTCAGTTGAGCCGACACGCGCAACGATTCGAGCATGCGGCTCGCGATCACCTTGCGCATCCGGGACAGTCGAACGGTGGTTCCGGGTTCGGGTGGCGCGGTCGCTCTCCCGGCGGACGCTGGCCTCGTCGATGAAACTGTCATGATCGGATCGAATTCCCTTCTGGAAGTGCAGTGGACGCGTTACGGCCGCGGTTGCCGGTCAGCCGTGCGCATGTAGCGGCTTGCCTGCCAGGGCGAGATGGGCCTCGCCCAGGGCCTCGTTCTGGGTCGGATGTGCGTGAATCAGCGCAGCGACCCTGTCCGGACGCATGCCGTCAGCGCAGATCAGCTGTGCCTCACCGATCAGTTCACCCACTCGCGCGCCGATCATGTGAATCCCCACCACGGGACCCTGCCCGTCGGCCTCCTCGGCCTGAACGAGCTTGATCGCCCCCTGCGTGCGGAGAATCTGAGACTTTCCGTTGCCTGCGAGGTCGTAGACAACCGTGCGCACCTTGCCGAATCTGTCGTTCGCCTGTGCCTCGGTCAGGCCGACGGACGCCACCTCCGGGTGACTGTAGGCGACGCGGGGAATCGCGGCCTCGTCGATCGGGGCCGGCGCCAGCCCTGCGATGTCCTCGGCGACGAAGACGCCGTGCGCGAAACCGCGATGCGCGAGCTGCAGCCCACGAACGATGTCGCCGACGGCATACACACCCGGAAGGTTGGTTCGCAAACGTTCGTCGACGGCGACGAAACCACCCTCGAGGGCGACGCCGGCCTCCTCGTAGCCGAGGCCGGAGGTGTTCGGACCCCGGCCGGCCGCGACGAGAAGGTAATCGGCGGTGACTATATCGCCCGAATCCAGTTCCAGTTCGACAGTATCGACGGTCTGGTGCGCACCGACCGCCTTGGTCGCAGTACACAGACGGATACCACCCTTTTTGAGGGCGCGTTCCAGACGAGTGGACACGAACGGGTCCTCGGAAGCCACCAGCCGCGGCAATGCTTCGATGATCGTGACGTCCGAGCCGAGAGCATTGAATACACAGCCGAACTCGACGCCGATGACACCTCCACCGAGAATGACGATTCGTTCCGGCACCGAACCGAGCGTCAGCGCTTCCGTACTCGACAGGATGCGTCCGCCTACCTCGAAACCGGGAATCGAGATCGAGTGCGATCCTGTCGCCAGCACGAGTACACGACCGGTGTACGTATCGTCACCCACGTGCACGGCACGCGGCCCCACCAGTGTGCCGGCTCCTGCGACGACCTGGATGCCGCGTGAGGCCACCAGACCCTCGAGACCCTTGTGCAGCTTCCCGACGACACTGTTCTTGTACTCGTGCACGCGCGACATGTCGATACCGTCGACCGAGGAGAGGACGCCGAACAACTCGCCGCTCCGAGCCGACTCGGCCACCTCGGCGACATGCAACAACGCCTTGGTCGGGACGCAACCGGTATGCAGGCAGGTACCCCCGAGCAGGCTCTGCTCGACGAGCGCGACCGACATCCCGAGTTGGGCGGAACGCAGGGCACACGCGTACCCAGCGGACCCGCCGCCGAGAATCAGGACATCGACTTCACGATCAGGCACTCTTCACATCTCCTCTTTGTTGATGGCGACGAAACCCGTACGGAGGTACTCTGTTACGGGGTTCCGGACCTCTGGACAGCTGGTCACTCGACCTCTGCGGCCACCGTGCCGACCGCGTAGGTCTGATCGGGCCCCGACCTTGATCCTCAGGACTCCATCGCCCGGCGCCTTGATCTCGGCTTCGGTCTTTGTCGGTTTCCGACGCCAGACAGGCGTCGAGCATGGCGCCGTCACCGGGCATACGGTGGGTGTCCGCGTCGGTCAGGGGAACGGTCATGATGTCGGTGTCCTTCGCCGGGGGTGAGCGTCTCAGACGCACAGGGAACGGATCGCCTGTTCGATGCGCCCGGCATAGGGCATCAACTCGGACTCCAGGTTGCGGGCGTAGGGCACCGGGATGTCCGCGCCGCCGACCCTGCGGATCGGGCCGGGCTGGCCGAACAGTTCCGCGCTGATCGTCGTGGTGAGTTCGGCACCGAAACCGTTGCGGTGCACGGCCCTCGTGCACGATGACCACGGGTCGAGTGCGCGCGGCCGACTCGGGGATCGCCGGGAGATCGAGCGGTATGAGGGTGCGCACGTCGAGCGGCTCGGCACTGATGCCCTCAGCGGCGAGCGTGTCCGCGATCGCGATGCAGTCGCGGACCTGACGGCCCCAGCTGATCAGGGTGATGCCGGTGCCGGGACGGGCGATGCGGGCCTTACCCAGGGGCACGCGGTAATCACCCCCGGGGACATGGTCCTTGACCTGGTAGTGCAGGCGGCTCATCTCGACGAACACCAGCGGATCGTCGTCGAAGATCCACGACCAAAGCAGCCCCTTGGCATCGGCGGCGGTGGAGGGGATCACGACCTTCAGGCCGGGGGTATGCACCAGCGGGCCCTCGAGCATATCCGAGCGCTGGGCGCCGAAGCCGCCGCCGGCGCCGGTGGTGGTGCGCACCACGAGCGGGACGTTCGTCTGGCCGCCGGACATGTAGCGCAGCTTTGCGGCGTGGTTGATGAGCTGATCGGCGCACACCGACATGAAGTTCACAAGCATGAACGTGGCAACCGGTCGCATGCCGGTCATTGCCGCGCCGATCGTGGCACCCATGAATGCCTGCTCCGAGATCGGGGTCGGGCGGACGCGGTCGAGGCCGTACTTGGTGGACAGGCCCTTGTGCAGGCCGAAGCCGCCGCCGGGTCGGGTCGGCGATGTCCTCACCGAGCTCGAAGACGGTGTCGTCCTGGCCCATCGCGATGTCCCATGCTGAGTCGGCTCGATTTCTGTCACCTCGGTGTGTCACTCTCCGTCATGGACATCTCAGCGTGCTGATCGCCCTCGAGCCGAGCCTCTCGGCCTGCTCGTGATTGCGCGTCGCGCCGAGCGATCACGCCG
>RRBB01000334.1:0-8465 GCA_006543605.1 Rhodococcus sp. WS4
GGATTCACCACCGGATCGAGATGCTTTCCGGCGAGCTGTTTTTCGATGCGGTCCTGGCGACCCACCAGCCAGTCCATCGCCGCGTAGATCTCGTCGGTGCCCGCCCCGGCGACCTCGAGGTCCACCCCGAGGGTGGTGTCGGCCCACCAGGAGGCGGTGGCCAGTTTCGAGGCCGGGGCCACCGCCCGCGCGAGGATCAACGCCATCGCCAGATCCCGCATCCGGCCGGCCGGGCCGAGCAACGCGGGCAATCCCAGCTGGTGCGCCATCGCCCCCACCGCGGCGACGTGCCCGTGCGGCACCGAGCGGAGCACGGTGGCCGCCTCCGCGGCGGGGACCAGCGTCTGCCCCCTCAAGGTCGCCTCGATCGCCGCGATTGCCGTCTCCGGAAGTACCTTCAGGTTCGCCAGCGTCTCGTGGCGGACCCTGCCGCCCTCACGGAACGTGCGCCGCAGCAGCACCGACTCGTATACCCGCTCCTCACCCGACTTCGTCACATAGCTGCGCCTGTTCCGGGCTACATGCATCGCGCCACTGTATGCCGACATATCCCCTATGTTACCGCGATCACCTGGTCCATGACCGGTAACGACACGCAGTATTAGTGGCTACATACGCGGGGGCGGAATCCACAGTTCTCCCTGGCAGTCCGCAGGGATTCGGCCGAAAGCCGCCGTAACTTGGGCCTAAAACGTGGAGACCGTCTTGCAGAGCGGATCCTCAACCAGGACACGTCGCCATCAGGGTTACCCGGATTCCTTGGCAGCCGAAGAATCCGGCCCTCATCAGGCGTCGGCGATGGGCGTGATGACGTACGGCGCGCCTCCGACCATCGCCGCGAGGACATGGAGCTGAGCGATCGACTCTGCTGTACGCGCAGCCGAGCCCCGGGGCTCACGGAGCGGGACGCGGCGTGCCAACGTCGACTGCTACCGGTAGCAGTATGAATCGGAGGAGGCGTCGCCGCCCTGGAGGCGAACCTGGTGCACCCGCAGACCCCGAAAGTCCTCGTCATGAGGGAAGAAGGCCTCGTCGATGGTCATTCCGCCGCGAGGATCGGCGTGCATCTCGGCCATCCAGGCACCAACCCCGTCCGGGTAGAACTGGTCGTCCCAGGCGCCGTAAAGGGAGTTGGTGAGGTAGACCCGCCGACCATCACGGCTGATCTCGACCATCTGTGGGCCACCGGACAGCGGCCGGTTCGGTGCTGCCGGATGGGCGCTGTGGCCCACGACCCCTCCGAGCCGGATGGACCCGGTCTCTATGGGACTGGCGGGGTCGTGCACGTCGAACTGTTTGAGTTCCCCGATACCCCAGCACGAGACGTAGAGGAATTTGTCGTCGACCGACAGGTCGATGTCGCTGACCAGCGGCGGCACTGCACCGAACGGTTTCAGCGCAGGCGGCAACAGGTCGGGATCGGCCGGCTCGGCCGGGATAGTGATCACCTTGTCCACCGCCCAGCTGTCCCTGTCGCGGTGCCAACGCCACACCGAGGCCGACAGATCCTCAGTCGAGATCACCACGCCGAGGAATCCCCACGTGGCCTCCGGGTCGTGCGACGGGCGCAGCTCGAGCGGCATCTGATGCTGCGCACCGAGATCCACTCGTTGCTGGTGCTTGCCGGTAGCGAGGTCCCAGAAGTGGATCGCGTGGCCGTACTTGTTCTCCAGCAACAGCTCCGGTACCAGCCCGTCCTCGATCATCGATGGCGTGCCCCACTCGCTGCTGATCAGTGTGTTCTGGTTGAGATGCCACCAGGCGTCGTACGCGAGATATTGCGGCCCCCGGTCGGTCTCCCATTGCCGGAGCACATCGAATGTGGAGTGATCAAGCAATGCGATTCCGCCCGGCCCATCCGATCCGTTGGCGCCGCCGAGGCAGGTCATGAACACGCCGTCCGGCCCGCAATGCAACGTGTGTGGTCGGGAGTAACCGGCCTTCGCTGCGAGCTCGGCGCTGTCCACGATCTTGGCCAGCGTGGGCTGACGTGGATCGGGCTGAGTATCGAACACGTACAGGTGGGACGAGCGCAGACCCGGCACGATCAGGTACCGGCGAGCCAAGCCCTCCATGTGGTGACCCTCGTGTTTCAGCGCGCTGCTACAGGCGTTCCAGCCGAAATGGTGCAGCTCGTTGCCCATGTAGGGTACCTCGGTCCAGCCCACCACCCGGCCGAATGTGCCCGAGCCGGGATCCACGTCGATCACGCTCAGCGCATCGGGCTTCTCCGCTGCGCGATCGAACGCAACTACGTAGGCCAGTTGCTCCGGTGCGGCGGCGGCCGCCTCGGCTGCGCTGCGATAGAAGGTCGGATCCATAGTTGGCTGACTCATCTCAGTCTCCTTCGTATCGATACGACGAGACCCGCTCATACCTCCTGTTACACCAACCGCTACCCGCGCCCACGGGTCGCAGCGGTGAGAGCGGACGCACGGACTCTCGGTGTACACCAAACCCGTCTGCGCGCACAAACACCCCGCCCGTCTACCGCGTATCGGGACATGGATACCCACTAAGGATAGGAGAAGCGGACGACGGGCGGAACCGGCTCGACCCCGCCGACTCCAACACTTATGCGAATCTGACAACAGACGATCTGTCCGGAATCGCGATCCTCAGCCAGGCGTACATGAATCCCCATCCGGCACTCATGCGGGCAAGCGCACGATGACCTGGCCCGGCCGCGCATAGACATGCAGTCATGCACGGTCCGGTTTTCCGATCCCAGCCTGTGCTGAGATGTGCTCAGCCGGTGCAGTCCAGGCAGATCATCTGCCCACCGGCCGTGTCGGCGAGGCGGCTGCGGTGATGGACGAGGAAACAACTGGTGCAGGTGAATTCGTCTGCCTTCTTGGTATCACCCGTACCGTGAATTCCTCATCGGACAGGTCGGCCCCGGGTAGCTCGAAGCACTCCGCGGTGTCCGTCTCCTCGACGTCGACGACGGCCGATTGTGATTCGTTCCTTCTGGCCTCGAGCTGGTCGAGCGAGTCCTCGGATGGCTCGCGTCGGTATTGGTAGCTCTGTGCGTCGTAGTCGGTCGCCCTGAGCCCTCCCTCTCGGGTGCCTTCCGCGGAGTCGACCCCTGATCGCGGGGTCGGCGCCATGCCAACGCTCCGACGCCGTGTTTTGTGGCCGTAACCGGTCACATGAGGTCGCACTGTCACATTCGGCCATGAGCTGGGTCTGAATGCTGCTCGCGATCAATAACGGAACTGACCTAACGGCGGGGTTCGCAGAGAAGCCCGGCCGACCCGAGCGTCACACCCGCGAGTGCAGGTCTGCGGCGAGCTGTGCCACGGTTCCCGTGGCGCAGCTGCGGTTGTCGCCGACGCCGCCGGAGGCGCCTCGTTTCGCCCAGCCGACGACATACAGTCCGTCGAGCGGTTCGCCCGTCTCGATGGAGATCACTCGTCCTCGGCGGTTGGGGACGACCCCTCGCTCGTCCACGGGGATGCCGTCGATCTGCTTCATCGTGAATCCGGTGGCGCATATCGCGGAGTCCGCGAGGAAGGTCCGACCGGTCGTCGTCGTGACAGCGACGCCTCCGGCCACTGTCTTCCCGAGATCAGTCACCTCCTGTCCGAAGGACAAAACAACGCGCAGCCGGCCCACGTCGGTGGCGGTCGGGGCGTCTGCCGCGCAGATATCGGCAGCGGGCAGGGCGGAAATGTCACGTAGCAGCGGGGCGTCTGCACCGGCGCCCGGCGGGCGGCCGGATCGGTCGATCAGCACCTCGGTGTTCTCGAGGTCCAGGAGCTCGTAGAACGCCGACGGCGTGAAGGAGGCGCGATCCGGGGCCGATCGCGACAACACCACCACCTCCGTCACCGCTTCTGCCGCGGCACCTCGGTCGCGTGACTTGGCCATCCATCGGATGACGTCGAAGGCGACGTTTCCCGCCCCGATCACGAGGGATCTCGGCCCCAGCGGCCCGCGCGGGCGAAAGCCGGGCGCCCCACAGTTCTCGGCCACCAGGATGTCGATGGCCTCATAGACACCCTCGCCGCGATCCGCAGTCGTGGGTCCGAGTCTCCGCGGCTGTGAAGCGCCACACGCGAGAACTACGGCGTCGAACCTGGTCCGGAGGTCTTCGACCGAGACATCCACACCGACTTCTGTGTTGTGGATGATCGTGACGCGATCGTCGTTGAACGGCACGTCGAAGAGCCGAATCATGTCGCGGACGCCGACGTGGTCCCGGGAGACGCCCCGACGCAGCAGGCCCCCGATTTCGCCGTGTTGTTCGAAGACAGTGATGCGTACCGAGGTCGATCGCCGAAGGAGTTCGCGAACGGTGTACATCGCCGCCGGCCCGGATCCAACGACAGCGATCTTCAGCCTGTCGCTCGGCCTGCCCAGCGGTTGCTCGAAGCGGATCCGTCGCGACCGGGGCCGTGACTCAGCGGGAGCCCGCTCGAAGAACTCTGCGTTGCGGGCCGCGTAGGGCCGCTCGGTGACGGTCAACGTCCACTCGGGTTTGATGGCAGACGCGGGACAGGCCTCGACGCAGGCCGTGCAATCGATACACGAGCGCGGGTCGATGAACAACGTCTCGGCAGACTCGAAACCCGCTTCGCCGGGGGCAGGATGAATGCAGTTCTGCGGGCACACCCGCACGCACGAGGCATCCTTACAGCAATGCCCCAGGACAACGTGGGTCACAACGACTCCTGCTTGCTCAGAGAAGATTCGATTTTCGGTAGATCCATCGCGCGCCGAAATTCAGCAGCCCTTCCCTGCTCAGGAATTCGATAAAAGGTTCTGCGGCCCTTCGGAACATTATCCGGTGGTGTTCGTTTGCGTCGATTTCAGGCCCCACGACCTTCCAATCCAGGCCGAGGTCCTCGTACATTCGACGATTGATCAGGCTCTTCGCGATGAGATGCGTTCCCATCGCGATGACCAGGGTGCTGATAAACCGTCGGACGCGCGAAATCTTGATCAACCGAGTCCGGATTTTCTGACGCGCGTACGCCATGTGCCGGGCTTCCTCGACAACATGGATATAGCAAGCCCTCCGGATGGGCGCGGCGACGTCTTCGCTCGCCATCCAGTCGCGTTGCATGACATCGAAGATCTCTTCTCCGGCCAGTACGATTCCGTACGCCACCTCGTCCCACGCGATGGTCCTGAACAGCCATCCGAAAAAATCCAGTGAGCGGTCGCGTCTATAGAAGTGCGATCCGATGCTGTCGATGACGTTGACGAACATCAACGAGTGCAGGTTCTCGTCGGCGCATTCGTTGAACAGAAACTTGACGTCCGAGCGGGCGGGGTCCGCACTGTGGTTCGCCCGCAGCAATGCCACCTGCAATCCCACCTCCAGCCAGATTCCGACGCCCAGGAACTGCGCGACCTCGCTTCTGGTGAGGCGGACGCGTTCCGGCTCGGTCATGGAGTCCCACGTAGCGGTGCCGAACAGAGGCGACCACTCAGGTGTCATCCCGTGAAATTCAGCGCCACCTGAATCGGGTTCGCACACTAGCGGGTCCCGGGGATCGAATGAGAGGCGCTTGGCCGATTCCAAGAGAGTCTCGAATATCGCATCGCTTCCGGATGTCGTCATCCTTTCTTTACTCCTATTTCCTGTTCCAATCGAATCTCGAATCGATTAGAGAGCTAATGTGATTATCCCGGGTGCAAAAACTCACCCTTGTGCTCTGTCTCAACTGTGTTCCGCCCGGCATTCGAGTCGGTTACGGCAGCCATCGCAGCGTACCCCGCCACCGACTCGACGATCAGGTTGCGGCATCCACTGAATTGATCTTGAATGTTTCGGCGTTTTTCATGAGAATTCAAGTAACACGCAGTTGTTCTGGGAAACCATGGCCGATCACAACACGGATCGACGTGCGCTGCCGCTCTTGAACGAGTCGACGCCGGCCACCCTGCTCGCCGCAATCGCAATCGTGCTCGACTCCCAGACGTCCGGCGCCGCGCCCTGCCCGGGACCCTCCGGTGCCGACCCCTCACGAACAGGGACCCGCACCCCGGGGCGGGCGCGGGCCGCCGGCCGTGCTGTCCGGTCAGCCCGCGATGACCGTGCCGAGAGCGCGGCAGGGCGCACTACCCCGCGTGGGAGCGCTTCTCCCGCGGTGTGGGCCCGGTTGGAGTCGTCGCCGGGCTTGTGGACGCCGGCGGCTTGTGGCCGCGGGAGCGGCGCAGACTGTCGGCCATCACGCGCTGCCACCACAGGTCGAACAGCGGCTCATCCCTTTTCGCGGTGCGCCGGTCGTCCACGAGGCATTTACACGGTGATGTCGCGACGCCCGGCCGACAGCACTGCGGCGACGGCACCGATCGCCACCGCGAGCACCATCAGCAACGGGGTCAACTTCATTCCCGCTCTCCGTCCAGGAGGCGGGACGTGACGGTCGTCGCGACCGGGTTCGTCGAGGAACATGGCATTGATCCGGGCCTTGATCTCCTCGGTACCGATCGAGGCACCACGAATAGGTCCGGTGGGCAAAGTTCGAGTGATCACACACCCTGACTCGGGTCACACTCTGCGCTCGTTTGCACAGCAACCTCCGACCGCCGCCACCTGGGCGCATCCCAGCGCCGAGCGCGCCATCCCGCGAACCGGACAACCGCGAGAAGGGAACCGATTGCGGCGGGTCGGCGCACACGCACCGCCTCGCGCAGCAGCCGCCGCACGTCGTTTCGGCCATGCTCGCGGCACATTCACGTGTGAGACTCGAGATGTGACGAGTGCACACGATCTGGGACCACTGGCCGTTGAGAAGGACACCGGTGGCGGGAGTGCACGCACAGTGATCATCGCGTTCGGCGCCAATGTCGGGGGTCGTCATCGCCAATCGGTGGCAGCAATGATGACCCGGCTCCGCATCCGTGGTCGCCGAGGCCGCCCATCCTTGGGCCGACACCGGAATCAACCTCTCAGGTCGACTATTACCGCTTCGATCGCGGAGCTCGCAAGGCCGGTGTCGACGAACTGGCCACGCTGGACGACGCGACCGCGCTTGCGGAAGCGCATGACGTGCGGCAACTGCTGAGCCTCGCCGAGTACCGGCCGCTGGTGGGATAATCCAACTAGCAGGATCGTCCACCCCGAAGACGATGCCCTTGCAAAAAACGTCGACCCCGGCCCAGGGCCTCAGGACCGCCCGAGTGCGCCGGGGTCGGCCCAAATGGGACGGGTGTGGTCGTGCGGCAACCGACTGCGTGCGGACCAACACCGGGGAACCCACATCCAACGTGGAGGGCTCCGATTTCTTGTCGCTTCTCTGACATGTGGTAACAAGTCGGAGCCCGTCACCGACGTACTAGATGTCGTAGTCAACGATGACGGACCCGAACAGCGGGCGCTGGACGTGAACGAACTGCTGAGCACGCTGCCGGAAAGGCACCGGGAGATCTTGATCCTCCGCGTGGTGGTCGGTACGTCAGCCGAGGAGACGGCCCCGGCCGTGAGGTAGTACCGCGGGAGCTGTCCGCGTGGCTCAACACGAGCCATCGCGGGTGACGAGGGCAGGTGAGAGGTTTGGCTAGGGGCATCAAGCGCAACGGCAATCCCGATGCCGATCTCCCAGAAGACGACGCCCCGGTGGACGTCGCGGCAGTGCGCCGCGACGACGCGCTGATCGACGCAATCGCCGGTGGCGATCCCGTCGCAACGGATTCGCCGGAACAGGACCAGCTCGCGCTTCTGCTGACCAACTGGCGCGCCGACATCGTGGCGACGCCGATGCCGACCGGGCCGCTGCTCGACGACGTGATCGCGGCGATCGACGCCTCGGACGCCCGCTCCGCACGCAACGCCGCCCGCGGAAAGCTCCGCCTGCTGCGACCCATCGCGGGCGCTGCCGCTGCGATCGCGGTCGTCATGGGCGGCGCCACCATCTTCTCGTACAACGCCGCACCCGGCGATCCGCTGTGGAGCGTCAAGTCCGTCGTGTTCAGCCAGCAGGCCGATTCGACCGTCGCACAGATCGACACCACGTCACAGCTGCAGGAAGCCGAGCGGCTGATCGCCGCGGGCGACGCGGAGGCGGCGAAGAACCTGCTCGAGGGCGCCGCCGACCGTGCCGGCGGGATTCGAGACGCCGACATGCGCAACGAACTCGACGTGTGGCGTGCGAAGCTCGCGGCGGAGGTCGAGAAGATCGCTCCCACCACCCCGCCGACGACGACGCCAGGTACCACCACCACCGACGCGCCGACGCAGGCCACCGAATTGCCTACCACCGTGCCGGGGACACCGGGTTCCACGACGGCACCGGGAGTCGAGCAGTTGCCGGGAAATCTGCCCACGGACCTGCAGATTCCGGGACAGCCGCCCACTTCAGTGCCGCCGCTACCCACGACGACGCTCACGCTTCCGCCCGAGACGTTGCCGTCCAGCAGCCCTGATCCCACCATCACGATGGTCCCGCCTCCGCAGCCGCCCCTGCCTGTGCCGTCGGACAACCCGACCACACAACCACCCCCGCCTACGC
>RRBB01000335.1:0-8407 GCA_006543605.1 Rhodococcus sp. WS4
CGGACCGATCGGTGTGTCGATCATGCTCGCAGCCTTCTGCACACTCAGCGCCATCTGCGCATACCGGATCGGCGACAACCGCACCGTCGACCTCAGCGACGCATGACACCCCGCGCTAACCCGGCAGTTCTCCCCCGCTCGCTTCCGATCGCCCTGTCGACGCATTCCGGAGAAGGTATTCACTGGCGATCCCTGAAAGGTGACCGAGAATGAAACAGCCCACGTCGACGAGTGGTTCCGGTCGAACACTTGCAGAAAAGGTCTGGTCACGGCACGTGGTTCGCCCGGGGCCCGGTCAAGAACCAGACCTCCTGTACATCGATCTCCATCTCGTGCACGAGGTCACCAGCCCGCAAGCGTTCGAAGGCCTTCGCCTCGCCGGTCGCACGGTTCGACGACCCGACCTCACGATTGCCACTGAGGATCACAACGTTCCCACCGTCGACATCCTTGCTCCGATCGCCGACCCGATCTCCGCGACACAGATTGCAACGCTGCGCCGTAACTGTGAGGTTTTCGGCATCAAACTGTTCTCGATGGGCCACGAGGGGCAGGGCATCGTGCACGTCATCGGTCCACAACTTGGACTCACTCATCCAGGAACCACCGTGGTCTGTGGCGACTCACACACCTCCACGCACGGTGCCTTCGGCGCACTCGCCTTCGGCATTGGGACGTCAGAGGTCGAACACGTCCTCGCTACCCAGACCCTGTCGATCCGGCCCTTCAAGACCATGGCCGTCGAGATCGAAGGAGAACTGCCTCCCGGCGTGACCAGCAAAGACGTCATCCTCGCCGTCATCGCTCGGATCGGTACCGGCGGCGGTGCCGGATACGTCCTCGAATACCGCGGCGAGGCGGTGAGGAAGATGTCGATGGAAGCGCGGATGACCTTGTGCAACATGACTATCGAGGCGGGCGGTCGAGCGGGGATGGTTGCACCCGATGACACCACTTTCGCATACCTTCGCGGCCGCCGTTACGCGCCGAGCGACCACGATTGGGATCGGGCAGTCGAGACGTGGCGGGAGCTACATACCGACGACGACGCCGAATTCGACCAAGTCGTCTACATCGACGCGTCCTCGTTGACGCCGTTTGTCACCTGGGGCACCAACCCCGCGCAGGGCCTTCCACTCGAATCTGTCGTACCCGATCCAGCGAAGATCACGGACGAGCGTGAAGCAATCTCGGCCCGCAAGGCCCTCGACTACATGGGTCTATCACCAGGGACCCCGTTGCGCGACATCGGTATCGACGTCGTCTTCATCGGATCCTGCACCAATGCCCGCATCGAGGATCTGCGTGCCGCCGCGTCGGTGCTCTCCGGCCGACGTATCGCCGACTCCGTCAGGATGCTTGTTGTTCCAGGATCAATGTCGGTCAAAGCCCAGGCCGAAGAGGAAGGCCTCGATCGAGTGTTCACCGAAGCGGGCGCGGAATGGCGTGCGGCCGGCTGTTCGATGTGTCTCGGCATGAACCCTGACCAGCTTTCACCAGGTCAGCGCAGCGCGTCCACGTCCAACCGAAATTTCGAGGGGCGCCAGGGCAGGTCTGCCCGTACCCATCTGGTCTCACCGCTCGTGGCCGCCGCAACGGCGGTGCGCGGAACGCTTTCCTCGCCGACCGACCTCGTCCCCCTAAACCACGCCGAAACTCACCGACCGATCCGCGTCGGATAGGTCCAGGAGACAAGATGCACGCCTTCACCACCCACACCGGAGTCGGAACACCACTACGCGCGTCCGATGTCGACACCGACCAAATTCTCCCCGGTGAATATCTGAAGAGAGTCACCCGGACCGGATTCGAGGACGCACTATTCGCCACCTGGCGATCGGACCCCGGATTCATCCTCAACGTCGAGCCCTTCTCTCGCGGGAGCGTGCTCGTCGCCGGTCCCGACTTCGGAACCGGATCATCCCGCGAACATGCGGTGTGGGCACTGATGGACTATGGGTTTCGAGTCGTGATCGCTTCTCGCTTCGGTGAAATCTTCAAGGGAAACGCATCAAAAGTGGGGTTCCTTGCCGCGACTGTCGAACAGGCTGACGTCGAACTGCTGTGGAGCAGGCTCGAGCACAGTCCGGGCACGGAACTGACGGTCGATCTTGGTACGCGCCTGATCACTACGAATGATCTGACTGTGCCTTTCACCATCGACGACTACACCCGGTGGCGATTGATCGAGGGCCTCGACGACATAGGATTGACTCTTCGACACGAGTTCGATATCGCCGCGTTCGAGGCGAGGCGATCGACCTACACACCCGCTATCCGGCGGTGACATTACGCACCTGATGCGCGCAGGCCTGCCCGCAGTAGAGCTGATCCAGACGCTGCGGACAACGTTGGGAATCAACAGACGAATTTTCCGGACCTCCACTTCGAAGGATCAATTATGTCTGGGCTCGATACGCCTCTCACCCCGCTTCGTTTCCTCGCTCGGGCCGCGGAGGTACACCCGAACAAGACCGCAGTGATCGACGGCGATCGCACATGGACGTACGCCGAATTCGCGGCCGACGTCACCCAACTCGCGCACGCCCTGCGCGCCTCGGGAATCCGTGTCGGCGACCGGGTGGCCTATCTCGCGTCCAACAGCGCCGAAATGCTGTTCGCCCATTTCGCCGTTCCGCTGACCGGCGGCATCCTCGTCGCGCTCAATACCCGGCTGTCCGCCGAGGAGATCACCTATATCTGCGATCACTCCGAGGCCAGGATCCTCATCGGTGACGCCGCTTTTCTACGGGGGCTCGGCGAACACCCGAATCTCGCCACCGTCGCAGAGATCGTCGAAACCCCCAGCCAGGACGGCACCTACGAGCAGGTGCCCGGCACGACCAGCTATACGGGGCTGTTGACCCGCGGCCACGGCGAGGCCATCGCATGGGAAGTGGACGACGAGACGCGCACCATCGCGATCAACTACACCTCCGGCACTACCGGCCGCCCCAAGGGCGTCATGTATACCCATCGGGGTGCCTACCTCAACGCGCTCGGCGAGCTACATCACCAGCGATTCGCGCTCGATACCAAGTACCTGTGGACCCTGCCGATGTTCCATTGCAACGGCTGGTGCTCGGCCTGGGCAGTCACCGCAGCGGCGGGCACCCATGTCTGCCTGCGTGCGGTCCGCGGTGATGCGATCTGGACGCTGATCGACACCGAGCACATCAATCACATGGCCGGCGCACCCACCGTGCTTTCGCTGCTGGCGTCCGCACCACAAGCGCACCCACTCGCGAGCCCGTTGGTCATCGTCACCGCTGGCGCACCGCCAAGCCCCACGACGATCGATAAAATCCGTTCCCTCGGAGCCACGTTAGTGCATGTCTACGGTCTCACCGAAACGTACGGACCCTATTCGGTCTGCGAGGAGAAGCCCGAATGGGCCGACCTCGGCCCCGGGCGGCAATCCCGTCTCCTGGCTCGGCAAGGCGTCGGCTTCCTCACGGCGGACCACCTGCGGGTGGTCCGTGAGAAGCCGGCCGATGACGGCACTCTCACCGATGTGGACTCCGATGGCGTCGAGATGGGCGAAATCGTCATGCGCGGCAACAATGTCATGAAGGGTTACTACCGCGACCCCGAGGGCACCGATACCGCCTTCAGAGGTGGATGGTTCCACTCCGGTGACCTCGGGGTCATGCATCCCGACGGATATGTGCAGCTACTCGACCGTGCCAAGGACGTCGTGATCTCGGGCGGCGAGAACATCTCCACCATCGAGGTCGAACAAGCGCTGATGAGTCACCCCGCCGTCGCCGACGTCGCTGTCATCGGGGTTCCCGACGATAAATGGGGAGAACGCCCCAAAGCGTTCGTCGTCCTCAACCCCGGTAGCGTCGGCAGCACCGAAGAACTCGTTGCCCATGTCAAAACCAGGATCGCCTCGTACAAGGCTCCCCGTTCAGTCGAATTCCTCGTCGAACTACCCAAAACCTCCACAGGCAAGACCCGCAAGAACGAACTTCGCGACTCCGAATGGAAGGATGCCCAAAGTCATATCCAAGGCTGAGGTGGTCGCGTGCTGTCGCCGCGAACCTGCACGCCGATCTCACAGACACTCGAACCACTGCCGAACCCGCGACTCGAGCCGACCCGCGGTACGTCACACATGGTTAGCTGAACCCGTGACAATCGATAGATTTGACAACACATTGAAGACGAACGATCGGAATGCGCTTGAGGCTCCTCCGGATATGGTCTCCGCTCCCGGTTATCTCCTGCGGCGGCTTTACCAGGCCTACCAGTCGGCATGGCTGAAACATGTCGATCCGGTCGCTACCGGACCCCAGGTCGCCGTACTGATGGCCGTGAGGAGTAACCCTGGCGTAGAGCAGGGAGCTCTCGGGGCATCGGTTGCCGTCGACCGATCAACCATGGCAAGCATCGTCAAGCGCCTTGTGGAACGGGGCTGGCTCGAGAGGAAGCGGCCCGCCGAAGATGGGCGTAAGCGACTGCTATTCCTCACCGACGCGGGCTATGAGTCAATCGACGCGATTGTCCGACGCGCCCAGGAGCTCGACATCCTCCTCATGGAGGGATATGGGCCCCTCGGCCAAGAACTTATTGTCGACCTACTGAGGTCTTTGGCATGCCAATGGGAGACGATCGCCGAGGACTGACGTCGAGACCCGCGGCGGCTATCCCTCATTATCGTCATTTGCGTATTCGCAATGGGCAGTCTGGCCTCCAGTGAAGGAAATACTCGACGCAATTCGCCCTACGGAATTATCTTCGAACCTTTCAGCCGAACACGGAGTATTCCGGTGTTGAGCCGAGAACACACCAACCGTCCGGTCGCAGCGAGAACCATTAGTGACGCGACGGTCACCAACCCAGTCCGGGACCGGGCATGGAAGGTCGAACATGATGGCGTGCGTCAGATGACCCCAGAGGGCCTCGACGGCCGCCGCAAGATGACCCGCCCGTGTCGCACGAGGCCCGGACCATCGGCGACGTCGAGTACGCCACCGCCGGCTGGGTCGACTTGGTGTCTAGAAAGATATGACCACTTTGCCAAAGTGCTCGCCCTTTTCCAGGTATTGCAGGGCTTCCTTCAATTGTTTGAACGGGAAACTTCGGTCGATGACCGGTTTCACGTTGTGGAGATCAAGCGCCCTCATTAGGTCTTCCGTCATTTCGCGAGAGCCGACAGGAATGGTGGCGACACGAATTCCGCGCTCTGTTGCGGCGGCCGATGAGAATTCCCCACTCAAGTTCCCGACAATCCCGACATAGCCCCCGTCTTTCGTCGCACGCATCGACTGTCCGATCGTCGCCGCGCCCACCACATCCAGTACGAGATCGACGCCGCGACCGCTGGTCAGCCTGAGAACGTCTTCTTCCCAATTAGGGTTCTTTTTGTAATTGATACCGTCGCTGGCCCCCATGTCAACCAGGCGCTGAAGCTTCGCGTCGTCGCTGGAGGTTGCGATCACACGCGCGCCGCTCATCTTTGCGATTTGTAAACCCAACACCGAAACGCCGCCACTGCCCATGATCAGCACTGTGTCGCCGGTCTTGACTTGACCGACATAAACCAATGCCTGCCAAGCCGTAGCGCCGGCACAGGGGAGGCATGCAGCGTCCTCATAGGAAAGCGATGCGGGGATCGGGAGTATGTCTTCCTGTTCATAAACCGCATACTGGATGGCCGTACCGTCGACATCGGCAGCCTTCGCTTTCCAACCCCGTCTATCCTTCGTTGCGGGACCGCTGTACCACCCTTCCATGTAAATCGGGAGAACTCTGTCACCGGCCTTGAATCGACTGACCTCCACTCCGGTGTCGACCACCTGCGCAGACCCATCGGACAAAGGCACGATGGGCAAATCAGGCTTCACAGCGTAGACGCCTTTGAGAATTTTGAGATCGCGGAAGTTGAGCGAAGCGGCCCTCATCTCGACCAAGATCTGCGTCGGGCCCACTGACGGTACCTCGCGCGCGATTTCGACGAGTCCGTCATAACCTATTTCATTGAGAACAAATGCTTTCGCAACGCGTTTCTCTGCCATGAATTTTCCAACTCCTGTGTGCTTCCGGTTGGGCGTCGCGTGGCTGAAACCAGCATCAGCATCGAGAATGACGTCCATCTCATCCCAGCCGTTCGTGTTGGCTGGAGATGCGGACGCTGAGATCGGCGTCCGGTGCCTCGACGCGCTCGCCGCGCTGCTGCCGGACACCGCCGACAGGGTCACCGACGACGGCGTCACCGAGGTACCCATTTCCGAACTCGCCACCGGCAGATATCCGACAAGCCGTTCTCTGTGCACAGCGACGCCTGGTGGAGTGCATCGATAGAACAGGGCTGTAACAGCAAGCGCAATAGTCGTATTGATGGAAAACAATCAACCGGCCATCAACCTGGAGTCGACCGCGGGTGCAGGGCGGTACCCGCCGCGGCGACTGCGGATCCCTCGTGGGACGGGCGGTTGGTCATCCGACGCCGTGACCACCGCCCGCCGCCTGTGCCACAAACGCCGAGCACGGGGCTGATGCGGGCCGATTCCCGCGTTCGATGGAAATGATCTCTGTTCGCCGGCCCGGATCTGTCGATGACCGTGCGGATGAGGCGACGGATTCCAATCTCCAGATGTTTTCTGGAGCAAGACCTTCGGGCAGAGCCCACCATTGTCTTTGTTACACAGCGGAAACTGCTTTCTCGGACACGTAGCGGTTCTCGAGAGCCCGCACATCCTGCAAACCAACCACAGAGGTGAAATCCTCGAAGCTAGGAAGTCCAGCCAACGACGCCTCTGTAGGCGTGCCGTGTTCCTTCAGGTCCGCCAGGTAGGAACGTGCACGCGCGGTTGCTGCGAGCAGGGTTCCAATCGGATAAATAACCATTGCGAACTGAAGTTCTCGCATTCGCTCCAAGGTGAGAGGGGGCGTTTTCCCGCCTTCGACCCAATTGAAAACAAGAGGCATCTCGGCCGCGAGTTCTCCGGCCAGTCGTTCGATGTCTGCCTCGCTGGTCGGTGCCTCGACAAACAATGCGTCAGCGCCGGCTGCATGGTATGCCCTAGCTCGCGCGATTGCGGCTTCCACACCGTCGACTGCGATAGCGTCAGTACGTGCGATCAGTACCGTGTCCGGATTGCGCCGTGCGTCCACGGCGGACTGAATCTTGCCGATCATCTCGCCTGCCGACACGAGTGCCTTGCCGCTCATGTGCCCGCACTTCTTCGGGTTCACCTGATCCTCGAGCTGAATCGCAGCGGCCCCGGCCTGTTCATAGACACTCACAGTCCGAGCTACGTTGACGACATTTCCGTATCCGGTGTCAGCATCAGCGATGACAGGGATATCAACGGCGGAGACCAAGCGACGTGTTTGATCAGCCATTTCGGTTCCAGTCAGCAAGCCGACATCCGGCATCCCCAGCAGCGACGCCGTCGCACCGAAACCGGTCAAGTAGACAGCGTCGAATCCCGCAAGTTCGATCAACCGCGCCGTGAGTGCGTCGTATGCGCCGGGGGCGATCACAGGTCCGGTTCGCGGTGCTTCCTCGAGCGCCTGCCGCAACCGACGAGGCGCCGGTACCGTCTCCCGACTCAACATATTGGCCATACTACTGTTCCCTTTCGCTAGATGTCTTGCACGCATTGGAATTTGACGTGAAATAGATGGGGCGAGCAACACCGCCACGCCGTGGATCAGGGCATCGAGATGACACGACACGCTTTGCGGCGGACCGGTCTACCGATGTGTAAGAGCTGACCTCTCTGCCAGTCAACGAGATACGCGGCGGGTCAGTCGCGTCGCGTGCCCGAGACACGCCCTCGTTCAGGGCACTGTTGCGGTTCTAGCCTTCAAGGCCGGACAGGGCGGCAACCCGGGCGATGGCCTCATCCAGATGGCATACGTCCGCATACTTCGCATCGAGGTCGCGGAGGTTCGACTCGTGCAACTCCGGACTCCGGTCGGCGCACGTCTCGCGAACCACCTGGGGCCTGAAACCGTGGTTGAGGGCATCGGTGGCCGTAGCCCGCACGCAACCGGACGTTGATACGCCGCCGACCAGGACGGTGTCCACGCCGGCAGTGTGCAGAGTCGACGCCAAGGAGGTTCCGAAGAAGGAACTTGCATAGTTCTTCGTTATACGCACGTCTCCGGGTTCGGGCTGCAGCACGAGTTGGCCACCGCGCTCGGGAGCACCCTTCGCGAATGCGGCCAGTCCCGGCACTTTCTTGCCGAACAAGCCCGCGTCCGACATCGTCTCGTCGTACCTGACATCCGTCCAGACGATGGGAAAGCCCGCTCGACGCATGACACCGACGAGTGTTTCCGTCGCTTCGACCACTGCCTCCATCCCGGGCAGCGCAAACATTCCGTCCGCATCGGTGTACGCATGCACGAGATCCACGACGATGAACGCCGGACGGCGCCCCCATCCCAC
>RRBB01000336.1:0-8380 GCA_006543605.1 Rhodococcus sp. WS4
TGCGACACGCCCACCCCGACGAGCACATCTGGTCCTGGTCGCACTGGCGGAGACGCCGACAACACCAGGCCCGCATCTGTCATTACCGAACCCGCGGCCACCTGCCATAAGTGCCGTTGCAGTACTAGGGCATGTCTCCCAATCCCCGTTTCGGCGCTCCTGGCGCCCAATCGCCGCCCTGCTGCGTTGTCGTCGGCGCCGATACAACAGCGGTATCGGCTTCTCCTCCGCCTTGCCGGACGACGATTGTTTCGCCAGGTGCATCCGAGAGGGATTGGGAGACATGCCCTAACTCAGTTGCCCTCTTTGTCTTTGTCTTTGTCTTTGGTCTTGTTGTTCCCGTTCCCGTTGTTGCCGTTGCCGTTTCCCGGACCCGGCTTCGGAGCGACCGTCGGCGGGACCGGTGCGACGGGGTTGATCTCGACGGGGCTGTTCGGGGCGGACACGGGTGCCGGCGGCGGAGTCACGACGGTGGTGCTCGGTCCGGGGCCGACGGTGCCGTCCCGATTCTGCGATGCGATGGCCAGCGCCCCGACGACGACCGCGACCAGCAGTGCGGCGACGGCGGCGATGATCAGGCCGGTCCTCCGGGGTCGCGGAGGTTCGGGTGGCAGCTCGTGGACGGATGTGGTGGGCGTGAATGCCCTCGTCGGGGGCGGCACTGCGCCGGGAGCTCCGAGAACGGCGTCACGCATGCCGTGCGCGTCGACGTACCGCTGCCGCGGATCGCGTGCCATCGCCCGTTCGATCGTCTGCACGAGGCCCGGATCGGCGTCCGGACGCACCAGGTGGAGGGGCCGGGCCGCCCCGTCGGTGATGGCCCGGGCCAGCGACAGGATGTTGTCGCCGGCGAACGGTCGGTGCCCGGTGAGGGCTTCGTAGCCGACGACGCCGACCGCGTACAAGTCGTCGGAGGGGGTGGCCGGCTTCCCCGTGATGCGGTCCGGGCTGAGATACGCGACCGTGCCCAGGACGTGCCCGGTCGCGGTGTGGTCGGAATCGGCGCTCTTCGCGATACCGAAGTCGGTGACCTTCACCGTGCCGGTGGTGGTGAACAGCACGTTTCCCGGTTTGATGTCGCGGTGCAGGATCCCGGCGTGGTGGGCGGCGCCGACCGCGGAGAGCACGTCGGCGAGGATCGACCGCACCCGCGCGTCCGGGAGCGGACCGCCGGCGATCTCGTCGGCCAGGGTGCGTCCGGGCAGGCGTTCCATCACGATGTACGCCACCCCGGCGTCCTCGCCGCAGTCGTGCACGGCGACCACGTTCGGGTGGTTCAGTGTGGCCGCCAGCCGGGCCTCGGCCTCGAACCGTCGACGGGTGTCGGGGACGGACGCGAGTTCGGGGCGCAGCACCTTGATCGCGACCGGCCGCTCGAGGCGCAGGTCCCAGCCGTCGTGGACGTCGGCCATCCCGCCGCGGCCCAGCACTTCCCGCAACTGGTACCGACCTGCGAGAACTGCGGACACGGACATGCACTCACGCTATCGTCAGCACTTGTGCCGGACACCGCTGCCTCCCACCTAACATGACGCCATGACCGCTTCGGGTAAACGCCGACACCTGTCCGTCGTCCCCGACGTGCCGGTGATCGTCCGGCCGTCGGAGAGGCGGGGCCGACGCGACGTCGCGAGTTATCACCTGCGCATCGAACTCGACGAGGTGTCGCCGCCGATCTGGCGCCAGTTCGTGGTGCCGTCGAACCTGCGGCTGAGCGAGCTGCATCCGATCGTGCAGACGGTGATGGGCTGGCAGGACAGTCACCTGCATTCGTGGGTCGGCGGCGAGCCGCCCGCCTCCGAGCGGTACGAGATGCGCGAGAGCATCGACGAGGGATTCGCCGACGAGGACGACGAGTTGTGCGAGGACGCGGTGCGGCTCGATCAGGTTCTGGCCGAACCCGGCGAGCTGCTGTCGTATCTGTACGACTTCGGGGACGGCTGGGACCATACGATCGTCCTCGAACGAATCGACGCCGACGAGCCGGCACCGACGGTGAGCTGCCTCGCCGGTGCCCGCGCCTGCCCTCCCGAGGACTGCGGCGGGCCGGGCGGCTACGCAGACCTGCTGACGGTCTTGGCGACGCCGTCGCACCCCGGTCACCACGATGCCGGGGCGTGGGTGGGGCCGGGCTTCGCGCCCGAATCGTTCGGCGCCGACGCGGTGAACCGTCACCTCCGGCTCGAAGTCGTGATCCGAGACTACTGGCCGGTGACGGATTCGAAGTTCGCGGAACTGCTGCGCCGAATCCCCCATCAGGCTGCCCCGCATGTCTTTTCGCTGCTGGAGCACGCCGGGCTCACCGCGCGGAGGGGTGACATCGGCGCGGCGCAGCAGGGGGCGACGTTCCACCTGCGGTGGTTCCTGCAGCGCATCGGATCCGACGGGATCGCGCTGACCCAGGCAGGCTACCTGCCGCCGGCCGTGGTGGCGGAGATGCGGCAGGCGCTACCGGGCTTCGACGATTGGCCCGCCACCAGCAACCGCGAGACGGACCAACGTCCGGTCCAACTGCTCCGTGAGTACGCCAAGGCCCTCGGGCTGGTGCGCAAGTACAAGGGCAAGCTGGTTCGGACCAATCTCGGCACTGCGATGGCGGGCGACGTGTCCCGGATGTGGCGTCACCTGCTCGATCGCCTACCTCTGGGGACCGACCAGATCGAGCGGGAGGCCGGATACCTCGTGCTTCTCACCCTCGCCGCCGGCACCTCGTCGGACGAACGCAGAGACGTGATCGCCGAGGGGCTCGCGGCCCTCGGCTGGCAGACGAGCGACGGGACGATCGTCGGCCGCGAGGAAGTCTTCTGGATCGGGCGTCCCACGATCTCGTTCCTCGAACTGATCGGCGCAATGGTCGAGGGCTACGTCCAACGCGACCAGCCCATGGACCCCGAGTGGGGTCGGCTCTTCGCGCGGATGGTGCTGTCGATGTAGGTCGGTAACGCCGCAGCCGGCGCACCCGATGTCACCACAAGTCGGACATGTGGCGAGGAGGGGCGTATGAGCTGGTGGAAGACAACGTTCGGCGCAGCGGCGGTCGCTGCAGCGGGGATGGTGATCGTCGCGCCGGGGGTGTCGGCGGAGCCGTCGCCGAGTCCGGTCACGACGGGAGATGTCACCGACTACTTCCGAACGCCTTTGGATGCAGGCGCATTCGACCCGAACGACAATCATGCGCTGCTCCTGAGCCCGTGGGGGACCGCTGAGCCGGTCACGTGCAGTTCGTTTCACGGACGCACATTCGGATGCCTCCAGGCCGGGTCGGACGGCGTGGTCCATCCCGTCGGCAACCTCGCCGACGCCGCACCATTCCTCTATCCACTGCAGACATACCCGGTCTACGTCACGCGGTGGTGGGAGAAGGCAACGGGCTAGGCATCATTGACGTCATTCACGTGAACGACACCGTTCGATGCGGAACGATTTCGGGTCACATGTGTCGGCACCTTCTGCTTTGATACGACTCATGGGAGGCGCCCGACGCCCCCCGATGTGATCGCGAGCAGGGGAAGGTGATGACGATGGTCGATTCCACCGAGTTGCCCGAGATTTCGTGGGCGGGAATGGTCGAGTGGTTGACGGGTTCGCTTGTCGATCAACCGGTCGCGCTCATCGTCGAGATCGGCCCGAACAGTTACGTCAGTGAAGACGATGACGAAGAAGTCGTCTGCGCGCAGATTCAGGTACTGGCCGACGGTGTGTTGATGCTCCGTCGATCACGCGTCGAGCTCGGGCACCTGCTGCTCGCCGACTATTCCACCGAACACCTCACCCTCGACCGGTGGCATTTCAACGGACACTTCGAAGACTGCACGGACGGCTATCTCTTCAGCCGCGATGTGAGCCTCATCGCGAACACGTGCGTGGCCTGGTTCCGGGACAATTGGGGCACCCGCTCCACCAGCGAACTCGGATGCTCGTATCGGTTCCCCGACGAGTTGATACCGTCGGTCGACGCCGACGATGTGTTCTGACCGCTCCCGCGGCGGAACTCACGGATTCGAGAGTCCCGGAATCTCGATTCCGGCACACTGGTTGCATGAGCACTCCGCCGCGTCGCCGGTGGGTGCTGCATGTCGATCTCGACCAGTTCATCGCCGCGGTCGAGGTGCTGCGCAACCCTGACCTGCGAGGACGGCCGGTCGTCGTGGGCGGTCGTGGTGATCCCACCGAGCGTGCGGTGGTGTCGACGGCGTCGTACGAGGCGCGGGAGTTCGGTGTCGGTTCCGGAATGCCGATGCGGATCGCGGCGCGGAAGATCCCCGACGCGGTGTTCCTGCCCGTCGACGCCGAGGCCTACAACGAGGTGTCGGGGGTTGTGATGGACACCTTGCGGAAGCTGGACGTCGTCGTCGAGGTGATGGGCTGGGACGAGGCGTTTCTCGGTGTCGAGACCGACGACCCGGAGGGCTTCGCGCGGACCGTCCACGATGCCGTCCTCGACGCCACCGGGTTGCACTGCTCAGTCGGCATCGGCGACAACAAGTTACGAGCCAAGATCGCGACGGACTTCGGCAAACCGCAGGGCATCTACCGGCTGACGGAGGAGAACTGGTTCGCCGTCATGGGGGAGCGCCCTCCCGACGCACTGTGGGGGATCGGCAAGAAGACGGCGAAGAAGCTTGCCGCGCTGGGCATCAGCACCGTGCGGGAACTGGCGGACGCGTCGGATCAGGAGTTGGCCGCGACCCTCGGTCCGAACATGGGTCCGTGGTACGCCAGGATCGGTCGCGGCATCGATCTCTCCCCGGTCTCGGCGGAACCCTGGGTGGCGCGGTCGCACAGTCGGGAGACGACGTTCCAGCAGAACCTCGCCGGCCGGGAGGCCGTCACCGAGGAGATCCGACGCCTCGCCGCGCGCGTCAGGGAGGACATCCTCGCGGAGAACCGTCCGGCGGTGCGAGTGGCGTTGAAGGTCCGCTACGCGCCGTTCGATACGCACACGACGAGCAAGCCGCTGCCCGAGCCGACGTTCGACCCGGAGGTGATCGGGGACGCGGCAGCAGCATTGGTCGATCGGCTCGACCACGAGCGGGAAGTGCGACTCCTCGGCGTGCGGCTGGAGATGACCCCGCCCATGTAAGCGTGGGTGTGTTGAAGATTATTCTTCGAACATTCAATGTGATCGGGAAGTAAGGATGGCCACGCGTCTGTATCCGATCACGGCGAAGTGGCGGGCATCGGACGAGAATTAGGCTAAGGCACATGCTATTACATTCACTTCGGTGCGTCCTAGAGGTAGGAACGCGCGGCCATCAGAGCGCCAATCGGGGCCGACGGCTCCGGGGCCTGTGAAATTGCTACAGCAGATGCGGATAGAGACGAGTGGCCTTGCGCCGGCGCGACCGATCAACGGCACCGGAAGCGGTACTCGTTCGATCAGGGTCGCAGACTCCCTCGGGCGGACGGGACCTGCGCCCACTCGCTGAGTGTCGCCGAACTGAGAGGAGTACTGCCGAAAATCGGTGAATGCTTAGTCGGCGCGTTAACCGGATTTGGACGTTTGACCTGGAGGAATAGGGCAGATTCGGAGGCGTGGTCGCTTCGAGTGCGGTAACACGGTCCTCCACCCCCGCGACTAACAATGCAGAGGACCACCGCTGCCGGCGTCCGCGCCGACGTGGTGTTCGAGGCTGACACAACGCGAAAGGCGATAATCATGACCACCCCTCCGCCCCCTGGCGATAACGAGCCGAACCCACATGGGCAGGGCCAGCAAGCGCCTCCTGGCTATGGGCGGGGGCAGCAGCCGCCGCCTGGTTATGGGCCAGGCCAGCAGCCCCCGCCCGGTTATGGGCCAGGCCAGCAGCCCCCGCCCGACTACGGGCAGAGCCAACAATCCTCTCCCGGTTACGGTTACGGGCAACAGCCACCAATCTCGAAGAAGGACGCGAAGGCTCAAGCTGCTGCGGCGAAGGCGTATGAAAGATCCCAGCGCAGCTGGTTCGCCCGTCACAAGTTTCTCTCGGTTCTCGGCGCTGTGGTGGCGATAGTCGCCGTGATTGCCATCGCTTCCTCAGTTTCTGGCAATGACGATGGCGGATCCGCCTCCTCTAACGGCAATGAAACGAACTCCATAAGTGGCGACTCTGCGGCTGGCATCGGGTCCCCTGTGCGCGACGGGAAGTTCGAGTTCACAGTGACCGCGGTCGACCCCGGGATATCCACAATCGGAACCGAACCGCTGACCTCCACCGCGCAGGGACAATTTGTGTTGGTCCACCTCACTGTCCGCAACATCGGTGACCAACAGCAGATGTTCGACCAATCAGCACAGAAGATGATCGACCAGCAGGATCGACAACTGTCCTCAAACGCTGGTGACGCGATATATGTGGACTCGCAGAATTTTCTCGCTGAGATAAACCCAGGTAACAGCGTCGATGGTGTCGTGGTCTTCGACATCCCAAAGGATTCCCTGCCGACCAAGCTGGAACTGCACGACTCTGTCTTCTCCGGCGGCGTGACTGTGCAGTTGAGCTGAGACAGTTGTCAATGCCGATAGCGAAATCTCGAGTGGCAACTTACTGGCCAGGACGAGCTTCGTCCTGGCCAGTAAGCTCCGTGCGTTGCACGACGTGACCCCACTAATTCCCGGTCGCGGGAAGGCTGCAGCTTGCCCTTGAAGGCCGCTGCGCGCGAATCGCTGAATTTTCGCTTCCGTTTTAATCTAGTCTGTCGAGCACGTTTCGGCAGCCGCGTGTGCTTAGCGGCGGGCGAAGACTGCGGGCTCGCTGTCCGGAACCTGGGCGACGAGGTCGCGGGCGACGAGGTGCCGCAGGTGGGCCGCAGCCTCGGACAGTGCCATGCCCTTGCCCATGGGGGAGATGTCTGCCCACGGCTTGTACCACTTCATGCGCTCGGCGACCTGCCACACGGTGATCTTGTCGTCGCCGAAAGCCTTGTACAAGTGGTCGAGTCGCTCTTCGTGGTGCTCGATCAGTTCACCGGCGCGGCCTGCGACGTCGTCGATGGGGATGCCGTGGGCGCCGAGTCCCCGGGTGATGTCCATGGTCTGCACGCGGCGCAGCGAATCCATGAATTCCGCCAGGCCGTCGCGTTCCTCGAGCGGGTAGACGAAGTTGCCGACGTGCGGCGTCGTCTTCTGCAGGACGTGGTCGCCGGTGAACATCACGTCGGCGCCTTCCAGGTAGAAGCAGACGTGGCCGGGGGTGTGGCCCGGGGTGTAGACGGCGCGCAGGTTGCGACCGGCAAGCGCAATGAGTTCGTCGTCGACGAGAACACGGTCGGGGGCCGACTCGGGACCCGTTGGAGGCTTCCCGCTCGTGGCCTTCTCGAATGCCTCGAGATCTGCCGGGGCGGCGCCGGCGCGCGTCATGTTGGCCTTCTGGAAGTCCAACCACTCGGGGCCGTGACCGGTCGACATGTGCTCGAACATTTCGTGATCGGATTCGTGCATTGCGATCCACGCACCGGACGCCTCCCGGACGCGCCCGCACAGACCCGTGTGGTCGGGGTGGAAGTGGGTGAGGACGACGCCCTCCACATCCTTCACCGAGTGCCCGATCGCCTCGAGTCCGGAGGTGAGGCCGTTCCAGGCGTTGTCGTCATCCCAGCCGGCATCGACGAGGATCAGGCCGTTCGGGGATTCCATCGCGTACACGAGTGTGTGACCGAGGGGATTGTCCGTGATCGGGACCGGAATCTGGAAGATTCCGTCACCGATGGGCGCCGCGTCGTCCATATGCATACCTCGTTGCCTAGAGGAACAAATTAGTTCTACTTACCTTCATACTGACCTCTCACTGCGGAATGCGATACCGCGGGTCCCGATTAGCGGAACGACGCACACCGTGACCAGGTGTTTTAGGTGAAGTCGAAGGCCGGGGAGATCGGAACTCCCACTGGAAGTCCGGCCGCTGTGGAATGCTGCCGTCGGACCAGCTTTCAGAATGCTCGCGTTGCGACAGGAGACTGCTTTGACCACAAACCTCGTTCGATCACGCCGCCGGTGGTACACGACCGGAATGTGTGGCCTCGCCGTTGTCGGCGCCTCGGGGCTACTCGCCCCCAGCGTTGCCGTCGCCGCGCCTGCAGCATTGCCTGCCGGTTGTGTGCAGGGTGCCGGCACCCAGGTGACCTGCACGTTCACGTTCACCGGTAATGCGCAATCGTTCACGGTTCCCGAGGGCATCACCAGTCTGGCTGTGACGGCGACGGGCGGACATGGTGGCAACAGCCCCGGAAGCAGTGACGCCATTCTGGGCGGCGCTGCCGCTGTCGCAACCGGACAGCTCACCGTCGCCGCCGGTGACGCGCTGTACATCCAGGTCGGCGGCAACGGCGGCGACGGAACAGGTGCTGCTGGCTACAACGGTGGCGGAGCCGGCGGCACCGGTGCGAGCGGTGGTGGGGGCGG
>RRBB01000337.1:0-8351 GCA_006543605.1 Rhodococcus sp. WS4
TTTCGCATTAAATAGCGCCATCTATTATTAGACATTCAGGTGGGAATCGCAACCTCTCGAACCAACAAATTTGCAGCTCAGACGCTTGGCCAGCCCACCGGCGTCAGTCCCATGTCCGGAGTCCTGGACACCGGGGACATGGCCGCAGACGTCACCGGCGACACCGTGAAGACGGTCGGAGGGGTGGCCGGCGACACCACTGGCACGGTCGGGAAGCTCACCCACGACGCCGTGGGCCTGGTGGGGCGCAAGAAGCGGCCGAAGAAGGCACCACCACCGGACGAAACCGACGCGGGGACGGCAGAGCAGGCCGAGGAACGGCCGGCGCGGCAACCGACCCGCAAGCGGAGTGACCAGCCGCCCCGCAAGCGGAGCGCCCCGGCGAAAACCTCCGGGAGCCGGAAGCGAGGAGTGCAGCGATGACCACGGCGGGCGGTCCGAGTTCGAGCAGCCTGGCGGACGTCATCGACACCATCTTGGACAAGGGCCTGGTCATCGATGCCTACGTGCGGGTCTCGCTCGTCGGTATCGAACTGCTCACCATCGACGCCCGCATCGTGGTCGCCAGCGTCGACACTTACCTGCGCTTCGCCGAGGCGGCGAACCGGCTCGCGATCGGCAGCGAACCGAAAGGCCTGAGCGACCTCGTTTCCGACGTCAAGGGCAGCGGCAGTACGAAGTCCAAGACCAAGGGTGTCCTCGAGGGCGTCGGGGAAACGCTCGGTGAGTTGCTCGGCGGATCCGGCAGCGAACGCGAACCCGCACCCCGCCGGAGGCGGGAATGACCTCCCCCGACGACACCGGCGTTGACAACGCTGAGGAAGAGGCTGCGCCGGCAGCCGGGATCTACGTGTACGGCATCGTGCCCGCCGACGTGCAACCCGAAGACGATGCCACCGGTATTCACGACGCCCCGATCGAGGTCGTCACCCACGGCGACATCGCGGCATTGGTCAGCGAGATCGACCCGGACCAACGACTCGGCACCCCCGCAGACCTACAGGCCCACGCCCACATCCTCGACGGCACCTCGCACGTCGCGCCGGTGCTACCACTGCGGTTCGGGGCTGTCCTGTCCGACCGCGACGCGGTAATCAACGAACTGCTCGCCGAACACGACGACGAATTTACCTCCGCCCTCGACGAACTGGAGGGCTGCGCTCAGTACATGGTGAAGGGCCGCTACGTCGAGGAGACCATCATCCGGGAGATCGTCGACGAGAGCCCGGAGGCCACCAGCCTGCTCGAGTCGATCCGCGACCAACCCGAGGAACTCACCCGGGATGATCGGATGGCCCTGGGGGAGATCATCGGTCACACCCTCGAGGCCAAGCGGGACGCGGACACCCGCACCACCCTCGACGCGCTGGCACCGCTCACCGACACCGTCACCGTCCGCGAACCCACCCACGACGAGGACGCCGTCCTGATCGCGGTCCTGCTCGAGGTGGACCGGCAAGACGAACTCGAGCAAACGGTCGGAGACCTCGCCGCGCGCTGGGACGACCGGGTCACCATGCGCCTCCTCGGCCCGATGGCGCCCTACGACTTCGTCGTCGCCCCCACATAGAGTCTCCAGCCCGAGAACCCGGCCCGACGGTCGGGCGCGGCACTGCCGCGCCGGGCGGGGTGCCGGGCGATGATCGCGCACCCCGACGAACCCCTCGACGGCGCATTCACCCGATCGACCAGGCCCTGGCCTGCTTCGTGCGGTGACTGTCCCGGCGTGGGAGATGTGGTGTGCGTCCGGATTGAGCGTCGCCGCCCCGGGGTAGTCGGCGGGAACGAACGCACCGCCCACCGACCACGGCCCCCACCCTTTTCGCCGACGCCGGCGCCGAGGTGCACCACATCTACTCGACAACAAGGGGTTGGGCGATGACAGGCAAAGGTCAGATGGCGTTGGCCGTGGGCGCCGGCTACATGCTGGGCCGCACGCACAAGATGAAGTTGGCGCTGATGCTCGCGGGCGCCGGAGCATCCAGTCGGTTTCCCTCCAGCTCACTGGGTGTGCTCGGACAGGCCGGCAAGCTGCTCGCGGATTCGCCCGAGGTCGCCAAGCTCGGCGGGGCGGTCCGCAAGGAGTTGATGAACGCGGCGAAGACGGCCGCGGTCACCGCGGCCAGTCACCGCATCGAATCGCTCAACTCCCGGTTGCAATCGGGCGGTGACGACGCCGCGGGCAGGAAGAGGTCGAAGCGTAGGCGTCACGAGGAGCCCGAAGACGACTACGACGACGAGTACACGGAGGACGAGACCGCCGAGGAGGACGAAGCCGAGGAGGAGGCGCCCCGCGCCCGCAAGCGCCCGGCCCCGCGCCGCCGCACCTCGAGCAGCGGCAGCTCCCGACCCACCCGGTCACGGTCCCGGTCGTCGACGAACAACGACGACGAAGACGAGACCCCCACCCGGGCCCGGAAGTCGCGCGCCAAGGCGACGACCGATGTCATCCCCATACGACGCAGCCGGAAGTGAACGACGATGACCGAGAACCTTGACAGTGCAGCGAAGAAGCTGCGCGAGAACGTCTCCGGTGCGTCCGGCAAGGCCGCATCGCTGTCACCGCTGCAGAAAGCGGCGCAAGGCCTGGTCGGCACCCTGACCGACAAGGCGGTATCCACCGTCTCCGACAAGGTGCAGGGCGCCACCGACCGGCTCACCGACTACGCCGAGGGCGGCGGCGGAAGCCTGCTGTCCGCAGTCACCGGCAAAGAGCAAGAGGGCGACGGCAAGTCGCCGTTCTCCGCGCTCGGCTCGGGCCTGACCGGGCTGAAGGACAGTGTGAAGGACACGGCCTCCGACCTGAAGGACACGATCACCGGCGGCGGTGGCGGTAAAGGCGGCAAGAAACTCAAGCTCACCAACATCATCGAATCGATCGATGTCGGTGTCCCGGTCCAACTGGCCTACAACCAGTGGACACAGTTCGAGGACTTTCCGTCGTTCATGAAGAAGGTCGAACGGGTCGCACAGGAATCGGACGAGAAACTCGAATGGAAGGCGAAGATCTTCCTCTCGCACCGAACCTGGGACGCGACGATCCTCGAGCAGGTTCCCGACGAGCGGATCGTGTGGCGGTCCAAGGGCGCCAAAGGTTACATCGACGGTGCGGTGACGTTCCACGAGGTGACCCCCAACCTCACCCGCATCCTCCTGGTCCTCGAGTATCACCCGAAGGGCTTGTTCGAGAAGACCGGAAACCTGTGGCGTGCACAGGGACGACGAGCGCGCCTGGAACTGAAGCACTTCAGACGTCACGTCATGACCGAATCCATCCTCCACCCCGACCAGATAGAGGGGTGGCGCGGAGAAATCCAGGACGGCGAGGTAGTCGAACCCGAAGAATCCGAGGACTACGACGAGGAACAGGCCGAAGACGAAGCGCAGCCCGACGAAGACGAGCAGGACGAAGCGCCGCCCGACGAGGACGAAGAGGACGAAGCGCAGCTGGACGACGCGGGCGAAGAGGACGAGTACGACGAGCCCACCGAAACAGACGAGTCTGAGGAGCAGGAGGAGGACGAGGCCGAGGCCGAGGAGCCGGAGGAGACAGACGAGGACGAGGCCGAGGAGCCGGAGGAGGAGGAAACATCGCCGCCGCCGGCACGCCGTGGCCGCCCGCGCAAGACCGCGGCCGCGAGTGAGGACAAGGCGCCGGCACGCCGTGGCCGCCCGCGCAAGACCGCGGCCGCCAGTGAGGACAAGGCGCCGGCACGCCGTGGCCGCCCGCGCAAGACCGCGGCCAAGTCTGCCGGCTCGAAGCAAGGAGCGCGGCGATGACGTCGATACAACCCGCAGGTCGTGGCGGTGGGGGCGGCGGAGTCAGCGGCGGACCGAGCTCGAGCAGCCTCGCCGACGTCATCGACACCATCCTCGACAAGGGCCTCGTGATCGATGCGTACGTGCGCGTGTCGCTGGTCGGCATCGAACTGCTGACCATCGACGCCCGCGTCGTGGTCGCCAGCGTCGACACCTACCTGCGGTTCGCGGAAGCGGTGAACCGGCTCGAGATCGGTAGCGAGCCCAAGGGCCTGACGGACCTGGCCGGGGGCGGCACCGAGGACGCCGAATCGAAAACGCAGGGCGCACTCGGGGCCGCCGGTGAGAAACTCGGCGACCTCCTCGGTGGCGGACAGGAAGAACCTGAGCGCGAACGGGTTTCACGCAAGTCCACTCGCGAGGACAAGTGATGTCGACGTCGGAACAGAAGGCCAACGACACACCCGAGGAGCCGACCGGTCGGACCGTTTCGCGCGGGGTTGTGCTCGTCGAATTGCTCAGTCCCTGGCGGTCTTTGATCGATTGAACAACTGCCGTTCCGGGTAGTCCGGTAGTCCGCACTTACGTCTTCACTTCGGGTATGCCACAGGGGTGGGCTGGACGCGGCGACGGTGAGCGTAGAGCGGGCCGAGGAACGACCGGTACCGCCACACGGCGCCGAGCCGCCCGCACACGGCGTTGCGGGACGGTCGGGCGATAGCGGGGCAGGGAGGAGCGATGAGGATGACCACAGCGGGTGGGCCGAGTTCGAGCAGCCTGGCGGACGTCATCGACACCATCTTGGACAAGGGCCTGGTCATCGATGCCTACGTGCGGGTCTCGCTCGTCGGGATCGAACTGCTGACCATCGACGCGCGCATCGTGGTCGCCAGCGTCGACACCTACCTGCGGTTCGCGGAGGCGGCGAACCGGCTCGCGATCGGCAGCGAGCCGAAGGGGCTGTCCGATCTGGTGTCGGGCGGGACGGAAAAGATCGCCAAGTCGAAGACGAAGAGCGCCATCGAAGAGAAGCTCGGCGGCCTGCTGGGCGGGCAAGAGGAACGGGAACGGGTGTCGCGCAAGTCGACTCGAGGTGACAGGTGATGGCTACATCGGAGCAGACGAAGAACCAGAAGAGCGAGAACACAGAGAAGTCGGACAAGAAGCAGACGGCGGGGGTGTACGTCTACGGCATCGTCCCGGCCGACGTCGAACCTGGGGACGACGCGACCGGAGTCGCCGACGGGAAGGTGGACGTCGTCACGGACGGCGAGATCGCCGCGCTGGTGAGCGAAATGTCCGTGGACCGTCCGCTCGGCAAACCCGAAGACCTCCGTGCCCATGCGAACGTGCTGGACGGGACGTCCCGGGTGGCGCCGGTGCTGCCGCTGCGGTTCGGGGCGGTGCTCACCGACACCGACGCGGTGAAGGAGGAACTGCTCTCGGCACATGCGGAGGAGTTCGCGGCGGCCCTCGAACAACTGGAGGGAAAGGCCCAGTACGTGGTCAAGGGCCGGTACGTGGAGCAGGCGATCCTGCGGGAGATCCTCGACGAGAACGAGCAGGCGGCGCAGTTGCGTGACGAGATCCGGGACAAGTCGGAGGACGCCGGCCGCCAGGCGCGGATGGCGCTCGGGGAACTGGTGAACAACGCGATCGCCGGCAAGCGCGAGGAAGACACCCGCAAGACGGTCGAGACCCTGGGCGACCTCACCGACTCCGTCAACCGCCGCGAACCCACGCACGAGGAAGAGGCCGTGCAGGTCGCGGTGCTCGCCGACGTGGACCGGCAGGACCAACTCGAAGAGGCGGTGGGAAAACTGGCCGAGGAGTGGGACGGCCGGGTCGAGATGAAGCTGCTCGGGCCCATGGCCGCCTACGACTTCGTGGTCACCCAGAATCCGGCGGGGCAGGGCTGAACCATGGGACTGCTGTCATTCATCGTCACGCTGCCACTCCAACCGGTGAAGGGTGTGATCTCGCTGGCGGAGTTGATCCAGAAGCAGGTCGAGGAGGAGATGCACAACCCGGCGGCAATCCGCCGCGGGCTCGAGGAACTCGACGAGGCCCGCGCTGCGGGCAAGATCACGGCCGAAGAGGAGGAGCAGGCGCAACAGGCGCTCATCGACCGGATGACGGGATCGCCGTAGGGATTACGGCACTGGAGCGGCGGTGCGGGGCGTGGTCCTTCCGATTCCGCCGGCCGCCTTCCGGTCATGTCTCCGCCCGCCGCATCCGATGGTGTGGGCCGCACCTCCCACACTGTTCGGTTGCGCGCCCGCCTACCTGGGTACGCCTCCGCGAAAGACCCAAGTTGATCCGAAGGTCGGGGCGCCGGAGGATGTCCGCCGATGACCGATATCGTCACCGTCGACGAGAACGGGCGCTACCGGCTGCATCTCGAGCGCCGCCTCCCCCACAACTGTGACGAGGTGTGGCGGGTGCTCCGCCTGCTGCATCCCGCGTGCGGAGGCACGGGCATGGCGTGCCGGGTGCGGCCGCCCAGCCTGCTCGAGTACACCTGCGGGGAAGTCGTGCTGCGGTGGGACATCACCGGCGACGGGCACTCGCGGTCGATTCTGCAGTTCAGCCACCATTGCCCCCGCCGCCAGGACGGAATCGAAGAGATGGGCTGGTGGCTCACCGAACTCGACGTCCTCGGCGAACTACTCGACGGCGTGGAGGTGACCGATTTCCGGCGCCGTGCCGAGGACATGATCGACCGCTGCCGACGCGCGTTCGAATAGAGGATCGAGAGTGTGCGAGGCGATGACGCCGGAACTACCCACAACAGCTGGTGGCATGTACACAGTCAATGCGTTCTGTGTGCTCGGGTGTTTTCGTGGTCGACGATCGCGTCCTGCCACTGACGGTCGGAGCATTCGCGGTCCGGTGCGCAGGGATCGGGCACCCCGAGCCGGGCGCCGATCTGCGCCCATGACGCTCCCTCTATCAGGGCCGCAGCCACCGCCCTGGCGAGGAGTTCCTCGCCCCGCTCTCCGGGCGCGGCGAGCTGAGGGCGATCGTCGTCTCGGTGCTGCCGCCGCCGATCCTGCCGGGGGTCTGGCGCCATCTTCGGGACTGTATCGGACCCCAGGCCGGTGAAGAGACGATGTTCGCCCGCGGCGAAGTCGGAGCCCGAGCGGCCTCACGTAAAGGACGCGTCCGTACGCGCCCGCAGCGGTAGTCGACATCGAGCGGACGATGCTCGCTCATCTCCGTGCGCGGCGGTGCCCCGCCGCACCCTCGGCGGATCCCCGGGCACAGGCCACCGACCGGACGCGATCGCGGCCTCACCCGAAGTTCGGTGCGTTTCCGCCGTCCCACAATTGCTCGGTCACGTCCTGGAAGCAAACGAGCAGAACAGGGTCGTCCGCCCGTGTCAGCACGGACTTGCTGATCGCCGCCCGCACGGCAGAACCGTCTCGATGCGTGAGCGTCACGATCGTCCCTGCCGACTGTTGCAGATCCTCCGCGACCGGCCGCGGAGGGGACGCCGTCGGGAGTAGGTCGCGCATCGATCGCCCCGAGAGCGCATCGTGCGGATAACCCAACATGGCCTCGAACGCCCGATTGACGTGCACGACGTGACCGTCCCGGTCGACAGCGAGCACCGGCACCGGGAGCCGCTCCAGCAACACCAGCGCGGGAAGTCCTTCGAGGTAACCCAGTGCGGTATCCGGATCCGCACGTCGTCTCTCCATAATGATGTATCGAGGGCGCGGCCTCGCTGTTACCGCCGATGCTGGAGTGCCACCGAGGCCTGCCTCTCGACCGGCAAGTGGTGTCGCGCCCACTGCATAGAATTGCTGCTCATGCTGACAGCTTGGGGTGACGAGAGCGGATCACAACCCGACCGCGACCCCAACACCTACCTCCTCGCCGCAGCGTTGTGCGAGGAAGACGATGTCCCCGCCGTACGAAAGGCAATGGAATCGCTGCGCCTGGGGCACGAGAAGAAGGTGCACTGGCACGGCGGCAGCTCGGATCGTCGGCACGAGCTGGTCACCGCCGTTAGCGAACTCCCGCTGGCCGGCCTGGTGGTGATCCATACCGAGGTGGGCGCGTCCGATCGTCGCCACCGCCGCAAATGCCTCGAGTACCTGTTGCCGAACCTCGCGGAGATGCCCTGTTCTCGCATCACCCTCGAATCCCGCAGCCACCTGGACGCCAGCGACGTCGACATCCTGCAGAAGTTCCGCGCCGAGAAAGTCATCACCTCCTCGCTGCGGGTCCACCATGCCGTCGGCCGTCTCGAGCCGGCCCTCTGGGTCGCCGACATCGTGTGCGGAGCCGTCGTCCAATCCCGAGTGGGAAACCCCGAGTACCTGCGCAGGCTGGCCGGAGCCATCGACCTCGAGCAGATCTAGGCCGGAAACGACGCGAGCCACAGGCCTCGTCGTCCGGCGAGTAATCCTGCGGCTCACTTCCAATCCCACCGCAATGGGATGGCTACACCGAAACTATACCTTGATGGCTCATGAGCTTAGCGCGTGTCGGATAGCGGAAAAGTGCCTTTGACCTGGGAGAATGTGGGCTACTGAAGGTCCAGATTCGGCCAGTTCGAGAGGCACTTTTCCGGTGAAGAACTC
>RRBB01000338.1:0-8318 GCA_006543605.1 Rhodococcus sp. WS4
GCTCATTTCACCGGCCCGCTCGGCGAGGGTCCACCCGTTCTTGCGTTCCAGACCCGCAACCAAACCCGTCACATATTCACGGACCCGGGACCGCGGTTCCGACCGGGCGAACCGACCGGAGATCCGCTCATGCAACGCTTCCAACTCGGAAACAACCAAATCAAGGACCACACAACCAGTATCGTCTACCTGTCAAGCAAGTGCCGTTGCAGTACTAGTCGCGGCTCAATCGCTCCAGCAGAGCGGACTTGATCGCGGGACGTCCCGCGGCGACGAGCGTGAACGTGGCTTCACGCATCAGACGTTCCGCGGTGTTCCCGGCCAGCAGAGCCGAACTGCCCTTCGCCGTGACGAGGGCGGTGGCGGTACGGATGGCGAGTTCCGAAGCGCGAGCCCGCGCGTCAGCGATCTCTGCCCGGCCCTCGAGCGCGGCGTTCAGGTCGAGACGTGCTCTGGCGGCCTGCTCCTCGAACGGGTCCGCGTCGACCCCGAGCGCTTCCAGTTCGCTGATCGCCCGGCGGGTGACGCCCATCGCCATGCACCCGTTGATCCACGACCCGAAGGTCTGGCTCTTCGCGAAATCCTCGGGGGAGACGACGGCGCTCACCAGATCCCGTGGCACCGCGAGCCCGTCGAAAGTCAACCGCACGGTGTTGGACCCACGGGCGGCGATCAGCGGCAGTTCCTCGGCGCTGAGGCCTCGGAGAGGTTGCGCCGGAATGATGACGTGCACGATGGAGTCGTCGAATTCGTCGCGCGCCGACACCTGGAGCAGATCGACGATGCCCCAGCCGGTCACGAACGGCGACACCCCGTCGAGCACATACCCGTCGTCGACGCTGCGTGCCCACAGCGTCGGCGGGACGGGAATCGCTCCGGCGAGGGCGACACCGGCCCGCACCGTGCCGTCGATGAGCCCGTCGAGGTAGCGATCCTGCAGCGCGGTGTTCGGTGAACCGGCGAGACCGGCGACGACGCCGTGATGCTGCATCCACGTGAACGCAGTCGCGAGGCAGCCGCCGCACAACGTTTCCATCACATCGACCAGCACCGACGGCGTCACACCGTCCTCGCCGGGTGCCGCGAGGCCGTAGAAGCCGTCGGCGGCGAGCGTCTCGAAGTGACTGTCGGGAATCTCGCCGTCGGCGTCGACGCTGTCGGCCACCGGGAACAACACGTTCTCGGCAATCTCACGCGCCATCTCGGTCCAGTTGCTCACGCCCCGAGAGTAGCCGGTCGACTCCGTCGATCAGGTGAACTCCACCCCCTGCGCGAGCGGGAGTTGGTCGGAGTAGTTGACGGTGTTGGTCGCGCGGCGCATGTAGGCCTTCCACGCATCGGATCCCGACTCCCGTCCGCCGCCGGTTTCCTTCTCCCCGCCGAAGGCCCCACCGATCTCCGCCCCGGACGTGCCGATGTTGACGTTCGCGATGCCGCAGTCGGAACCGTCCGCGGCGAGGAACCTCTCGGCCTCACGCTGATCGGTGGTGAAGATCGACGACGAAAGCCCTTGGGGCACTTCGTTGTGCAACGTGATCGCCTGGTCGAACTCGTCGTAGGTGAGCACGTAGAGGATCGGGGCGAAGGTCTCCTCCCGGACCACCGACGTCTGCGCGGGCATGCGGACGAGGGCGGGCGAGACGTAGTAGGCGGAGTCGCTGTTGCCGCTCCGGTCACCACCGCAGACGACGGTCCCCCCGTCGGCGCGGGCCTTGTCCAACGCGGTCTGCATGGCGTCGAACGCGGATCGGTTCACGAGCGGACCGACGAGGACACCGTCGTCGAGCGGGTTCCCGACCTTCAGCTGGCCGTACGCCGAGGAGATGCGGTGCACCAGTTCGTCCGCGACGGACGAGTGCACGATCAACCGTCGCAGGGACGTGCAGCGTTGTCCCGCGGTGCCGGCGGCGGAGAACACGATTCCCCGCACCGCCAGATCGAGGTCGGCGGACGGGGCCACGACGGCTGCGTTGTTGCCGCCCAGTTCGAGCAGGCATTTGCCGAAACGTGCGGCGACGCGCGGCCCCACGGCGCGACCCATCCGCACCGACCCGGTGGCGCTGACCAACGCGACGCGTGCGTCGTCGACGAGCCGCTCGCCGACGTCCCCCGAACCCTGGATCAGGGCATGGATTCCTGCGGGTGCGCCGACATCCCGGGCTGCGCGCGCCAGCAGGGCATCACAGGCGATCGCCGTGAGCGGAGTCTGGTCCGACGGCTTCCACACCACCGTGTCGCCGCAGACCAGGGCGACGGCGGTGTTCCACGACCACACGGCCACGGGGAAATTGAACGCCGAGATCACCCCGACCACACCGAGTGGGTGCCACGTCTCCATCAGGCGGTGTCCGGGACGTTCCGACGCCATCGTCCTGCCGTACAACTGGCGGGACAACCCGACCGCGAATTCGCAGATGTCGATCATCTCCTGTACTTCGCCCTGCGCCTCGGACGGAATCTTGCCCGCCTCGAGGGTAACGAGCTCCGCCAGATCCGTCTTGTGTTCTGTCAGAAGCTGACCCAGGCGGCGCACCACGGCGCCGCGCTGTGGGGCGGGCACGGACCGCCACTCCAGGAACGCTTCGTGCGCTTCGGTGATGGCACGGTCCACGTCGTCGGCGCTGCTGGCGGACACCGTGCGCAATTCGGTCCCGGTGATCGGTGTGCGCGCGACGAGCGGTCCACCGGCGTCGGTGATCTCGGCGCCGCACCGGATCAGTGCGTCCTCGGCGCGTCGGCGCAACTCCTCGGGGGTGGGAAGGTTCACGGTGCTGTCCTCTCTCGGGTGTCGTCCTGCTGCCGGCGGTAGAGCGCGAACGGGTCGTGCACGGGCCGGCCGAGTGTCTCGGCGAGCCACGGTAGGTCACGGGCGGCGGCGCTCGACACCGGAAGGAAGTCCTCGTAGACGATCGGCTCCAGCGCTCGCTCACCGCCGACGATCCGGTGCGTGAAGTACGCGAGCCCGCGGGCCTCGAGTTCGTCGTCCGTGCGCGGGAACTCGCGCTCCCGGTCGGTGGCATCGGCGTCTGCCAGGCGGTCGTACAGTTCGCGTCCTTCGGGTGTCAGCGCAATCCCGCGCGACTCCGCCACCACGATCCGGTCGGGGTCGGCGACCGCGCGAAACGATACCTGCCGCACGAGAACGTCCGGGACACGCCGGGCGGGCGGGCCCGCGGCGCCGTCGACCGTCGTGAGACCGCGCGCCGCCGAACGCCGGCACAGGTCGTCGAGGTCGAAAACGCGGGGTGCCAGGTGGACGACGCGGACGCCGGTGCGCCCACCGATGTCGGCGGCGACGGGGGACACCCGTTCGAGTCGGGAGTGCCAGGACCGGTCGGCCGCGGTCTCAGACGGTGTGAACATCGCGGACGCGAGCGCGACGAACCGCTCCGCCGACGGCGCCGTGAGTCCGCCTTCCTCGGCGGCGAGTGCGGCCAGGTGCAAGAGCTCGGTGGGAAACACTGTGCGCGCGGCGAGCAGGTTCTCGACGCGGCCCTGCACGGCGGAGTCGAAGAACCGGCGGTCGGCGGTGGTGAGCATGGAAGCGAACATCCCGAACGGGTTGCGGGCCAATTCGATCGGCTCGACGGGACGAAATGTCGTCGCCACGACGGGAGCGGGGGTTGCTGCGTCCCGTAGGTCGTAACATCCGACCGGGTGCATTCCGAAGCCCGCGAACAGGATGGCCGCCTGACGCAGTTCCGCCGGTCCACCGAGCCGGATCGCACCGTGCCGCTCCGCGGTGACCCGGGGGAGGCCGCCGAACCGTTCGGCATCGGCGGGGTTCCTCGCCGCGAAATGGGCGTTGACCTCACCGGCCACGTCGACCAGCACGTCGTACGCGGGCGCCGCCCGGCCGTACGTCGCGGCCAGTGCCCGGGCGAAGCGGGCGCGGAGCTCCCAGGTTTCAACCATGATGCACCTCCGCTGGGCTAGCCTGCGCTGGTGGTGGAATCTTTCCGTAGCGACGCACCCCATACTCCTCTCGACGACATCGATCGGGTACTGATGCAGGAGCTGGTGGCCGACGGCCGGGCGACTCTGGCGACCCTGGCCGAGAAAGCCGGACTGTCGGTCTCCGCGGTGCAGTCCAGGGTGCGCAGACTCGAGGCCCGCAAAGTGATCCGCGGGTACACCGCGAAGATCGATCCGGATGCGCTCGGGCACGGGCTTTCCGCATTCGTCGCGATCACCCCTCTCGATCCGTCGCAGCCCGACGATGCGCCCGCCCGGTTGCGGAGCCTTCCCGCCATCGAAGCCTGCCACTCGGTCGCGGGGGAGGAAAGCTACGTGCTGCTGGTGCGCGTCGCATCCCCGCGGGACCTGGAACACCTTCTGCAGGAGATCCGTGCCACCGCCAACGTACACACACGCAGCACCATCATCTTGCAAACATTTTACGACAAGTGAGCTCTGTGCCGGATATGTTGCCGAAATATCGTCGATCGACAGGAATTTTCACGTAATCTCTCGGTATGAGCACAGCGATTCGATTCACCGGAACTGGGGGCGAGCTGCCTGCGAGCCGGGTGCACGACGTGCTGCGCGAGCGCATTCTGGTCGACGGTTTCGACCTGGTGCTCGACCTGGAACGCTCCCGCGGGACGCATCTCGTCGACCTGAGGGACGGCACCAGCTACCTGGACATGTTCGGGTTCTTCGCGTCCTCGGCCCTGGGGATGAACCACCCCGAGCTCGCGGACGACGACGCCTTCCGCCGGGAGCTGGCGGCGGCCGCGATCAACAAACCGAGCAATTCCGACATCTACACGGTCCCGATGGCGCGGTTCGTCGAGACGTTCGCCCGCGTACTGGGGGATCCCGCACTGCCGCATCTCTTCTTCATCGACGGTGGAGCACTCGCCGTCGAGAACGCACTCAAGGTGGCGTTCGACTGGAAGAGCAGGCTCAATGAGAGCCGAGGACTCGATCCGGCGCTCGGGACGAAGGTGCTTCATCTGACCGAGGCGTTCCACGGCCGCAGTGGATACACCATGTCGCTCACCAACACCGAGCCCGGCAAGGTGGCGCGGTTCCCCAAGTTCCCGTGGCCCCGCATCGACGCCCCGTACCTCGAGGACGGGCGGGATGTCGAGGAAGCAGAGCGTCATGCATTGGCGCAGGCGCGGCGTGCATTCGCCGAGAACCCCTCGGATGTGGCCTGTTTCATCGCCGAGCCGATCCAGGGCGAAGGTGGCGACCACCACTTCCGCCCGGAATTCTTCCAGGCGATGGAAGCGCTCTGCCGCGAGAACGACGCCCTCGTCGTCTTCGACGAGGTGCAGACCGGTTGCGGCCTCACCGGCACCGCCTGGGCCTACCAGCAATTGGGCGTGCGACCGGACGTAGTCGCGTTCGGCAAGAAGACCCAGGTGTGCGGAATCATGGCCGGCGGACGCGTGGACGACGTCCCCGACAACGTCTTCGCCGTCGGTTCGCGTATAAACTCCACCTGGGGCGGCAACCTCACCGACATGGTGCGGTCCAGGCGGATCCTCGAGGTCATCGAGGAGGACAGGCTCGTCGACCGGGCCCGCATGACCGGGGCCCATCTCCTCGAACGGCTGAGGGAACTCGCCCGCGCGAACGCCGACGTCACCGAGCCGCGGGGGCGCGGCCTGATGTGCGCGATCACGCTCCCGACCCCGCAACGACGGGACCGGGTCGTCGCGGACCTCCGGGACCGCGAGCAGGTGCTGATCCTACCGACCGGCAAGCGCGGGATCAGGTTCCGTCCGCCCCTCACGGTGACGACCGCGGAACTCGACGCCGCCGTGGATGCACTGGGGCGAGTGCTGGGCGGTACCGTCGACGCATGACGCCGATCCCGCTCACGTCCGTGCCCAATCTGCGAGACGTCGGTGGCTACCGAACCAGAGACGGCGCGAAGGTGCGTACCGGCGTGTACTACCGTTCGACCGATCTCAGCCGGGTCGCGGATACGGACATGCCGCTGCTCGCCGACCTCGGGATTCGGACGGTGTATGACCTGCGTACCGCCGACGAGCGTGACGCGGCACCCGACAATCTCCCGAACGGCGCCCGCGCCGTCGCGTTGGACGTGCTCGCCGACAAGGGGATACGGTCGATTCCCGCCCAGATGCTCCAGGTGATCGCCGACCCGATGATCGCCGAACGCGAACTGGGGGGCGGCCGCGCGATCGAGTATTTCGAAGGCAGCTACCGCGACTTCGTCCTGATGCCGAGTGCGGTGTCGTCGTACCGGGAACTGTTCGACGGCCTCGCCTCGGACGGCAACCTGCCTGCCCTCGTGCACTGCACGACGGGCAAGGACCGGACGGGGTGGGCCACCGCGGCGCTGCTGCTGCTCGTCGGAGTCAGCGAGGAAGACGTCTTCCACGATTACCTGCTGACCAACGAGCTACTGCTTCCGTCGTTCGCGGGCGTGTTCGAGAGGTTCGTCGACGCCGGAGGTGACCCGGCGTTGCTCGAGCCGGTGCTCGGAGTTCGTGAGCAGTACCTCGAAGTGTCCCTGGCCGCCATGCGCGAGCACTACGGGACCGTCGAACGGTATTTCTCCGACGGGCTCGGCCTCGACACGGCGGTTCAGACTCTGCTGCGGGAGCGCATGATCGCGGACTGAGCGGACAACCCGATCGCTACTCCCACCATGTCGGCGCAGAGATCCCAGATCGAACCGTGCCGGCCGATGGGCAACACGCCCTGCAGGATCTCGGTCGCCACTGCGAACGCCGCGAGCCACAGCACGGTGATCCGCGGCGTCAGCAGCGCGTAGCGCGAGGCGGCGGCCAGCGCCGCGAACAGCAGGGCATGCACGACCTTGTCGGCGTTCTCGGGGCCCGAGGGGGTCGCGGACGCCGGGGACAGCAGCATGACCAGGGCCAGCACGGTGAGCGCTGCCACCGGAACGGATCGCATACTCACCGCTGGACCGTGAACCCCAGTGCGCCTTCCGCGAACCGTTGCACCGCATCCGATCCGCCGGCGAGCGCATCCTCGTGACCGGTGCGCGCCCACCCCGTGAGGATGGCGGAGTCGCCGGCCGGGGTGAGCCCCACCTCGGCGAGGAGTTCGCCGGTGTTGGGCTGACAGATCGCCCACGAGTAGTGCTCGTCGTTCAACCACTGCGCCGTGCGGCGGGCGACGTAGTCGGTTTCGGCGATCCCGCCCTCCGCGAGCGCCGGGCGATCGTCGACCCGTTCGTCGGCGCGCAGGGCCCGCAGGTACCAGCCGCCGGCATTGACCTCGACAGGTTCCACGTCAGCGGTCCCGGTCCCGGTCGCGGCGGCGATCCCGGTGACGGTCGTCGCGGGTGCCGAACAGGATGGCGCCGGCCGCAGGAATCATCAGGAAGAACAACCAGCTGTTGTCGACCGGGACGACGAAGAACAGCACGAGGGCGACGAGCGGGATCACCGACATCACGATGCGGCGCCAGTTCTGGTCGTTGTCGGGGCTCGCCGAATCGACCTTGGCGGGTGTGTCGGCCGTGGTGGCCGGGAGATCGGTGAACACGCGATCGAGCTCGCCGCGCGTCGTGGCATTCGTGACCGTGAGACTGCGCTCGTCGAACTCGTCGAACTCGACGACCGTCAACCGGCCCGCCGCGAAATGTTCGCTCAACAGGTTCAGTGCCTGCTCACGTTCGGCGGTGCCGATACGGATCTCGGGAACATCAGACATGCGTACAGACTACTGTGAGTCCTTCTCGACCCCGGTGGCCGAGAAGGACTCACAGTGTGACGCAGGTGCTTACTTCAGTTCCGCGAGGACGGTGCCCTGGGTGATGGCGGCGCCGGGTTCGACGGCGAGGCCGGTGACGGTGCCGGCCTTGTGGGCGTTGACGGGGTTTTCCATCTTCATCGCTTCGAGGACGGCGATGAGGTCGCCCTCGGCGACCTGTTGGCCTTCTTCGACGGCGACCTTGACGACGGTGCCCTGCATGGGGGCGGTGACGGCGTCACCGGAGGCGGCGCCGCCGTGGGCGCCGCCGCGGGTGCGGGCCTTGGGCTTCTTGCGGACCGCCCCGGCCGCGGCACCGCCACCGCCGGTGCCGAGGGTGAACTGGCCGGGCAGGGACACCTCGACGCGGCGGCCGCCGACCTCGACGACGACGTTCTGCCGGGGCCCGGTCTCGTCCTCGTCGATCGGTTGGTTACCGGTGAACGGTTCGACCTGGTTGTCCCATTCGGTTTCGATCCACTTGGTGTAGACGTCGAAGGTGGTGCCGTCGCCGATGAAGGCGGGGTCGGAGACGATGGCCCGGTGGAACGGGATGACCGTGGCCAGTCCCTCGACCTGGAATTCGGCGAGGGCACCACCTTCGACGTCTACAC
>RRBB01000339.1:0-8221 GCA_006543605.1 Rhodococcus sp. WS4
CGCAGGTGGGGCGCGGTGGGGTATCTGGCGGCGACGGCGTCCCGGCTGTGTGCGCGTGCCCTCGAACGCGGTGACCGCCTCACCGTCGCCGACGTGGCCGGCGCGTGCGCGCACCCGCTGTCCGTTGCTGCGGCGGCGGCGCTGACGGTCTCGTCGCACCGCAATCACCGTCGCGGGCGTACCCGGTGGAAGGGCCGGAGTCTCAGCTGACCGGGGTCGGGGTGACCGGAGCCGGATCCGCCACACCCGAACCGACCTTGTCGCCGAGCCGGGCCAGCACCTCGCTGGTGGCGCGGGCGAAGTTCAGGGTGATGAAGTGCAGACCCGGAGCGCCCTCCGCGATGAGTCGTTCACTCATCTCGGTGGCGAGGTCGATGCCGATCTCGCGCACGGCGGCGCGGTTCTCCTCGGGACCGTCCCCGGCGGCCGTGGCGAGCCGCTTCTCGAGCTGCGCCGGGAGACTCGACCCCGACAGTTCCAGCATCCGGCGGACCGACCGCAGCGACGTGATCGGCATGATCTCGGGGATGATCGGCTTGGCGCCCTGCTCGGGGTCGTACGCCGCCACCCGGTCGCGCAGGCGCAGGTAGTCGTCGACGTCGAAGAACATCTGCGTGATGGAGTACTCGGCGCCGGCCCGCAGCTTCGACACCAGGTACCGGGTGTCGTGCGCGAGGTCGGGAGCGCGGTAGTGGCCTTCCGGGAACGACGCCACACCCACGTGGAAGTCGCCGAGATCGCGGACGAGCCGGACGAGATCCTCCGCGTACTCGACACCCTCCGGATGCTTCTGCCATTCGCCGAGCGGGTCGCCGGGCGGGTCGCCGCGCAGGACCAGGATGTTGCTGATTCCGCGGTCGGCGTACGCGCCGACCATGGAACGCAGTTCGTCGACGCTGTGCGACACAGCGGTGAGGTGCGCGACCGGCAGCAGCGTGGTCTCCTCCGCGAGCTGACCGGTGACGCGGACCGTGCGGTCGCGCGTCGACCCGCCCGCGCCGTAGGTCATGGACACGAAGGCCGGACCCATGCGCTCGAACTCGCGGACGGCACGCCACAGGCGGGCCTCGGCGGCCTCGTCACGAGGCGGCGAGAACTCGACGGAAAAGGGCACCCGACCGTCGCCGGACGACCGGATCCGGTCGACGATGGACGGGGTGCGGGTTACCCAGCCTTCGCTGGCCCGCCCCCTGACGGAATCGAATGTCACCCGTCCAGCATAGGTATTGCCCGGGGCAATGCACCCACTGCGTCTCCGCGAGCGGCCGGGATCCCGGTATCCGCCCTCTCCGGGGGACGCCCACTATGGTGGTGTCGACGCCTGTCGCCGCTCTCGGCGCGCACGCGAGAATTCGACCCTGGAGGCCACACTGTCCGTTGGAACGCGCCCGGCCGCCCTGGCGGCCGACGTCGAAAATGCGCTTCGCGACTTCTTCACCAGCCGGCAGGACCTGGTCGACTCCGTGGGCGGCGGCTACCGCGACGCCGTGACCACCCTCGAAGACTTCGTCCTGCGCGGCGGCAAGCGGGTGCGGCCGGCCTTCGCGTGGACCGGCTGGCTCGGGGCGGGCGGCGACGCCCGGGGCCCGGAGGCCACACCCGTGCTCCGGGCCTGCTCGGCGCTCGAGCTGGTTCAGGCCTGCGCGCTGGTCCACGACGACATCATCGACGCCTCCACCACGCGCCGGGGGTTCCCCACCGTCCACGTCGAGTTCGAGGACCGGCACCGCGCCGGGTCGTGGAGCGGTGATTCCGCTCACTTCGGCGAGGGCGTCGCGATTCTCCTCGGCGATCTCGCCCTGGCCTGGGCCGACGACATGATCCGCGAATCGGGCATCACCGCGGAGGCGTCGGCCCGGATCTCCCCCGTCTGGTCCGCGATGCGCACCGAGGTGCTCGGCGGTCAGTTCCTCGACATCAGCAACGAGGCCCGGGCGGACGAGTCGATCGAGGCGGCCATGAAGGTGAATCGGTACAAGACTGCGGCGTACACCATCGAACGGCCGCTGCACCTCGGTGCCGCGCTCGCAGGCGCCGACGACGCGCTCGTCTCGGCCTACCGCCGCTTCGGCACCGACATCGGTATCGCCTTCCAACTCCGTGACGACCTGCTCGGCGTGTTCGGCGATCCGGCTGTGACGGGCAAGCCCTCGGGCGACGATCTGCGGGCCGGTAAGCGCACCGTCCTGTTCGCGATGTCGCTGCAACGCGCCGACGCCGAAGATCCCGCGGCCGCCGACCTTCTCCGCACGGGTGTCGGCACCAACCTGTCCGATTCGGAAGTGGACACTCTCCGGAACACGATCACCTCGCTCGGAGCGGTGGCGGACGTGGAGAAGCACATCGAGGAACTCGTCGGGAACGCGCTGTCGACCCTGACGGCGAGTACCGCCGCCACCGAGGCGAAGCAGCAGCTCACCGAGATGGCCGTCGCCGCGACGCGCCGCGACTACTGAGGTTCCGATGGCGCGCGCGCTCCGAACGGTGCCCGGTCGCACCGATCACGTCGTGGTCGTCGGTGCCGGTCTCGCCGGTCTGTCGGCCGCGCTGCACCTCACCGGGTCGGGCCGGCGCGTCACCGTCCTCGAGCGGGAATCCTCACCGGGCGGCCGGGTGGGCACGTACCGGGGCCCCGGCTACGACATCGACAACGGTGCCACCGTGCTCACGATGCCCGAACTGGTCCGCGAGGCGCTCGCCGCCGTGGGCGCGGACTTCGACTCCACCCGCCCCGCCCTGGTCCTCGAGCGGCTGGCCCCGGCCTATCACGCGCGGTTCGCGGACGGCTCTTCACTCGACGTCCACTCCGACCCGGACCGGATGGTCGACGAGATCAGCCGGGTGTGCGGGCCCGCCGAATCGGCCCGGTACCTGACGCTGCGGCGCTGGCTGGGCAGGATCTTCGACGCCGAGTACCACCGCTTCATGGACGCGAATTTCGATTCGCCGCTGGATCTCGTCGCGTCCCGCGCGGCCGCCAAGGATCTGCTGAAGCTGACCGTGCTGGGTGGGTTCGGCCGGCTCGGCGCCAGGGTCGACCGCACGATCACCGATCCGCGGCTCCGCCGGATCTTCACGTTCCAGGCCTTGTACGCCGGGGTTGCGCCCGCCGACGCCCTCGCCGTGTACGGCGCGATCGCCCACATGGACACCTCGCTCGGCGTCTACTTCCCCCGGGGCGGGATGCGCTCCATCGCGCTCGCCCTCGCCGACGCCCTCGTCACCGCGGGCGGCGAGGTCCGACTCGGCACCGAGGTCGCGGCCGTCGAGAAGACCGGTGATCGCGTCACCGCCGTCGTCACCGCGGCGGGTGACCGAATCGACTGCGACGCGGTGGTCCTCACCCCGGACACCGCCGTCGTCGACGAACTCCTTCGCCCGGTGACCCGACGCACCCCCCGCCGGGTGCGGGTGTCGCCGTCCGCCGTCGTCCTGCACGGGACGGTCCCCACGGCGGTGACCTCCCAGTGGGCTGCCCGGCGGCACCACACCATCGACTTCGGTCACGCATGGGCCCGCACGTTCGCGGAAATCACGGCCCGCGCGGGGCGCGGACGCCTGATGACGGACCCGTCCCTGCTGATCACCCGGCCCGCCGTCTCCGATCCGGGCCTCGCCGTCGACCGCGCGGGCACCCCCTCGGAGCCGGTGTCGGTGCTGGCGCCCTGCCCGAACCTGCACAGCGCGCCGCTCGACTGGTCCTCGCTGACCGGCCCGTACGTGAACGAACTGCTGCGCGAACTCGAGACGCGCGGCTACGGCGGGATCGCGGAGCATTTCACGATCGACCACGTCGACACGCCCCTCACCTGGCTCCGCAAGGGCATGGCCGCGGGCAGTCCCTTCGCGGCGGCGCACGTGTTCCGGCAGACCGGACCGTTCCGGCGCCCGAACCTGGTCAAGGGTCTGGACAACGTGGTTCTCGCCGGTTCCGGCACCGTTCCGGGCGTCGGAGTCCCGACCGTCCTGCTGTCGGGGAAACTCGCGGCAGCACGCATTACCGGGCTCCCCTCAGCACGAAGTGCGGAAATGTCCCCGCAAGCACGAAGTGCGGAAATGTCCCCGAAAGCACGAAGTGCGGGAGGATAGGGCGAGGCGTGGCGAGAACTGGTGCCGGCAGCAATTAAACTGGTTCCTCGACCATGCGAAGCGCGCGACGACGAGCGCACCGAACGCAACCGAACTGACCTCGGGGGAGGAATCTGCACTCATGACGTCCTCTGCCCGGCAGGCGACCGTCGCCCCTGCGACGACCACGCCGCAGCGATCGTGGCCACAGACCACGGCGGACTTCCTCCGCAGCCCGGAGGGGCACGCTGCGATCCTCGGTTTCGTGGGCGCCGTGATGATCACGTTCGGTGGTTTCGGTGCGGGCAGCGTTCGCCGCGAGGACCCGCTCCTCGAGGCGATGCACCTGTCGTGGCTTCGGTTCGGTCACGGCCAGATCCTGTCGACCGTCATCGTCTGGGTGGGTGTCGTCGCGATGATCGCAGCGTGGGTGCGGTTGGGCCGCGCCACTCTCCGCGGCAACGTGAGCCTGCGGCAGTTGCGGATGGTCGTCCCGGTGTGGACGGCGCCGCTGCTGCTCGCCGTGCCGATGTTCAGCCGCGACGCCTACTCCTACCTCGCGCAGGGCGCGCTTCTGCGGGACGGGTTCGACCCGTACGCCGTGGGACCGGTGGTCAACCCGGGAGTCCTCCTCGACAACGTCAGCAACGTGTGGACCACCACGACGGCGCCGTACGGCCCGCTGTTCCTGCTCCTCAGCCAGGGAATCACGGCGCTGACCGGTGACAACGTGATCGCCGGGACGATGCTGCTGCGCCTGACGATGCTGCCCGGACTCGCGCTGATGGTGTGGGGCGTCCCCCACCTCGCACGCCACCTCGGCGGGAACCCGGCCATCGCCCTGTGGCTCGCCGTGCTCAATCCCCTGGTTCTCGTCCACCTCATCGGTGGTGTCCACAACGAGCTGCTGATGGTCGGCCTGATGATCGCCGGCATCGCGCTCGTCCTCGAGCGTCGCCATCTCGCCGGCATCGCCCTCGTCGCGGTGGCGGTCGCGATCAAGGCGACGGCCGGCGCCGCCCTCCCGTTCATGGTGTGGATCTGGATGCTCCACGAGAAGGAGAAGGCCGAGGCGGACGGGCGCACCCCCGCGTCACCGATGGCATCGTTCGCGAAGACCGCCGGCGCGGGCTTCGCCGTGTTCGTGGCCGTCTTCGCGGCCGCGTCCGCCGTCGCCGGCGTCGGGCTGGGCTGGATGACCGCGCTGTCCGGTTCGAACAAGATCATCAACTGGTTGTCGCTGCCCACGATTCTCGCCCACATCGTGACCGTGGGAACGTCGTGGTTCGCGGACCTGCGGCTGGGAGAAGTGCTGGCGGTCACCCGTCCGATCTGTGCGGTGGCCCTGGTCGCGATCGTGCTGACGGTCTGGTGGCGGTGCCGGAAGACCGAACGTGACGCGGTCCTCGGGATCCTCATCGTCCTGGTCGCGATCGTGATCCTCTCGCCCGCGGCGCTGCCCTGGTACTACTCCTGGCCCATCGCCATTGCCGCCGGCTTCGCACTGTCGACGCGGACTCTGATGGTCCTCGTCGGGTTGTCGACCTGGTTGATGCTGGTCTTCCAGCCCGACGGGTCGATCGGTCTCTACACGGTGGCGCACGTGGCGCTCGCGACGTTCGCCGCGGTCGTCGCGGCGGTGTCGCTGCGCACGGTCGACCCGCTGCGTCTGCGCACACCCCGGCCTCCCGAGGACGTGCGCACCTCCGACCTCGCAGGTGCTGCGTCGTCGCCCGGCATCGAGTGACCTGTCGATGACCGAGCTGGCGGCCAGTTATCGGTATTGCGGCGCGGTGACGGCGAAGCACGGACGCACCTACCACCTCGCGACGCGACTGCTTCCCGAGCGCCGCCGGGGCGCGGTGCACGCGCTGTACGGCTTCGCCCGCACGGTCGACGACATCGTGGACTCCGAGCCGGACCGGACGGCCGCACACTGCGCCGTCGAACTCGATCGGATCGAGGCCGTGCTGCGCCTCGGTTTCAGCGATCGGACCTCGGTCGAGCCGAAGTCCTGCACACCCGAGATACTGCGGGTTCTCCCCGCCTTCCTCGACACCGTGGCGGATTTCGACATCTCCCGCGACTTCTTCTTCGCGTTCCTCGATTCGATGCGGATGGACGTTCCCGGGACGCCGGCGCATCGTGCCGAATACGGCAGTATGACCGAACTCCGGACGTACATGTACGGGTCGGCCGTCGTGATCGGGTTGCAGATGCTGCCCGTCCTCGGAACCACCGCGCCCGTCGCGGACGCCGCACCGCACGCCGCGGCGCTCGGGGAGGCGTTCCAGCTGACCAATTTCCTCCGTGACGTCGGCGAGGATCTGGATCGGGGCCGCGTCTATCTCCCGGCCGACGAACTGGCGGCGTTCGGGGTCGACACCGACCTTCTCGTGCACAGCCGTCGCAGCGGGGCGACGGACCAGCGCATCGTGCGGGCTCTCGCCCACCTGATCGCGGTCACGCGGTCGGTGTACCGGGACGCGGAACCGGGCATCGCGATGCTGGACCGGCGGGTGCAACCCGGTATCCGGACCGCGTTCGTGCTGTACTCGCGCATTCTCGACGAGATCGAGCGCGGGGGTTATCGGGTCCTCGACCGCCGCGCCACCGTTCCCCGCAGGAACCGGTGGGCGACGGCGCTACCCCAGTTCGCCCGGCTCGCGGTGCCCACCGGTGGCCGCTCACGGTGACGGGTGGTCAGAATCCCATCGCCTGAGCGCGGCGGATCACCTCGCGGGCGAGGTCGCCGTGCAGGGCCTGCACGGGAGTGCCGGGCAGGCTGTCGTCCTCACGGAACAGCCACAGCAGGATTTCCTCGTCGTCGAACCCGCCGTCGTGCAGCACGGCGATGAGGCCGGGCAGCCATTTGACCGTCTCGCCGGTCTCGTCGAAGAAGAGTTCGGGAACACCGAGGACGCCGTCGCGTCGCACGGCGATCAACTGCTGATCACGCAGAAGCTGCTGCACACGGGTGACGGCCACACCGAGGTTCTTCGCGACGTCCACCAACTGGAGGAGGGAGACGGAAGGGTCCAGGACATCGTCACAGTAAGGGATGGCACTCACTCCCCTAACGTTATCCGGTCGCCTCCGGCGTGGCGCTACCGGTCGGTGTCGCTGGCTACGATTGAGGGGGCGCGTGGCCGGGCTGCGCGCACTGACGGGGGAACGGACACTGTGCACGATGGAGGTCAACGTTTGATCGGCGAGCTGCTCGACCGGCGCTATCGGGTGGATGCCACGATCGCGCGTGGCGGCATGTCCACCGTCTACCGGGGGCTCGACACGCGTCTCGACCGTCCGGTGGCCATCAAGGTCATGGATCCGCAGTTCGCGGCCGATCCGGCGTTCGTCTCGCGGTTCGAGTTCGAGGCCCGCTCGGTGGCGCGACTCAAGCATCCCTCGCTCGTCGCCGTCTACGACCAGGGTCACGACGGGGACCATGCGTTCCTGGTCATGGAACTCGTCGACGGTGGAACGCTTCGTGAACTCCTGCGGGAGCGCGGGCCGATGCCCCCGCATGCGGTGGCCGCGGTCGCGGGCCCGGTTCTCGACGCTCTCGCCGTCGCCCACCGGGCGGGTCTCGTGCACCGCGACGTCAAACCCGAGAACATCCTGATCTCCGACGGCGGCGAGGTGAAGATCGCCGATTTCGGTCTGGTGCGGGCCGCTGCGGCGTCGACCACCACCTCGAACAGTGTGATTCTGGGCACGGCGGCGTACCTGTCACCGGAGCAGGTGACGTCCGGGGTCGCGGACACCCGCAGCGACGTCTACTCCACCGGTGTCCTGCTGTTCGAGCTCCTCACCGGGCGGACTCCCTTCACCGGTGACACCTCGCTGTCCGTCGCCTATCAGCGGATCAACCAGGACGTTCCGAGGCCGGGTTCGTTCATTGCCGGCGTCCCGCCCGAGTTCGACGAACTCGTCGCCGAGGCCACCCACCGGGAACCGTCGCACCGCTTCGCCAACGCCGAGCAGATGGGCTCGGCGTTGCGCGGCATCGCGGCGGCGCTCGACCTACCGACCTACCGGGTGCCTGCCCCGAGGCGCTCGGCGCAGCACCTGAGTGCCGCGGCCGCCGCGAGCGCACCTCCCCTGGGCGCGCCGGCGAGCCCGGTCGCCCCGCCCACGGTGCATCTCCCCC
>RRBB01000033.1:0-73153 GCA_006543605.1 Rhodococcus sp. WS4
GCCGAGACTCCGTTCCTGAGGTGTAGATGATGGCATGGGCCGCATCGGCAGACGGCGGTGGCCCGAGTTCTTCGTCACCGGGGACGTCGTCGCCGGCGATCAGTGAATCGAACGCGATCTCGTCGACACCCGCTTTTCCGCGCACGACGACGACGTGCTCGAGCCCGGGAACCTCCGTGCGGACCTCAGCCAGCATGTCGGTGTACCGGAACTTCCGGAATTCCTCTGTCAAGAACGAGATCTTGGCGCCGGAGTGCTCGAGGACGTAGCGGACCTCGTCGTGCCGATACACCGGCATCGTCGGGACGAGCACGGCGCCGATCCTGGCGAGTGCCACATAGATGACGACGAATTCGTTCCAGTTCGGCAACTGCACCTGGACGCGGTCGCCGCTGTCGACTCCGAGCCTCTTCAGTGACGCTGCGAGACGGTATGCCTGCGCCCGAAGTTCACCGCGGGTGAGCGCTCCGTAGCCGTCGGTGACAGCGACGAAGTCCGGGTCGATCCTCGCCCAGCGATCCACATGTTCGGCCAGGCTCTCGTCGCGCCAGTACCCGTTCGATCGGAACGCCTCGAGGGTGCTCGCACTGTAGCGGTCCTCGGGGAGAATGGCTCCCGCGTGTTCCATGACATCCATGTGCGGATCCTTGCTTTCAGGTGCCTCTCCTCGACAGGAGAAGGCCAGAGTGTTTGGTCGAACCATAATACCGACCGAGAGGGGATGAAAGGTATGAATCGGACGCGTTGTCATCCTTCGGGCTGTGGAAAACACCCCGTTGGGATGAGTGGTGCGTGGAGGGATGCGGGTGCGCCCCGAGCGTCGCACCCGCATCACGCCGTTACAGGTAGATCGACTTCGGCACGAGGTAGGCGGACAGGGCTTCCGGGCCCAGTTCGCGGCCGAGGCCACTGGCCTTGACGCCACCGAAGGGCGCCGTCGGATCGGGAAGGTAGCCGTTGATGCCGATCGTTCCCGTCTGGATGCGCCGGGCGACGGCGACCCCGTGGTCGTGATCGGCCGTGAAGACGGTGCCACCGAGCCCGAAGTCGCTGTCGTTCGCGATGCGGACGGCCTCCTCGTCGTCGCGGTACGAAATGATCGAGAGAACCGGGCCGAAGATCTCCTCCTGGGCGATGGTGTAGTTGTTGTCCACGTCCGCGAAGATGGTCGGTTCGACGAACCATCCCTTGTCGAGGTCGGCGGGGCGTCCACCACCGACCGTGATGCGGGCGCCGTCGCCCTTGCCCTTCGCGATGTACGACTCCACCCGGTCGCGCTGCCGGGCGCTCGCCATCGGCCCGATCATCGTCGCGGGATCGAGGGAACTTCCTACGGTCAGCGACCCGGCGAGAGCGCTGAACGTATCGACCACTTCCTGGTAACGCGACTGCGGAGACAGGATGCGGGTGCCGAGGTAGCAGACCTGCCCGTTGTTCAACATGGTTGCGCCGAACAGTTGTTCACCGACGGTGGCGAGATCCAGATTCGCGTCGTCGAGGATGATCGCCGCCGACTTTCCACCCAGTTCCAGCGTGACCGGCCGGAGTAGTCGACCGCAGGCCTCGGCGATGCTGCGGCCCGCAGCCGACGACCCGGTGAACGCCACCTTGTCGATGCCGGGGTGCGAGACCAGATACGCCCCCAGTTCGCGGCCACCGGCCACGATGTTGACGACGCCCGCCGGCAGGTCCGCCTCTTCGATCGCCTCTGCGAGAACGTAACTGTCGAGCACCGTTTCGGGGGAGGGCTTGAGGACGATCGTGCACCCCGCCGCGAGCGCCGGAGCATACTTGAACGCTGCGAGCGCCTGCGGGAAGTTCCACGGGACGATTGCGCCGACGACGCCGATCGGGGTCTTGGTCACGAGAGTCGACCCGCCGAGCAGACCCGGACGAGTTTCCTCGAAGCTGTCGTCCTCGATCAGGCCTGCGTAGTAGCGGAGCAGAATCTGTGGAAAGACCGCTTCCAGCTTCTCCGCGACGGCGACGGGCATGCCGTTCTGAGAGCTCACCGCCTGAACCATCTCCGGTGCGCGTTTGTCGAGCGCATCGGCGAGGCGCTTCAGTGCCTGCGCTCGCCGAGCGGGCTCCCACTGCGACCACCCGGTCGGATCGTCGAATGCCCGGCGCGCCGCATCGATCGCGGCGTCCATGTCGGATTCGGCACCGTCTGGGGTGTGGCCGACCACCTGTTCGTCGTTGGGGGATATCACCGTGATCACGGCGCTCGAGGTGGGCGGATGCCATTCGCCTCCGATGAAGAAGGCGTTGTTGTTCGTCGTCATGACGGTTCCTCTCGTTGATCTGGGTTGGGTGCGTCTCTTGCCGAGTCGTGAACTCGAACGGTGGCTCACACGGTTTCGAGGGGTTCCTCGTAGACGCGAAACTCTTCGGTGGCGTCGTACGAGCCGAAGCTCTTCTCGAAGCTTTCCTGGATGGCGATCTGGGCGTTCTCGGGGAGGGTGTGCATGATGTCGCGGACGCGTTCTCGGCGGCGGGCGACGGCCTGCCGGAACGGCATTCCGGGGGTGGCCTTCATTTGCGGGACGATGCCCTCGACGTCGTCGACACCACCGGCGTGGTGGCCGGCGTCGACCATGGCCTGTTCGGCGGCCATGGTGGCTTCGTCCTTTTCCTCGGACATGCCGATCGGGCCGATCATGGTGCCGTTGAGGAACTGTTTGACGACCGGTTGGTCGCTGGTGAGCAGGACCTCGCGGGGGCCGAACATCACCAGTTCTCGGCGGAAGAGCATGCCGATGTTGTCGGGCACTGTGCGGGCGAGGTTGATGTTGTGGGAGACGATCAGGATCGTGGCGTCGATCTCGGCGTTGATGTCGATCAACGTCTGCGAGATGTAGGTGGTGCGGACCGGGTCCAGACCGGAGTCCGGCTCGTCGACCAGAATGATCTGCGGGTCCAGCACCAGGGCGCGGGCCAGGCCGGCGCGTTTGCGCATACCGCCGGAGATCTCGCCGGGTAGTTTGTCCTCGGCCCCGAGGAGGCCGACGAGTTCCATCTTCTCCATGACGATCTTGCGGACTTCGGATTCGGATTTCTTGGTGTGTTCGCGTAGTGGGAACGCCACGTTGTCGTAGAGGTTCATCGACCCGAACAGCGCGCCGTCCTGGAACAGCACCCCGAACAGTTTGCGGATCTCGTAGAGCTCTTTGCTGGAGCACTCGAGAATGTTGGTGCCGTCGATCACGATGGAGCCCTGCTCCGGGCGGAGCAGACCGATCAACGATTTCAGGAACACCGACTTACCGGTTCCCGACGGGCCCAGCAACGCGCTGACCTCACCTGTCGGAAGGGTCAATGTGACGTCCTGCCAGATCCTTTGCGAGCCGAACGACTTGGTCAGTCCCTCGACGGATACCTCGACTCCCACGACTACCTCCTACGATTGCGAAAAAGCGACTGATCCCCGTGTTCCGGGGATGCGGTCAGACCGGGGTGATTTCCGTCATGACCCACGTTCCCTCCTGATCGGTCATGCCGACCCGGACGCGACTTCCGTCCAACTTCGGTGCGGCGGTGTCGGTGCTGGTGGTCGATTGGTTGACGAAGAACAGCAGCGTCACTGCGTCCTCGGACGCGGAGACGACGGACGATTCGACGACGGTCGCCGAGGTGACGACTTGGCGTTCTTTTGCCGAAGGGATAATGACCTCTTTGCCGACACTGTCGAATTGGCCGCGGAGATCGCCACCGAGATTGGGAAGTACGTCGGCGAAGTGCGCGTCGACGGTGTTGAAGTCGTACGACAGCACGTCCGCGATCAGCTGCGTTCCGCGTTCGCGCGCCTCGGCCTCCGCGGTGTTCACCTGGCGGTGATCGTGCACCTGGAGAGCGATGGCGCCGGCGACCGCGACGAGTCCGCCGGCGAGAAGGACTGCGAGGTAACGGGTGGCCCGCCGGCGTGCGAAGGACCAGGTTGCGACAGCTGCGGGTATACGGGCGAATGTGTTTCTCATGCTACGAACTCCACATCTGAGACGAGCCAGTTGCCGTCCACCGAATCGAGCGAGACCTTCATGCGGTAGACGCGAATCTCGCCGTCGGGTGCCTCGGTGTTCTTCACCGTGGAGGTCACGGCAGCGAGGACCACGGCGTGGTCGTCGTCGGCCTCGACGAGCCCGGCTTTCTTGACTTCGCCGGTCGACTCGACTTGGCCCTGGTTCAACACGTCACCGAAACTTCCCGATGCGCTGGTGAACTGGTCGCGGAACGGTCCGGTGGTGCCGTCCGCGACGCGCTGGATGTCTTCGTCGACGCTTTGATGTCGCAGCGTCACAAGGTTGACCACCACCTGCCGGGCCGTTTCGAGGACCTGGTCATCTCGGGACTGTGCGTTCTGTTCGGCGCGTAGGTTCGTCCACGAGATGCCGCCGCCGACCGCGGCGGCGATCGCGATCACCAGCGTTGCGGCCAGTCCGATGAGGAATCCGCGCGTCGGTACCCGCTCCTCGGAGTCGTGTGTCGTCGCCGGGACGTCGTCCCTGTCGTGGTCAACGTCGGTGTGGTCGAGGTGGGTCTCGACCTCTACCGGAGCAGAAGTGCCTGCCATGTCGATTCCTCCTTCGAGTGTGGTGCAGAAACGCTGGCGATCGAGTAGAGATCGCCGTTCGGTGCCCGGAAGTTTCCGGTGACCGGGTCGTAGGGGACGCTGAGGGAGCCGTCGCTGTCGGTGAAGCCTTGCGGGGTCGTCCACGAGGCCGGCGTGGCGGTCCCGGGGGCGGTGGCGTCAGGGGTCGGCGGGGTCGAGATCGGGCCGGTGCTCGGTGCGCCGGTGTCCGTCGACGGCGGGACGTACGGTTGGCCGGGCCGGGCCAGCATTTCCGGCCAGGTGGACGGCAGACCCCCGGGGCAGTTCGCGATTTCCGCGGTTCGCACCGCGGGATTGGTCGCGCAGGGGATGTTGCGCGCCCCGCGGGCGACGCGGGGGTCGGCCGGCGGCAGTTTGCAGTAGGAATTCTCCGGTGCCGGGGCGGTGCTGACGTCGCTGGGGTCGCGGCGTTGCGTTTCCTGGTAGCCCTCGGTGCAGGGGAGCGGGTTCGCGGAGTTGCCGAGTTTGACGTCGAGGGCGCCCTGACCGTATACCCGATCTTCGCCCTGAACTCCGCGGTGCATGTAGTTGATCGAGGCGGACACCGCCGGGTAGATCACCAGGATCTGCTCAATCCCAGGGATGTTCACCCGGGCGACTTCGCCGACCGTCTGCAGGTTCGCCAGCAGCAGCGGAACGGTGGGGCGTACGTCGTCGAGTGTGCCGCTGACGGTGTCGAAGAACTGTGATCCGTTGTCGAGGACGCCGCGGACCTGGGCGTCGCTCATCACCAACTGCTCGGAGAACGAGGACAGATCGTGGGAGAAGCTCGCGATGTCGGCGCGTGAGTCGACACCTGCGTCGAGGACAGGTTCGGCGTCATCGAGGAGGGTCGTCGTAGTACCGATCTTCGCCTGCGCGAGTTCGATCAGGGGACGCGAGGAGTCGATGAGCCGCGACAGAGCCGGCCCCGTCCCATTGAAGGCGGTGTAGGCCTCGTCGACGGTGACTCGGAGATCGTCCTTGGGCAGCTCGGAGAGGAGCACGTTCACCTTGTCGACGACCTCGGAGGCGGGCACCGGGATTTCGGTGTTCTCCTCCGAAATCACATCACCGTCGGCGAGGAAGGGGCCTTCGGACGACGCCGGCACCACGTCCAGGTACTGCTCGCCGATGGCGGAGACACTGCGGACGAATGCCTGGCTGTTACTCGGGATCGCGAAATCTGAATCGAGCTGCAATTCTGCGGCCGCCCGATCGGGACCCAGGTCGATCGACTTCACGACGCCGACGTCGACGCCTCGATAGGTCACCAAGGAGTTCACATAAAGTCCTCCGGCACGGTCGAACTCCGCTGTAATCGTGTACATCCCGATTCCGGTGACCCTCTTCAGGCCGAGGTAGTTGACCGCGGCGTTGCCGACGGCGAGAACCGCCACGACCGTGAATGCGATGAGTTGGAAGCGAACGAGTCTTGTTCTCATCAGCGCGGTGCTCCGTTCTGCGGTGCGGACGCTGCGGGCCCGTCGGATGTTGTTGCACCGGTAGGTGCCAACAGAGGATTCACCGCTTGACGGGCCGGGTTCAGTCCCGCCAACTCGTCGAGGGGAATGCTGCCGAGAACCTTGCCGCCGATCGTCTCGGCGCTGACATCGAGGGTGAGGAACAGATTCATGTAGTCCCCCCTGACGGCGCGCTGAGTGGTCGTGGCAGGGAACGGAATGGTTCCGGCGATCTTCAGTGCTTCCGGGAGGTGATCGCCGGCCGCCGCGAGCTGCGACAGCACCGGCTGGAGCGACCTCAGATTCTCGTCGAGGTCCTCGCGGCTGCTCTCGAGCACGTCGGTGGCGACCTCGCCGAACCGTCCCACATCGTTCAGCATCGTCGTGAGTTGCTTCTGCTGGTCGTCGAGGATCTGCAGGGCGGGCTGAATCGACGTGATCCCCCGGTCGATCGTCTGATTCTGACTGGCTAATTCCGCGCCGAGGCGATCGAGGCCGTCGATTGCCCGGACTATGTCGCCGCGCTGTTGGTCGACACCGCCGACGAACTCTTCGAGGTTGCCGAACAGGCTGCGCAGCGATTCCTCGCGGCCGCCCAGAACGCGGTTGAGCTCAGATGTCACGGTGCGAATCTGCTGCAGCCCACTGCCGTTGAGGACGAGAGCGAGCGCTGAGAGCACCTCCTCGGTCGAGGGGTACTGGCTGGTGCGGTCGAGGGGGATCAGGTCACCGTCGGCGAGTCGGCCGTCTGCGTCCACACCGGGCGGCACGGTCAGCTCCAGGTACTGGGAGCCGAGGACACTGGTTTGCGCGAGCTTGGCGCTGACGTTCGCGGGGATCTCGGCGTCCGGGTCGAGTTCGAGGGTCAGCTCGGCCCCCCAGTTGTCACCCGTGATGCGACTGATATTTCCCACGATGACGTTGCCGGCCTTCACCGGTGAGTTTCCGACCAGATTCTGGATGTCCGCGAGCTCGACGGTCACCTCGTGTGCGTCACCTCCGACCGCGTTGCCGGGCAGCCCGATCGAATTGACTCCGTCGAATCTGCATCCGGCCGCAGCGGCCACGACACCGACGAGCATGGTCGCCGTGAGCGCCGACCTCCGAATAGTGTTCGTCATCGTGGTCCCTCCGGGAGAATGAGGTTCTGCAGACTCTGGGTGATGGAGGCGACGGGATCATTCGGTGCGGAAACGCTTGGCATGACCCCCGGCGGTAGCGGGTTGGTGACCGGTGCCGGTGCCGCCTGCCGAGCGACGGCCGATGCCAGTGGTGCAGCGAAAGCGACTGCAGCCGTAGCACATTCATTTGCCGGAGCGTCGACCGTGGTCATGAGTGCGCAGATGAGCGAGCGCGGGTCCGGCATCTCGGGCACAGCGAGCGCGCCCGTGAGCGAATTGGCGTCGGAATCGTAGATGTTGTAGAAGTCGGACAGCGCTGTCGGTCCGGCGTGCAGGATCGACATCAGGGTGTCCTGGCGGTCGACGAGCAACCGGGTGATGTCCTCGAGCTGCCCGACGTTGTCGACCAACGCCCCGCGGTTCTCCTCGATGAACTTCGTCACTTCCTGGAATGTGGTCAACATGCTGCTCAGCATCGCGTCGAGTTCGGTCCGGTTGGCGTTGAGCAGCCCCGACACGTTCGCGAGTTCGCCGCTGAACGCCCGGATCTGCTGGTCGCTGGCAGCGAGCGCGGCCGTGAACTTCTGCAGGTTCTCGACAGTGCCGAACAAATCCTCACCGCTCGCGTTCAAGGTGGTGGCGGCGTCCGAGAGGTGGGTGAGCGAATCGTGCAGCGCCGAACCCGTCCCGTCCAGAGTCCGCGCGGTGCTGTTCACGAAGCGGTTGAGCGAACCGTCCGGGTGCGCCGGGGTGCGGCCGGCGTCCTCGCTGAGCTTGACCACCTGCTTCTTGATCTCGTCGAACTCCACCGGAACGGCGGTTCGATCGAGGGGAATCTCGTCACTGTCCGCCAGGGTCGGCCCGCCCGAGTACGCCGGTGCGAGCTGAATGTAGCGGCCGGTCACCAGTGTCGGGGCGACGACAGCGGCCTTCGCGTCGGCGGGGACGTCGTACTCGTTGTCGTAATCGAATTCGACCCGGACCCGCTCGCCGTCCGGCTCGATCGTCGTGATGCGGCCGACCTCGACGCCGAGAATCATCACCCGGTCCCCGACGTACATGCCGGTGGTGTTCCGGAAGTATGCCGTGACGTGGTTGACGGAGTGATTTTCGATCCACGCGGCGGTCAGCAACCCGACAAGGGCGACCGCGATCACCACGGCGAGCAGTCTCGCCGGCAGTGCCCGTGCCATTTCCCGTACCGAGACCATCAGCGCAGCCCCCCGAAACTTCCCGGAAGCTGCCCGGAGAGATTGGCCGGCACGATGTTGTGGAGCAGCACCCCGAAGAACGGACCACTGCCCACCGCCTCGCCGACCTGCTTCGCGAACCGATCGAGGCCGGTCAGCGATGCGTTGATATTGTCGTAATTGCTGTTCAATGTGGCCACCAGAGTCTTCAACTGTTCGAGAGTGGGTCCGAGTGTTGCCGCGTTGTCACGGGAAAGCCCGGTGAGTGCATCGGCCACCTGACGTGACTGCACGAGAACGCGATGGATGGTGTCTGCCCGGCTGTTCAGCGCGGCGAAGAGCGACTGCCCCTGGCCGAACAGCGACGCGACCTGGACGTCTCGGTCCGCGAGGATGTGGGACACGTCGGCCGCACCCGAGAGCAACTGCCGCAGTTCCTCGTCCCGGCTCGCCACCGTGTTCGACAGCCGGGACAGACCGTCGAGGGATGACCGCAGATCGGGCGGAAGCTCGTCCTCGACCGAGGAAACCTGCTCGAGCGCGCCGGAGAGGTTGACGGTGTCGGTCTCGGAGACCTTGTCGGTGACTTCCTCGAGCGCCCGGGTGATGTCGTATCCGGAGCTGGTTTGTGCCAGCGGGATGGTCGCGTCGTCGGCGAGTTCACCGTGACGTCCCGGAGTGATGTCCACGTATCGCCGCCCGAGAGCGGTTTCGACCTTGATCGCCGCCGTGGTGTCCTCACCGAGCCCGACCGCACCGCTGTCCACGGCGAATTCCACGTCGACTTTTCCATCGTCGATCGAAAGCTGCTTCACCTCTCCGACTTTCACGCCGGCAATCTGCGTCGTGTCACCGACTGCAAGGCCGCTGGCATCGGCGAACTCCGCATGATAGGTCGTGGCCCTGTTGATACCGGGAATGGAGTTGAAGTTGAGCGCGAGGAACAGGACTCCGATCAGGATCGCTGTTCCAATGAGGCCGATGCGGAACGCATCGCGCTCGAGGAATGACTTCTGAGCCATCACTGACACCTTTCTGCGGGGGCCTTGAACATCGGTGTGTATCCACCGGGCCCGGGTGCGTACTTGATAGCGAGGCCACAGACGAAGAAGTTCACGAAGCTCCCGTAACCCGCGACGCGGCCGATCAGACGGTAGTTCTCGGGCAGCGTAGACAGCACCATGTTGAGCGTGTCGGTGTTCGCATTGAGGTTGCCCGCGAGATCGCCCAGCGCAACGACGTCCTGCGCAATCGCGGGCCGATTCTGGTCGAGCACTCCTGCGAGACTGTCCGTGACACGGTCGATGCTCACCAGGGAGTTGGTGATCAGGTCACGGTCACCGTCGAGGCCGGCGACCAGCCGTTGAAGCTGGTCGATCAGCGCCGAGAATTGGTCGCCGCGGTTGTTCACGGTCCCGACGACGGTGTTGAAGTTGTTCACCACCTGACCGATCGCCTGATCCCGGTCCGCCAGTGTGTTACTGAGAGTTCCGATCTGACTCACCAGACGCCCGATACTTGCTTCCTGGCCGTTGAGGACTTCGATCAGCGAGGCGGAGAGTTGATTGGTCTGATCCGGGTCGAGACCTTGAAGCAGAGGTCGGAAGCCGTTGACCACCTGGTCGAGGTCCAGCGCCGGCGTGGTCTGTTCGAGCGGAATCGGGCCGTCGAGCGCTCCGATGGCCCCGGGTCCGTTCGACAACTCCACGAAGCGGTCACCGATCAGGTTCTTGTACTTGATTCGCGCCGTGGTCCCCGCCGTGAGCGGGCGTTCGGTGGAGAGGGAGAACGAGACCAGTGCCGTGCCGTCTGTGGCCAACTCCACGTCCTTCACCTTGCCCATCGGCACACCGCCGACCTTGACGTCTTCGCCGTTGCCCAGCCCGGACGCGTTCGAGAAGACGGCCTGATAGGTGTGCGTGCTGCCGAAGCGCATGTTTCCCACTACCGTCGCCACACCGAATCCGGTCAACGACGTGACCAGAACGAAGATCAGCAACTTGATTCCCGGTGCCTTCGTCATCAGCGTGCACCTCCGAACATGAACTGCGCGAACGGGTTGCCGATCAGATCTTCGACACCGCGTGCCGGCTGGTATGCCTTGCTGCCGTCGTCGAAGTCGGTATGTCCGGGTGCCTGCCCGGGGTCGTAACACCGCGGCGGGCCGTCCGCACCGTTCTTCGGCGCGTTCTCCGGGTATGTGTACGGCGGATCGCCCATCAGCAGGGTGCCGAGGATGTTCAGCCCCGCCTGATCACTACCGCCGACGGTGCGCTCGAGGTACCTGTTGGTCTGATCCATACTCGCCAGGAAGCACGGGTACATCGGCGCGTGCTGGGCGAGCAGTGCCGTCGTCGGCTCCAACGCGTCCAACGACTTCTCGAGCGGATCCCCGGAGGCCTCGAAGAAGCTCCGCCCGCTGTTGCCGAAACCGCTGAAACTGAGCAGGAAGGCGCTCAGCTGCTGCTCCCGCCCGGTCACCGTGTCACCGGTGGTACTCACGTGATCGACGGACCGCAGCAGGTCCGGAGCCGCGTCGGCGAGGATGTCGGAGACCTCCGCGCCCTTGACCAGGTCGCGCTGCAAAGTGGGGAGGCTGCCGTTGAACTCGGACAGGTAGGTGTCGAGCTCGACCATCATGTCGCCGAGTTGGTCGCCGCGGCCCTGCAACGAGGTGGACAGCGCACTCAACGTCGCGTTGACCTTTTCCGGTTCCACAGTCCGCAGCACCGTCACCAGCGAATCGAGGAGGTCGTTCACCTCGGTGGCCACAGCGGTCCCCTGAACCACAGATCCAGCCGAAAGGGTTGAACTCGAAGGATGATCCGGCTGCACGAGCGTGACGAACTTGCGTCCGAACAAAGTGCTCGGATCGATCACGGCCGTGATGTTCTCCGGGATCGCCGACGTTCGGCTCTCGTCGATGTTCATGGTGATCTCGGCCTGGTCGTCGACGAGTTGTACCTTCGACACCCGGCCGACGACGACATCGCGCATCTTGATGTCCGAGCCGGGTTCGAGCATCAGCCCTGACCGCGCCGAGTACAGCGTGACCGGAACGGTCGAGGAGAACGATCCGCGGTAGATGCCGACGGACACTGCCGTGGCGATCGCTATCAACACGATCAGACACATACCCAGGAGCGCGTAGACGAGGCGGCTCCGCTCTTCGATGTGGCCACCCATGTCAGCCCGACACTTTCACGGCGCCGGCGGAACCACCGTAGACGGCAATTCCGACGAGAAGGTCGATGACCATGATCGCGATCAGGGACGTGCGCACCGCGCGACCGACCGCGACACCGACTCCCGCCGGCCCGCCCTTGGCGTTGTAGCCGTGGTAGCAGTGCACACACATCACCACCACCGACATCGCGACAACTTTCACCATCGACCAGGCGACGTCGCTCGGTACGAGGAAGACGTTGAAATAGTGCTGGTACGTTCCGCTTGCTCCACCGAGATACTCGGTGACCAGTTGCGTGGCGACATACCCTACGAACAGCGCCACGCAGTACAGCGGAATCACCGCGATGACCCCGGCGGTGACGCGAGTGGTCACGAGGTAGGGCAGCGACGGGATCGACATGGTCTCCATGGCGTCGATCTCCTCGCTCACCCGCATCGCACCGAGTTGTGCGGTGAAACCCGCACCGACCGTCGCGGTCAGCGCGATGCCCGCAATGACGGGAATCGCTTCCCGAGTATTGAAGAATGCCGAGATGAATCCGGACAGCGCACCGATTCCGATGCGGCCCATCGACGTCGCTCCCTGCTGGCCGACCTCGTACCCGACCGCGGTGGTGAGAAGCGAGATGACCACAAGGGTTCCCCCGATCACCGCAAGGGCACCGGTGCCCATGCTGACCTCGGCGAGCAGCCGGATCGTCTCCTTCCGGTAACGCCGAACCGTGTGCGGTATCGAGGTGACGGCGTGACTGTAGAAGTGGAGCTGTCTGCCCATCTCCTCCAGATGACCAACCGGTGCACTGACCGTGCGGAGCGCGAGCCCGGCAACGTGCGGTCTCGCGCCCGCGGCCCGAGTAACTTTCGACACAGAATTCTCCCGTTCACAGCCGCCTGTGCGGCGACGTGTTGAGCGCTGTCAGTGCAGCGCAAGCGTGGTGATGACCGAGTTTGCGAGGAAGAGCAGCAGGAAGCTGAACACCACCGTCTGATTTACCGCGTCCCCCACTCCCTTGGGCCCACCTTTCGCGTTGAGCCCCAGATGGCAGGCGACAAGACCGGCAAGCATGCCGAACACCGCCGCCTTCACCTCACTGACGAGGAAGTCGGGCAGTCCCGTGAGAATCGAGATGGACGTGACGTACTGCCCCGGCGACGCACCCTGCATGTAGACCGTCGCAAAGTAACCACCCACCAGCCCGACTGCCGAGACGAGTCCGTTGAGAAACATTGCGATGAGAGTCGAAGCCAGCACCCTCGGCACGCAGAGTCTTTGAATGGGATCGATCCCCAACACCTTCATCGCGTCGATCTCTTCGCGAATGGTGCGCGAGCCCAGATCGGCGCAGATGGCGGTCGAACCGGCACCAGCCACCACGAGAACGGTGACCACCGGCCCGATTTCACGGATGATCGCGACGCCGGCGCCGGCGCCGGCGAGATCCACAGCACCGATTTCAGCCAACAAGATATTGATCTGATAAACGAACATCATGCAAAAGGGAATCGCCATGAGCAACGCCGGCATGATCGATACACCGGCGATGAACCACGCCTGCTGCACGAACTCACGAGCGTGGAAGGGGCGCTTGAACATGCAGCGGAACGTTTCCATCGACGTCGCGTAGAACGCACCGACGGCCGTCGGCGCGACCTGGACGGCCTTCCTGACAGCGCTCACCCTCGGCGGGCGGCTCTTCAGATCTACTGACATCGAACAGCCTTTCTCGCTGCTTCCGGAGCATCCGATGGACAAGTGGGGTCGGCCATCATTCGTGAACGAGGACGACCTTCACCGCCTCACCTCGATGCTGCACGGCCACAGCTTCGTTGATCTGTGAGAACGGCATCGTCGTGATCAACTTGTCGAACGGGAACTTGCCCTGACGGTGCAGATCGAGGAGGTACGGAATGAACGTATCGGGGTCGGCATCGCCCTCGACGATGCCGCGGATCGTGAGACCGAACAGCTGCGTCGACATCATGCCGACCGGGATTGTGGCGGCCGGGTCGGCGGGGACACCGATGAGGCCGAGGGACCCCCGGACACCCAGCGACTGCAGGATCTGGTCCAGCACGGGGACGAGGGCCGTCGTGTCGATGGCGTAGTCGACGCCGTCGGGAACGATCCCCCGAATCTGTTCGGAGAGAGCACCGTCCGCGGGATCGACAACGTGCGTCGCTCCCAGCGAGAGAGCGAGTTCACGCCGCGATTCGTGAGGTTCGACGACGATGATCACACCGACCTCGCGGACCACGGCCGCGAGCACGGCTGCCAGACCGACCGACCCTGCCCCCACGACGACCAGTGAGGATCCCGGATCGACGTCGAGCGAATTCAACACAGCGCCCGCGCCGGTCTGGATCCCACAGCCGAGCGGGCCGACGAGTTCGAGTGGGGCGTCGTCCGCGACCTTCACGACATTGCGCTCATGCGCGATGGCATGCGTCGCGAGGGAGGACTGCCCGAAGAAGTTGCCGCCGAGCACAGCGTCGCCCGCGGTCAGTGCCGAACTGCCGTCCGGGCGCACCCCGCCGAAGTTGAACGCCATGAAATTGTGGCAGTACGCGGGCTCGCCCTTCCCGCAGTGGGCGCACTGGCCGCAACTGTTGAAACTGATCGCGACCTTGTCGCCTTCAGCGACCTTGGTGACACCCCGTCCGATCCGCACGACCGTGCCGCTGCCCTCGTGGCCGACGACGCCGGGGAGAGGGAACGGGAGATGGCCTTCCTTGACGGCCAGATCGGTGTGGCAGAGACCGACGCCGGCGATCTCCACGAGGACTTCGTTGTTCCCGGGTTCGCTCAGGGACACGGTCTCGATGGCGAAGTCGCCCGCGACTTCGTGGATTACGGCGGCACTGATCTGCACGATTGCTCCTAGTTTCACGGTGTTCTGCCTTCGCCCGTTGCCGGGCATCACTTGCGTACGGGTGATGTTAGGTAGGTCACAAGGTCGGAAAATAGGGGTGACGGCCAAGTTCGCTCCAATCTCCCTCTTCACCACCCCAGTGGGGGGAGGCGTGCGGCGGGGGCCTGTTCGCTGCCGGCCGATCGCTAGCTCCGATGAAGTATCCGAACCACCCTCTGGTGCGACGCGGCGAGGAAAGCCGACGCGAGAGACTCGAGTCACATCTCGGGATCGTATTGATCTGGCTCACATATCAGGAGGAAATCGAATGTCTGTTGATCCTTCGGCGATCATCGTCGGGTAGCCGCGGCAATCGGGGGCATCGTGCATGGCGCCGATCTCCCAGAACCCGCAGAGGGCATTGCGACGCAGCAGGTTCAATCGATTGTGGACGCCGCACCGGCTGTGGACGCGCAGATCGACGAATCGATCGCGGGGCTACCCCGAGAAGTTCAGGATCCGGCTCGTCGAGCGGTCGACACTGTGGCCGTTGCCGTTCAGGATGCAGTAGCGCCATATTTGCCACCCGCGCCCGCGCCCTCGCAGGACCCTTTGCCACCCCGGGATCCCCGACCTGAGGAGGCTGCGAACCCGCAATCCTCTGAGCCCGTTGCAACAGAGCCGCATTCGCCATTGCCGTGGCCGTCGCAGGCGACGGATGATGCCCTCTCGCAGGGAGTGATGGTTGGCCCGCAGCCCCGGTCGGTACTCGAGTATCCCGCGGCGGCCACGTCGGCAATGGGTTCCATCGCGGTGTTCGTTCCGTGGTTCCAGAAGGCGGGCGCCATCTGCGACGGCGTGAAGGCGCCCGTTCTCGCCGCACTGTACGCGGCGGAGAACGGATTTCGCTATGGCGCTACCGCTCCGGTGTCCCCGTCCGGTGCTCGCGGCCCCGGGCAGTTCATGCCGGCCACCTGGGCGAGATACGGCAAGGACGCCGACGGTGACGGAAAGGCCGACATCCTCGATATCGCAGACTCGGTGATGGCGTCCGGCCACCTTCTCTGCGACATGTACGACCAGATCGAACAGTGGAAATCGCAGGGCGAGGTGGTCGGAGACACTCTCGACCTCACGATCGCGGGATACAACGCGGGTGTCGGCGCCGTCAGAGTGAATCGCGGTATGCCCTCGGGTGCAGCAGATTATGAGAATCAGACGAAGCCCTACGTCGCCAAGATCCGTGCATCGGAATCACGGTATGCGTCCCTCCTCGGAGTCTTCGGAGGCGGGGCGGAAGGCATTGGCGGCAAGATTGTCGAAGCCGCTGTCCGGTACCTCGGTCTTCCGTATGTGTGGGGTGGAGGGAACGTACATGGTCCCTCGGCAGGCGGTTTCGACTGTTCAGGGTTGACGTCGTACGCCGTCTACGCGGCCACGTCGGGGATTTCGCTTCCGCGCACGTCCGAGACGCAATGGAATGTCGGTACGGAGGTGGCCTTGGCCGACGCGATGCCGGGAGATCTGCTGTTCGGCAACTGGGGTCCTGCGGGTCCCGGTCATGTTGCGATCTACGTCGGGAACGGGCAGATGGTTCACGCTCCGACGACGGGCGATGTGGTTCGCGTCGCGCCGGTGTTCGACGGGATGAAGGCCCGCCGGGTGGTGTGAAAGGCGCCTCGACGCAAACGGAACGCGGAGTGCGCCAAGACCGAGTTGTGGACTCGGGCTTGGCGCACTCGTAGCGCGTCGGGTACCTCGCCGATTGCTACGCGCTCTGCGCGGCACTCGATTCGTGGCCGTCCGAAGACGGCGCCACTCCGGATCTTGCAGGACTTCCCGCCACAAATCGCTCGCGTGCAACGAGGTAGAACGGAAACGCCATCGAGACGCCGATGTAGGACAGCAGAACGAAGACGACCCCCCATTTGCGGCCCATCCCGATCCGCACGGTGTCCGTGAGAACCCACACGATGAAGACCGCCCACGCGATCAGCATGTCGATGCTCAGGAAGGCGGCTGTGCCGCCCGGTTCGATACCGTCACCGAAGAACTCGACCGGGTTGAGAATGTTGCCGCCGTTGCCCATCCAGTCGAACGCGAACGGCCACGTCAGGAGTAGAGCCGTGATCCCGGCGAGGATGTAGCAGGCATGCCGGACGTTCATTGCCGTGTTGCCGTGTAGTCGAGTCATCCCCATCTCACCTGCTGTCTGCGACTCGGACGTGGATCTCGTCGTCGCTGTCACCGACGACGAGTTGGCAGGACAGACGGGAGTCGCCGTCCGCCGCGTCCAGATATGCGATCAGATCGGTCTCCTCGTCGGTCGGTTCTGCGAAGAAGTGGGCGTATTCCGTCGGGAGATGAACGTGACACGTAGCGCAAGCGCAACTGCCGGCGCATTCGGCGACGATGCCGGGGAGATTGTTGCGGACCGACGCATTCATGAGCGTTTCTCCGGGTTCGACATCGACCTGCTCCGTGGTCCCGTCGGGCAGATGATAGGTCACTTTCGTCATGTGCTGATGGCGCTCTCTCGCTCGAAGGTGGTGCGCCGAAGCCGCTGCGCGTCGGCGCACCACCGGGTCAGGCAAACGTCAGGTGGACAGGGAGACGCCGCAGTCCGCCGACGAAGTTCGTCTGGATCATCTTGGGTTCACCGGATACCTCGACACGCCGGAGTTCGGGTAGCAGCTCTTCGAGCATGACCTTCATTTCGAGCTTCGCGAGATGCTGCCCGATGCACATGTGCGGCCCGTACCCGAAAGCGATCTGCTTGTTCGGCCGACGGTCGATGTCGAACGTGTCCGGGTTGTCGAACACCTCGGCGTCACGGTTTCCGGACTGGAACAGCAACATCAGACGGTCGCCCGCCTTGATTGTGCGACCCCGCAGTTCATAGTCGGCGAGGGCGACGCGGGTGAACTGCTTCACCGGGGACACGATCCGCAGCGCCTCGTTCACGAGGTGCGGAACCAAGGTGAGGTCGCCCTGCACACGCTCGAGGATGTCGGGACGTGCAGCCAACTGTTGCAGGCATCCCGCGAGCGTACTGGCTGTGGTGTCGTGGCCGGCGGTGGCGATGGCGACGAACCATCCGTACGCGAATGTCTTGGGGAAGTACTCCCCGCTCGCATCCTTCGCGACCGCAATGAGCGTAGCCAGATCGTCGCGCGGTTCGGCGCGCCTGCTCTCGACGAGAACGTCGAAGTAAGCGTAGAAGTCCGCGATCGCCGCGGCCCACTGCTGCGCTGCGGCGTCGGGCGACAGGCTCTCGACGTCATCGCGCGCCGCATCCGGGTCGGCGACGCCGAAGAGGTCCTGCGTCAGTGCCATCATGCGTGGTTCGTCTTCCACCGGAACGCCGAAGAGCGACATGATGACGTGCAGCGGGAAGAACACTGCGAACTCGTGAACGGCATCCAGGTCTCGGTTTCCGGAAACGAGACGAGCGACGGATTCTCGCGCGGTCTCGCGAATGCGGTCTTCCCACTTCTTGAGGTTGGCGGGCCGGAACCAGTCGAACGCAACGTCCTTGATCGTGGTGTGCTCCGGGGGGTCGAGGTAGGGCAAAGCGTCGAGGATGCGAAGGCTCCCCCCGGTGAGTGTCTTCGTGAACTCGTCGCCTGCCTGGTTGCTGAGGATCGGGTTGTGCGAGCCCTTGTTCTCCCCACCGCCGGCGCTGAAAATCTGTGGCTGTCGCTCGATCTCCATCAGGTCGGCGTGCTTGCTGACGAGCCAGAGGGGGTCGTATCCCTCGACCCGCGCCTGCGCCAGGGGTTGATTCTCGCGGAGCCACCGGTAGGCCTCGTACAGTTTCGCGTCATCGCTGTGCCCTTCGGGGAGGACGATCTGTCGAGCTATTTCGTCGGGAATTGTTGTGGTGCCGGCGGATTCGACCGTCGTCATGATCAACCTTCTCTCTGGTGTGGGCTGAACAGCGCCGGGACGCCCGGGTATCGCGTTCCGCGTCCTCATGTGCTGTGACTCGAGTCTCATGCATGGTGAGAGCGGGTGCGTCACCCGGATGAGGGGTTTTGATCCCGCTTCGGAGGGGGAGTGGCGCTGGGTGCGGGCGGCTCTACCGGAAATTCGAAAGCCACCGCTCAATTTGGTCAGACAATATCTATACTTCGACCTAAGTTGGTGGCAGGATACTGACGATGGCGCGTATGGGTTGCCACGCGAAAGGAGCACCCGTGCGGACGAGACGGTGGTCATTCTCCCTGGCAGCGGTCGTGGCGGCGATGGGACTGAGTCTGATCGCGGTGGGCGGTCCTGCGGTGGCCGACATCCCCGCGCCGTCCGAGGGTCCGTTCTACCGCGCCCCCGCCGGATACGAGTCACAGTCCGACGGGACGATCCTGCGGTCGCGGCCGGTGACTGCGACGGCGCTCAGTGTGCCGCTCCCGGTCGATTCGTGGCAGCTGCTGTACAAGTCGCTCGATTCGCACCGGGGTCCGGTGGCCGACGTCGCCACGGTTCTGGTCCCGAGGACGCCGTGGACGGGCGACGGCCCTAGGCCAGCCCTAGGCCCCTCGGGGGCGGGTACCCGCCGACCTCGAGGCGACCATGCGGAACGTCGACGGCGGGTACGGTTTCGGACTCACCTTCGGCGGAGTCACCGGGATCGATCGCGCGTACCCCGAGAAGCGGCTGAGCGAGCTCTTCACCGCTGAGGGCCGAGCGGCCATGAACGCAAGCAGCGCCGCGTGCACCGTCGATCTGATCGCGACCTACGCGTTTCGGTCGTTACACGACTACACGATCGACCCTCGGCCGTTCGACCTTCCCCCGCTGCGCCAGACTCTCGCCGAGAACAGCCCGACCGCAACAGGAACCAGCGCACCGATCTACAGCTATCACGCGGAAGCAGACGAACTGGTACCCGTCGCGGTCCACGACGAGTTCGTCCGTCAGTCCTGTGCCGCGGGCAATACGGTACAGGTGGTGCGACCTCCCGGCGGAAGTCACAACACCACGCTGATCTCCGGCGCGCAGGGTGCGATCGACTTCCTCGCGGCACGATTCGCCGGTGTGCCTGCCGTGGACGACTGCGGCTGACGCTGTCCCGGAGACGGAACCAGCCTCGGAACACCGGCGTCAGCGCAGTCGTTCATGCTCTACTCCCCGGTCGCCGCCTTCAAATGAGCCGTGGAGACCGCTTTGAGGTGGGTGAGGTCGGACGCGACGGTGGCGAAGGTGTAGCCCTCCGCGAGGCGCCGCGCCGCGACGGCCCCGTCGGGGGTGTGGATGCCCGCGGCGATGCCGGCTGCGGCGGCGGCTTCGCGGACGCGGACGAGGGCCGCCTCGAATTCGTCGTCGACGCTCGGGTCGTTCGGGTGGGCGCCGCCGACGGCGAGGCGCAGGTCGGACGGGCCGACGTAGACGCCGTCGAGTCCGGGGACGGCACAGATCTCTTCGACGTTGGCGAGTCCCTGTGGGGTTTCGATCATCACGACGAGAACGGTGTCGCGGTTGGCGTCCGCCGGTGTGGGGCCGATCCGCAGTTGGGAGCGCATCGGCCCGTACGAGCGGATTCCGGCCGGCGGGTAGGTCGCCGCCGCGACGGCGCGGGCGGCTTCCTCGGCCGTGTTCACCAGCGGGACGATCACTCCCGCCGCGCCGGCGTCGAGGGCTCGGCCGATCGGTGTCGGATCGTTCGACTCGACGCGGACCATGCCGACGGCGGAGCCGGATGCATCGATGGCGGTGAGTCCCGCGACCATCCCGGAGTACCCGATCAGGCCGTGCTGGAGGTCGAGTGCGATGTAGTCCCAGCCGACGTGGGCGAGCCATTCCGTCGAGACCGGGCTGTCGATGACGGACCAGTAGCCGACGATCCGTTCCCGGCCGCGGAGTCGGGCGGCAAATTCCTGGGCGCTCATGAGGGGATTGTCTCCTAGCGGTTGTAGTTGGGCATGGGTCCGCGCAGGGCGCTGCCCACTTCGTCGCACGCGTCGATCAGTTCGTCGTCGAGTGTGCCTTTCGCGACGGCCGCGATGTTCGACTGCAGGTGCGCGACCTTCGATCCGCCGAGGAGGATCGGCCCCGCGGCGGGCTTGGACACGAGCCAGCGGAAGGCGAGTTCGGTGAGGGGGATACCGGCCTTGTCGGCGATCACGGACAGTTGGGTGATGGCGTCGAAGATCGCGGTGTTCCAGTACCGCTCCTTGTACATCTGCGCCAGTCGCGAATCACCGAATCGGCCGTCGGCGGGCTGGGCGTCGAACGTGTGCCGGCCGGTGAGCAGACCGCCACCGAGAGGGTTGTAGACCATTGTGATCAGACCGGTGACCGCCGCGAATTCGACGTACTCCTCCTCGATCCGCCGGGCGAGGAGGTTGTAGAGCTGCTGGACGACGATCGGCCGGGGTGCGCCGACGGCGTCGGCGGTGTGGTTCAACTCCGCGATCTGCCAGGCCGCGAAATTGGAGACACCGAGGGCACGGATCTTGCCCTCCGACACGAGGTCCGCGACGGTGGACAGGGTGTCGGCGAGTGGCGTGGCCCGGTCGGGCTGATGGAGATAGAACAGGTCGACGTAATCGGTGTCCAGCCTCTTCAGGCTCGCCTCGACGCTCGACCGGAGCCCGGCCGGCGACAGCGGTGAGTGGTCGCCGGCGTCCGGGTGGGGCATTCCCGCCTTGGTGGCGAGGGTGACGCGGTCGCGCCGGGTGGCAAGCAGCCGGGCGAGGATGCGCTCGGATTCTCCGCCGGCGTAGCCGTTGGCCGTGTCGATGTGGGTGATTCCGGCATCGAGCGCGGCATCGACCATCGCTGCGGCACCGTCGAAATCGACGGTGTCGCCGAAGGTCATCGTGCCGAGCACGAGTGAGGTCAGATCGAGTTCGGGCATCAAGCTACTCCTCGGGATGCGGTGCGGGGAACGTCGGTCGCGCCGGGCGGACGCGAGACGAGGTGGCGGGGTTTGATCCCGACCATGGTGGTGGGGTCGAGCGCGGCGGCGCGCAGGGCCTGGGTGTACGGCTCGGCGGGACGTTCGAGAACGTCGGTGGTGGACCCGCTTTCGACCACCTGTCCGCGCGACATGACGATCACGGTGTCGCTGATCTCGCGGACCACGCCGAGGTTGTGGGAAATGAAGACGTAGGTCAGACCGGTGTCCTGCTGGATCTCGCGGAGGAGGTCCAGGACCTGCGCCTGCACGGACACGTCGAGTGCGCTGGTGGCCTCGTCGCACACGAGGAGTTCCGGCCCGCTGGCCAGCGCCCGGGCGATGCCGATGCGTTGCCGCTGACCGCCGGAGAACTCGGCGGGCCGGCGATGGAGCGCGGTGGCGGGCAGACCGACCCGATCGATCAGCGCCGCCGCCCGGCGCGCCCGCTCGGACTTGCTCCGGACGCCCTGGAGGCGGAGCGGTTCGCCGACGATGTCGACGGCCGTCAGGTGCGGGTCCAGCGATCCGTACGGATCCTGGAAGACCATCTGCACGCGAGACCGGAAGGGCCGCAGCGCCTTCTCCGAGAGCTGCGCGATGTCGACCCCGTCCACGAGGATGCGGCCCGACGTGGGGGTGAGCAGCCGGACGATCGACTTCGCGATGGTCGACTTGCCGCACCCGGACTCACCGACGACGGCCAGCGTCGCACCCTTGTCCACCGCGAAGCTGACGGTGTCGACCGCACGGAACACTCCGTCGGGGACCGGGTATTCGACGACGAGATCTTCGACGGACAGCAGAGGTGCACTCATGTCGACGCTCCTACGGTCGTGGTGTAGTCGCCGAGCCGGGGGACGGCGTCGAGCAGTTTCCTGGTGTAGGCGCTGCGGGGGTGGAGGACCAGGTCTTCGGCGCCACCGTTCTCGACGAACCGGCCGTCCTTCATGACGTAGATGCGGTCCGACATCAGTCGGGCGACGCCGAGGTCGTGGGTGATGACGAGCATTCCGACGCCGGTGCGCTCCTGCAGTTCGAGCAGCAGGTCGAGGATGCTCGCCTGCACGGTCACGTCGAGGGCGCTGGTGGGTTCGTCGGCGACGATCAGTTCCGGGCTCGACGCGAGCGAGCACGCGATCAGCACGCGCTGCAGCATGCCGCCGGACAGTTGGTGCGGATACTTCCCGAGCTGTCCTGCCGGATCCTGGATCCGCACCTGTTCGAGCAGTTCCACCGCGCGCGCGGTTTCCTTCGACCGGCCGGTGATTCCGCTGTGGCGCACGGCCTCCCGCAACTGGGATCCGATGGTGTGCACCGGGCTCAGTGCCGTCATCGGATCCTGCGGGATCAGGGCGATGTGCCGTCCCCGGACCTTCGCGAGAGCTTTCTTCTGTCCGAGGATGTCGCAGTCCTTGAAACGCGCGGAACCCGAGAGGACGGCGAGGTCGTCGGGGAGCAGGCCGAGGATGCCCATCGCGGTGGTCGATTTGCCCGACCCCGATTCGCCGATGATCGTCACGGTTTCTCCGGCGTCGATGCAGAAGGACACGCCGTCGACGGCGCGGATGACGCCCCGGGCGGTGATGAGTTCGATCTGCAGTTCGTCCACTCTGAGGAGATTCCCCATGTCAGGCCTCTTCCTTTCGCAGCGAGATCCGGTGGAGGAGGCCACGGCGCTTCCCTTGGGATTTCGCCGGGCGGTCGCGGAGCCCGTCGCCGAGCAGGTTCACCCCGATCACGAGCACCACGATGACGAGGCCGGGCAGGGTGACGAGCCACCAGGAGGTGGTGATGTAGTCCTGGCCGTCGGAGATGATCCGGCCCCAGGTCGCGAACGGGCGTTGCGGTCCGGCGCCGAGGTAGCTCAGCGCGCTCTCGAGGAGCACGGCCTGCGCGAGCAGCAGCAGCACGACGAGCGAGGCCTGCTTGATGACGTTGGGGACGACGTGGCGCAGCAGGATGGCCGTGCGACCGAGCCCGAGCACCCGGGACGCCGCCACGTACGGCTTCTCGCGTTCGACGAGGACGAGGGAGCGGGTCAGCCGGGCGATCTCCGGCCACTGGGCGATCGCGATGACGAACGTGATGACGGGAATCGACGGGCCGAACAGGGCCACGACGAGCAGCAGCATCATGAGGAGCGGCAGCGACAGCTGGGCCTCCAGGAGCCTGCTCACGACCGTGTCGGTCCAGCCGCCGAGATACCCGGCGAGCGCGCCGAGGCACAGGCCGATCAGCCCGGACACGACGACCGCGAGGATACCGATGGTCAGCGACACCTGTCCGCCGTAGAGGACGCGGGAGAGGAGGTCGCGGCCCAGCTGGTCGGTGCCGAAGAGATGGCCGTCCGTCAGCGGGGGAAGGCGGCGCTGGGCGAGGTCGGTGGCGTCCGGCGAGGGCAGCGGCAGCAGTTGCGCGAGTGCGACGGGCGCGATGACGGCGAGGGCGCAGATGCTGCCCACCCAGATCTTCACGCGGCTGTCGCGGGCGCGGCGGGTGGCGCCGGCCCGGGCGATGTCCCGGGTGGTGACGGCGCTCGGCCGCTCCTGGGCCGGGGGATCGATGACGGTCGTCATTTGTTCGTTCCCTTTCCGAGTCGGACGCGCGGGTCGAGAAGGGGATAGCAGAGATCGACGGCGAGCTGGACGAGGACGGCGAGCACCGCGGTCACGAGAACGGTGGCCTGGATGAGGGGATAGTCCCTCGTCTCGAGTGCCCGCACGACCAGCGAGCCGACGCCGGGCCATGCGAAGACGACCTCGACCACGACGACGCCGTTGAGCATGGACGCGAACCGGGTGCCCAGCGCGGTCAGAACCGGGATCGCCGAGTTCCGCAGGGCGTACCGCCAGATGAGCTCACGCTCCGAGACTCCGCGCGCACGGGCCACGGTCATGTACGGGGAGGAGAACGCGCCGACCATTTCGCGGCGCACCATGCGGGAGATGAGGGCGATCTGCAGCACGGCCACGGTCACGGTCGGCAGCACCAGGCTCGACCACGTCGTGAAGCCGGCGGCGGGAAACACCGGGATCAGGACCGCGAACAGGGTGATGAGCATGAGCCCGGTCCAGAAGTCGGGCATGGACTGACCGGCGATCGTGACGACGTTGGCACCGAGTTCGCGCCTCGTGTCGGCGCGGCGCGCCATCCACACACCCAGCGGAATCGCGACCAGCGTGGTGAGCAGGATCGCCGAGACGGCGAGGGTGATCGTGTAGGGGAGCCGGGCGAGGACGACGTCGAAGGCGGGTGCCTGGAATGAGTACGAGGTGCCGAGATCGAGGTGCACGAGGCCGCGCAGATACAGCAGGTACTGGGTGAACACGGATTGGTCGAGGCCCATGTCCGCCCGGATGCGGGCAAGGTCCTCGGTGGTGGCGAGCGGTCCGGCCATCGAGTAGGCGGGGTCGCCGGGCGCCATCCGGATGAGGACGAACACGGTGGTCAGGGTCAGGAAGACGGTCAATGCGCTCTGTGCGAGGCGTTTTGCGACGTAGCGGGGCATGGCCGCCGTCAGCACCCTCGGGACAGCTGTGCGGGAGGTCTGGTTCCGGCGGGGAGCCGAGGATGCCGAGCCGCTGGGCTGGGCTGCAAATGCCGTCTCGGCGGCGTGCTGCGTCATTCGGTCACCGGCCGTTCGGTGTCTGCGTGAGGGGTCATCGTCGACCTTTCGATAACGCCGGCGATGGGAGGTGTCGACACCGCGGCGTGTCGGGTACAGCAGCTTCGTTTGTAACTCAGCTCACAATCGCACTAATGCGCGTTGTGCGCAAGTCTTGGATCCATCTTGCGCATCTCAAGCAACTTTGAGTAGAGTTCAGATGTGCCGGCGATCACATCGCGTGGTGGTCAACCATCTCGCGCGGTGCCGGATCGCCGCGCCCCACACCCTTAGTCCCGAGAGGTCGACGATGACCAATACTCTTTTCGAACAGCGTTTTTCGAGGAGAACGCTGCTCCGGTCGGGTCTCCTCCTCGGTGCCGGACTCACGCTCGGATCCGCCGCTGGATGCGCGACACCGACGGGAACCCCCGGACCGAGGACCGTGAGCCTGGCCCTGAACCGATCGCTCGTGAGCCTCGACAACAAGCTGAACCAGTTCGATGCCGCACTCACCGTGCAGCGCGGCGTGCGGCAGGCCCTCACCGAGATCGACCGGAACCTGCGGCCCCAGCTGGTTCTGGCCGATCGGTTCGAACTCGTCTCGCCCACCCAGTGGTACGTGCACCTGCGGCCCGGAATCCGCTATTCGGACGGCAGCCCGGTGCAGGTGCAGGATGTTGCGACAGCGCTGCAGATGTACAGCCAGGTCGACGGGTCCTTCGTCGGCGGGTTCTTCCCCGAGTGGCCGACCGTCGACCGGATCGACGACACCAGCTTCACCCTGAACACCGAGCGTCCCGTCCCGGTGCTCGACTACCTCATGTCGAACATCCTCGTCACCCCGGCGGCCGCGAATGTTGCCGAAGAGCTGCAGTCCGGTGTGGGGACCGGACCGTACGTGGTGACGGAAAGCGACCGCGGCACCGGAAACTACACACTGGTGCGCAACGAGAAGTACTGGGGAGCCCCGGCGCAGATCGAATCGGTGCGCGTCCGCTTCGTGCCGGACGAGTCGAACCGTGTCGTCACACTGCGCAGCGGGGAGGTCGACGTGATCGACTCCATCACCCCGGACGCGGCAGACCAGCTCGCCGGACTGTCGGGCGTTTCGATCGACCGGATCGACGGAGTCCGGTTGAATCAGCTCTTCTTCAATTTCCGGAAACCGCAGGGGCATCCGCTGGCCGACGCGCGGGTGCGCCGGGCGCTGACCTACGCCATCGACGGACACGCCCTCGCCGACCAGGTGCTGCAGGGCTCCGCCACCCCCTCGCGCGGGGTCATCCCCCTCACCCTCGACGGCGCCGTCGAGACCGGCGAGTACACCTACGATCCGGCCCGGGCCCGCGGCGAACTCGACGCCCTCGGGGTCCGCGACCTCGAACTCAAGATCATCTGGGAGACCGGCGAATTCGCCGCCGACACCGACATCATGGAGTCGGTGCTGCAGATGCTGTCCGCGGTCGGAGTGCGGACCAGCCTGCAGCAGTTCGAACCCGGCGGCGACATCTCGCAGTGGCGTCAGGGCAAGGCCGGCGACTGGGACGTGCTGGGCAACGGCTTCCCGAGCCCGACGGGTCTGGCTCTCACCATCATGCAGGGCATGTACGCCGGCACCGCGGAGAAGGAAGCGACCCGGGACACCTACCACGGGTACATCTTTCCCGAGATCACCCGAATCATCACCCAGGCCTCGGAGGAGGCCGACGCCACTCGCCGTGCCGAACTCCTCGCGGATGCGCAACGCCAGATCTGGGACACGTGCCCGTGCCTGTGGTCGTTCGTTCCGAAAGCCGTTCTCGCGCGGCGCTCGCGGATCGACGGCGTCGGGCTGCGCCCCACCAACTCCTACGACCTGAGCGTCGCGGCGCTGCACACCTAGACCTGACCGGCGCACCGACAGCTCGCCCCATCCTCTCGACGCACAGGAGACGCAGATGACCACACCGAGTCCCGCAACCGATACCCGATCCGCCGACGGCGTCGTTCGTCCCGCCGTCGAGACGGGCCGCCGCGACGCGCTGCTCCCCGCACCTCAGGTGCAGAATCACGCGGCCAATCTGACGGTTCTGCCGGACGGTTCCCTCGGCTGTGTGTGGTTCGCCGGCACCCAGGAGGGTGTGCCGGACATCAGTGTCTGGTTTTCCCGGCTCGAACCGGGCGCGGACACCTGGTCGGAGCCCGGGCAGCTGTCACACGATTCGACGCGGTCGGAGCAGAATCCCGTTCTCCACGTGGCGAACACGGGAACGGTGTGGTTGCTGTGGACATCCCAGCACGCCGGTAACCAGGACACGGCGCGGGTCATGCGGCGCATCTCCGCCGACGGCGGCCGCACGTGGGGTGAGGCGCACACGCTGCTGCCGGAAACCGAGGCCGGGGGCGTGTTCGTGCGCCAACCGGTGATCGCACTCCCCACCGGACGGCTCCTGCTCCCCGTGTTCCACTGCGTCCGCATCGAGGGCCGCAAGTGGGTGGGCGATCGCGACTTCAGCAGTGTGATGCTCTCCGACGACGACGGCGACTCCTGGCGGGAAGTGGTCGTGCCGGGCAGCGTCGGCTGTGTGCACATGAACATCGGCCGCCTCGCCGACGGCACGCTCGTGGCCCTCTACCGCAGCCGCTGGGCCGACTCGATCTACCGCAGCACCTCCACCGACGACGGCCAGACCTGGACCGAGCCGGAGGCCACAGAGCTTCCCAACAACAATTCGTCCATCCAGTTCGTCGTGCTGCCGGACGACCGCCTCGCCCTGGTGTTCAACGAGTCCAGCGCGTCCGACGCGACCGCGCGGCGGACGTCCCTCTACGACGAGATCGATGACGACGGACTCGCCGACGCGGTACCCGCAGCGTCGGAGACGGAACCGGAGCCCCTCGACGACGGCGACAGCCGCAGCGCGTTCTGGGGTGCGCCCCGGGCGCCGATGACGCTGGCGATGTCCGAGGACGGCGGCAGGACGTGGCCGCTTCGCCGGGACATCGAGACCGGGGACGGCTACTGCCTGTCCAACAACTCCCGCGACGGCCTGAACCGCGAGTACTCGTACCCCAGCATCACCACCGGGAACGACGGTCGACTGCACGTGGCGTTCACCCGGTTCCGTCAGGCGATCGAATACGTCGAACTCGAGGCGGGCTGGATTGCCGACGGGAGCCGGTCGTGACACCGAGCGAATCGAAGCGGGCACTGGTGACCGGGGTCAGCTCCGGCATCGGCGCCGCCACCGCGCGTCGGCTTCTGGACGACGGATGGTCGGTCACCGGGTTCAGCCGGCGCGACCCCGGCATCGAACACGACAGATTCGACTGGGTGGCCGTCGATCTCGGTGACCTCGACGTGGTCGCCGAGCAGGCGTCGGCGGTCGGTGCGGTGGACGCCGTCGTGCATGCCGCCGGTCTGCAATCCTCCGCGCCGCTGGGGAAACTGCGGGTGGAGGACGGCCTGGAGATGTGGCGCATTCATGTCGCGGCCGCCGAGGTCCTGGTCGACGCGCTCGCGCCGTCGATACGCAACGGCGGCCGGGTGGTCCTGATCGGGAGCCGCACGATGTCGGGGGCGGCGGGGAAGAGTCAGTACGCCGCCACCAAGTCGGCCCTCGTGGGGATGTCGCGGTCCTGGGCGGCCGAGTTGGTGGACCGGGCGATCACGGTCAACGTGGTGGCCCCGGGGCCGACGGACACCCCGATGCTGAACGATCCGGCACGCACGTCGACGCCGCCGAAGGTTCCGCCGCTCGGTCGTTTCATCGCCCCCGACGAGGTGGCAGGCCTGATCGGCTTCCTCGTCGGACCGCACGGCGGGAGCATCACGGGTCAGGCGATCGTGCAGTGCGCGGGGGCTTCCCTGTGAATGCGCTGCGCGTAACGCGCAGAACTGCTAGCATCGGATGCACGAAACACGCAGATGATCGGGCAAAGGCGGCATGATGAGACCGAAATCGATCGGATCCGTTCCGGCCGTCGCGGTCTTCGCCGACGACCTGTCCGGTGCGGCGGAAGTGGCAAGTGCCTTCCTCGACCGGAGCGCACCCGTCTCGCTCCTTCTCGGCGCCGCCGAGGCGCACGAACCGGGTGGGGTCGTCATCGCGGATCTCGACACGCGGTCGATGAGCCCGGGGGACGCGGCCCGGACGATGCGGCATGCGCTCGCCGGCATTCCGTCCGGCACCCTCGTGGTGAAGAAGATCGACTCGCTCCTGCGCGGCAACATCGGCGCCGAGGTGGGAATCCTCGCCGACGGCGGTCCGGTGGTCGTCGCGGCCGGTCTGCCCGCACTCGACCGGACCGTGCGCGGCGGCGTCGTGCACATCGGTGCGACTCCGCTTCACGCCGCCGGGGTCTGGTCGGCCGAATCCACGACGCCGCCGGAGTCGATCGCCGCGCTCTTTCCGGGCGGTCCCACCCGGTGCGTGCACCGCGGACCCGGTGTCGAACAGGCGCTGGCCCGCGCGGCGTCCGACGGCGCCATCGCGATCTGCGACATCGAGACCGACGAGGACCTCGACTCGATCGTCCTGGCCTGCCGCGCACTTCCCGGAGTGCGACTGGTCGGGACGTCGGCGCTCGCCGCCGCCGTGGCGCGCACGCTACCCCGTCGCGACGCACCCGCTCCTGCGATCACCCACCCGGAATCCGTGCTGACCGTCGTCGGGACAGCGGAACCCGTAGCCGTGCACCAGGTGACGAACCTCGTCGTCGACGGCGCCCGGCACGTCCCCGTCGACGCCCGCAAACTTCTCCTCGGTGACGTCGACACCGCACCCCTGCACCGCGCGCTCGACACCGGTCACGCCGTCGTGACGGTGGCCGGGGACGTGGACCCGTCGAACGCGCGGACGCTGTCGGCGGCACTCGGCCGACTGGTCGCCGCCCTGCAGAACGACCGCCGATCCGACCTCGTGCTCACCGGCGGGGAGACGGCGCGGGCCGTCGTCGACGCTTTGGGGATCACGTCGCTGCGGCCGATCCACGAAGTGCACCACGGCGCCGTCGCCTCCGTCGCCTCCGACGGCCGGCGGGTCGTCACGAGACCCGGCAGTTTCGGCGACACCACCAGCCTCTCCGCGATCGCGGCCTACCTGCGCGGCGATCAGCCGCCCACCCACACTCCCACACAGCGAGGACCTCACATGACAGCGTCAACCGATACCGCGAACCTTCCCGCCGTCGCCGTCACCATGGGCGACGGCGCCGGAATCGGCCCCGAGGTGATCGTCCCCGCCCTGCTGGACGAGGCCACCCGATCCTGGTGCAACCCCGTCGTCATCGGCGACGCCAAGCGGCTGCGGCTCGCGGCGAACGTCCTCGGCATCGACGCCGACATCGTGACCGTCGAGTCGGTCGCGGACGCGCAGTCGGTGCCCGGACGCGTCAACGTGATCGATCTCGACCTCCTTCCCGACGACCTGCCGTGGGGTGAACTGTCGCCGGTCGCCGGTCACGCCGCGTACGAGTACATCCGCGTCGCCAGCGAACTGGCCGTGCGCGGAGAGGTGCAGGCGATCTGCACCGCCCCGCTCAACAAGGAGGCGCTGCACGCCGCCGGCCACATCTTCCCCGGACACACTGAACTCCTCGCGCATCTCACCGGCACCGAGGAAGTGTCCATGATGTTGTCGACGCCGAAGCTCAAGGTGATCCACGTGACCACCCACATCGGCCTCCTCGACGCCGTCGCCAAGATCGAACCCGGCCTCGTCGAACGAACCATCCGACGTGGACACGACGCGCTGGTGCGCTCCGGGATCGCGGAACCGAAGATCGGGGTGTGCGGCATCAACCCGCACGCCGGCGAGCACGGACTGTTCGGCTACGGCGAGGAAGAGCAGAAGATCATTCCCGCGGTCGAGGTGCTGAAGGCGGACGGCATCGACGTCCACGGTCCATTGCCGGCGGACACGGCGTTCTTCCTCGCGGGACGCGGCGACTACGACCTCATCGTCGCGATGTATCACGACCAGGGCCACGGGCCTGTGAAGGTCCTCGGCATCGAGGCCGGCGTCAACATCACGGTGGGGTTGCCCGTCATCCGGACGTCCGTCGACCACGGCACCGCCTTCGACATCGCGGGCAAGGGTATTGCCGAGGCCGGTAGTATGGTCGAAGCTCTTCGTCAGGCTGCCGAATTGGCAACCAGCACAGCGGTTGTGAAGTAGGGGGACGAAACATGGCGGTTCGTGAGTCGGACGCACGCCGATCCGAGATCGTGCGACTGGCCCGATCGAGCGGGTTGGCCAGTGTCGACGACCTGTCGGCGCAGTTCGGCGTCACGGCCTCCACCATCCGGCGCGACCTGAGCCAGCTCACGTCCCAGGGTCTGATCGCCCGGACCTACGGCGGTGCGATCGCACTCGACCCCCAGCAGGAGTCGTCACTCCGCCAGCGCGCGCTCGAAGGATTCGACGCGAAGCGGGCGATCGCCGAATGGGCCGCGAACCAGGTGCGTCCCGGTGAGACGATCCTTCTCGACGCCGGCACCACCGTGGGGGCGATGGGGGAGTTCCTGCGCGAGATCGAGGACGTCACCGTCATCGCGGCCGGCCTCACCGCCCTCGAATCGCTCGCCGACGCCGACTCCGTGCGCGTCGAGTGCATCGGCGGAACCCTCCGCCACCTCAGCCAGGGGTTCGTCGGACCGCTGGCCGAGGCCACACTGCAGCGCGTCACGTTCGACCGCGCGTTTCTCGGTGCGGACGCCGTCACCGCGGATCTGGGCATCTGCGAGGCCGAACTGGAACAGACCCGCCTCAAGGAGATCATGATCGAACGCGCCGACGAGGTGTACGTGCTGGCGCACGCGGCCAAACTCGGGCGGCGTCCGTTCCACGCGTGGGCGCCGATCCCACCGGGAACGACGATCGTCACCGACAACTCGGCCGTCCACGAAGAGACAGCGCCCTTCGAAGCCGCCGGGATGCGGGTCGTGCGCGTCTGACGCAGGTCCTACCGCTTGTCCTTCTTCGCCTGTCGCCGCGCGCCGGCGGCGATGCTGGAAGCCTCGAACTTCTTGCGGCCGGACGACTTCCGGGTGGCGTCGACGCGTGCCTTGCCGGACGAGGAGACCTTGCCGTCGCTGTCGCCGAGTTCGCTGAAGGAGGGGGAGTCGCTGCGGGCGCGGGCGAGTCGTTCGTCCTTCAAGACCCGAGCGCTGGCGCGTGCCGCAGTCGCCAACTGGCGGCTCACCCGGCTCAGCGCCGCTTCGAAGACTTCTGCCTTGTCGGAGTTGCGTACGTTGGCCGCCTTACCGGCCCCACGCGCACCCTTGTTCTCGACCTTAGCTGCGCCTTCCTGGCGGTACAGCTTGACGTGCTTGTTGCGGGCGCGGCGAACGCGGGTGTGCAGCTTGATCAGCTTGTCCTCGTCGAGGTCGGCCATCTGCGCCTTCTTGGTTTCGCGGATCAGCACGTACTCGTCCTCGGACAGGGAGTTCAGAATCTTGTTCATGTCGGCTCCGATCCGGCCACAGGCCGTGAATTGTAATCATGGTAACTGGGAAACGTTCGCATCGGTCCGTTTCGGCGAGGTCGGGGACACCTCGCCAACAAGACGCTGATTGGTCTGTGCAAGTTGCCATTCCGTCTGCCTGTACAACCTGCCGACCCGATCCGGGTCGAGGCGGTCGCACACGAAGTCCCAGTGCACCGCGACGTGATCGCCGACCGCGAGACCGTCGACGAAAGCCCCCTCGGTCACGTGATAATCGGCCGCGTCGTCCTGTTCCGGCCCGAGGGACAGCCGGGTTCCGTCCCACTGCAGTCGCCGCGACCGGACGACGGCACGATCGGCGTCGATGCCGACCACCTCGCCCCAGCGGATGCGGCACGAGTCGAGGACCTGCAGCGGCTGCGGCATTCCGGTGCTCAGCAGTCGCGACCACGGATACACGCCGAACACGTGAAAGTTGTGGGTGGGCGCTGCCTCCCCGAGCAGGTCCTCGGTGAGATGCTTCCAGTAGTGGCCGGCCTGCGCCGCGAGACGGGCGAGCAGTGCCGCGCCGAACTCGGCGCGATCGATGCGGTCGGAGAGTTCGTCCGAGATCCAGTATGCTCGAACGACTCTCTCGTCCAAGGGGTCCGGGATTCCGGCGAGCTGGGCGATCACCTCCTGGTACGGCCAGGCGCCGCTGAAATGCTTGGCCAACGCCACCACGTCAGTGTCCGGTGCGCCTCCACACGCGACGGCCTGCAGTCGCTCCGAACTGGGTGGGCCGCAGTAGCCCAGGGCGTTCGGGGCGTGCGCGTACTGCGCGAACACACGGTGCCCGGACGGCATCCTGTGTTCGCGCGACATCACGGGTCAGCCTCGCTGACCGAGCAATTGGGCCGTCTCGCGGTGCAGCCTGCCGAAGTTGTAGTACGCGGCGCACGCACCCTCGGGGGAGACCATGCACGTGCCGATCGGTGTCTCCGGTGTGCAGGCCGTGCCGAACACCTTGCACTCCCACGGTTTGATGACGCCCTTGAGGACCTCGCCGCACTGGCAGGCCTTCGGATCCGCGACGCGCACACCCGGCATCGAGAATTTTTCCTCGGCGTCGAACTCGGCGTAATTGCGGTGGACCTTGAGCGCGCTGTGCGAGATGAAACCGAGCCCGCGCCACTCGAAGTGCGGTCGCAGTTCGAACGTCTCGGCCATCAGCTTCAGCGCCTGCACGTTGCCCTCCGCGCGGACCACCCGCTTGTACTGGTTCTCGATCTCGCAGCGACCCTCACGGATCTGCTGGAGCAGCATGTGCACCGACGCGAGGATGTCGAGCGGCTCGAAGCCCGCGACCACCATCGGCTTCCCGTACACCTCGTTCACGAACCGGTACGGGCGCAACCCCACCACGGTGGACACGTGGCCCGGGCCGAGGAAACCCGACAACCGCAGGTCGGGGGATTCGAGGATCGCCTTGATCGGCGGAACGATCGTGACGTGATTGCAGAACACGCTGAAGTTCGTCACGCCCAGCGCCCGCGCGCGCACCAGGGTCACCGCGGTCGACGGGGCCGTGGTCTCGAAACCGACGGCGAAGAACACCACCTGGCGGTCGGGGTTGTCGAGGGCGACCTTGAGCGCGTCCAGCGGCGAATACACGAAGCGGACATCCGCGCCCCGGGCCTTGGCCTCGATGAGATTGCCCTTGGATCCGGGCACCCGCATCATGTCGCCGAACGTGGTGAAGATGACGCCGGGCTGCTCGGCCAGCCACATGGCGTCGTCGACGCGGCCCATCGGGATGACGCACACCGGACATCCGGGGCCGTGCACCAACTCCACCGATTCCGGTAGCAGGTGCTCGATGCCGTGACGGTAGATGGTGTGGGTGTGGCCGCCGCACACCTCCATGAACTTGAACTCGTCGCCGCGGGCCAGTTCGGTGATGGACTTGACCAGGGCGCGCGCCGCCGCCGGGTCCCGGAATTCGTCGACGAACTTCATCCCTGTTACCTCGTTCTTGCTGTAGTCACGCGATTTCGGACGAGTTGAACGCGTCGATCTCGTTCACGTAGTCGGCGCCCATCTTCTGCACCTGATCCAACGTCAGCTGCGCCTCGATCTCGTCGATCTTCGCCATCGCGAATCCGACGTGCACGAGCACCCAGTCACCGACGACGAGACCTTCTTCGGCGAGCAGTCGCACACTGATCGTTCTCTGGACGCCGTTCACGTCCACCTTGGCCAGATGCTGTTCGGCGTCGACGATGTCGACCACCTGACCGGGTATCCCCAGACACATCGTGGTTCTCCTCTCGGGCTGTTCCTCAGCAGATTCGGGGGAGCGGGTCGCCGACGAGCATGTCGACGATCCGGCTGCCGCCGAACGAAGTTCGCAGTGCGACGATGCCCGGCGGTTGGGCCAGGATCTCGCCCACCGCAGTCGCATGTGCTCCCCGCGGGTGCGCCCGCATCGCCGCGACGGCCGCGTCCGCCTCCTCCGCCGCGACGATGGCGACGAACTTGCCCTCGTTCGCGACGTACAGCGGGTCGATGCCGAGCATGTCGCAGGCACCCAGTACCTGAGGCTCGATGGGCAGGGACTGCTCGTCGATGATCACGGCGAGCTGCGAGGCGTGGGCCAGTTCGTTGCACACGGTGCCGACGCCGCCGCGGGTCGCGTCCCGCATCCACCGCGTCGACGGTGCCGCCTCCAACAGCGCCTCCACCAGGGAATTCAGCGGGGCCGTGTCGGAGGCGATGTCGGCTTCGATGGCCAGATCGCCGCGGGCGAGCATGACCGCCATCCCGTGTTCGCCGATGGTCCCCGACAACAGAACCTTGTCGCCCGCGCGGACGAGGTCGGGCGACAGCCGTCTGCCCTCCGGGATGACACCGACACCGGCGGTGGAGATGTAGACGCCGTCGGCGGCGCCCTTGCCGACGACCTTGGTGTCGCCGGTGACGATCTGCACGCCGGACAGGACGGCCGCCTCGCTCATGTCGGCGACGATCTCCCGCAGTTCGGCGATCGGGAAACCCTCCTCGATGACGAACGCCGCCGACAACCACCGCGGGCGCGCACCGGACACGGCGAGATCGTTGACGGTCCCGTGCACCGCGAGGTGCCCGATGGAACCGCCGGGAAACCGTAGTGGCTGAACCACGTACGAGTCCGTGGAGAACGCGAGCCGCTCACCCGAGGGCATGGTGAGCGCGGCCGCGTCACCGAGCTGCTCGAGCTCGTCGTTGCGGAACGCCTCGACGAACACCGCGTCCACCAGCGCGGCCGACGACTTTCCGCCCGCACCGTGGGCGAGTGTCACCACCTCGTCCAGCAGCCGGGGCCGGCGTTGCCGGAACTTGTCGATCCGCTCGAGGACGCGGTCTTCGCGTTCCGCCGAGGTGGCCGGTCCAGTTGTGCTCATGAAGCCTCCACGGAATTCGGAGCGGGCCGCGTCATGTGTTCCTGGGCCACCGACCACAGCCGGTACCCGAGCATCGCGTGGCTCTCCTGGATCCGGTGGATGCTCTGCGAGTGGACGGTGTAGCAGAAGTCGAGTTCGCCGGCGGACGCCATCGCCGCCATCCGGCCGCCCTCGTGCCCGGCGAATCCGATGGTGAGCAGACCCCGCTGCTTCGCTTCGGTGAGCGCGGTCATCAGATCGTCCGAGTTGCCGGACGTCGACAGCGCGATAGCGACGTCCCGGTCCCGCGCATGGGCGATGATCTGCCGCTTGAAGATCAGATCGAACCCCACGTCGTTGCCCAGGGCCGTCACCACGGCCTGATCGGCGGCCAGCGACCAGGCCGCCACCGGACGCCCGCGGGCGGGACGGCTGAACAGCGACGCCAGCGTGGCGGCGTCGGTGGAACTGCCGCCGTTGCCGAACGTGTAGAGGCGGCCGCCCCGGCGGAACCTGTCGGCCATGTCGATCCCGGCCGCGGTGAGGCCGTCCCCGTATTCGTCGAGGGACTCCTTCTGCAGTCGCGCGCTCTCGGAGGCCTTCCCGCGGGCGGAGGCGGCGAGGTCGTCGAGGAGGCTCTGCGCGTCGGTCTCCTCCGCATCGATGAACGGGTACAGGAAGCTGGTGCTTTCCGAGTCGTGGGTGGTCATCGGTTCGCCTCCACACCCGTGTCGTCGAGTCGCGTGATCGCCGCGCCCGCGTGGACCAGGACGAGGTCGTTCGGCCGGACGTCGCCCAGAATGCTGACGTCCACCCACTCCTCGCCCGCGGCGGTGCGGACCAGGGCCGGACCGAGGGGTTCGGCGGGCTCGATCACCACCTCGCCCAGCCGGCCCTCGTCGCTGCACGTGACGCAGACCGTCTCGTCGCACTCCTCGGCGTCGGGCTTCAGCAGCCCCGAATGTTCGAAGCAGACGTGGGTGAGTTCCCACAGCAGGTGGTACATGAGCACGAACCGCCCCGTGGCCGGGACCATCGGGTCGTCCGAGTCGACCCAGAGGATGTGGTTCGCCGCACCGGCCGGAGGTCGGGGGCCTGCCCCGATCCACAGCGTCATCGCGCCCCACGCCGGTGCGCGGCGCATCGCATCGACCACCGCGGGCTCGTTCGCCGACGCCACCGCCAGCAGGATGTCGCCGGGTCGGCTCGCCACGCGGGCCTGCGCCACCGGATCGGGTTCGACCAGCGCCACCGAGGGCAACGCCCGTTTGCCCATGATCACGGGATGAACGAACTCGACGGCCACGTGATGGGCGTGCGGTTCCCACTGCGGGGAGATCACCCAGAGCGTCGCGCCGTCATGGAATCTGCGGGCCAGGGACAACGCTGCGGCGGCCAGATCTGCAGACAGGTCCGTGTCGACGAGGTGCCCGCCCGCCTCTGCGGTGGTGGTCATTCGCTAGCTCCCGTCCCGCGCCGGCCGGTCGGGGGCTGCCGACGTCACGGTCCGCGCATGGTTGCCGCGGCACCGATCACCGCCTGGCCGAGGGAGAGTCCTCCGTCGTTGGGAGGCACCCGGTGGTGGGTGAGGACTCGATAACCGCTGCTCTCCCAGTGTGCTCTCACCAGTGCGAGGAATAAACGGTTTTGGAAGACTCCTCCGGTCAGTCCGATCGTGGTCGCGCCGGTGGCGGTGGCGGCCCGGTCGACGAGTGTCGCGGTCGCGGCCGCCAGGGCACGGTGGAAGCCCAGCGCGAGCGCCGCCGGTGCGATCCCGTCGCGAAGTCCGGCAACCAACCCGGACACCAGGCGGGACAGTCGGAGCTGGTCGTTCTCCACCTCCATGGTCAGGGCGGCAGGGTGCGGCGCGGTCCGGGCGAGGGCCTCGAGTTCGATGGCGGCCTGCGCCTCGTAGGTGATCCGGTGCCGGACCCCGAGCAGGGAGGCGACCCCGTCGAACAGGCGGCCGGCGCTCGTCGTCCTGATACAGCCGAGCCCCGAGACGAGTTGCGACTCCACGGCCGCACGCTCCGCGGCCGGGACCGCCGCCACCCACGGCAGTCCGTCGACGTCGGTGATCCCGCACTCGTGCAGCAAGGCGAGCGCCACCCGAACCGGGTTGCGGACGGCGGCGTCACCACCCGGCAGGGAGAACGGCTGCACGTGACCGACCCGCCTCGAGTCGAGGATGTCCGGGCCGACCAGCAGAAGTTCGCCGCCCCACACGGTGGTGTCGCAGCCGTACCCGGTCCCGTCGAACGCGACACCGAGCACCGTCGTCCCGACCAGTCCGTGCTCGGCCATCAACGACGCGACGTGCGCATGGTGATGCTGCACGGTGAGCAGAGGGATGCCGGTTCGCTCGCTGTAACGCCGGGCCCAGTGATGCGTCGAGTAGCCGGGGTGCCGGTCGGCGATCACGGCCTCCGGTGCGATCCCGTGCAGATGCGTCAACTGCCGCACCGACGTCTCGAAGGCGCGCTGACTTTCCAGGCTGCCCATGTCGCCGAGGTGCGCCGAACAGAACGCGTAGTCCTGCCGGGTCAGGCAGAAGGTGTTCTTGATTTCCGCGCCCACCGCGAGGATCTCCGGGCCGTGCGCGGGGAGCATCACCGGCAGGGGCGCGAACCCGCGGGAGCGGCGGATCGGCAGCACCGTCTCGTTCTCCACCGCCAGCACGGAATCCTCACAGGGCACCGCGATGCGGCGGTCGTGCATCAGGAACACGTCGGCGATGTCCCGCAGCCGGGTGCGGGCGTCGTCGTTGTCGAAGCACAGGGGTTCGCCGCTGAGGTTGCCGGACGTCATCACCAGCACTCGGGGCGGGTCGATGTCGCTGCCGGGTGTCCGGGCGAACAGGAGATGGTGCAGCGGGGTGTAGGGGAGCATCACGCCGAGGTCGTCGATCCCGGGTGCGATTCCGTCGGCGACCGACCCGGTATTCCTCTTGCGCAGCAACAGGATCGGTCTGGCCGGATGCCGCAGCAGCGCGCTCTCGGACGCGGAGATGTCGCACAGGTCGGCGGCGGCGTTCAGGTCCGCCGTCATCACCGCGAACGGCTTGTCTGGGCGGTGCTTGCGCGCCCGGAGCGTCGCCACGGCGGTGGCGTCGGCGGCATCGCACACGAGGTGGAACCCGCCGAGGCCCTTGACCGCCACGATCCTGCCGTCCCGCAACGCCCCCTGCACCGCGGTGAGGACGGCGTCGTCGCCGTCGACCCGGCGCCCGTCGATCTCGGCGAACAGGTGCGGACCGCAGTCCGGGCAGCACACCGGCTGGGCGTGGAACCGGCGGTCCCCGGGATCCCGGTACTCGGCCAGGCACGCCTCGCACAGCGGGAACTCGGCCATCGTCGTGTTGGGCCGGTCGTAGGGCAGATCGGTGATCACCGTGAACCGCGGCCCGCAGTTGGTGCAGTTGACGAACGGGTGGCGATACCGACGGTCGTGCGGATCGGCCAGTTCGCGTAGGCAGTCGGCGCACGTCGCCACGTCCGGCGACACCAGCGTCCGCGCGCCGGGAACGTGGCGGCTGTCGATGATCCGGAACGACTCGTCCCCGCGCACCGGAACGGGCTGGGCCGTCGCGTCGACGATCACCGCCATCGGCGGCGCGTCCGTCCGGAGCCTGCGCACGAATTCTGACACCGCGGCCGGTTTGCCCTCGATTTCGATGAACACGCTGACGTCGTCGTTGCCGCAGTGACCGTACAGGCCGAGACTCTCGGCCAGTCGCGCGACGAACGGGCGGAAGCCGACCCCCTGCACCACCCCGTGAACCGTGATGCGCGATCGTTCGACCGTCATCCTCGGATGTTCCCCCCGTCGAGGTGCGAGGCGCAAGTGCCGACCCATGGGCGTCCCTGCCGGATTACTCCCCTTCGGCGGAGCGCGCGCCGGTGACGGCGTCGATCAGTCCGTAGTCGCGCGCCTCGTCGGCGGTGAGGATCCGGTGCTCGCGCATGTCGTCGATCACCGTGTCGAGGGGCTGCTCGCACGAGTCGGCGATGCGCTGCTGTAGTCGCCGCAATTGCTGCGCGTGCTGTTCGGCGGCCGTCGCGATGTCGGACGCCGGGCCGGCGCAGGACGTCTGCGGTTCGCGGAGGTGGAACGTGGCGTGCGACGCCGACGTCCGGCGGTCGACGGGCGCGAGGAGGGCGATCGCCATTCCGCGGACGTCGCCGCGGCAGTGGACGTGCAGGGGCACTCCCATCAGGTCCAGGGTGTCGAGGAGCGTGGCGGCCGCGTCGACGTCGGCGTCGACGCCGTGCAGCCACAGTTGGACCTCCCCGTCGCCCGAGGCGTCGAGCAACGCCAGCGCCGCCGCCGCACGGTTGGTGGCGTCTTCGTCGAGTCGGCCGGTGAGCGACACGATCCGTTTGTCGAACAGCCGCTCGGCCAGCCAGTCGGTGCCCGGCGCGCTGATCGAGGTGACGTGGACGGGTTCGGACGGCTGCCGGGGATCCGGCTGCCATGGCGTGTGGAACGGCGGGACCGACGGTGGTGTGGGTGGTGGCCAGATCATCATGGTGACTCCCGGTGCGCTGAGATCGTCCAGTCGACCGTCCGGCCCACGGCGTCCGCGTACCGTTCGAGCGTCGACAGGCGGGGGTCGACGTCGCCGCGTTCGAGTCGTGCCACGGCCGACTGCGAGGTGCCCATGTGGGCGGCGATCTCCGTCTGGGTCAGGCCGCGCTCGCGTCGAGTGGTGACCAACTCGTCCAGCAGCGCTCGACGCCGATCGGACAGGTGTTCCAATCCGGGAAAGGACGTGCGTCGAGGTGTGGTCGACATACCATCGATGATATCTCGAAAACGGTATATGGAGGGGTGCTCATGGCGAAGGTTCGTGCGGCCGTCATCGGTGGCGGCATCATCGGTCTGGCGGTCGCCCGGGAACTCCTGCACCGGATGGACGGTGTCGAGGTGACCCTGTTCGAGAAGGAGACGCGGGTCGCGGCCCACCAGACCGGCCACAACAGCGGTGTCGTCCACGCCGGCCTGTACTACCCGCCGGGCAGCCTGAAGGCGCGCCTCTGCAGGCGCGGAGTCACGCTGCTGCGGCAGTACGCCGAGGACAAGGGCGTGGCTTACGAGGAGTGCGGCAAAGTGGTGGTCGCCTGCGACCCGTCCGAAGTCGCGCGGATGGACGCCATCTACGAGCGGGCGATCGCCAACGGGGTTCCCGGTATCCGAAAGCTGCCGGGGGAGGAGATCCCCGAGATCGAACCCCACGCGCGTGGCGTCGCCGCTGTGTATTCGCCGCACACCGCGATCATCGACTACGTCGCGGTCGCGGAGGCTCTCGCCGCGGACATCGCCGCCGCGGGCGGACGCGTGCTCCTCGGCCGGGAGGTGGTGGGCCTGTACCGCCGGACCGAGGAAACGGTGGTCGCCACCCGGCACGGCAGCGAGGTCTTCGACCTGGTGGTCACGTGTGCCGGACTCCAGTCCGACCGGGTCGCCCTGATGTCGGGTGAACCGCGCTCACCGCGGGTGGTGCCCTTCTTCGGCGACTACTTCCTGCTCGAACCCGAGCGGTCCTCACTCGTGAAGGGGCTGATCTACCCGGTGCCGGACCCGCGGTACCCGTTCCTCGGAGTCCACCTCACCAAGCGGATCGACGGTCGGATCATGCTCGGCCCGAACGCGTTTCTCTCCTTCGGGCGGGAGGCCTACGACCGCCGGGGATGGTCGGCGTCGGACGTGATGGCGGCGGTGGGGTTTCCCGGTTTCTGGCGCTTCGCGGTGCAGAACGCGGCGGCCGCGGTCCGCGAGGCTCGCACCGTCCTCAGCACGGGCGAGTTCGTGAAGGAGGCGCAGAAGTACGTGCCCGACGTGCGTCGGTCCGACGTCACCCGCGGGCCCCGCGGGATTCGCGCTCAGGCGATGAACGCCGACGGCAGCCTCGAGGACGACTTCGTGATCACCGGGTCCGACCGCGTGATCCACGTCCGGAACGCGCCGTCGCCGGGTGCGACGTCGTCCCTCGCCATCGCCGAACACGTCGTGACGGAAGCGCTCGCCCGCTCTTCGGCCTGACGTCGCGTCGCCCAATGGCACACCGGTGCAGTCGAAGTGGACCACTGTGACATCGGGCGAAGGTCTACGACGGGGTGTCCCGACCGAGCGGCAGTCCGTTCTCGAGGAATTCGATGGCGCGCAGGGCGAGGGGCAGATCCCCCGGAAGCTGATCGACGACGCCGAGGACGACGCCGACGATCGCCCCGGCCAGCGCGCGGACCTCGAAGTCGTCGGCGGTGCGCCCGACCCTGCGCGCCATGACGCCCGCGATCATGTCGAGGCTGCGCACCATCTCCTGCATGAGGGCGCGTCGAAGTTCCGGGACCGAGTACAGCAGTTCCTGACGGTTCTGCTCGAACGCCATGTCTGCCTCGGACAGACCGGCGAACACGGATTCGGCGGCCTTGCGGAACGCGGTGATCAGCGGGACGTCCGCCGGTTGCGCCTCGATGGCCTCGATCATGAGCGGATCGAGGTCGTCGGCGAGCACCAGTTGTTCCTTGGTGGGGAAGTACCGGAAGAACGTGCTCGGCGACACGTCCGCGGCCTCCGCGATCTGCTCGATCGTCGTCTCGGCGTAGCCCTGTTCCCGGAACAACCGAAACGCCTCGGAGCGGATCGTCAGCCGGGTGCGTGCCTTCTTCCGCTCCCGCAGGCCTGGTCGAGCATCAATGGACATGATCCGATTCTGACTCATCCTGTTCCTGGGCTCTATCCTGCTCGGCGGCCGGGGTGCCGCGGGGCGTGAATCGCGCTGCGAGCACGACCGCGACGGCGCAGATGCCCGCGCAGATCCAGAGCATGAGGCTCATCCCCGACACGAACGACTCCTGGACGTGCGCGAGCACCGACGGGTCGCCGGTCGTCTTGGCCACCGCGACGCCGGCGTTGACACCGTCGCGAATCGGATCGACGTCCAGGTCTCCGAGTTCGGACCGGTAGCGGGTGGCGAGGACGGTGCCCAGCACCGCGACCCCGATCGTTCCGCCCGCCTGCCGCAGCGCCTGGATCAGGGCGGAGCCGGAACCGGAACGTTCGGCCGACAACGCACCCAGGGCCGCACCCATCGCCGCCGGCATCACGAAACCCATTCCCGCGCCGACGAGTGCGATCCACGCCGCCGTGAACCAGTACGCGGAAGCGACGGAGGTCAGCGCACCGGCCCCGAGACCCGCCGTGAGGAGGGCGAACCCGATGACGATGACCGGCCGGGCGCCGGCCCGCCGAAGGAGTTGATCGCAGAGCCGGGTGCCGACCAGCAGTCCGCCGATCAACGGCAGCAGACGGATGCCGCTACCGAGCGCGTCGACCCCGAGTACCGCCTGGAAATACTGCGGCACCGTGAAGAACAGCCCGAACATCCCGAAGTTGACCAGGGTGGTGAAGATCGTGCCCCAGCGGAACCCGGGGCTGGCGAACAACGACATGTCGATCAGCGGGTGACGCGACCTCCGTTCCCACATCGCGAACAGTCCGAGCACTACCACGCCCGACGCGATCGACGTCAAGGCCAGCGCATCACTCCAGCCGTCTTGGCCGGACTTGATGAAGCCGTAAGTGAGACTGAGTAATCCGAGCGAAGACAGTGCGGCGCCGAGATAATCGGTGGTCGATCGCTCTTCGCTGCGCGATTCCGGTACCAAGGCCGCGACGGCGATCGCGCCGACGACGACGAGCGGCACGTTGATCAGGAACACCGATCCCCACCAGAAGTTCTCGAGCAGCCAGCCGCCGAGGATCGGTCCGAGGGGCAGCCCGATCGCGGTGGACGTCACCCAGATGGTGAGTGCCCGCGACCGTTCGTCCGCGTCGGGGAACAGGACGGGCAGCACCGCCATCGACAGCGGCATCATCACGGCTGCTCCCAGCCCCAGCAGGGTGCGTCCGGCGATCAACTGACCCGACGTGCTCGCGTAACTGCAGAGCAGCGACGCGATGCCGAACAGCACGAGGGCGCCGAGCAGCAGCTTCTTGCGGCCGTAGCGGTCGCCGAGCGCCCCGGCCGGTAGGAGCGCCGCGGCGAGCACCAGCGTGTACGCCGAGCTGAACCATTGCAGTTGCGAGTTGTCCGCGCCGAGGTCGACTGCCAGCGTCGGCAGTGCCACCGTCAGGACCGTGATGTCGAGGCCGATGGTCAGCATGGCCACGGACAGGGCTCCGAGCGCCCACCAGCGGCGAGGGACGACCTCGATTACCGTCGTTTCACTCATGACAGCTCCACTCGAAAGGAAGTTACTATATTTTGATAGTAGCTTTCACTTTGTGGCTGTCAAGGGCTGGGACCGTGGTCAGCGCCGGCGTATCTGCAGGGTGAAGCCCTCGGGCATGAGGGTGAGCCGCTCGGCGACCTTCAACCGGTAGTCGGGGTCGCCCACGATGTCGTAGCGGCGCATTATGGTCCCGAGCACCAGCACCGCCTCGTGGAGGGCGAACTGTCTTCCGATGCATGCGCGCTCGCCGGTCCCGAACGGTTTGTACACGTGCGCGGGACGGGACCGGATGCGCTCGGGCAGGAAATTGTCGGGGTCGAACGCCTCGGGATCCTCACCCCACACGGGGTCGCGGTGCAGGGCGGGGATGAGGACGAGGACCCAGTCGCCGACCTTCATCGGGTACTTGCCCACGAGCGTGGTGTCGACGGTCGCCTCCCGGCCGTACGCAGGGGCCGTCGGCCACAGCCGCAACGATTCGTCCAGCACCCGGCGCACGTAGCGGAGCTTGGCGATCTGCTCGAACGCCGGCTCGTCGTCACCCCAGACGGCGTCGACCTCCGCCTGCGCCCTGGCGAGCACCTCGGGGTGCCGCGACAGGTAGTAGAGGGCGAACGACAGTGCGCCCGAAGTGGTCTCGTGTCCCGCCACCAGGAAGGTGACCACCTGGTGGCGGATGTTCAACTCGTCGATCCGGTTGGGGTCGTCCTCCCGGGCTGCCCGCAGCATGAGTTCGAGGAGGTCCTCGGGGCCCGCCTCGGCGCTGTCCCGGCGGGCGCGGATCACCTCGTCGACGACCTCGGCCATGTGCTCCAGATTGGCGACGTTGCGGCGATCCGACCGTCGCGCCAGCAGTCGTCCGAGCGCCGAGGACTTCACGAAAGTGGTGCGCTGCGAATGGCTCAGCGCACCGACCATCGCCTGCACGAACGGGTGCGGACGCTCCCGGGTGAACGAGTCGAACGAGTAACTGAAGCCGGTGCGGCCGATGGTCTCGAGCGTCAGTTTCGTCATGTCGGACGACACGTCGACGGGGGTGCCGTCCGCGCGGAGGTCCCAGTGTTCCGTCAGTTCGCCGGCGACATCCAGCATCGTGCGGTGATACGACCGCATCGCGGATTTCGTGAACGCCGGGGCGAGCAGGTTGTGGGCCTTGCTCCAGTTCGGCTCGTGGTTGTACGCGGTGAACAGTCCGTCGCCGCCGACCTCGCGCAGCGACGCGACGCCGGGCGCCAGGTGTTTCGCGAACCGGGATTCGTCGGAGAGTTCCGCCACCATGTCTGCACCGGACGCGAACACGAACCGGTTGCCGAGAACGTTGCGCTCGAAGATGGGCCCGAGCCTGCTGCCGATCTCCATCGAATTCTGCACGGGGGTGCGGATGCTGATCCCGAAGACGTCGCCGACGACGGGAAACCGCCATCGAGGATGCGGGATGGTCGCCTCCGCTGTGGTGTGCAGTGATTCGACGCTCATTGTCGACCCCCGTGTCGATGTGGCCTGCATTACTGAATTGATGTCTAGTACGCAAGGTACGCCTTACTGAACCGGTGTCAAGCAGTACGGTGACTGGCATGACCAGCGCCCGTCGTCGCCTCGCTCCCGAGCAGCGCCGCGCGCAACTGCTCGACATCGGCGCGCGGCTGTTCGCGGACCGCCCCTATGAGGACGTCTGGATCGAGGAGGTCGCGGAACTCGCCGAGGTGTCGCGCGGTTTGATGTACCACTACTTCCCGACGAAGCGGGATTTCTTCGCCGCGATCGTCGAACGCGAATCCGAGCGGCTGCTCGAGGTGACGGCCCCCGACTCCACACTCCCCGTCGAGGAACAGGTTGCGGCCGGTCTCGACGCGTACTTCGAGCACGTCGCCGGACACCGGCACGGCGTCCGGGCCATCAACCACGGGGCACTGTCGGCCGACGCCGACATCCGGGCCATCGTCGAGCGGGAACTCGACGCCCAGCAGCGGCGCATCGTCGACGCGCTCGATCCCCCCGACAGTGAGCGGGAACTCGTCGGTGTCGCGGTGCGCGGGTGGATCGCCTTCGTCCGCGCCGTCTGCATGGACTGGCTCGACCACCCGTCGATCGCGGAGAGCGAGCTACGTGAACTCTGCCTCCGCTCGCTACGGGGCATGTTGGGTGGGCGGCTCGACTGAGCCGCCCACCGGTTACCGGCCGGCCGCAGCCGAGGACCCGGAGGCGGCAGCCGCAGCCGAGGACTCCGCGAGACCCGCGTACCAGGAGATGAACTCGTAGGTGAGGTGGGATGCGGCGACGCTGGTGATCTCGCGTGGTCGTACGGCGGCGACACCTCGACGACGTCGGCGCCGACGAGGTTGAGTTCACGCAGGCCGCGCAGGATCTCGAGGAGTTCGCGGCTGGTCATGCCGCCGGCCTCGGGGTGTTCATGCGGTCTCCCGGTCCAGGCGGCGGAGTGAATGTCGATGACGTGTAGTCAAAGGCTAGCACTGAAATAAATCAGTTGATATATTTAAGCCGAAATTCCTTCCGTGATCAAGGAGATCCCGCATGAGTGCACCCACCGTTACGCCGCAGGACCGGACGGAGCCGGTGAAGACCGAGGCGGAACTGCGTCGTGAACTCGCGGCGGTGTACCGCCTGCTGGCGCATTTCACGATGACCGACCTGATCTTCACGCACGTCTCGGTTCGGCTTCCCGGACCCGAACATCACTTCCTGATCAACCCGTACGGCCTCCTCTTCGAGGAGATCACCGCCTCCAACCTTGTGAAGATCGGACTCGACGGCGAACTCGTCGAAACGTCCGAATACTGCGTCAACCCTGCGGGATTCGTGATCCACGGCGCGATTCACGAAGCCCGGCCGGACGCGCAGTGCGTGCTGCACACCCACACGAAGGCCGGGTGCGCGGTGGCCGCGCAGGAGCACGGACTGCTGCCGCTGAACCAGATCTCGATGGAGTTCTACAACCGGGTCGGCTACCACGACTACGAGGGCATCGCGCTCAACATGGCCGAACGGGAGCGTCTGGTCGACGACCTCGGGAACCACCCCGCGATGATCCTGCGCAATCACGGACTGCTCACCGTGGGCGAGTCGCCCGCCGAGGCGTTTCTGCGAATGTTCTATCTGGAGAAGGCCTGCGACATCCAGATCGCCGCCCAGGCGTCGGGAGAACTGCGGGTGCCCTCGCCCGAGATCGCCGAGCACACCGCGCGACAGTTCGCCGGCGAGGCGGCCACGGACGACTACACCGACGATCAGGCCTACGAGATGGCGTGGGCGGCGCTGCTGCGGTTGCTGGATCGGACCGCGCCCGACTACAAGGACTGACAGCGGCTATCACATCCCCGGTGCGGCAACGACTCCCACCGGGGATGTGCCCGTCAGGACCGCCGCGACGTTGTGCGCGGACTGCCGTGCCAGGGTGTGCGCGACCTGCGGTGAGTACCACGCGGCATGCGGGGTGATCACGAGGTTCGGGATCTGCAGGGCCGGATCATCCTGTGCGGGTGGTTCGTTCGGCAGCACGTCGACGGCCGCCCCGGCCAGGTGGCCGGCGCGCAGCGCGGCCCCCAGCGCGTCGTGGTCGACGAGACCGCCGCGGGAGACGTTCACCAGATACGCGCCGCGCGTCATCGCGGACAGTGCGCGCTCGTCGATCAGCCCCCGCGTCTCGGACGTGAGGGGGACGTGCAGGCTCAGGACATCGGAGCGGCGCAGCAGATCCTCGAACCCGACCACCTCGACGCCCTCGGCCGCCAGTTCCTCGGCTCGGTCGCTCAGCCCGCGGCCGCTGACGAGCACGGTCATCCCCACTGCTCTGGCCCGCACCGCGAAAGCGGCGGCGATCCGGCCGAAACCGTAAAGGCCCAGCACGGTTCCCGCGATTCGCCGCGGCGGGGCGGCGGTCACGTCCCAGCCGCCCGCATGCACCGACCTGTCGAGGGTATGAGTGGAACGGAGCAGGCCGAGGGTGAGCGAGAGCGCGTGGTCCGCGACCTCCTCGGTGCAGTAGTCCACGGCCCGCGTCACCCAGAGTCCGCGCTCGCGTGCCGCCGGCATCGGCAGGTGGTCGTAGCCGGCGGAGGTGGCCGACAGCAGCCGCAGGTCCGGGAGGTCCGACAGGTGTCGGGGCTCGAGCCCGGTGATCTCCGGTCCGACGAGCAGGGCGATGATGCCGGGGCCGCACGGGATCTCGGACTGGTGCACCACCTCGACGGAGATGCCCTCGGTGGCAAGCGAATCGGACAGCTCTCGGGAGGGTATGAAGTCGTCGAGAACGACGACGCGGTCGGTCATGCGCCTACTGCTCCCGCGTCCTCGGTGGTCCGTCGCACGGCGGCGTCGACGCAGCGGGCGGCCGCGTCCCCGGTGCTGATCGCGTCCATGATAACGGGATCCAGAATGGCCTGCAACGCCAGCCCGTCCGTCAACGCCACCAGTGCGACAGTGACGGCGTCCGCGTCGAGGTCGGCGGAGACGGTGCCGTCCTGCTGCGCGGCGACGACCGCCCCGCGCACGACACCCCGCCAGCGGGCGAGGAAGGCCGCGATCTCACCGCGCGCCGTTTCCTCGGCCGCGCCCTCCGCGTAGAAGAACAGGAACACGCGAGTCATCGCCAGTCGGCGTTCGTCGAGCGGCAGGATGCTGGCGGTGATGTTCCGCAGCTTCTCGATCGGGCCGGCGCCCTCCTCGTCGAGAATCGCGCGATACAGGTCGCCCTGGATGCCGCCGGCCCGGCGAAGCGCCGCGAGGAGCAGTTCGTGCCGGGACCCGAAGTAGTGGTTCAACACTCCGGTCGACCACCCGCTCTCCTCCGCCACCGCTCGCGTGGTGACGGCGGAGATCCCCTCCCGGGCGACCAACGCGAGAACGGCGTCGGCGAGCGCCTGTCTCCGCTCGTCGTGGTCGACGATCTTCGGCACGATCTTTCCTCCCGCTAGTACGCGCTGTCGCCAATCAGGCTATCGGTGCCGGGGCCCGCTCCGGCGCTTCCTCGTCCTCGGCTTTTCCCGACACCCGCGCGTTCCACACGGACATGACGTTCGCCGGGGTGGGTTCGGTGAACAGGCTGGTGGCCACGAACACCACCAGTGCGCTGACGAGTCCGACGTACACCGGCTCGTTGGCCATGACGTCGCCGACGACGAACATCGTCGCGATGGTCGCCACGGTGCCCACCGCCATCGCGGCCATGGCGGCCGTTCCCGTGGCGCGCTTCCAGACCAGTCCGCCGAGGATGGGGACGAGGAGACCGCCGACCAGAATGTCGTAGGCGATGGTCAGTGCGGACACGATGTCGTTGATGAGCGCGGCGATCACGATGCTGACGAGACCGATCACGATCACGTAGAGGCGGTTGCCGCGCACGTCGGCTTCCGGGTCGGACGTGTCGAGTTCGGGCCGGGTCCGGCCGAAGATCTGGGCGATCAGCGGCAGGACGTCCTGCCGGGCCACTGTGGCGGTGGCGATCAGGGCGCCGGACGCCGTCGACATCATCGCCGCGACCGCGGCGGCGAGAACGATGCCGCTGAGACCGACGGGCAGGACGTGCACGGCGACGTCGGCGTACACGTCGTCGGACGAACCGATGTCGGGCATGAGGGCTGACGCGGCCAGACCGATCAGTGCGCCTGCGACGCCGTACAGCAGGCAGTAGATGCCGGCGGTGATGCCGCCCCAGCGTGCGACCTCCGGCGACTTCGCGGTGAACACGCGTTGCCAGATGTCCTGGCCGATGAGGATGCCGAGGGTGTAGACGACGAAGAACGTGATGATGGTGCCGGTGCCGATGGTGCCGAGCCCGAGTGCCTGTTCGCCCACACGTTCCTTGATGCCGGCGTAGCCGCCGGCCTTGCTCCAGGTGAACGGCAGAAGCAGGACGAAGACGCCGATGGTCTTGATGACGAACTGCACGACGTCGGTGAGCGTGATCGACCACATGCCGCCCATCGCGGAGTAGGCCACGACGATGAGGCCGCCGAGGACGACCGACAGGGTCCGGTCGAAGCCGAACAGGACGTTGAAGATGGTGGCGTAGGCGATCGTCGAGGTGACGGTGAGCATCAGGGTGTACGCCATCATCACGAAGCCCGATGCTCCGGTGGCGTCGATGCCGTAGCGGAGTTTGAGCATGCCGGAGACGGTGTAGACCTTCAGGCGCTGGATCCGCGCGGCGAAGAGCAGGCTGAGCAGCAGCACACCCGCGGCGATCGACACGACCAGCCACATTCCGGAGATGCCGTACTTGTAGCCGAGGCCGACGCCGCCGACGGTGGAGGCGCCGCCGATGACGACGGCCGCCATGGTGCTGGTGTACAGGAATCCGCCGAGGCGTCGGCCGGCGACGAGGTACTCGCTGGAGTTGCTCGCCCGCCGTTTGCCCCACCAGCCGAACGCGAGCATCGCGCCCAGGTAGATCAGGATGATGGTGATGTCCATGGTGCGTCCTTCACGTGTCCTAGCGGATCGGTTGGTGCGGGTCTCGTCAGACCGTTGCTCCGACAGTAGGAGAACATTGACGTGAAATAAATCACTTGATACAAATAATCACTTCAGAAAATCCTGAAGTAACGGTGCGAGCCGGATCACACCCTGTTTCCGACCCGCCTGAGGAGTGCGATGCGCAGCGCGTTGCCCGATCTGAAACTCCTCCAGATCTTCGCGTCCGTCGTCCGCCACCAGGGGTTCGCGCCCGCGCAGCAGGAACTCGGACTGTCGGCGTCGGCGATCAGTACCTACATGAGCCAGCTCGAACGGCACCTCGGCATCGTGCTGTGCCACCGCGGTCGCGGCGGGTTCAGCCTCACCAGCAAGGGCGAGCTCTACCACAAGGAATGCCTGCGCATCCTCGGCGAACTCGAGGGCTTCGAACGCTACGGCGCCGCGTTGCAGGGTGAACTGCGGGGAACGCTCACCATCGGGGTTCTCGATTCCACCGTCACCGACGCCACCCTGCCGCTCGCCGACGTGATCGGCGTGTTCAGCAAGGACCACCCCGCCGTCTACCTCGACCTGAAGATCCAGACTCCACACGAATTGCAGGTCGGGGTGCTCGACGACCGCATCGACGTCGCGGTCGGCGCGTTCGCCTCACCGATGAACGGTCTCGTCTCCCAGGCGCTGCACCGGGAGCAGCACTGGCTGTACTGCAGCGACAAGCATCCCCTGTTCGGCCGGAAGCGGGTGCCACCCGAAGTCATCACGCAACAGCGGATGGTGACGCGCGGCTACTGGTCGGAGCAGGAACTCGCCCGCCAGGGGTTTCCCCAGCCCTCGGCGACGGTGGAGAACATGGAGGCGCAGCTCATCCTCGTGCTGTCCGGCGCGTATATCGGATACCTGCCCGAGCACTACGCGGAGTACTGGGTGGACCGGAACCGGCTGCGCCCGATCCTGCCGGCGTCGTTCGGCTATCAGGCGCCGTTCTCGCTGATCTACCGGCGGGGCCGGGCCCGCGAACCGATGGTCCTCACGTTCCGCGAGTTCGTCCGGACCAGCATGGGCAGCTGACCGCTGCTCACCGGGTCGGGGAGCCCAGTTCGGCCGACAGCGCACGGCAACGCTCGACGAGAACCAGACCGTGCTGGGCGCAGAGTGCGTCGTCGAGGCGGAACGTCGGCCCGATGATGCTGAGCGCGCCCACGATCCGCCCCACCGCGTCGTAGATCGGGGCTGCCACACCCGTCGACTGGTCCTCGATGGTGTCGTGGGCGATCGCGTATCCCTCACTCTGCAGGTCGCCCCGCAGCGCGGCGCCGACGGCCGTGCCCTCGAGCGGCACCGTCTGCCCCACCCATCCCATGTGCCGGATCGCGTGGGTGCCCTCGATCTGCGCGAGATACAGGGCGGTGCCCTTCGGGCCGTGGGTCGACAGGTACGTGGATTCGCGGGTTCCCTCCGCGATCGCGACCATCGCGGGCCGGGCCCGGGACAGCAGCTGGTTGTCGCTGATCGCCCGGGCGCCGATCTGGAGAAGTCGCGGCCCGGCCCGGTAGACGTTGTCGTCGCCGCGGACGAGGAACTCGCTCTGCTCCATGCTGCGGATGAGGCGAAGCGCCGTACTCGTGGCGAGGCCGGCGGCCTTGGCCGCGTCGCCGAGGGTCAGCCCACCCTGCTCGGTGATCGCGCCGAGCAGTTCGAAGGTGCGGCTCGCGCTGCGCGTCACATCTCCGGGGGCCATGGGTCTCTCCTGACGGTCGCGGGTGTCGGCGTGAATCTACCGTGAGCCGATCTCGGTCAGCAGGGGTTGCCGGTGTTCGTCGAGGAGCGGGCTGCGGCGGACCCCGGGGCGCGCGCTGTCGCCGAACACGATCGGCTGCCGGACGTAGTCGATGGTTCCCGCGACCGGATGATCGAACGACTCCACCAGCCGGCGATGCCGGCTCTGCTCCGACGACAACGCCTGTTCGACATTCCAGATCTCGGAGCTCGCCAGGCCCGCCGCACCGAGCACGGCGACCACCTCGGCCACCGTCTTGTCCTTCGCCCAGATCTCGATCTCCGCGCGCAGGGCCGGTTCGTGATCCGTGCGGGACGTGTCGTCGGCGAAACGGTTGTCGCCGAGCAGGTCCGCACGATCCATGGTGTGCGCCAGCTTCTCGAACCCGGCCTGGCTCGCGACGGCGAGGACGAACAGGCCGTCCGACGCCCGGTACGTGTCGAACGGGGTGGAGACGGGATGGCGATTGCCCACCCCCACCGGCGTCACCCCGGACGCCTGCAGCTGGCTGTGCGCGGTGGGGAGCATCGCCAGCATGGTGTCGAACATGGCGACGTCGAGATGTTGTCCCACACCCGATTCGCGGATGCCGACCAGGGCGGAGCTGATGCCCCACGCCGCGAACAGTCCGGCAACGAGGTCACCGAACGATTCGCCGAGCCGGGTCGGCCCGGATTCGGGTGAACCCGTGATGCTCATGATCCCGGACATCGCCTGCACCACGAGGTCGTAGGCGGCCGAACCCGCGAGCGGCCCGTCCTGACCGAAACCGGAGATGGACGCGTAGACGAGACGGGGGTTGCGGGCGTGCACGGTGTCGTAGTCGATGCCGAGCCGGGTGGTCACGCCGGGCCGGAAGTTCTCGACGAGAACATCCGCTGTGTCGAGGAGATCGAACAGCACCTGCCGATCCGCTTCGTCCTTGAGGTTCAGTGCCAGCGAGCGTTTTCCGCGGTTGAGCACGTTGAAGTAGATGCTCTCGCCGTCGCGGAACGGTCCGAGGTGCCGTGAGTCCTCGCCGGTGGCGGGCTCGATCTTGATCACGTCGGCGCCGGCGTCCGCGAGCAGCGCCGTGCAGTACGGTCCGGCCAGGACGCGGGAGAGATCGACGACGCGGATGCCGTCGAGGGGAGGCAGGGTAGGCATGGCGGTCAGCCCTTCTCAGAAGTCGGTGGAGCGCGGGGAGGGCGCGTTGGAAGCGATGGTGAGCAGCTGGATCTGCGAGGTTCCCTCGAAGATCCGCAGGATCCGGCAGTCGCGGTAGAGGCGTTCGATCTCGGATTCGCGCATGAAGCCGGCGCCGCCGTGAATCTGCACCGTCTGGTCGACGATCGAGAAGCAGGCCTCCGTGGCCACGTACTTCGACACGGAGGCGGCGCGGCGCAGGTCGGCCCCGGTGTCCTTCACGTCGGCTGCCCAGTCCGCGGTGACGCGGGAGGCCACGAGTTGCGCGTCGCACGCGCCCAGCAGCAGCTGGATCGCCTGGAACTCGGCGATGGGGTGACCGAACTGCTTGCGCTCCGCTGCGTAGGAGCGGCCCAGTTCCCAAGCACGTAACGCGATTCCGTTGGCCATCGCGGCCACGTCGATGCGGGCGCGGTTGAGGGCGGTGAGCGCGATGTTGCCGCCGCGACCCTCGGTTCCCACCACGGCGTCGTGGGGGAGCACCACGTCGTCGAGGTAGACGGTGTAGGTGGGTGCCGACCGGATTCCGAGCTTGTCCTGCGGCTCCGAGTAACTGACGCCCGGTGTGTTCTGGGGGAGGACGAACGCGGTGATGCCGCGGAAGCCTGCGGACGGATCGGTCTTGGCGAAGAGGACGACCAAATCGGCCTCCTTGGCGTTGGAGATGTACGTCTTCGAACCGGACAGGTGCCACCCGTCATCCTCGCGCCGCGCGGTCGTGCGCATGGACGCGATGTCGGAGCCGGCGTCCGGTTCGGTGAGGGCGAACCCGGCGAGCAGTTCGCCGGAGGCGAGCCGGGGAAGCCACCGACGCTTCTGCTCCTCGGTTCCGCCGACGAGGATCGGCTCGAGCCCCAGGTAGTGCGCGGTATAGATCGACGCGAGGGCGGCGTCGGTGCGGGCCACCTCCTCGATCGCGATCAGCTGCGTCTTGGTGGACAGGCCCAGTCCGCCGAACTCCTCGGGCACCGAGATCCCCATCAGATCCTGCTCGCCCAGTCGCTTCACCAGCTCCGCCGGGAACTCGCGCGTCTCGTCACGGAACGCCGCGCCGGGATGGATCTCGCGGTTGGCGAACGCGCGCACCGTGGTGCGGAACTCGGCGGCGTCGAGCAGCTGATCGGTCACGGGAACTCCTGTCGAAAAGGGCAAATTGCCACCTAGTGAAATAGCAATGCTACTTAGTGGCATATCGACTATGAAGGAGATCGCCGAATTTGTCCAGGGGTGGCCGGGTGTCCACAGCGAAGGAGCGGGTACTCGGCTACGGACGGGCACTCCACATCCCGTCCGGCACGGCAGAGGGAGGCACAATGCGCGTGATCACAGGCGGACTCGTCGCCGCGGGAACAATGATCGGCGCCATTCTCGCCGGCGCGGGGACGGGCATGGCGGAACCCGCCGCCGTGCCGTCCGGCACCTATCAGGGAACGACCACCGCACCCGCAGGTGAGCTGATCTGGAAGGGCAAAACGTTCCAGGAGGGCACGGTCGTCAACAACTTCGCGTTCGGCCTGACCGGACTCGCGGGCACGACCTCGCAGGACGGGAACGGGAACACCGTCATCGATTACAGCCCATCGGGTCTGGGGTTCCTGACCGACAGGATCTCCCCCAACGCAGACGGGACCTACACCGGGGCCGTGTACGTCAACGGCAACCAGGTGGGAAGTTTCGGCCTCTCGAGGTAGTTCCGAGCAGGCCTACTACGACAACGAGGCCGCACCCCTCGGGTGCGACCTCGTGGTCACAGCGTCATCTGCGACCTCGTCGCAGTGTCATCGGGGCGTCGGTCAGACGGCCCGGACGTTCTGGGCCTGCGGGCCCTTCTGGCCCTGTCCGACCTCGAACTCCACCCGCTGGTTCTCCTCCAGCGACTTGTAGCCGCTGCCCGAGATCTCGGAGTAATGAACGAACACGTCCGCGCTGCCGTCGTCCGGCGCTATGAACCCGAAGCCCTTCTCGCTGTTGAACCACTTCACAACACCCTGCGCCATACCGTTCACTCCCTGCAGTTGCCGCCCGGGACCTCACATCGAGATCCCGTTCGCGTGGATATCATCCTCGCATCCTGGCGCGCGTGCTTCCAGTGCAACGCCCACGATTCCTGCGGATATCGGTCGTCGGGCCCGATCTGCGGGACAAATTCCCCGATGACCGATGATTCTGCCCGTCTGCGGCGGTCCTACCTTCGACCCGACATCACCGCCCTGAGGAGACCCGATGAACCCGACGTCGACCGCTACCGCCAACACAGGGACCCTGCAGGTCCCCGGTGCGAGCTTGTACTACGAGGTCCGCGGCGCAGGCCCCCTCGTGGTGCTGGTGGGCGCCCCGATGGACGCAGATTCCTTCGCGGCGGCGGCCGATCTGCTCTCCACCGACTACACGGTGGTCACCACGGATCCCCGGGGCATCCACCGCAGCCCGGTCGACGACCGCGATCGGGATTCGACTCCCGAGATGCGCGCCGACGACCTCGCCCGCATCCTGACGCACGTCGACGCCGGACCGGCCTCCGTCTTCGGCTCCAGCGGCGGCGCCGTCAGCGCGCTCGCACTCGTGCAGACGCATCCCGAACTCGTGCACACCGTGGTCGCGCACGAACCGCCGCTGGACGAGTTGCTCGACGACCGTGACGAACTGCGGGTGAAGACCGACGACATCATCGATGCGCACCTCTCCGGCGACGTCGTGGGGGCGTGGAGGAAGTTTCTGGCTCTGGCGAACATTCACCTGCCCGAAGAGGTGTTTCAGCAGATGTTCGCTGGCGAGCGTGATGCGCAGACGGAGGCGGACGAGTACTTCCAGCATGCGCACATGCTGCGCCCGACCACCCGCTGGTGCCCGGACGTCGCCGCCCTGTGCTCGGTACCGACCCGTGTGCTGGTCGGCCTCGGTGAGGAATCGGCCGGCCAGCTCTGCGACCGCACCTCACGGGCGCTCGCCGCGGAACTCGGCATCGAACCCACCCTGTTCCCCGGCGGACACATCGGTTTCGCCGAGGATCCGGCCTCGTTCGCCCCTCGACTGCGCGCTGTGCTGCGGGAGGGCTGAGCGGACGGTCCCGGGCGACCTCAGCGGACGATCGGAATCCGCTTCGTGACGATCCGGTGGATCAACCGGGCGGCGGTGCGGGCGGTGCGGTTGTCGACGTCGAACGACGGATTGAGCTCGGCCACATCGCACACGGCGAGTTTGCCGCTGGCGGCGACGGCGTCGCACACGAATTGGATCGTCTCCGCCGGCACGCCGAACGCGGCCGGGGCGCTCACTCCCGGCGCAACCGCGGCGGGAAGGACGTCCAGGTCGATGGTGAGGTAGACCAGATCGACGTCCGACAGGAACTCGCTGACGAAGACGGCCACGCGGTGCCGGTCGGAGACCGAGCAGTCGTCGTCCAGGAGATACCGCACGTCGTACCCGCGTGCGGTGTCGAACAGTGCGGTGGTGTTGCTCGGCTGGCTGATGCCGAGCACGGAGTACTGCAGCGCGGTGCCCGCCGCATGCTCCTGTTCGAGGATCTGCCGAAAAGGAGTGCCCGAACTCGGGACCGGATCGGACCGCAGGTCGAAGTGGGCGTCCAGGTTCAAGATCCCGATCCGCCGCGTGGGTGTGCGGACGGCCGACTGCGCCAGGCCGAGATAGGTTCCGAAGGCAACTTCGTGGCCGCCGCCGAGGACCACCGGGAACTGGCCGGCGTCGAGGGTCGCGGCAACCACGGAGCCGAGCGCCATCTGCCCCGCTTCGAGACGGTTGTCGGTGACCGCGACGGTGCCGGCGTCGTACGCGCGGAGCGGCTCGGCCAGCGCCATCGACGACAACGCGGCCCGCAACGCGTCCGGACCGCGGGCCGCCCCGCGGCGTCCCTTGTTCCGCTCCACGCCCTCGTCGCTCGCGAAGCCGACGAACACGCAGGCTCCGGGCTCGGAGTCGTCGTGAAGCGGCGTCACCGCCTGGTGCCAGCGGAGATGGTGAGTCGACGCGCCGTCCACCCTGCCGATCCAGGGGGGTGGGGGAATCAGCAGGTTCTCCATCATCGCAAGGCCCTTTCCTTCTCGTGGACGGTGTGCGCGGACCAGGCGAGTTCGCCGCCGCGCCACACATCGCTGACCAGGGGGACGCCGGGCCGGTAGGCCAAGTGTAGGTACGACGGCGCGTCGAGGGCGAGGGCATCGGCCCGCGCGCCGGGACGGAGGACGCCGATGTCCTCGCGTTGCAGCGCGCGGGCGCCGCCTGCCGTTGCCGCCCAGATCGCCTCGTCGGGCGTCATGTGCATGTCGCGCACCGCGATCGCGATGCAGAACGGCAGGTTGGTGGTGTAGCTGGTGCCGGGGTTGCAGTCCGCGCCCAGCGCCACCGTGACCCCCGCGTCGAGCAGGGCGCGGGCGTCCGGGTACTTGTTCCGGGTGGAGAAGTCCGCACCCGGCAGCAGGGTGGCGACGGTCGAACTCTGTGCCAGCGCGTCGATGTCGGCCTGCGTGGTGTAGCAGACATGGTCGACGGACGCGGCCCCCAGCTCGACGGCGAGCTGGACGCCGGGACCTTCGCGGAGCTGGTTGCCGTGGACTCGGGGGATCAGCCCCTTCGCCATCCCGGCGGTGAGAACGGCGTGCGCCTGGTCGCGGTCGAACGCGCCGGTTTCGCAGAACACGTCGATCCACTTCGCCTGCGGTGCACACGCATCGATCATCTCCGTGCACACCATCGCGACGTAGTCGTCGGCCCGGTCCGCGTATTCCGGCGGCGGAACGTGCGCGGCGAGCAGCGTCACCTCGTCGGTGAGAGACGCGGCGATCCTCGTGCTGCGCAGTTCGTGTTCGACCGACTGCCCGTACCCGGTCTTGCATTCCACGGTGGTGCTGCCCGACCGCAGGGACTCGTCGAGCAGCCGCCGCGTATTCGACTGCAGCTGTTCGTCGGTCGCGTTGCGGGTGGCCTCGATCGTGTTGCGGATACCACCGGCCGCGTACGGCTGCCCGGCCATCCGAGCCGCGAATTCCTCCGCCCGTTCCCCGCCGAACACGAGGTGCGAGTGGCTCTCCACGAAGCCGGGCAGCACCGCCCGGCCTTCGAGATCGTGCCCGAAGTCCGCGGCAGGCACCGAGTCGGCGCGGCCGACCCAGACCACCACGCCGCCGTCGAAGACGACGGCGGCGTCGCGGATCAGCCCGAGCGGACCTTCTCCCACGGTCGGGTCGTTGGTCACCAGGGTGCCGATGCCGGTCAGCGCTGTGGAGCGGGAGGTGTTCGCTGTCACTGCTGTTCCTTCCAGGGGTTCGAAGATGCGGTCGCTCGGGCCTGCGGTCATTCTTCGGACATCGGCACGCGCACGCCGCGTTCCTTGGCGACATCGATGGCGTGGTCGTAGCCGGCGTCGACGTGCCGGATGACGCCCATGCCCGGGTCGTTGGTCAGCACCCGCTCGAGCTTCTCGGCGGCCAGGTCGGTGCCGTCCGCGATGCACACCTGACCGGCGTGGATGGAGCGTCCCATGCCGACGCCGCCGCCCTGGTGGATGGACACCCACGACGCCCCGGACGCGGTGTTGACGAGTGCATTGAGCAGCGGCCAGTCGGCGATCGCGTCGGAACCGTCGAGCATCGACTCGGTCTCGCGGTACGGCGACGCGACCGATCCGGAGTCGAGGTGGTCGCGGCCGATGGCCACGGGTGCGGACAGCTCACCGGACGCCACCATCTCGTTGAACTTCAGGCCGGCCTTGTGCCGTTCGCCGTAGCCGAGCCAGCAGATGCGGGCGGGCAGACCCTCGAACGCCACCTTCTCGCCGGCCATCGTGATCCAGCGCTTCAGGTGCTCGTTCTCGGGGAACAGTTCGAGGATCGCCTTGTCGGTGGCGGCGATGTCCTTCGGGTCGCCCGACAGCGCGGCCCAGCGGAACGGGCCGAGGCCCTCCTCGAACAGCGGGCGGATGTAGGCGGGCACGAATCCGGGGAAGTCGAACGCGCGGTAGTAGCCGGCCTTGCGGGCCTCGTCGCGGATGGAGTTGCCGTAGTCGAACACCTCGGCGCCCTTGTCGAGGAAGCCGACCATCGCGGCGACGTGGCGGGCCATCGACGCGCGGGAGTCCTCGGTGAACTTCACCGGGTCCTTGTCGGCCATCGCCTTCATGTCGGCGAAATCGATGCCGAGCGGCAGGTACGACAGCGGGTCGTGGGCCGACGTCTGGTCGGTGACGATGTCGATGGGGGCGTTCATGGCGAGCAGTTCGGGGAAGATCTCCGCGGCGTTGCCCTCCAGGCCGATGGACAGCGGGCGCTTGGCGTCGCGCGCCTCGATCGCGAGACGCAGGGCGTCGTGGATGTCGGTGGCCTTGGTGTCGAGGTACTTGTGCGCGATCCGGCGGTCGATGCGGGTGACGTCGCAGTCGACGCAGATCGCGACGCCGTCGTTCATGGTCACGGCCAGGGGCTGGGCGCCGCCCATGCCGCCGAGTCCGGCCGTCAGGGTGATGGTGCCGGCGAGCGTGCCGTCGAAGCGTTTGCGGGCGACCGCACCGAACGTCTCGTACGTGCCCTGCAGGATGCCCTGTGTGCCGATGTAGATCCACGACCCGGCCGTCATCTGCCCGTACATGATCAGGCCGAGGGCGTCGAGCTTGCGGAACTCTTCCCAGTTGGCCCAGTCGCCCACCAGGTTCGAGTTCGCGAGGAGGACGCGGGGCGCCCACTCGCTGGTGCGGAACACGCCCACCGGCTTTCCGGACTGCACCAGCATCGTCTCGTCCGACTTCAGGGTCTTCAACGTCCGGACCATCGCGTCGAACGCCTCCCAGCTGCGCGCGGCCTTGCCGGTGCCGCCGTAGACGACGAGGGAGTCGGGATGCTCGGCGACCTCGGGGTCGAGGTTGTTCATCAGCATGCGCAGGGCGCCTTCTTGCTGCCAGCCGAGTGTCGTCAGTTCGGTGCCGCGGGGCGCCGACACGTGGCGGGGTCCGGAAACCGGAGGCGTCGTGGTGGTCATGTCGTGTACTCCTTGATGGTCGAACGGGAGAGAGGGAAAAGTCTGGGTGTCAGCGTGATTCACAGGCGCGAATCCGCCATCGCGGTGTGTGCGGGGTAGATCATGGCCGCGGGTGGGTTGCTGTTGCGCCGCGCGAGCGGGTAGTAGAGGGCGCCGGTGAAGACGATGCCGACGATCCACGAGATGTCCGCGCCGCCCAGCATGTCCGTGACCGGTCCGGTGTAGAGCTTCTGCGCGAGGAACGGGATCTGCGCGACGACACCGAGGGCGTAGCAGCTCATCGCCGTCTTGTTCCAGCGACCGTAGCGGCCCGCCGGGTCGTACAGCGCCGGGATGTCCACGCGCTCCTTGGAGATGAGGTAGTAGTCGATCAGGTTGATGGCACTCCACGGGGTGAACACCATGAGCAGCACGAGGACGAAGTTCTTGAAGTTGTTGAGGAAGTCGGCGCTGGCGCCGATCGCGATCAGCATCGACACGGCGACGAACCCGATGATGTACAGGGTGCGGGCCCGAGACGAGATGCGCGACTGCCCGTTGAACGCCGTCACCGTGGTGAGGATCGACATGAATCCGCCGTAGGCGTTGAGGCAGTTGATCGTGAGCTTCCCGACCAGGATCACCAGGTAGATCATCAGGGCGATCACCGCCGGTCCGGCGAGGCCGCCGATCCACCCGACCTGGTCGCTGAGGAACGCGTCGCCGGCGACGGCGGCGACGAGTGCACCGAACGTCATCGACCACTGCGAGCCGATCACGCTGCCCGCGAACGTCGACCAGAAGGTCGTCCGCTCGCTCGTCGAGCGTGGCAGGTAGCGGGAGTAGTCCGCGACGTACGGGCCGAACGTGAGCTGCCAGCCGGCGCCGAGGGAGATCGCGAGGAGGAACGTGACGATGTCGAAGCCCTTGATCCCGACGAACGCGGCGACGTCGTACTCGGCGAACAACCGGATCGCGAGGTACGTGAAGCCGAGGATGCCGACGACGGTCGCGATCTTGCCGACGACGTGGATCAGCTTGTACCCCGTCACCGCGACGAATGCGGTCATGGCGCCGAAGATCAGGATTCCGACGGTCGGGTTGTCGATGTGGAGGATCTCGTTCACGGCCTGACCTGCGAGGACGCTACCGGTCGCGGCGAACCCGAGGTACATCAGGACGACGAGAACCAACGGGAGCACGGCCCCCAGAACACCGAACTGTGCTCGGCTCGAAATCATCTGCGGCAGTCCGAGGCGCGGTCCCTGAGCGGAGTGCAGCGCCATCACGGCGCCGCCGAAGAGATTGCCGATCAGCAGGCCCACGATGGCCCACAGCGCGTCGGCGCCGAAGACGACCGCGAGGGCGCCGTCGACGATCGCGGTGATCTGCATGTTGGCGCCGAACCAGAGCGTGAACTGGCTGCGCGGAGATCCGTGACGCTCGTCGTCCGGGACGACGTCGATGGTGCGACGCTCCGGCGCGAGGCTGATCTCGGGAGGTCCCTCGTGTGTCATTGGCCTTGTCTCTCTGTGACGAGTCCGGCAGCTGGTCGGTCCCGGGTGCTCTGTCCCATGTCCTGAATCCAGTGTGCTCTGACTCACGTTTTTTATCGCCTTAGATGTATAGTCCTGTATAGACAACCCCCTGTCAAGCGTTCTCCACGGACCCAGCCGAGAGGCGTGCCGGCCCGCCACTGCACCAGTCGGGAGTGTCGATGCTTCCGACGGAAGGTACTGACATGAGAGTAATTTCGACGTCCTCACACTCGCTCGAGGGCGATGAACAGCCGTTTTCCGATCAGGACGCGCGTCAGCGTTTCCGAGACCTCTACCTCCGCACCGCCGGTCATCCCTCCGCGGACGACGCAGATCCGGAGGCCCGCGAGCGCATCGCGAACACCCATCTGCAGACCGCGCGGCACCGGATCCCCGGGGCCGCGGTGGTGCGCGGCATCGACGCCGCAGACCCCAGCGGAATCGGGCCCGCCGTGCAGATCGTCACCGACGACATGGCCCTGCTCGTCGAATCGGTGCTCCTGACCGCCGCCGAGGTCGGCGCCCCGATCGACGAGGTTCTGCATCCGGTGCTCGTCGCCCGCCGCGCGGAATCGGGCGACCTCACCGACCTCCTCCCCGCCACCGACTCGGGCACGACGGAGTCCTGGATCCACGTCGGGCTGCGGTCCGACACCGCGGACACCGTCGTCGCGGCACTCGTCGACGCGTTGACCACCGTCCTCGCCGACGTGCGCCGGGTGGACGTGGATCTGGCGCGCATGCGCGAACTCCAGATCCAGGTCGCCGATCACCTCGACGCGCAACCCGGGCAGGACCCGTTGTCCGAAGAACTCCGGGAAGCCGCCGACTTCCTGCGGTGGTGCGAGGCGGGCAACTTCACCGTCCTCGGATACGCGCGATACGGCGACGACGGCGCACCCCGGGAAAGTCTCGGCGTTCTCCACGACCGGGAGGGCGATCGACCGTCGGCCACGGAATCCGGCCCCGTCCTCGCGATCGGTCAGGCCGCGCTTCCGGTGTCGGTCCACCGCTCGTCGTATCCGTCGGTGATCGGAGTTCGGGCCGGAGGCGTCGAGCACCGCTTCGTCGGCGCATTCACCCCCGCGGGCAGGCACGAGAACGTCCTGGACATTCCGGGTGCGGGACGCCGGGTGCGGGCCCTGCTCGACCGGGCCGGTTTCGACCTCGGCTCCTTCTCCGGGCAGGCCGTGCTACAGGTCGTGCAGGCGCTGCCGCTGACCGAGTTGTTCGCGGCGAGCCCCGACTCGCTGCATTCGGCCCTCACCGAGGTCGCGGGCATCACCGCGCGCGAGCACATTCACCTGTTCCTGCGCGCGGACGCGGTCGGCGACAGCATGTCGGCGCTGGTGTTCATTCCCCGCGATCGGTACAACACCCGCACCCGTCTGGCGGCCCAGCAGGTGCTCCTGGACGAACTGGGCGGCACCGCCGTCGAATACACCACCAATGTGTCCGAATACCCGCTGGCCATGGTGCACTTCACGATGCGGGTCCCGGCGGGAACCGAGGTGACCGACACCCGTCGCCTGGACATTCAACGTCGGATCTCCCGAGCCTGCCGGACGTGGGAAGACCGGTTCCGCGGCCATTCCGTCGCGGTGGAACGCAACCTCCTCGCGCACTACGCGGACCACTTCCCCGAGGGGTACCGGCACGACTTCGATGCCCGGCGCGCCCACGCGGATCTGGCGGTGTTCGAGAGACTGACGGACGGGGCGAGCGAAACGCGGCTCGAGGCGAACGAGGCCGACTGGCGCTTCACCCTCTTCGTCGGCGGCGCCCCCGCCTCCCTCAGCGACGTTCTGCCGATCCTGCAGAGTCTCGGTGTCGCGGTGCTCGACGAGCGCCCGTACACGGTCGCGAACAGTCGCGGAACCGTCTGCTGGATGTACGAATTCGGGATTCGCAACGCGGCGCCGGGAGCGGTGGTCGACGGGCTGCCGCGACGCTTCACCGAGACGTTCGCCGCGGCATGGGAGTCGCGCGCCGAGACGGACACCTTCAACGAACTGGTGCTCCGCGCGGGCCTGGACTGGCGTGAGGTGGAGGTGCTGCGGGCATACGGACGCTACCTCCGGCAGGGCGGATTCCCGTACAGCCAGAACCACATCGCGACCGTCCTCGGTGATCACCGCGCCATCTCGCAGGAACTGATCCGGCTGTTCGCCGCGAGATTCGACCCGGACGGCACGGCGGAGTGCGGCGAGGTGATCGCCTCGCTGGAAACGGCGATCGGCGACGTGCTCGGTCTCGACGCCGACCGCATCCTGCGCGCCTACCTGAACGTGGTCCTGGCGACGTTGCGCACGAACCGCTACGTGAACCGGGGCAGCGAACGCGACGTCCTGTCGTTCAAGTTCGATCCGCAGCGGATCCCCGAACTGCCGCAGCCGCGACCGCGGTTCGAGATCTACGTCTACTCACCGTGGGTCGAGGGCGTGCACATGCGTTTCGGCGCGGTGGCGCGGGGAGGCCTGCGGTGGTCCGACCGCAAGGAGGACTTCCGCACCGAAGTGCTCGGTCTGGTGAAGGCGCAAGCGGTGAAGAACTCGGTGATCGTGCCCGTCGGCGCGAAGGGCGGGTTCGTCGTCGCACGTCCGCCCGCCCACACCGGCGACTTGCAGCGGGATCGGGACGCGCAGCGCGCCGAGGGAGTTCGCTGCTACCGCAGCTTCATCAGCGGACTGCTGGACCTCACCGACAACGTCGACCTCGCGAGCGGAACCGTGATCCCGGCGCCGCGGGTGGTGCGGCACGACGGCGACGACACGTATCTCGTCGTCGCCGCCGACAAGGGCACCGCGACGTTCTCCGACATCGCGAACGACGTTGCCGCACAATACGGATTCTGGCTCGGTGACGCCTTCGCGTCGGGCGGATCCGTCGGCTACGACCACAAGGCGCTCGGCATCACCGCCAAGGGTGCGTGGGAGAGTGTGAAGCGGCACTTCCGGGAACTGGGTGTCGACACCCAGTCGGAGGAGTTCACGGCCGTCGGGGTCGGCGACATGAGCGGCGACGTGTTCGGCAACGGCATGCTCGCGAGCCCGCACCTCCGGCTCGTCGCCGCGTTCGACCACCGGCACGTGTTCCTCGATCCGAATCCCGACGCGGCCACCTCGTTTGCGGAGCGGGAACGGCTCTTCGCGATGCCGAGGTCGTCGTGGGCGGACTACGCGCCCGGTCTGATCAGCGCCGGCGGCGGCGTGTGGGAGAGGTCGAGGAAGAGCGTGCCGATCAGCGAGGAGGTGCGCCGCGCGCTCGGACTGAGCACCGGGACCACCGAACTGTCCCCGCCCGACCTGGTCCGCGCCATCCTGCGGGCGCCGGTGGACCTGCTGTGGAACGGCGGGATCGGAACGTACGTGAAGTCGGGCACCGAAACCCACCTGGACGTGGGAGACAAGGGCAACGACGGCGTCCGCGTCGACGGCGCCGACCTCCGCGCCCGCGTGGTCGGTGAGGGCGGCAACCTCGGCTTCACCCAACTGGGGCGCATCGAATTCTCCCGAGCCGGCGGGCGCATCAACACCGACGCTCTCGACAACTCCGCCGGCGTCGACTGCTCCGACCACGAGGTCAACATCAAGGTCCTGCTCGACGCCCTGGTCAGCGGCGGGCGCCTCGCCGCCGAGGATCGCGCGGAACTGCTCGCCGGCATGTCCGGGGAGGTGGCGGCACTGGTGCTCGCCGACAACGTCGCCCAGAACGACGTCCTGGGAACCGCCCGCGCCGACGCCGCCACGTCGATCACGGTGCACGGACGGCTCATCGCGCACCTCGAAGGTCGCCACGGGCTGGACCGGGCCATCGAGGTCCTGCCGTCCCGGAAGGAGATCGCGACCCGGGAACGCTCCGAGACGGGACTCACCTCGCCCGAACTCGCGACGCTCATGGCGCACGTCAAGCTGGCCCTGAAGTCGGACCTCCTGTCCGGCGACCTGCCCGACAGCCCCGCCTTCGCGGACGCCCTCGCCGGCTATTTCCCGCTCGAGCTGCGGGAGTCCTTCGGCGACGCCATCGGCGACCATCCGCTCCGCCGGGAGATCGTCGCGACGGTCCTCACCAACGACGTCGTCGACAACGGCGGCATCACCTACGCCTTCCGGCTGGGGGAGGAGGCGGGCGCGAGCAGCGCCGACGCGGTGCGGGCGTTCGCGGTGGTCTCGGCGGTGTTCGACCTGCCGTCCCTCTGGAACGACATCCGGGACGCCGGACTCGACGCCGCCCTGTCGGACGAACTGACGCTGTTCACCCGCCGGCTGCTCGACCGGGCGTCGCGGTGGATGCTGACCCGGCGGCCCCAGCCGCTCGCGGTCGGGGCGGAGATCAGCCGATTCCGTGACCGCGTCGCGGACCTGACCCCGTACGTCGCGGGCTGGCTCTGCGGCGAGGACGCGGAGAATCTCCGGAGTCGCACCGCGGCGCTGGTGGCCCGCGGTGTCCCCGCGGACCTGGCCGGACGGGTGCAACTGCTCCTGGATCGGTTCGCGCTGCTGGACATCGTCGAGATCGCCGACGTCACCCAGCGCGATCCCCGTGAGGTGGCGCAGGTGTACTACCGGCTCGGGGAGTGCCTCGGGTTGGTGCACCTCCTGGTGGGGGTCTCGCAGCTGGGCCGGGGCACCCGGTGGAACGCGCTGGCCCGGTTGTCGTTGCGCGACGAGCTGTACGACACGGTCCGGGCACTGTGCCTCGACGTGATCGCCGGCAGTGAAGCCGTCGACACGGCAGAGCAGAAGATCGGGGAGTGGGAAGACCGCAATGCGGCCCGGTTGGCGCGGGCACGGCACACGCTCGACGCCGTCACGGAATCGGGCGAGCACGACCTGGCCGCCCTCTCCGTCGCGACCCGGCAATTGCGCAGCATGGTGAGGTGACATCGCGCGCACCGCGCGATTACGGCTTACCCGTGCAGTCGGCCGATAGACTGCAACGGCCGACTGCACGGGAAGTTCATCGGTGTCGCAGAGGAATGGTGCCAGTGGTGGAGATCGCAGTAGTCGACGCGGAGCTTGCTGCGTTGTACAACGGACCGGGGACGGAGTCTGCCCCAGCGTACGAACGTGTCAAGCACCTGATCGTGTCGCAGATCAACGCCGGCCGCTGGCAGGAAGGCGACCAGCTGCCCTCCGAGAACCAGCTGGTGAATGCGCTGGGTCTGTCCCGCATGACCATCAACCGCGCGCTGCGCGAACTCAGCGCCGAGGGTCTCGTGGTGCGTCTGATGGGTGTGGGCACGTTCGTGGCGGCCACGAAGACGGCGTCGCCGCTGTTCGAGGTCAAGAACATCGCGGACGAGATCCAGCAGCGCGGACACCGCCACCGAACCGAAGTGGTGTACGTGCGTGAGGAAGACGCCGATCCGGCCAACGCCTTCATCCGGGACTCCATCCGCGGCAGGGTGTTCCATTCCCTGATGATCCACTACGAGGACGACACACCCATCCAGCTCGAAGACCGGTTCGTCAATCCCGCCGAGGCGCCCGGGTATCTCGATCAGGACTTCACCCAGCAGACGCCCAATCACTACCTGAGCGTGGAGGCTCCGCTGACGAGGGGCGAGCACGTCGTCGAAGCGATCCTCGCGTCACCCGAGGAATGCCGGCTCCTCCACATCGAGCGCGCCGAACCGTGCCTGATGATCCGGCGTCGCACGTGGTCGTCGCGGGGACTCGTCAGCGCCGCGCGCCTCGTCCATCCCGGGTCCCGGAATCGTCTCGAGGGGACGTTCGGGACGGGCTGACCGGGCTCGGTCCGGTCGATACGGGCCAGGTGAGGCGTCCCGCGTGGATGTCGGCGATCGTCGACGCGATCCAGGCGAGTTCGCCCCGCGCGGCATGAAGGGCGTAATCCGCTTCGACGACGAACAACGCGGGCACGCCGTCGTCGAGCGAGCGGGTGAGCCGTTCCCGGTCGGATTCGATTCTCGCCGTGAGTCGTTCGGAGCGTTCGGTCAGCGCGTCGACCGCACCCTCTCGTCCCAGCGCGCCGAGGTAGCTGATCGCCGCGAAGAACGGTGAGAACTCTCGTGCGGCACTGCGGATCTGGACGTCGAGGCGGTGCACGAGTTCCGAGCGGCCGGTGTCGGTGAGGGCGTAGACGGTGCGGGCCGGCCGCCCTTCCCGTTGCGCACGTTCGTGTTCCTCGATCCAGCCGGCCGTCGCGAGAGCCGCAACCACATTGTTCAGTGAACCGCGATTGAGCGGCCACTGTCCCGCCCCGCTGCGGTCGCGCAGCGTGACCTCCAGCTGGTACGGGTGCATCGGCGATTCGAGGAGCAGGCCGAGCACCGGCAGGACGAGCGGATTGTCGAGAACGCGCGCCGGCATGGTCGAAATATATCAGTCTAAATAAACTATGACGAACTTCGTGGTTCGGGCGCCACGACCTCGCCTTTGTCACGATTGGGTCACGGCCCGCTACGGTGGATCGTTGACCACGACGCCGATCATGAAAGAACAAATTCTTGTTACAGAGTGAATCGAAGTTCAGGGATTATCGTCTCCACGCCGTCGCGCTCCTCGTGGGCGTCCTCTCCGTGGGGGTGGTGGCCTACCGGGAGTTCGATGCGGCGACGGGCTACCTGATGGATCTCTCCGTCTTCCGCGACGCCGGGCACGCCTTCCTCAGCGGCCTGCCGCTCTACTCCGCGGACTTCCCGAGCAGTTCCGGGTTCAGATTCATCTACGCACCCTTCGCGGCGATCCTCTTCGCACCGATGGCGGAGATCGACCCCGCGGTCCTGCAGGCGTTGTGGTGCGCCCTCAACCTCGGGCTCGTGTGGTGGATGCTGAAGGTGGCGCTGTCGAAACTCGACGTCGGACGCCCCGAACTTCTCGCTCTGCTGTCGATGGGGCCGGTGCTGCTCCTCGAACCGATGCGCTCGAACTTCGACTTCGGTCAGATCAACATCATCCTCATGGCGCTCGTGGTCGCCGACTGCACCGGTGTGATCCCGCAACGGTTCCGCGGAATCGCGATCGGCCTCGCCGCGGCCGTCAAGATCACCCCCGCCGCGTTTCTGCTGGTCCTGCTCGTTCGCCGCGACTTCCGGTCGATCGGACGGTCGCTCGCCACGATCCTCGTCACCGTCGGTCTCGGCTTCTGGTTGCTGCCGCAGTCGTCCGTGTGGTTCTGGACCACCGAGTTCTTCGCCACCGGCCGCGCGGGCGCGCCCGACTTCTTCCGCAACCAGGCCGTCACCGGCGTCATCGCCCGGCTCGGGGCGGAGGGTCGGCTGGCCAGCGTCCTGTGGGTCCTCAGCGCCGCCGTCATCGGCTCCGCCGCGGCCTGGGCTGCCTACCGGTTCACCCGCTCGGGTGAGCACCTGATCGCGCTGTCCGTCGTGGCCCTGGCATCCCTGCTCGCCGCGCCGTTCGCCGTCACCCATCACTGGGCGTACAGCATCCTGCTGGTCCCGATCCTGATCGCCCCGCAGTACCGCAGCTGGCGACCGCTGATCGGCGCCGCGACCGTGATCTTCCTGATCGGCCCGAACTTCGTCCTGCAGTCCTCGTCGTCCGGCTGGGTGGAGGCCGCCGTCCGCGAGGTGATCGGCAGCTCGCAGTGCCTCATCGCGCTGGTCCTGCTCGGAGCGGCCGTGGTGGCCGCCCGGTCCCGCACCCCGCTCCCGGACGCCGCGACGGACGACGTGCCCGCGGACGCAGATGCGCTGGAGTCCGCCCGCGGCTGAGGCGCCGCGCTACCGACGCCGGGCGAATGTACCTTTGAGCGCCTCAGGTGCGCCGAAGGGTACATTCGCCCGGCGTCGAGGAGCCGCGCGGTGGCCGGGACGGCGCTATCGTCGAGTCATGTGCCGAAACATCACCGAGCTGCGCGGACTCGAACCGGCGGCCACCTCGGAGGAGATCGAGGCGGCGGCGCGTCAGTACGTCCGGAAGGTCAGCGGAATTCAGAAGCTGTCGGACGCCAACCGTGAGCCCTTCGAGGAAGCGGTCGCCGTGGTCACCGAGGCCACCACGAAGCTGCTCGCGGCACTGCCGCCGCGGAAGCAGCCGCCGCAGACGGTGCCCCCGCTGCGACGACCGGAGGTCCGGGCGCGCATCGCGGCGAAGGCCGCGTCATCCAGCTGAGCGCGGCGAAGGCCGCGTCATCCAGCTGAGCGCGGCGAAGGCCGCGTCGGGCTCCTAGCGGGACGAACGGGACGCTCGTTGCGCTGGATCGAACGAGCGTCCCGTTCGCTCGGGTGGTGTCGGGATCGGCCGGTGTGCTCTACGCTCCGGATGGTGGATGTCGTGCACTCGCTGGATCCGCTTTCCGATGTCGCCGTGTCGTCGGCTGCGGTGTCTTCGGACTGGGACGAGATCCGGGCCTGGTCGGACGAGGTGTACATGCCCTACCGTGTGCGGTCCACGGGGCGACTCCTGCAGCCGCGTTCGAGCATGTACTCGGCGCCCATCGGCGAGATCACCCTCACCCGGTTCCGGTACGGGGTCCCGGTCACCGTCGACGATTTCTCCGCCGACGCCGGCAACATCCTGGTTCTGACGACGATCCGTGGTCGTGCCCGGCACCGGGTCGGTTCGGCGGAGGTCGAGGTCGACTCCGGTGGCACCTTTCTGGTGGACTGCAGCCGGATCGAGCACTACGTCGATTTCGACGAGTCGGATCTGCAGCTGAATTTGACGGTGCCGCACAGTCTGGTCGCCGACGTCGCCGATCGGTGGTTCGGGTACCTGCCCGACGACCGCCTGTGGCAACACAAGTGCGTGATCAGCGGCGGGCAGCAGTCTGCGTGGAATGCGCTTCTCGCGTATGCGGTGCGCTCGGTGGCCGCCGATCCCGACCGGATCGCCCACGGTCGCCCGGGCATTCACCTTCAGGAGCTGCTTCTCGGTCACCTGTTCACCGAATGGGCTGCGGCGGCGGGGATCGCACTCGACGGCGGTGGGAGCGACGTGGCCCCCGGGTACGTCGGGCGCGCAGAGCACTACATGCGTGACCATGCCGCAGAACTGCCGACGGTCACCGAGGTCGCCGCGGCGGTGGGGGTGAGCGTGCGGGCGCTGTCGGGGGCGTTCCGTCGCTACCGGGACACCACACCGAACCGCTTCCTCACCGAGGTGCGGTTGCAGCGAATCCACGACGAACTCACGGCCGCGGCGCCCGACTGCACCGTGTCGTCCGTCGCCGCGCGCTGGGGTTACGTCAACATGGGCGTCTTCGCCGCGGCCTACCGGCGCCGGTTCGGGGAGAACCCGTCCCGTGCGCTCGCCCGCGCGCGTCGGCGGTAGTGCCGAAATCCGACAGCCGACCGCCGAATCGAGGTGGTCCACGTCACAGTGTGCTCCGTAGTGTCCGTTCCGATCCTCGGCCCGTTGCCGACGCCGGAACCGAACACAGGAGGAACCATGAGGGACGACTTCGCGAGCATCACCGACACGGACCTGCAGAAACTGACGCAGGACGAGGCCGGTGTCCCGGGTGTGGTGGCGATGCTCACCGACCGCGACGGCGTCGTGTATTCAGGGGTGGCGGGGGAGCGGGCGATCGGCTCGGGTGTGGCGATGACTGCCGACACGGTCTTCGCCGCCTTCTCCACCACGAAGGCCGTCACCGGAACGGCGGCGCTCCAATGCGTGGAAGAGGGCCTGCTCGACCTCGACGCGCCGGCCGCCCGGTACCTCCCGGAGATCGGTGAACTTCAGGTTCTCGACGGCTTCGGGAGCGACGGAGAACCGGTGCTGCGCGCGCCGAAGCGTGACATCACCACTCGGATGCTGTTGCTGCACACCGCCGGATTCGGCTACCCGTTCTTCAGTGAGGAGTACCGGCGCCTCGCCGACGACCACGGCTGGCCCAGCGTCATCACCGGCACGCAGAAGGCCCTGACCACGCCGCTGCTGTTCGATCCCGGCGAGCGGTGGATGTACGGCTCGAACATCGACTGGTGCGGTCTGGTCGTCGAGGCCGTGCGGGGACAGCGGCTGGGAGAGGTGATGCGCGAGCGCATCTTCGAACCGCTGGGGATGAACGACACCGCCTTCACGCTCACCGGCGACATGCGCGACCGGCTCGCCGTCGTGCACCAGCGCACCGACGACGGCACCCTCGTGCCGTTGCCCGAGATGGTGCTGCCGCAGGATCCGGAGGTCCACATGGGTGGCCACGGGCTGTACACCACTGTTCCCGACTACCTGAAGTTCCTCCGGATGTGGCTGCGGGACGGAGAGGCACCCGGCGGCCGGGTACTCGCGGCCGCGACCGTCGCCGAGGCGGTGCGCGGCGGCCTGGACGGGCAGGAGGTCACCGCACTGCCCGGCGTGGTCCCGGCACTGTCGAACGACGCCGAGTTCTTCCCCGGCCTGCGCAAGAATTGGGCGTACACGTTCATGGTCAACGACGAGCCCGCGCCGACGGGACGCCCGGCCGGCGCTCTGGGCTGGGCGGGTCTGGCGAATCTGTACTACTGGATCGACCGGGAGAACGGCATCGCCGGCTTCTGGGCCACGCAGATCCTGCCCTTCGCCGACGCCGTCTCGTTCGGCGGATACCTCGACTTCGAGACCGCGGTGTACCGCTCACTGGACTAGGACGAACGGGACGCTCGTTGCGCCTGATCGAACGAGCGTCCCGTTCGTTCAGGCGCGGAGGGCTCCCAGCGCGTCGATGCGCTTGATCGCGTCGGCGACGATGCCGTCGATGAGGTCCTTGCAGGTGGGCAGGTCGTCGAGCAGACCCACCACCTGCCCGGATGCGAGGACACCGGCGTGGGTATTGCCCTCGACGAGACCGGCTTTGAGCAGCATCGGGGTGTTGGCCGCCATGATGATCTGCTGCCAGGTGCGGTCGCTGGACTTCTTCATGGCGAGACCGTCCCTGACGAGGGTCGACCACTTCATGCCGGTCATGGCCTTGAACTTCGAGGCGTTGCGGGCGGCCGCGACCAGTCCGCGCACGTTGCCGGAGTGCTCGAGGCTGTTCACGAGTTCGGTGTTGAGGACACGGTGGGGCATGCCGTCGACCTTGCGGGAGACGGTGGTGTCCTGCAGACCGCGGGCGAGGTATTCCTGCTTGACGGAATCGGGGACGGTGGATTCCTGGGTGAGCAGGAAGCGGGTGCCCATGGCCACTCCGGCGGCGCCGTACGCGAGGGCGGCGGCGAGTCCGCGGCCGTCGTAGAAACCGCCGGCCGCGACCACGGGGATGTCGACGGCGTCGAGCACCGACGGGAGTAGCAGGGTGGTGGCCACCGGGCCGGTGTGCCCGCCGCCCTCGCCGCCCTGGACGATGACCGCGTCGGCGCCCCAGGACGCCACCT
>RRBB01000340.1:0-8196 GCA_006543605.1 Rhodococcus sp. WS4
CCGGAGCCCCCGTCACGCCGTTGATGACCGTGAACTCGGTAATGGGTGCGGGCGCGGGCCGCACGACGATGATCTTGTCGGGTTCGAAACCCGGCCATCGCTGCCCGGTGTAGGTCGGGGCTGCTGTGGTGGGCTGCGGCGGCAACAGCGGGTTCCCGCACTGGCACCGAACCCGCGGCACACCGCGGTCGTCGACGAGAACCGCGGTCCCGGCCTGCAGCACGGACTGCAACGGTGTCGGGCGGTCATTCTCGTACCCGTGATTCGTCACCCGGGTATCGGAACCGAGAATCACGGGCGTGAGCGACTCGACATAGGCGCGGACGTCGGTGATACCCAACACCTCGCCGAACGCGGCCCGCTGTCCCGGATTCTGCTCGAGGAATCCGATCAGTTTCGGCTTGTCGCAGACCGACAACTCGAGGGAGCCACCGTAGATTCCGGTTCGGTCGCCCGGCACGGCAATCAATCCGGGCCGCCCCGGATCCGGCGCACCGGCAGCCACCGTCGGCATCGTCTCCGGCAGCGCGGTCGGCGCATCGGGGGGCACCACCGGCGGCGTCCACGGAAACGGCCCCTCGGATGCCGCCGCCTCGAGCAACACCTCACCCTCATCCGCGTCGCCCCTCACGAACAACAGATAGCCGCCGACGAGCACTCCGATCAGCACGGCGGCGAGCAACCCGAACAGCAGAGGCCACCGGCCACCGCCCCGCGAACGACGAGGCGGAGGACCCGGCGGACCCGGGGGTTGCCCACCGGCGGGCGGCCATTGCTGGGCGTACGGTTGCCATTGCTGGGCGTGCGGTTGCCACTGTTGGCCCTGAGGTTGCCACTCAGGTCTGCGGGGTTGCCAGTGCGGACTGCCTGGCGTACTCGGATCGTCGCTCATGGTGCACCGCCGTCGACCATGCCGCCGGATTTTCGCCAACGATACCCCCGAAAACCGGGCCCCACGAGACCCGGTGTCGATGGGCCCAGGTGGCTGCCCGGCTTGCGCAGAAGGGAAACGACGACCCGGTCCACGGGTCCACGGACCCACTGACCGCGACTAATCCCCAATTCCTGCTCCAACGACGCCGGCGGGGTGACGCGTTCACCGGAGTCTCCGGCGAGGTACTCGACGCCGGACAACGCCTCCCGGCCACCCGTCACTGCCGGGCGGACAGTCGGTCAGGCAAGGACATCGCGTTCGGTGAAGAAGGCGTCGGCGGGGATATGGGTGACCGACTGCCCACCAGAATCCGGTGACGACGCCCGTCAGGTGACCGTGACCGATTGGGCGACGGCCCCGCTGCTGTCGCACACCACGGTCACGGTCTGATCGCCGGGAGGAGTACCGAAATACAGAGTGAGAGAACCGGTGTGATCCACCACGCCGTCGAGGAAGAGTGCCTCGTTCGCGTCGGTGGTGGCTATGCATGTCTCCCCGGGGGCGGCGCCGGTAATGAATATGTCGGCACCGCCGGGGCCGCCATAGATGTTGGCGTAGTAGCCCTGGGCGGGTCCGGGTCCGGGCGCTGGGGCCGGTGCCGGACCGGGTCCGGTGGGTGCGACCGTGACCCATTGGCCGTAGCCCCCGCTGCTGTCGCACGCCAGAGTCACCTGGTGGTCGCCGGGCTCGGCTGGAATGAAGATCGCCAGAAATCCTGCATCATCGACCACGTCGCCAAAGGTGTAGCCGTTGTCGGTGACCAGGCAGTTCTCCCCGGGCGTGCCGTCGGTTACATACACTTCGACCTCGCCGGCACCCCCATAGACCTCAACGGTTGCGGCCGAGGCTATCCCGTGACCGAGCAGCACCAGGGGAACCGTAGCGCCGACCAACATGGCGGCGCGCAGCCCGGTGGGTTTCATGATCGAGCCGGTAATTCGGGACGCCGGTGTGGCGGTAGCGACGCGGGCGCCGGACTTGACGGACGTGGGGAACATGGCGGGTCCTTTTCTGCGAGTTGCTTTTGGCTGGTATGAAAAGGATCGGGGATGTCGCTTGTCGGATTCTGAATGAAATCTTGTGATCGTCTCCGCGAGCTCGATTCGGGTCTGGCGCCGGTGAACAGCGCGAGGCCGGCCGCGTCGACGGGCTCGGGTTCGATAGGCCTCGCATCGGCGACGTGGACTCGACGGTCTCGGCGGATCCTGAGCCGATCGACCGGGACATCCATGCGCGACCGAACAGCGCGACGCGACGCGACGTCACGGTGGCCCCGTTCGCGGGAAGAACCAGCATGCCCACCGCACGGCACCACCGCCTGACGTGGAGACGGGCCGGCAGTGACAGGAAACTGGTCAACCCGATCCGAGCGCACCCGCTTGTGACTGCCCGGGCTTGGTTCCGGGTCGATGCCAGCGGCCCCGTATGTCGGTCGTGCGAGGAGTCCACCGCCTGCCTCCGAGTGGCGGGTTCCGTTGTCTGTCAGTGACTCCGGTTCCCGATCGACGGCTGATCGGTCGGTTCGAGGGCCAGGATCGCGGTGGTCGCGGGCAGACCGATCTGCGGCCACCCGGCGGTGAGGGTCACCGACCGCACGGTCGGGGGCGTACCGAGCCAGTACCGCGGCTCGGTGCGGTAGACGGACAGCCCCGCGTCGCAGGCGTGCACGTCCGGCTTCGGAAGATGCGGGTCGGCTTCGGCATCGGTGTTCTCCGCCGCCGCCCACACCGTGAGGTACGACCACTCGGCCGACCAATCGTCGGGGTCGGTCAAGGGCCGGGTCTGCCGGCGTGCCCCTTCGGCCGGGGCGCCGGTGGCGGTCAGCGCGAGGTGCACGGCGAGGCCGGACTCGAACGCCACGATGCGGATCACGTCGAGGGTGAGGTGGGTATCTGCCGCCAGCAACCGCTGCCCGTGTACCTCGACACCGCCGCTGACCGGTGGTGCCACTGCCGGCCACCGCGGTCTGCGCACGACCTCGATCGTGCACCCTTGGTGGCGCCGCGGCAACGACGGTGCCGTCTCGCCGAGCCCCGGGTGCGGAACGGGCGGGTCAGCCGGGGGAAATCGGTCGGCCTCCCCACGGCGGTGCCGTCAGCTGAACACCTTCGTGTAGGAATTCCAGCCGGTGCCGACGGTCTTTCCGCCCCCGCCCGCAGTCCATTGGGGACTGCCGTCCCTGAAACTGTCGTGGCGATACCACGGCAGGTCGCCGTTCGGCGTCACGGCGTAGAGCATCCGCGGAATGTCGGGGTCCGCGTAGCCACCGATGTGTGCGGTGGAGCCGTAGAAGACTGTGGAGTACGAGTTCCAACCCGTTCCGACGCGGATCCCTCCACCGCCGGCGGTCCACTCCTGGCTTCCGGTCTGCGACCCGTCGTGGCGGTACCACTGCATGTCGCCGGTCGGTGTGATCGCGTTGACCACGTCCCCGGGGCCGTGTAGAACGGTCGCGTAGGACTGCCATCCGGTGCCGACCTTGATGCCGGACGGGCCTCCGGCCCAGGCGGTGGTGCCCTCTCGCCACCCCTGATGTCGAAACCAGTGCATGTCACCGGTCGGCTCGATTCCGTACATGACGCCGTCGTAGCTGCAGAGCACCGTCGAGTAGATGTTCCAGCCGGAATTCACCGTCGCGCCGCCGCCCGCGGTCCAGGCGCCGCTACCGTCCTTCCATCTGGTCGACGATGTGGTGCTGCCGGTGATCTTCGACGAGGACGCGCCGGTGCGGCGGGCGTGCGGGAAGTTCCTCCTCGGCTGCGATGGTGCCGCGGCGTATCTCCTCGCCGACGACACGGCGGCGGTCCGTGCCGCCTTCCTCCGTCGACGCAGCGCCGCCTTCCAACACGCGATCGCCCGCCACCCCAGTAGCATCCACACCGAATCCGGAGTCATGATGGAGCACCATCGGGCACGCTTTCGAGAACGCCGCCGCGTCACCGACCCACCCGGCAACTCGACGACTCTCCCGCCCCGGTAACAGCTCTGTCACCAAATGCACTGGCGCGGGAGCCTGGTGCCAGTGGGGTGCTCCGCGGGGGAGAAGCGGTTCGGGGTGCGCCGCCGTCCCACCCACGGGCCGCCGCTCGGTATTGCGGCCCACGATGGTGCCCGCCCAGAATTGGAGTGCCAGAAGATTCGATTCAGCCCGCGGTTCCCGATGTGGCCGGTCGGAGGTCCGCCGCATCGGTGGGTGCCGCCTCAACGACGTGGGAGGACAACCGATGTCCGGTCTGATCCGCAAGAGTCTTGATTCGCCCGAGGAAACCCGCCCCTTCGAGGACGAGATGGGCAAACTCGAACTAGTCAACGTCGCGTCCGGCGCGGTGGGGAGGGCGACGTTCCAGCCCGGCTGGCAGTGGTCCAAGCACGTCAAACCGATAGCCAAGACGGACAGCTGCCAAGCCGCGCACATGGGTTACGTCATCTCGGGTCGCATGAGGATCGTCATGGACGACGGGGAGGACATGGAGTTCGGTCCCGGCGATCTCATGATTTGCCCGCCCGGGCACGATGCTTGGATTCTCGGCGATGAGCCCTGCGTGGTGATTGACTGGACCGGCGTCGCCGATTACGCCAAGCGGTAGATGACAGGCCTGGTCATTGGCCGAATCGGGTGCCGCTCAGGCGTGCGGCTCGGTGCGAGGGCGTGGACCGGTGCGACGTGGTGGCTGGAGAGTGTGTATCCGTTCGGGGCGCGCCGAGCAGATGCGGGACCGCCTGCGCCCCGGTCCGCCTCGCGTTCCGGGGCGGTAGAGGCCGTGACCGGGCCGGCGATGCCGACGGCTGGATCCTCACGTGACCCTCTACGCACGATCTCCGCACCGGCCCGGGCGGTGTCGAGCGGCTATCTGTGACACTGCACCGGTAAACTGAGGGTTCGAGTAGGAGGTGGCGTGAATGGTGATTCGTCGACCGTTGGACGACCGTGCGCGACGCGAGCGGGCAATCCGCGCGGCCCGAACAACGAGCGAGCTGGAGGGCTCACGGAGCACTGACGTCACCCGAGCCGATCAGGACGCCTATGTGCGTGGTGAGATCGACATCGAACAGCTCGGCTCCCGGGTACGTGCACGATACAACCTGGCCTAGAGCAGGCTGGCCGGCATCGTCGTGGTCGGTCTGTGAGCAGTCCGTACCCGTGGGAAACCAGCGACCATGAGACCGACTGGCAGGGTTATTTCATTCCTGGCTCGACGGTGCTCCGCAACCGGGTCGGGGCCATGACACACGATGAGCTGACCAACGCTGAGAACGATCTCGTCGAGGTTCGGGTGGCAGAGCTCAGAGCCTACCCGTCGGTGGTGTCACGAACCTACGATCTGCTTCACCTGCAGGCACTGCATCGATACCTGTTCCAGGATGTGTATGAGTGGGCGGGGGACCTACGCACCGTCGGCATCGAAAAGGAGGGTGAGTCCTTTATCCCTCCGCTATCCCTCCGCGGGAAATCGCTCGGCCGATCGCGTACGTTGCCGAACAGCTAAATGAGCTGCAGCACATCGGCTCTGTCACGACACAGGCCCTGTCTAGCAAGCTGGCCTTTGTGTACGACTGTGTGAACTTTGCTCACCCGTTTCGTGAGGGCAATGGTCGAACGCAGCGGGAGTTCTTCGACCAGTTGCTCTCCGAGTCTGGACGCGGTTTGGCCTGGAACCTGATCGGGATCTCCGAACTCCACGATGCGTGCCACAGAGCGCGCGCGGACTTGGATCTGGAACCCCTCTGTGCGCTTTTCGGGCGAATCGTGGACGACGAACCTTCCTACTTCTACGACTGATCCTGCGCCTTTTCCTCTCAAATTACGGTGCTCGCGTCAAATGACGGTGCTCGCGGAGTCGCTCGGGTCCGTCGTGACGAGGGCGGGGCAGTCGTGAAGGTGGAGGCGGCAGTCGTCCGTGATCCAGACCGGCCGACCGAGGTACCGGGGTTACCGATCACGGTGAGGCAGTCGAGGTTGCTGAGAGCTGCATCGATGCGGGTGCTGGGTGGACTGGGAGGAGCGGAAGGAGCATCGGAAGGAGATGCTGGGGGGTGCTTGGCCTGTGGCCTGTGAGCTGATGCTCAGACTGCTCGATGGTCCTTCGGGCGGGGCTATGTCGAGGGCCGCGACGATCGGCCCTGGCTGGACCGCGCACCGACGTAGGGCACAGATGGTGTCGCCTCGCCCTGTGCACGGCCCGCACCCCGGGGTGCGGGCGTATCTGGGTGAAGATGCCTACGTCGGGGCGTACTTCGACTCGTGGTCGAGTACCGGTAATCGGGCGGGGGAGGCGGATCGGTTCACTGCAGACGATCTGGTCGCGGCGGGTGTTCCTGTCGGCGGGAGGTCCCAACGAGGGCGGCGCGGGCGATCCTGCACACCGAGGCGGGGGCGCTGAATGCCATTCTGACGGCGGTGGGCCCGGATCGGGACCTGGTTCGACGAACCGGACCCGCTCGCACCTGGGTGGCCCGCCTGGGACCTGGAAACCGAGCTTCGCGGCCTGCGGGACGTGGGCTGGACGAAGGCCACGAAGCTGATCGCCCACGCCCCCGGCTGTATCCGATCTTCGGTTTCGGTGATCGGTGAGGTGCTGGGCACCGAGCGGGCACATCTGAATCCGGTCCGGGAGGCACTGCGGGCCGACGAGAGGGGCGTTGCATCGCCGGTTGCTGTCGATCTTCGGGGAGGCCGGTCTCCCCGTTGCCTTGGCTCAGGTCAGGGCAGTGCGCGCGGTGTCCGCGCACAGCCAGCCGTGTGGGCTGTGCCGCGCATATGGGACGCACTGGCCTCAGTCAGCCCGGGCCGTCGGGATTCGCGAGATCGTAGGCGCGGGAGACCTTTAGGGGGACGACCATGCGCCAGGCGTCGATGACGAGTTCGCGCGCCTCGGCCGGGTCCAGTGCCGTTAGGTCGGCGTGAACCCAGTTGAAGCGCATGTCCGCCGCGGGCGGCATCTGGAACTTGTGCGGCTCGCCCGCGACGAGTGCCGCCCGCTCCTCCCTTGGGAACGCGAAGCCCATTACCGTCTCGTCGAGGGAGAACGCGACGTAGACGATCTGTTGGACGCGGAACTTCAGCCTGCCGCGCACGTACACCTCGTACGACCGCTCGAGCTCGGTGCCCAGAGGCCGGACGTCTTCGAGTAGCGCCATGCTTGGGCCGACCCTCCTGGCCGCTAGGAGTCATCGAAATCGGCCGCCTTGATTCCTGCGTCGCAACCGGGGGTCGGGGGTGACGTCGTCGGCCAGGATCGAGCGCAGGGTGTCGAAGTCCTTCTCCTTCGAGGCACGTCGCGGCCGCCATCTCAACCGCCGATCGGGCGTGGGTTCTTCTCCCGGGTCGGTATCGCCTGTCTCCGGTGTGGGTTCTTTGCGGAGGTGACGGGGTTTCTTGGTTTGGTCGGGGGGCCGGTGCCGATCCATACAAAATTTTGTATACTCGTGGTGTGAAGAACATCCAGTTCATGGGTACCGCGCTGGAGGATCTTCGTGGATTCCCCGGTGCGGTTCGTCGTCAGTGCGGTTATCAACTCGACCGCGTTCAGCAGGGGCTCGAGCCGACGGACTAGAAGCCGATGGTGAGTGTGGGTTCTGGTGTGCGGGAGATACGGGTACGCGATCGATCGGGAGCTTTCCGCGTCATCTATGGCGAAGTTCGCAGACCGGGTGGTTGTACTGCACTGCTTCCAGAAGAAGACTCAGAAAACGTCGGCGGCGGACTTGGCTACCGCGACGAAGCGATACCAGCAGGTCACAGCGGGAAGACAGGAAGGGTGAGCACTGATGAGCGATGAAATCTTCGACAGCGTGTGGGATGCCATCGAGGACACTCCGCAGGAGGCTGAGAACATGCGGCTGCGGTCGACTCTGCTGATCGCGCTGTCTCAGCGCATCGAGACCGAAGGATGGACCCAGAAGGACGCGGCTGCCCGGCTTGGTGTGACCCAGCCGCGGGTGTCGGATCTGATTCGAGGAAAGATCGACCTGTTCAGTCTGGATGCTTTGGTCAACATGGTGTCGGCCGCCGGACTTCACGTCGATATGACGGTGAGCGCTGCCGCGTAGCACTTGAAGCCTCGCCCGAGGCTGTACCGGGATTTCGAGTCGTGCGGTCTGGGTCGGGGAAGGGTTGGCGGATTTCGCTGGGCGTGTCCGCCGGTCTGCTGCCGGGGTTCTGCTGCCGGTCGTGGACCGGAGGTTTCGAGGTTCTGGCCGGCAGTGTGGGCGCGGGTGTAGTCGTTGTCGCTGAGCCGGATGGGGATGCGGCTGTCTCTTAT
>RRBB01000341.1:0-8169 GCA_006543605.1 Rhodococcus sp. WS4
AACGTCACCGGACGCTTCTTCTGCGAAGGCATTGACAACAGTCCTGACCGGCAGAGGGGAAGGGGAAGTCTGCCGCCCCAACCTTGCAACGAAAACAGGCCAGAACTAAGCAGCGACACGCTACTAGCAATGCTAGCGGTGCTCGCTCCTCGTCCGGCAGGTTGTGCGCGCGCCACTGCTTCACGGCCCGATACAGCCACTGCCCCAACTGCTCGCCCTCATCGGTGACGTAGTTGGCGGGCACCAGAGTGTTGCCGTGCTCTTCGCGGTATGCGGCGATCGCCGTCAACATGCGCCGACGCTTCGAATCCGTCCTCGCGACCGCCGGGAGGGGCGGCCGTTCTCGCTCCACACGAAACCACTCGCGTCGAGCTCGTCAATCAGGCTGGCCGGCAGTGTTCCGAGCATCCGGGCCACCCGGCCACCACCATGGTTGTGGAGGGAGCAGACACCGGCATAGTCAACGACGCTTGCCGTATTGCCTCTACGCCCCTATGGTCCCTATCTTCCGTATTGCCGAAAGCTCCTGGCCGAGCGGATTCGTCCCCTGTCGATGTAAGTGCTGACATATAATCTCTTTCACCAGTCAGTGAAAGCAGATGCGGCTACGAATCTCCTCGCGGGGCGGCATTCCCGACCGACATCTTGCGGTGCCCGCTGACGAGTTCTGTCATCGCAGAGGCTGTCTCGGCGCCGGGGGCCCAGGGGACTGTCCAGGGCGGGACGTCGAACGGTGTGAGCGCAGCGTGGATCCGCAGCTCGATGTCCGTTCCGGTGTGAGCAGCCGCCGTGATGATGTGGGGATCCTCAGACTCCGTCTGCGGCCAGCGGCGGCAGCGGAAGTCTCGTGCCGATCCGGCCGGCACGCACGCAGGTACTCCTACACCGTCTGCCGGCTGATCCCGAACTCGGCGGGCCAGTGCGGCCTTCGGCTCGCCCGCACCGGCCCTGCGGGCCAGTTCGTCGAGAGTGCTGGCATCGATCGAATTCATCCACGTCGGCCTGAAGTTCGGGATACCGCCGATAGGGTTGTCGGCGATGGCGCGGGCGAGGCTGGAGTCTCTGATCCAGGCAAGCGACTCCGAGGTCGGGAACGTGCTCGACATCCTGGAGTTCGCATCAGCGCGCGTGGTGAACGATCCGGCCACCAGCCGAAGCCGGAGAGCCGAGGTGACCGGTCCTCCCGACAATCAGACGGGAACAGCAAGTTCTCGATCGACGACTATGTCCCGGTTTCGTCGCTGATGGTGGTATCGGTTGCCCTCCGGCGGCCTCGGCCGGGGACGGGATGTGTGGGCGAGATACGGAGTGCCCTCGCCGTGCGCGTTCTTTTGATTTTGGTCGGGTCGAGGCTGATGGCGCGTCGGTCTGATTCCGAGGTGCCACCCCATACCCCGAAGGATTCCCCGACTGTGAGCGCATGCTGCCAGCATTGGCGTTGGACGGGACACGACTGGCAGATCTGCTTGGCCATCCGTTCGCGCCGCACTCGGGCGCCCTTCCCTTCACCGTCCGGAGGGAAGAACAGTTCCGCACTGATGAACCGGCACTTCGCTTGTCGTTGCCAGTCCCACCGGTGACTCACTGGGGACAGCGTGGTCATCGCTCTGGGTACCTCGTCGTTGTTCGTTGCGGCACATCGATTGCCGGGGGTTGTCGGGGTGCCGATGGCTGGCCCGCCGGTCATGCACATGAGGGTCTGGTTCACGCGCGGCGCGAGGCGAACTCGAGGCCGGGTTCGGTAGGTTGCCTCCCTCTTCCTCGGGATTTCGTGATCCGGGCGCAGCCTGTGGTGGCACGTCCACGGGACGTTGCGTCACGAGGTTCGGTGGGAGGGCTGTTGCGGCGCCGGAGTCGAGCTGCTCCTCGAGCCGACGGACGTCTTCTGCCCTGGGAGAGGCACCGACCGGTGGGGCACCACTGTTCGTACTCCCGCTCCGCTCTTCCCGGATCGGGTGAGCACCCGATCCGGGGGCAACGACGAACCTGGTGCGGGGGGCCGCGGTATCGCCCGCATTCACGGCCCTGGGCTGCCGCCGATGTGTCGCTTCACGATCCGCCCCCGCAGTCCGGTGACCACCTCGTAGTGGATGGTGCCGAGTGCGGCGGCCCAGTCCTGCGCGACGGGTTCGCCGTGTTGGCCGTTGCCGAAGAACACGGCGTGGTCGCCTTCGCGGACGCCGCCGCCGCCGTCCGGGCCGAGGTCCACGACCACCTGGTCCATGCACACCCGGCCGATTCCCGGCCGTCGGACGCCACCGAGCAGCACGTCGAACTTGCCGCCGAGAGCGCGCGGGATTCCGTCGGCGTAGCCGGCGGGCAGCAGCGCAACGACGGTGTCGCGCGGTGCGATCCATCCGTGCCCGTAGGACACGCCCTCGCCGGCGGCGACCTCCTTGACCAACGCGACCCGGGTCCGGACCGTCATCGCCGGGATCAGCCCGAAGGTCCCCAATTCGGGTACCGGGCTCAGCCCGTAGACGGCGATTCCCGGGCGGACCAGATCGAAATGCAGATCGGGTCGGGTGAGGGTGGCCGCCGAGTTCGCCAGGTGCACGATCTCCGGTTCGAGTCCGCGCGCCTGCGCCGTCGCAATCGCGTCGAGGAATCGCTGACGTTGGATGTCGAGGACCGGGTTGCCCGGCTCATCGGCGTGGGCGAGATGGGAGAAGATCGTCCGCAGCCGGACCGTGCCCTCGCGGGACAGCCGGACGAGTTCGTCGAGCAGCAGCGGGTATTCATGGGGTGAGGCGCCGTTGCGGTTGAGTCCGGTGTCCACCTTGATCGCGATCGTCGCGGGTTTCCCGATCGCGGAGGCGGCCGCGGCAATGGCGAGCAGATGCGTGGTGGAGGGGACCCCGATCTCGATGTCCGCCTCGATGGCGCCGACGTAATCACTGTCGGGGTTGTTCAGCCAGCACAGGATCGGCGCCGCGATGCCGGCCCGGCGCAGCTGCAGCGCCTCCGCAATGGTGGTGACACCGATCTCGCGGGCTCCGGCGGCCAGCGCTGCCGCGGCGACGGCGGCGCCGCCGTGGTTGTATCCGTCGGCCTTGACGACGGCCATCAGACCGGCGTTACCGGCGTGTTCGCGCAGGATCCGGATGTTGTGGGCGATCGCGTCGAGGTCGATGATGGCCTCCGCCTGCGGGGCGGGCACACCGGATACCGCCCGCCGGGCCGGGATCATTGCGCGCCCCCGGATCGGGTGCCCTGTTCGGCGCCCGGCAGGCTGCTGGAACTGTCGCGTCCTGCTGGTGTCAGTCGAGTCAGGGCGGCGTATCCGGCGCAGACCAGCCCCGCCCAGACGGCGCCGACCGCCACCGCGGTGCGCCCGCTGTCGGTGAAGAACAGCAGGACCACGACCAGGCCGAGGAAACCGAGCGCGAGCGGGGTGGTGACCGGTGCGCCGGGTAGGCGGTAGTCGCTGGCGGGCAGGGTGCCGTCGGTGACGCGGGCGCGGTAAATCATGTGGCAGACCAGGATGACGGCCCAGACGAAGATGATGCCGACGGTGGACACCGAGGTGATGTAGGTGAAGGCCTTGTCGGGGGAGAGGGCGTTGACGACGACGCCGAGGACCATGACACCCGCGGAGAGGCAGATTCCGGTGAACGGCACCGCGCGGGAGCTGAGGGTGCCGACCCGGGCGGGTGCCTCCCCGCGCAGCGACAGGCTGCGCAGCATCCGGCCGGTGGAGTAGATGCCCGAGTTGCACGAGGACAGTGCGGCGGTGAGCAGCACGAAATTGATGATGCCCGCTGCGGCCGGGATGCCGATCTGCTCGAAGACTTCGACGAACGGACTCTTCCCGGACTGGAAGTTGCGCCAGCTGGCGACGGACATGATCACCAGCAGCGCACCGATGTAGAACAGGCCGATGCGGACCGGAAGGGTGTTGATCGCCTTGCGCAGCGTCTTCTTGGGGTCACGCGCCTCCCCGGCGGTCACCCCGACGAGTTCGACGCCGACGTAGGCGAACAGCACGATCTGCAGGGTCATCAGGGACTGGCCGAAACCGTGCGGGAACACCCCGCCGTCGGCCCACAGGTTGGTCACGGACGGGTGGGCGGCATGACCGAATCCGATGGTCAGCACCCCGATCCCGATCAGGATCATGCCGACGATCGCGGTGATCTTGATTGCGGAGAACCAGAACTCGGCCTCCCCGAACAGCCGCACCGAGATCAGGTTCGCACCGAACAGCACGGTCAGCACGACCAGGGCGGTGATCCACGGCTGGATGTCGAACCAGTATTCGATGTACTTGCCGGCGACAGTGATCTCGGCCATGCAGGTGCTTACCCACACCGCCCAGTAGGTCCAGCCGGTGGCGAACCCGGCGAACCGGCCGAGGAACTCGTGGGCGTACTCGGCGAAGCTGCCGGAGACCGGGCGGTAGGTCAGCAACTCGCCCAGTGCCCGCATGATCACGAAGATGGCCAGGCCCGCGGCGAGGTAGGACAGGATCAACGCCGGACCCGCCTGCGCGATCGCGCCGCCCGATCCGTAGAACAGGCCGGTGCCGATCGCCCCGCCGATCGCGATCATCTGAATCGTCCGCGAACTCAATCCTCGGGCGTAGCCCTCCGACTCGGGAGTCGCGAGTGGTCCCGGGTGCGTACTCGTATTCGTCTGGTGCTGGTGGTCGGGCATTGTCATGTGCACTCCTTCGGTGATCGCGGCCGCGACCAGACCTCGACATCGACACCGAGAAGGCGGTCCGATGGCACGGCGCGTCATCGACTGGATCGAATTCCGGATGGGTCGTCGCGCGGAGGATGGGGCGGCCGTCGAGGGTTGCGGCGGTTTGCGCATCCCCCCGGGTCGCGCGGGTGGGTCGGCGACCGGGTGCCGCGTGGGCGCGGCGCCGGCCCACCCGCGGAGCGCTAGGCGGCCAGCGTGTGAGCGGTGTAGCCGTGGGCGGCGGCGACCTCTTCGGAGAGCAGTGTGCCGTCGTGGGTGCTCAGGCCCTCGGCGAGACCGGGGACGGTCGCGGTGGCCTGCTCCCAGCCCTGGTCGGCGAGCGCGACGACATACGGCAGGGTGGCGTTGGTGAGCGCATAGGTGGACGTGCGGGGGACGGCGCCGGGCATGTTCGCGACGCAGTAGAACACCGACTCGTGCACCTGGTAGGTGGGCTCGGCGTGCGTGGTGGGCTTCGAGTCCTCGAAGCAGCCACCCTGGTCGATGGCGATGTCGACGAGCACCGAACCCGGCTTCATCCGCGACACCAGGCTGTTCGACACCAACTTCGGCGCCTTCGCACCCGGCACCAGGACCGCGCCGATGACCAGGTCGGCGCCCTCCACGGCCTGCTCGAGTTCGAGGGTGTTGGAGACGATGGTCTTGACCTGGCCCTGATAGAGGGCATCGATCTCCCGGAGACGGGCGAGGGACAGGTCGAGGACGGTGACGTCGGCCTGCATGCCGTGCGCGATGGCGATCGCGTTCTTACCGGAGACGCCGGCGCCGATGACGACCACCTTCGCCGGGCGCACCCCGGGGACACCGCCCATCAGGACGCCGCGGCCGCCGCCCTGACGCATCAGGTGGTACGCGCCGGCCTGCGGGGCGAGGCGGCCGGCGACCTCACTCATCGGGGCGAGCAGCGGCAGCGAGCCGTCGGCGCCGACGACCGTCTCGTACGCGATGGACGTGGTCTTCGACGCGAGCAGGGCGTCGGTGCACTCCTTCGACGCGGCGAGGTGCAGGTAGGTGAACAACACCTGATCTTGGCGCAGTCGGGCGTATTCCTCGGCGATGGGTTCCTTGACCTTGAGCAGCAGGTCCGCGGTATCCCACACCTGGTCGGCGGCCTGGAGGATTTGCGCGCCTGCGGCTTTGAAGTCCTCGTCGGCGAACGAGGAGCCGACGCCGGCGCCGGCCTCGATGATCACCTCGTGGCCGCGTTCGGCGAGTTCGTGGACACCGGCGGGCGTGATGGCCACCCGGTACTCGTGGTTCTTGATCTCGCGGGGGATTCCGATCTTCACGGGGTAAAGCTCCTGAACCTGTGTGGGGTGGGCAGTGAGCGACTGGCGTCGCGGCGAACGGCGGATGTGAGTCACATCACCCGTTCGGCGGAACCAAGTATGAATTTTCACCAATACGCTGCCAATAGAACGGCAGATAATTCTGTTCAGAACCCAGTGGGTTGCTGAATATTCAGTCCGACCCGGGTGGATCGGCCCCGGAACCGAAGCATGTTCGGGAGTCGAGCGATCAGCCCAGCCGCCCCGACTCCGCCCATCCGCCGGGGAAATGGGCACGAAGACGTCCGGGACGCATCCGCGAGCCAACGGCTGGAACGGCACATGGCTGCTGCGCCTCCGCCACCACCCCGCCCCCGGAGGATCTCGCCGCCGCCGACAAGCAGCTGCTCGCCGTCGAACGCGTGTCCGCGTGACATGACAGGCGCCCTGAGGCTGCGGCCGGTGTTCCATGATCGTGGGGACCGCATCCGCGCCCACGTGCAACTGTGCCGGCTCGCGCTGCTTATCCGCGTCGCGGAAACCGACACCTGGCGCACCATCGCCCAGGATCTCGACCGGATGCACCTGGTCACCCTGGCCACCGACCACGGCGAGGTGGCCCAACGCTCGGCGGTCACCGCCTGCCAGAAAGCGGATCCTCACCGCCCTCGAACTGCCCGAACCGCCCCGGTTCTTCGACCTCACCCCGCCGACGGGTAGGTCATACTCCCACCGCAGCCGAGGCTGTGTAACACGACCCAACGCGGCCGCCCGGCGTTACCGCACGTCGACGCGCCCGTTCTCGAAATCAGGTGCTCATCATGCGGAAGTCCGGCCAGTCATCCGGGCAGGATTCCTGATTCCGATCACGGTGCTACCCATGATCTTCGCGGCGACCGGACGGCCGCTGTACCTCGCACCGAATTTCGCATCAATGTCATCCTGGAGAGGCCCGGTGGGATTCGCTCGCTATTTCGCTGCCCCGGTCCTCGGGCTGTGGCTTGTCCTGATGTGCGGTCCCGCCGGGCCCGGGGGTCGTTCGTGTGGCAGAAGCCTGCCGCTGGTGCCCGATTGAGCCTGCCCGCAAACGCACCGATCCGGCGCCTACCCCGTCAAACCGGATTGGAGTCGCCAGTTGATCGTGATCGGAGTCGACGCCCACAAATCCACCCACACCCTCGTCGCTGCCGACGACATCGGCCGTCAGGTCGGGCAGCGGACCGTCAAGGCCACCACCGAGGGGCAACGGGTAGGCGGCGTTGGCCGCTTGGAACCAGGCCATCGCCGCCCGCGCCACCGTGGTGGGCAGCTGCATGCCCCCGACGCTCTCGTCGAACTGCCCCGCGATCAGTCCCGACGCCGCGTAGGCGTCGAGCGCCGTCTTGACCTCGTCGATCATCTCGACGGTGCCGTCGAGGCGCATGGTCGGCTCGTGCGCGTCGGCCTTCTTGTTGTGCGTGGCAAAGTGCTTGTGCGCGATGTCCGCACTGAGATCGAGGACCGCGTCGAAGGTGTCCTTCGAGTGTTCGGCGAACCGCTTGCGGGAGGTCAGCGAGACGACGTCGAGCCATTCGTAGAGCAGGAAGTCGATGTCGCGCCGGGACAATACGTCGGTCATGGGTTCATCCGTTCAGAAGGTGGTGTCACATGGAGACGCCGCCGTCGACCGGAAGGACGACGCCGGTGACGTAGCCGGCTTCCTCCGACGCCAGGAAGCAGATGGCATCGGCCATCTCGGACGGGTCGGCGAACCGCGAAATCGGCCCGGTCAGTTCGGCGATTGTATTCCAGCGAATAAGCGACGCTGGTGAGCAATCAGGCGACTTCCGGACGATCGACGCCGAAGCAGCCACCCTGGCGATTACCTCACTCGGAGTCGACGTCAGTCGATGGTTTCCCTCGAATGCCTACTCCGACCCCCACACTCTCGCCGGGCGTTACGTCGAACTCGCTCCGAGAATGGTCGGCGCACGCACCTGAGCCTCTATACCTTGATGGCTCACGGTCTTGATCTGGCGAGTGCCGAGTGGTTTCGATCTTGTTTCATCATGACCCGTCGGGGTGTGGGCATGGCCGATGCCCGGCTGTCGCGTCAGGTGAGCGCCGGATTCCACGGTCCGGGAAGGCGTTTCGATTCGGTGGAGCAGGTCCTGGGCGGATCGTTAGCCGGGTCGGGGCAGCGCCTGGATGCAGG
>RRBB01000342.1:0-8112 GCA_006543605.1 Rhodococcus sp. WS4
TCCCGACGACCTGACTTCCGTCATACTCGTTCATAGGGGCCTCCTCCGTCGTGACGAAACCTTGACACCCCCAGCATTCGCCGGGAACCACGAGGAGCGGGAGGCCCCGCCCCTTTCATTGCATCAAGGTGCACCGCGACTTTCATGCCGAGGTCGCCAAGGCGTTGTATTCGATACCGGGACAGTGGATCGGGTCCACCCTCGAGGTGCGGGCGGACAGTGCGCTGGTGAAGTTCTACCTGCGCGGAACCCTGGTGAAGGTGCACCCGCGCCAGCCCGCCGGTGGGCGCAGCACCGACCCGGAGGATCTGCCCACCGAGAAGGTCGGATATGCGATGCGGGACCTGGACCGGCTGATCGGCACCTGCGCCGGGCACGGCCGCGCCGTCGGGATCTACGCCGAAAGACTGCTCGACGATCCGTTGCCCTGGATCCGGATGCGGGCGGTCTACCGGCTGCTCGGGCTGGTCCGCCGCTACGGGCCCGGCCCGGTCGAGTCCGCATGTTCGACGGCGCTGGATCTGGATGTGGTGTCGGTGAGCAAGATCGCCTCGATGCTCGAACGCGCCACCGAGACCACCACACCGCTGCTGCCGGCCGCCGGATCGGCGGCACCCTCCCGGTTCACCCGCGACCCCGCCGAATTCGCCACCGACCGGACCGGCCCCGCCACTACCGGGACCGGGATTGCCACCGAGAGGACCACCCCTGCCACTGCCGGGACCGGCGTCGCCACCGAGAGGACCGGACATCTGACGGTGATCGCCGGCGGCAACACCGACACGAAGGAGACACCATGACCACCCCACCCACACCCGCGGGGCCGGTCGATCCGATCGGCGCCGACCTGATCGCCCTCCTCAAGGCCCTCAAACTCGGCGCCCTCAAGGACACCCTGCCCGAGCGACTCGCCCTGGCCCGCCAGCACCAACTCAGCCACGTCGCGTTCCTGGAACTGCTCCTCGCCGATGAGGTGTCGCGGCGGGAATCACGCTCGGCCACTTTGCGGTCGGCGAAAGCCGGTCTGGATCAGTCGATGCGGATCGACACCTGGAACGCTCTCGACGACCTCCGTTACGACCGATCCCTGCTGTCGGATCTGGTGTCGTTGCGGTTCGCCGAGGCCGGCCACTCGGTCCTTGTTCTGGGTCCGGTCGGGGTCGGAAAAACCCACCTGGCGACCGCCCTCGGGCACGTCGCGATCCGGCGGCGGATGACGGTGCTCTGCGCCCGGGCGGACAAGCTGTTCGCCCGTCTGCGCGCCGCCCGGCTGGACAACTCGGTCGAGGCCGAGATGCGGCGCATCGCCACCGTCGATCTCCTGGTCCTCGACGATTTTGCGCTTCGGCCCCTCGACGCGACCGAGACCAACGACTTCTACGAGTTGGTTGTGGAGCGCCATCGCCGCAAGGCGACGATCGTCTCCTCGAATAGGTCCCCAGATGAGTGGCTGTCGATGACCACCGATGCCCTGCTCGCGCAGTCGGCGATCGACCGGCTCACCTCCTCGGCGCACACCCTCGTCATCGAGGGCCCGTCCTACCGGCAACGCACCCGCCCCGGGCATGGCGCGGTTGACAGTTCAGAAGGCGAGGTCGATGCTCGATGACACACTTCGGGTGGTCCCATGCTCGTGGCAACGAGGTGGTCCCATCACCCTGGCAAGCGACAGTCGGAACAAGCGGACGAGACGGTGAACGCGATTACGCTCAGTCAGATCACGGCGTGAACTCGGGGAGGCGGACAGATGGCCAGACACGCGGGTTGGTCATGGCGCGCGGTGATGGTCGCGGTGATCGCAGTTGCTGCGGTTGCGTGGCTGGCGGTCGTCGTTTTCGCCGACGTTCGCCGAGCGCCTGACGCGGATTGCCTTGCCGTCGACTCCACCGTGATGTACCTGATCGCAAGTAGGCCGGCTACCGACCCGATCGAGCCGATTGACGCGGTTGCTGTCCACGATCCCTGGACCCGCAGTAAGGGATCCGTGCCGTTTGACAACTACTACGCGATCGCCATGGAGTTCAGAAGAAGCGACGGCTCGATATTCCACGGAGTGTGGGGATTAGGCGCAGGCACGGCGCCTGCGGAGGGCCAAGCGCTGACGGCGAACGCAGACAGTGTACTTGGGGCACCGCTTGTCAGTGTGGATCAATCGGCGCGGCAGAGCACTGCCTGGCCGGACACGGCGATGGTCTTCCCTGAGGACGCCAACGCCGTCGAAGAAGCCGGCCAATGCCTGACTACTTCCTAATCATGACGGCGAGCCTCAGCCGCAGTTCTGTCCTACAGGGAGAACGGCCAGCCAGTCGCACACGTGGGTGCGAGATAGCTTCCACTCGTTGTTGGAACGCACGAAGGGGATTGGTCCCACCGGGTAAGGATCCATGCCTTCGACGCGGCCCTGCCCAGTCGCGTTGATCATGTCTGGGCCGACGGGTTCCACGGTGGTGAACTGGATGTATTGGGGTGTGGGTAGCGCACCCCAGGCCCGCGCGATTCGCAAGGTCGTCTGGTCGCTGGGGCCCTCCAAGAGTCGCGCGCGGTCCTCCTCGCGTATCGAGTAGTTGGTGGTGGCGTTGTACAGGGCGGTCAGTTGCTCGGCGGTAGGTACAAGATCGGTGATCGGCGCCGGCGGAGGTGCGAACTGTGTGGATTGGACGAAGACGGTCGGATCGCGCGATTCGGTGTCATCGGCGGGCGAGCAGGCACACGCCGCGATCGCGATCGCGACAAAAGCGCTCGCACCTATCGCGACTTTCCTCACCCTCATGATCTAGGTATCGCCTCAAGCCGACGCAGCGTGACAAGCCCGTGCCACGCCCCAGCTCCCTGGATGCATATCCATCAACGATCAGGTGCCGGTCATCGATCCCGTTCCGGGACGAGCGTCGTCGGCAGCCGGGCATGCGCTCGGCGCCGATCTCGTCCCGCTGGTGGTTCCGCTTCCGGACGGCGATGATCGCTGCCCATGGCGCTCGGCGCAGGCCTCGCCCGATGGCCGAACCGGTAACGGCACGCGGTGAAGGACGAGTAGTCACACCTGGATAGCCCGCACGGTGAGCAGGAGTCCGGACTCCACACCTTCGTCGTAGCTGATTCTTAGCTGGTGGCCATTAGGCGCGGTTGCTATGTACACCTGCTCGCTGCGTTCGAGGTTCGGTCTACGCATCTCTTCGCGAAACGGGCCGTCGTCCAAACTTACTGTCCGTCGGTCGATCTCCTCGCTGACACCGGACCGGTCCAGCAAGGCCTCTCGCGTGGTCTGTGATGCAGTACGCACCATGACAGTTCCGGAGGAGTCCGGGAAGCTCGAGTGCCATTCGCAGGAGACGACATCGTCGTCGTCGGAAAGATGTAGTCCCAGCTCGGACGCAAACGGGAGAGCGGAGTCGCAAGGGTCGTTATGAAACACCCGCGAAACGGTGAACATACCCGTGATGAGGAGAGCAACCACTATTACCCCACATCCGAGCCATAACCACCCGTTGCGGACCTGCGGGCCCCGATTCTTAAACCGATCGCGCATCCACCACATCGTACGGACAGTCAAGATCCGGAAAGGACAATGAATCGGGCCGAGACCTCAAGAGTGGCCGAGACTTCGTTGAGTGCGGCCACCGTGGCGACTGACTTGGACTGGGATCGAGAGCCGACAGCAAGCCGATGCTGGATCCTTCACCGACACCCGCCGATCCGGTCACCTGTCTGGCATCGCACGCCGTAATCGCCAGTCGTACGTGGTCATGACCATCCCGACGGCTGCGCCGAAGAGAGCGCCGGCTGGTGCGATCAGCCACCACATCAGATCGGTGTCGGACAGCGTCATCCGCGTCAGCGTCGGCAGTCGGTCACCGACATGCTCGATCGCAACGCCATACGGCACAGCCACTATGGTGAGCGCTGCGATAACACCTGCGCCGAATCCGAGCCCCATCAGGAGCGTGATCAGCAGGCGTCGGCTGCCACGCCCATCACGCACCCAGGACCATCGAGAACCGGTAAGTCCGTACCCGGCAGCCGCGAGAACAATAGCTCCGAGCACGATCAGTGCGGCGGCCATCCAGGGCCACGTCGGTACCCAGGATGGGGACGGTGGCTCGGCCGAAAATCTGGCAATCACACGTATCGGGCCCGGCGGCCCGAATGTCGGCGGCCCGATCCACCTCCACGCCAACGACGCGAGCACTCCCAGGAGGGCGCCATAGATCGCCAACGCCGAAACCAAACTCGAGCTATCGGCAGAACGGTTACGTGCAGTCACTTCGGTAGACCTCCGCTTCGTCACGATCCGCCGCGGTGGGACCCTCACCGACTCGGATCATCAGCTTCTGGCCCTATGGGCGGCGTCGTGCGCGGAGCACGTCCTAAACCTGTTCGAGTCGGCTCGGCCTGAGGACACACGACCGCGTCAGGCGATCGAGCATGCCCGCGCTTGGGTGCGTGGGGAGGTCACGATGATGCAGGCTCGCGCAGCGGGCGGCCATGCGATGGGCGCGGCCAGAGACCTGCGTGGAGCAGCACGGAACGCTGCATACGCTGCGGGGCAGGCCGGAGCCGTCGCGCACGTTGCAGCGCACGAACTCGGTGCTGCCGCCTATGCGATCAAAGCCGCACGTGCTGCCGCGCCGGAGGGTAAGGGCGAGGCAGCTGGACGACGTGAGTGCCGGTGGCAGCGTGACCAGCTCCCTGAAGCGATTCGCGTGCTCGTACTCGACGACCAGCGGTTGCGGAACGACATCTGCTGGTCAGTGTTTGACTGCTGAGGGCGCGTCGGGGCGTCAGTACCGTCCGCAAGCCCATCCATCAACGGTCGCCAGATTCCACTAAGGCAGAGGAATGATCGCAGCGGCGAGCTCTGACGGGTCCGGAAGCACCAGGTGCGTGGTCACCGGTTCGAGCCCGACCTCGGGCCACTCAGCGATCAGCGGCAGGTTCCGGGTCTGCGGTAACCCGGTCACTTCGTACAGGTACTCGCGCTGGTAGAGGTCCTGGCTGTTGTACCAACCGCGACTGTCACTTCGAGACACTGGCTGGAGGATTGAATCTTCGAGTGCACGAAGTCGCATCGGGCGACCATGTACCTGGCCGTGACTGCGCTTACCCGTCTCAGGATCGACTACAGCTGGCGCCGTGTATTGGCGTCTCATCGCTTCGGCGTGGATGCCGCTGCCGACGACGGTCACCGCGACCGCAAGGCCGGCCGAGTAAGCCATGATCGAGCGCAATCCGACCGTGACACCCTCGACACGGGCGAGCAGCACTGGACCATGCGCGATCGCACCGATCTCCTTGTCATTCGACGGGTCGATCATGAACCAGGCCATACGCGGATCCTGACACACCTCATTGCGTGGCGACCGGAAGTCCGCACATGTCAACGAAGCACCGCAGACGGGGAACGCCTGTCGGCACCGGATGAGGATCCGCTACGGACGATCAACGACCAGCGAACGTCTGTAGTTCTGCGCCGCTGCGGCTAGGGCTCCTCATCGTGCTACAGCAGGTCCTGGGGATCTTTCCTGAGAGCCTCAGCACCCTAGAAGGCGGCCCGCTCCCAGCTGTGGGCTGCCTACTTGGAGGGTGGAGTCCTCAGCTCAACTTGTTCGAGCCAAATCCGGTTGGCGAATCCTCCCCGCGCGTAACGCTTACGGTCGGCGGCTTCCCGTACCTGCGTCTCGGTGACCCCGAGCGTATTCGTGAGTGCGGTGACGACCTCGAACAGGTCGGCCAGCTCGTCGACGAGCTCCGAGGATGAAGCATCCCGCACTTCGGTCGCCTCCTCGACCACCTTGCTGCGGAGCGCGTTCAGATACTCGTCATCGTCGGCCAACGGCCACCACTGCGGCCGATCGCCAGCATTCAAGATCCGCTCGGGAATCTTGTCTCTGACAAGTTTGCGATGAACCTCATTCGTCTCGGTATGCACGTCCTGATTCAATACCAATCCGAAGGGCAATTCGTGCGCACGGGGCCTCCGACCGAGTCGCCCGTTCCGTCACCGGTTATCCATCGGCTATCGGCCCGGCGGGCGGAGGTTGGCGGCGTAGAACTCGATGCTGGTCGTTCTGAGTCCAAACTCGGGGTAAGCCACCGTGACGTGGATGGTGCTCTTTGTGGGTACCGGGCTGAGGAAGTAGTGCGCTCGCGTTTCAATCGCGCCCAGGTCGCGGACACGGCCGCGGGAGTCGCCACCACCAGATAGCCATGGCTCGTTCGGATCATCGGGAAAGTCGTCCTGTCTGTATGAGTTGGACAGCACTGTGCCGCCGAAGAAACCGTGTTCACCAAGAGTCGGTGATACCGCGAGGACCAGCCGGATTCTGGTTTTGTGAGCCTTGTCCGGCCTGATCCTGTAACCGAGATTGATTGTTTCGGTGTCGAAGGGGATACCGGCGGTGGGGTCTGGGTCCGGTTCGCGGGCGACCAGATCAAAGCCCACTCCGTTCTCGTACACCTTCACTCGGGTAAACCGGAGATCGAGGCCGTTGTTGGTTCTGAATGGGATGGAGAGCTTCGGCTCGTAAAGGACTGGATCCACGTCCCTTGTTGTCAGGAACGCGTCGGGTCGTTTCCGAAATTCGGGCACCTCGCGGCGACCGGGCGGCCGCTGCGCGCGCTTCTCGCGATGTTCCTGTTCCTCACGTTCAAGTTCGAGCTCGAGTTCTTTGTCCGGGATGGATTCGCCAGCCAATCGCAAGATTCGGGCACTCCACTTCAAGTGGGCAGTCCACCCCGGTGGAGGATCACCGACATAGGCAAAGTTGAATCGCTTTTTGGACATGCCACCGATACTTGCATGCGCTAACCGGGTGACGGCACCACGGCGAGTCGCAAGCCGAACCCTCACCGGCACGTTCCGATTGTCGTCCCATGACTGGAACTCGCTGACCTGCGAAGTCCCGTAGAGGTGGTCCGGTGAAGAATCCCGAACTGGGGCGTCAACGGTGCAGATTGTGCTCCCGCCTGCGACAAGTATCGGAATCTGCGAGAAACTCGCGGATTGCACGCGTAACTCGTGGAATCCGTCAGTTTCGTGTGAAATCGAGGGCCGGGCTACTTGGCACTATGTACCGCGGCGACCAATTCGGGCACGAAGACCCCTTCCGGGTCGAGATCGGGACGTTGCCCCTTGTACGAGGGGTGCCGGAGCCCTCCGGGCCCGTATTCGCGGATATCTATGTCGACCACCACAATCGGGTGGACCCACCGCACTACACCGTGCTGTTCCGCAGCCGCGGACTCGGCGAAGATCGGGCTGGTGGGACGTTCGAGGGCGGCCAGTTGCTCACCGAGCTGCCGGCGCCCAGCCTGAGCGAAGCCCGTCCCGACGTGCCCTAGATACTGGAGTGCGCCCTGGTCGTTGTAGGCGCCGAGGACGAGGGCGCCAACCATGTTGCGCTGCATCCCGCTGGCAGGAATCCACCCGAGCACTACGCAGCTCACCCGGGTACGGATCAACACCTTCCGCCACGCCCGGGTACGCTGACCGGGAAGGTACAGCGATGAAACACGTTTAAACACAGCCCTTTCATACCCGAGCTGCGAACCGCTTCGAGCATGACCGCGCCGTCGATGCCTTCCCAATGTGGTGGGATTTGGATCGGAAGTCCGGCGCCCTGGAGCTGGTGGCCGAGGTCGGTGAGGGCGGCGCGGCGATCGAGGTACGGGGCACCCATCAGGTCGTCCCCGTCGAGCCGGAGAACTGTTGACCGGACTAGTGACGGACACGCCGAGGCTGATCCCGGTGCGCCCGTGATCTGCGGATAGGAATACGGGGCCTGAGAGGAGGCCGCGTGGTGTCGAGAAACGACAAGCTCTTCGTGGAGGATCTGGTGGTGCCCCGGTGGGGACGCGTCGTCACAGCCGAGGGTGTGGTGCCGTTTTACGTGGTGGACGACGCGGGTGAGGTGCTTGCACCGGTGGCGGAGTTTCTTCGGGACTTCGTCGCCCGCGGTAACAGCGGCGGCAGCGTCCGCAGCTACGCCGGGCGTTCCCCCCGAGATGTGGACACCTATTCCTATGCGGCGGTGGCCAGCCTAGCCGATCGCTGCTCGAACTCGACCGGACAGATTTGGCCGAGAGTGGAATGCCTCCTTCTGGTGTTGTATCGCG
>RRBB01000343.1:0-8075 GCA_006543605.1 Rhodococcus sp. WS4
TTCCACGCCTGCTTCTATCTGTCCCGTCCCGAGTCCGATGTCGCAGCCGTACCGCTGACAGAACTGGTCAGCGGACTCACATTCACCGCGGGGGCTGGAAATGGACGAGGTTCTTGACGCGAGACAGCAACGTCCCCTCGAACCCTCCCCGCCCTCACGCGGAACCTTTGTCCGCGCCCGCCACACCCGGCTGCGTCATCAGGGACCATCGATGGGACGAGCCGTCCCACAGACGGATCCGCTTATGGGCAGGCACCGACTGCCGTCGGCCTTGCGCCCGGTATCGATCTCGCCCCGGAGGTGGTTCGTCCACCGGGTGTTCGAATCGCCGGCGGTTGCGACGAGATTTACGATTGCAGCGGTATGAGCGTGCAACCCACCCAACCTCCGCATCCCAGCGCAAAGGAGCGGCGAGTGAATGCCGATGCCCAGCCCGACCGTTCAGCTCCGGACGAAATGCCCTTGGCCGAGGCCGAGCACGGCGCGCCCCGGCAGCTTCACCGATATCGGAGGGGCCGGGCCCATCGCCTGGAGAATGCACTGATGAGCACGCGGGTACGGGGTACGGGTCGGCGTCATTCCCCACTCATACCTGCTGACCACCCGAGGCCGGCGCACCGGCCGAAAGCGCTCCAACCCGGTCACCATCGTCGAGCACGCAGGTCGGCGTTGGCTGGTAGCGCCCTACGGCGTGGTGCCCTGGGGGCTCAACCGCCCGCGCCTCCGGTCGCATCAGTTTGACGCGCAGGTTCCGCACCCGGCAGTACACGATCCGGGAGGTACCGGCACGGGAAGCCGGACCCGTCCTCAAGAAGTACGTCGCTATCGCATCAGCCACCCGAGACTATCTTCACGCCGACAAGAACGCCCCCACGGAGGAATTCGAGGCCGAGACCGACCGCCACCCGGTGTTCGAGCTCGCTCCGCACGGTACGCCCGAGTGTTGAGCCGAACTTCTCCCTGAAAGTGGGAGGCCGGTCCGCGCGAAGCATGACGCACAGGAACGCCCCCGCCCAGGTTGCGGGGCGTGGGCGTTCCTGTCGCAGGCGGTGGGAGGATTCCTGTCGCGTTAACCGGTGACGTTGATGATGTTGACCTTGAATTCCGGAACGGTGTTGCTGCCACCGATCTTGGTGTCGTAGGTGTACGAACCCGACACCTCGACGTGCATGGTCACAAAGTCGTCCTCGACGATGTTCGCGATAATGCTCGGGTCTTGAGTAGTGATCAGGGTGGTTTGGTCGTAGTTGTACGACGCGCCCATGGGCTCCGCGGCGGTCCGCGCAAGGAACTGCTTGTTGCCGGTCGCGGCGTCGGCCTGCATCACGACGCCGTACACGGTGATCTTCCGGCCAACAAAGCTGTCGGGGTTCTTGGCGAGGAGTGCGAAATCGCGTTCGCCGAGGGTTTCGTAGGTGTTCGGGTCAAGCCGTGCCGCCTCTGCCTGACGCCTCTTCTCCGCCTCTGCGGCGGCCGCGGCTGCGGCCGCAGCCGTACGGGATGACGAGGCGGCCTGCGACGCAGACACCTCGGCAGCGGACTTAGTGGTTGTCACCGCGGCAGCCGGCGTCTTCGTGGTGGTCACCTCGGCCGCGCTGGCCGTGTCGTCCTCCGAGTCGCCGCCGAATATGCCGAAGGCAACGAAGGCGAGGACGATCACGCCGATCACGCCTGCGGCGATCTTGTTGCCGCGCTTACGCGCCGCGGGGTCGACAGTTGGAGTCGTCGGCCCACCGCCGGGGCCTGGGCGGTTTGGAATTGCCTTCGTAGCAGATGTCCACTGCTTGCCATCCCACCAGCGAAGCTGAGGTCGACCCTCCGGGTCGGGATGCCAGCCTGCTGAGGGTGTCGGTGTCGTCACGTCCGCATCAAACCAGACAAACTGGACGTACGGTATAGGCCGTTTGAATGTATCGGCAGGTACCGCAAAGCGGCTTCAAATGCCGGTACACGTCGTACGCCCCACTCCGAGGATTTCCGCCCATGTCGACGGTGATCTCAGCTACCACGTGGCGGCATGGTGTTCGCTGGTTGGGTGTGCAACGTCCATTGTGTGCCGTCGTGCCACCGGACAAGGCTCGCGTCTTGCTGGTCCGGGTACCAACCAGCAGTGAGACCCGGCGCCGGCGCGACGACAACGTGCACGGGGGTAGGACGTCTGTCGCCGAGTCTGACGAGAGCGCGGACCACGAGAACTGCGAGTGCGGCGATGCCGAGCACGAAGACCCAGAAGATGACCTGAATTCCCGAGAGGTCAACGCCGACTCCGGATGCCAAGAGGATGATGGCTGCAATGCTGCCGACGAACCATAGAATCCCGCGCATGCGTCTGCCTTGTGCATCGGTCATGGTGTTCCGTCTGGGTCCGCCGATGCTGGGCGCCGCTTCCGGACTCGCAATCTGGCGGGCCGGCGGGATGGTACGAGTTTGCTCCGTCCACTCGGTGCCGCTGTACCAGCGGGCGAGGCGTGGGTTCGCCGGATCCGGATACCAGCCTGGCGAAGTGGGAGTCGTCACCCGCGCATCACATCAGACGAAATGGTTGTGCGGTATCCATTGCGCGAATGTATTCGCCGGTGCGAAGAACTCGTTCGAGCTGCGCTCGGTTTATCATCGAGCCGCCAACGAACTTCTCGTTGTGCACAGGGCCAGCTGAAGGCGCGCGAGCCCAGCAATATTTGGTGCGCCCCCGGGCGATGCACTTCTTACGCGAAGCAGTCCAGGACCGCAGCTACCCTGCACGCCATGGCTCCCCCTTCACCGTTTGAATACCGTGGTCGCGATCTGTTCGTCGTACACGTGACGACGTCAGGCGGTGACGGTATTCCCCAGGTGAGGGACATCGCTGCCATCGACATGAGCACCGGGCGGCACTGGAACATCACCTTTCCGAGTCGCGGCGAGCTCACAGCAGACGCAAATACGGTACTCGGTCTCCGGACTCTCGCGAGGAGCATGGAGGGGCACATCGCCGGCGGATTCCACCCCCGACGCGCACACCCAATTGCTCACCCGACTGTTCGCAGAGGTCAACCTCTCCCCCACCTGGTATCAGAGCGCTGATATCAGGCAATTAACAGCTGGCGCTTTAGGGATCCCACCGACTCACACACCCACTGCGGAACAGACGTGCAACCTCTGGGGCGTTTCGGTCAGGAACGCCCACCACAGCGCCGCTCAGATGGCAAAGGCGGCCGCCTCTTGCTTCGACGCGCTCGAACATTTCGCAGCTGCGGGTCGAACTGCCAGTGTCGACCCCGATGACGAACTGAGCGACAGATGCCCCGACGCGATCTCCAGATCCCACCGCGAATCCTCGGAATCCTCCGGCGGCTTCGCGGTCGTCACATTGCAGGGTTGTGGGTTCTTGCGGCCCTTCTCGTCAGCGCGATCGATAGTGTCGCCGCGACCGGGACGCCCGTCCACTCACTTCTGGCCGTCCCCGCCGCTGTTGCGCCGATGATTGTTCTCGCGCTCTGGGTAGTCGCAAACAAGAAGTAGCGCTCGTCGGCTCTACTCTGCCGCCTGTGTGCGTTCGTCGTCCCCGAAGAAATATCCCGTCAGAGCCGCCGTGATCAGATGCGACCGCGACTTCGCGGCAAGATCGACGACGAGTTGATCAATGACGTCGAAGTCGGCCTTGAACAGGCGGTATGTCACTTGCGTTTCAGAATCGTCACGTGACATTTTGGCGCGTATGCCACGGGGCGCGAACAGTCCTCCCCCGATTCGGCCGCCGGGATACAACAACTCCGGCAGACGCTCGTGCGTCGCCTCGATCGCGACGATGAAGATCTGACCGTTGGTCATTCCTGTCTGCTCACGAAGCTGCTCCAGCTTTGCGTGGCACTTAGCCGGAACCCGAACGCTTGACGACTTCCCACCACCGTCCGATTCTGCGACCCACCCACGCTCAGGTGGCGCTTCGCGATTCGGTTCAACTTCCACATCGTCCGCTCCCTCGATGTACTGAGATGCGATGTGTTCGACCGATCGAGCAGCCGGCGATCGAAAGGTCGAAGCCAACGGACGGTGTCCCCCGGTGGCTTGAGGTTGACCATGTTCCTGCGTCACGACGATGTACTCCGATGCTGAACAGGGAGCGAGATCCACTCGCTCGTACCCAATTGATCTTGATGTGTTTTATACAGCCCGCCCTGGACTACTTGGCTCGGCAGCACTTACCGTCAACAGAGCCCAAGGGGTGCGCTTTCAACGTAAAACGCGATGTTATATGAACAACATAGACCAACTCATGCATATACCAAAGAGAGCAGTGCGGATGTACATGCCTTTGGGCTTGGTTCACGTGCATGTCCGTCACAGGTGCGTCCCAATATCGTCCCAACGTCCAACGACATTGTGGTGAGACGCTCTCGATATGCCTTTGGTACAAGATCAATGTGACATCGGAAGTCGAAAATCTTCAAAGCGGTACGAGAGTGGGACGGATTTGGGACGGATTAGAGATTATTTCTCACTAGGGTTGACCTCCAGTGCTGCCAAGTTCGGGATATCTTCGTGGCGCACCACACCTACCACTTAGAAGAATTCGGGACGATTGCGTAACGATGGGTGACACCCACACCGCACGATGTCATCATGTTCATATGACGGTGCCAAACGGCGAGGGCCTTGAGCTTGGCCTTCCGTGGGTCGACGATCTGCGCTGGCACCGCGATCAATATAGGCAGTCTCGCTTTCAATGGAGCGGCAGTGAGGCGCTCCTCGCGGCCACAGAGTTCACCCGCGGCCGCCACGACTTCACCTCCCTGATGGATCTGCGCGAGCTGAACGAGGGCCGGCGCGCTGCCACCGAGTACGCCACAGTCTGTCAACGCGCGTTCGGCGAGGCAGTCAAGCAAGCCCGACGGGCTATCTGTCCCACCTCCTGGGTGACTGTCGCCACCGAACTGGACTCAACGGTCGACGACTGCTCGGCCAGCTCACACTTTGCGACCTGGTCAAGCCCTGCAGATAGAACAAATGCCCAGGTGGATCGGGTTCAACGCATCGTCGATGGCCTCTACTTCTCGAACCCTCTGATTCGGGCATGGGAGCTCAAGCAGCTCTGGGACCTGTACAAGGCCGCCGAGAACATCCTCGAAGACACCTTGATCGACCTCGTCGTCGAGCTCGACAGACAGCGACGCGCTCAGGACATCGCCGATGCGATCGGCGCCATCACTATCGCTGGCCTCCACCATCGAATCAGCCTCCAACGAAGCCGGCGCGGCACGGTCGACGATCCCCGCAGACGACCACATCAGTACAGGTAGAGCACAGTTCTGCGAGCGTTTCACGCATATGTTCACGCAAGTGATTCCACATATCTTCACGCGAACGGGACTTCTCACCCTTCACGCTGTCAGGCCTCGCACTCAACGTTCGATCCGCAGAGCCTTCCGGGCGGGTGCCAGCTCGATCTCACGCACTGCACCTAGCGCCCAATTGCGGTACTTGGTCACGCATCTCATCCGGTTTACCCCCTCGCACTCGGACCCGCAGCGATGGCACGTATCAGTTCACGTATTACAACCAGTGATGCTGTCCGCATAAGCGACAGGATTAGTTCACGTGCAAGCACCTGCACTGCTCTCCCGCGTCTAATCACGCCCATGTGCACGTGTCGACACAAGCATGTAGCCACGTTCGAGCCATCGCAGAAGATCACGCATCTATCCACGTAGTTTGTCCCACTTGACATCCGGCAGGCTGTCCCGCGTTTGTTCATGCTGATGGTCACGCGGTATGGCACGCAATGCTTCACGCATACTCTCACGCGTTGTATCACGCTTGCCTTCCTACGTAAGGCCACGCAGGATGACTAGCTGCTCTTCACGCGCTTAATACCGCCAGCGTTCACGCGTGGCATTCCGCATGTCCTCACGTAGGTTAACCAGAGTGCCGCCATGCGTATGATCACGCCGATTAACCTGCCGAATGTCACACTTGATTCCACGCTGGTATTCACGCCGATCACCACGTCTACTATCACGCCAGTCACCAGGCATGACGACCTGCCGAACTACCTGCGTTACCTCATACGGTTGCGCCCGTTGCATCTCACGCGTTTGCTCACGCAGATCTACCTACGGTTTACCCCGCGTGGCATACGGCAAGTTGTCCAGGAATCCTGCTAGCTTCACTGGGGAACCACTCGTCACAACCAAAGTCCAATGGGAGAACTGCCATGTCCATGCACGTCGTCGAGACCTCAACTGCAGAGCAGCAGGAACTGCCGGTGTCGTTCGGATTCTTCAACGGCAAGGGGGGAGTGGGAAAGACAAGCTGTGCCGCCAACTGCGGCGGACTCCTTGCCGCCGCCGGATACCGAGTTCTGATCGGTGACTTCGACCCCCAGGGGAACCTGTGCCGCGATCTGGGCTACGACAAGCGTGACGGATCCGAACTGTTCACCGCGCTCCTGCAAGGGTCCGCGCCTCCGATCGTCCACAATGTCGGCGGCCGCGAGAATCTCGATGTGGTGCCGGGTGGTCCCGCGATGTTCGACCTGGCTGCCGTCATGGTTTCCCGCCAGCAGCGTCAGGGTGGTAAGCGGCTCGGACAGCTCGTTCGCGCCATGCTCCTGCAGGTTGCGCACAACTATGACGTGATCATCTTCGACACTCCGCCCGGTGATTTGACCATCATGGAGGCACTGATGGAGGTCGTCCAGGCTGTGGTCATCCCAGTCAGGGCGGACGACGCAAGCCTCGACGGGTTGGAAACAATTGCCGGCCAGTTCTCGGCGACACGCGATGGTGATCCAGACCGTAATCTACCGGCTGTCAACCCACGGCTGCAGTTGGCAGGTATTTGCCTGTTCGGTGTGGGTTCGCGTTCAACCAAGCTCACGGCGAAGATCCGCCAATCCGTCAACGAGATGATCGGGGATGCCGCCCCCATCTTCGAATCCCGGATCCGGACGATGGAATCTACGGCCTACGATGCCCGCCGGGAGGGCTTGCTGGTCCATGAGCTGGAACAGCAGACCGAAGTCGCCAAAGTCGCACGTTTCGCCGCACTGAAGAAGGGCGCCAAACCGACGGATCAGATACTTTCGCGCAATGCGTCCGGGTTGGCCGAGGACTACGCAGAACTGACACGCGAAATCCTCGTTCGCCTGTCGACCATAAGCGAGGAGGTGGCATCGGCATGACCGAAACCAGCACTCCCCGCCGCAAGAGCCTTGCCAGCGCTTTCGCTCCGAAAGGTAACCGAGCGGAGGGTTTAGCCGGCCTCCTTCCGACTGCAGGCAACCCCACCCAGCCGCGGCGCTCTACCCCGATCACCGAGGTAGAACCAGCCGCGGAGGAGTCTCGGCCTGTCGAGAAGGCGCCTGCAGCGCAGGAGCCGCCACAAGCTCAGGCCCAACCACCCGCTCCTACCACTACGACGCCCATTCGCTCCGAGCCGGCTCGTAAACCAGAACCAACCCCACCACCTGCACCCGTCGAAAAGCAGGATCCAATCTATGAGCCTGCCCCGGACCCGACCCCGGTCCTCGACGATGATGTCGAACCTTCGACGGAAATCGGGAAGGTGACCGTGACGGCTTACCTGGATCGCGCCACGCGTGATGCACTGCAGAGCCGCGCGGCCGAAAGTAGGTGTGATCACGCTGATGTGGCTATCGAGGCCTTCGATTCTGTGGGGATCGCGGGACTTCGCAGCCTGTTCCAGCCGGTGGCCCGGCGATCCGCAGCCGGGATCCCGATGCATCAGGAGCCATTCGCGGTCAAGGGTCCCGTTGAGACGTGGTTCCGGTTCACGACGGCACAGCGGGACTGGCTTGACGCTCAGGTGAAGGTGGTCGGATCGAAGTCCCGGAGCCGGCTTCTCGCTGGCGTCTTGTCACTGCACCTTCGGACGGCGCCTCGGTAGTGATGATGAGGTAGGGCGGCGGGGGAGTCGAACACCTCGATGATCGGCCGCTGGCCCAGCAGGTTCCTGTCTGGGCAGGCATCCAGCAAGGGCGCGTAGTCCTCGTAGACGCGATGGGTTAGCCGCGCCAGGTCGCGGGCGATCTCGGCGATCTTCGAATGCCTGGCGCAGGCGACGAAGCGCAGGAA
>RRBB01000344.1:0-8062 GCA_006543605.1 Rhodococcus sp. WS4
TCAGTTGCTCGTCACACTGACGGTGCAGACGATCAAGAGCAACCCACACCCCGGTGCCAACCACCCCATCGGCAAACCCAGTGACGATTCACCACCCCGTGGTCGTCATCCCCAGAGACGGGCAACATTCATCCCCATCAAGACAGGACCGTTTGCCTATCGCACCGACCAGGACAAACAGGACTGGGTCAAGCTCGTTGCCAGCATGGAGCAGACCCTGCGGTTGCACAAGCACCAAGCCGGAACTCTTATCGAGCAAGCTGACTATCTGCACGCCCGCACCGGCGGCATGATCGGCAGTCTCGACCAGCTCATCTACGAAGCCGCCAACGACGCCATCACCGACGGCGCCGAATGGATCACCAAGGCCCACCTCGACGCCGTGCTGCTCGACGGCGCCGCCGTCGCCCAGTTCCAGCAGCACCGGCCAGGGAGCGACCGATGACGCTTTGGCAACAACCCGCCCAACTTCTGCCCGTCCGAGTCCGTCCGATCGGCGCGGAAACCGTGGTGTCCTACGTCTTCCGACTCGCCGCCGCGAACGCGCTGAGTCGGCCGACCACACTGCTGCGCGCCCTCGGCGAACCCATCAACGGCACCCCCTTCGCCTCGATGATCCACAACCGCGACATCACGCTCAACGCGCCCGCACTGGCCCGGCTGGAAACCTTCACCGGGCTGCCCGCCGACCGGCTGCGCACGGCACTGCCCAGCCTGTCGAATCCCAGAGCCGACCCACCGCCCCAAACCGGCCCGACGATCCGCGTCTTCCGCACCGCGGCCATCCGCGACCACTGCCACCTCTGCATCGGCCGAATCCCCGGCCGTCCGCAGGTCCGCGTTCACGACCGCGACGCACCGTCCATCTGCCCACGACATCGCCGCTGGATCGAAACCACCAGCTATTTCCCCGACCAGATCGACCTGTCGGAAAACATCGAGATCATCACCGCCCACCGCCGACTCGGCCGACTGCGCGCGACTGTCGGGGACCATGCCTGGGTTCGTCAACAGCTCAGGCACGCGAGCTGGATCGTCCTGGACTGGCACCTCGCCCGCGCCCCTTTCAGCCCCAGCGACTACACCTTCAATAACTTGCACACCCGATGGGACAAACGCGCAGCCACCCTGCCCCAATCCCGAATCGCAACCACACTCCTGGTCATGCCCGAAGCCGTCACGCTCGCCGAGATCCTTTGCGATCTCGAATGGAGACGCCATGTCGCCATGGCCGACGACGACCACGACGTGGCCCCGTTCTATCACCACGTCGGCCGACGCCTCGGACAACCCGCGCGATTCGGCGACCGGCTGTCCTCATCCACCCGGATCGAACCACTCAAGAGCTGGGTCATCGAGCATCGCAACCTATTCCGAACTTTCCGCGAGAAGCACTGGAAACGAGTCCACACCCACCGCCCCTACGATCCCAACCACAGCAACGCCATCCTCCCGACAATCCGCCACTTCAAGTGAGAAACGATGCCAATGACAACACCACCCCCAACTGGCGAGCCTGAGGTTGCACCCTTGGAGTGGACACCCCTGACAATGGTTCTAGTAGAGCCAGGAGGGATGTCGAGGTGGGACGCCAGTCTCTGTACACGGAGGAATTCCGGAAAGACGCGATCGCGCTGTACCGCGCGGCCGACGGCCAGCGCACATACGCGGCGGTCGCCGCGGACCTGGGCATCAGTGGCGAAACGCTACGGACGTGGGTCCGCAAGGACACCGCCCGCAATGGACGCCAGGAGGCCCGCAGCACCGCCGGTGGGGAAACCCAAGCGGACGAGCTCGCGCGGCTGCGGGCAGAGAACGCCCGGTTACGCGGTGCCGAGAAGGAATGGCAGCTCGAACGCGACATCCTGCGCCGGGCAGCCGCGTATTTCGCGAAAGAGGTGAAGTGAAGACCCGCCGCTGGGACTTCATCTCCGACCATCGCGCCGAGTTCGGCGTGCAGCGGCTGTGCCGGGTGCTGGGAACCTCCCGCTCCGGCTACTACAAGCACCTGGCCACCGAGCCGGCCCGAGTCGAGCGTCAGGCCGAGGAAGCCGCGACAGTCGCCGAGATCCGCGCCATCCATGCCGAGCACCGCAGCGCCTACGGCGCCCCGCGCGTGCACGCCGAACTCCGCTCCCGCGGACGCAAGATCAACCGCAAACGGGTGACCCGGCTGATGCGAATCCCCCACGTGGTCGGCCGGCACCTGCGCCGCAGCAAGCGCACGACCATCGCGGACAAGTCGGCTCCGTCGGTGCCGGATCTGGTGATGCGCGACTTCACCGCTACGGCTGTCGATACCAAGTGGTGTGGGGACATCACCTACATCCCGGTGGGATCCTCGTGGTTGTTCTTGGCCACGGTGATCGACATCTGCTCACGCCGGGTGGTGGGCTGGTCGATCGCCGACCACATGCGCACCGATCTCGTCACGGACGCGATCGAGATGGCGGTGCGCACCCGCGGTGGTGACGTCGGTGGCGTCATCTTCCACAGCGACCGCGGAACGCAGTACACCGCAGCAGCTTTCGTCGATGTATGCCGCCGTCATGGGATCCAGCAGAGTCGGGGACGGGTCGGGTCAAGTTACGATAATGCTCTCGCCGAGTCGTTCTTCCAAGGACTCAAGAGGGAGTGGCTGCACGGACAGAGTTGGACGTCGAAGTCGCAGGCACGGCTGGAGCTGTTCGAGTGGCTCTCGTACTTCAATCGACGTCGCCGTCACTCCGCCCTCGGATACCTCACCCCAGTGGAGTTCGAACAACGACTGATCGCGTCGTCTACGCTGTCAGTCGCCGCATGAAATCCGGTGTCCACCTTCAAGGGGCAACCTCACGCGGGGCTTCACCCTCGGCGTCGGGCTCGGCCCGGCGAAGATCGAAGTCACCCTCGGCGGGCGGGCCGCCAGCGGCGACATCGACCTCGACCTCGAGGAGTTGGTCGAAGCGATCAGCGACGTCATGCGCAAGCGGGGCACCGCGTTCGGACTGTTCATCGACGAAATGCAGGACCTCGACACCGATCTGCTCGGCGCCCTGCTCGCGGTGCAACACCGCGCCAGCCAACGCGAATGGCCGTTCTTCGTCATCGGCGCCGGACTACCCAGCCTTCCCGCGGTGCTCGCCGACAGCCGCTCCTACGCCGAACGGCAATTCTCCTACCGGACGATCGGGCCGCTCTCCCCGGCCGATGCCGCCGACGCCCTCCGGGTGCCGGTCGAGGCCCACGGGGGTGCCTTCACCCCGGACGCGCTCCAGATCATGGTCGAAGCGACCGGCGGCTACCCGTATTTCCTGCAAGAGTTCGGCAAGGCGATCTGGCACACCGCCCCCATCTCCCCCTTCGATACCGAGGACGCCCATGCCGCGGTCGAGGAGGGTCGCCGAGCCTTGGACGACGGGTTCTTCCCGTCCCGGTGGACCCGCGCCACCGACCGGGAGCGTCGGTATCTGCGCGCCATCGCCGCGACCGGTGAGCCCACTCCCCGGTCCGGGAACGTCGCCGCGGCCATGGGGGTGACGACGACCGCGGTCAGCGATGTCCGTGACTCCGCCATCAAGAAGGGCCTCGTCTGGTCCCCCGAACACGGCCGCATCGCGTTCACCGTCCCGGGAATGGCCGAGTTCATCCGGCGCCAGCCCACCGCCTGACATCACGGGCACCCGCACCTAGGACGGCATCGACCGCATACCGCGGATGTTCGGCATGCAACCCCGGTCCCGGGCGCACTCGCCCCGCCGACCCCGCGGAGATCCTGCGACCGAACGGTCATCGCCCCACGGACCCGCACCCAACGACATCCGCGGGGAGCACGCTGAACCCCCTCGTACGGCATCGGTGGGAACCGTGGCCGGCAATGGGCAACCGGTCGGTGGCCGTGCGAGTTCCGCAGCACCGATGGCTCGGTCACCCCCGTCGAAGCGGCGGGCACGCCCCGAGAATAGGTGCGGAAATCGCAAGCTGCCCTGTGTATCTCATACCTTTTAGCGTGGGCCGGATCGTGGGGCGGCGTCTATATCCAGTCGATGTGGACGGAGTCGATGTGGTCGAAGTGGAAGCCGAATTGGTCGCTGTATTTGTCGAAGCCCTTGTTTTCGGGGTAGTCGAGGGTGGCGTGCCGCTCGAGGAGTGCAACGACGCGGGCGTGGTCGTCGTTGGCCAGTGCGGCGGCGAGTTCGCGGGACTCCTCATTGGTGAAGGGTGTGTCGGAGTTCGCGAAGTCCAGGGTGCGGACCCGGTAGTCGTAGCCCTCGTCGGCGCCGTTGCGGACCATGACTCCGCCCTTGACGCGGATGACCGCCTTCTTCGGTGTTCCGTCCGGGCGCAACACGCCGGCGCGTTTCATGATGTCCTGCGCCTTGACGTTCTTGAGTTTCTTGCTGGCGTCGGCGCGCAACTCGTTTGTTTCCCCGGACCGGTACCGGGAGACGGCGGAGCGGGACCGGCCGATCTTCGCCGCCACGGCATCGACGCCCCCGAGGCGTTCGATCGCGGCACGCCGTTGGGCTCGCTCGAGGACATCGGCGTGGGGGATGCGGCCCTGTTGCGCCCACCGGCGCAACGTACGAGCCGAGGGCGGGGTGCGGCCGGCATCGATCGCAGCCTGCCGCAGGCCCTCGTTGCCGAGCTCCCTGCGCAGCTGTTTCACCGAGACCTTGCTGGTCAGGCCGGCCAGTCCCCCACTTTTGACCTGCTTGGACTTCTCCACACCGCTGGTCGCGGCGTTGGCGACGGAGACCTTGAGGCCGTCGAGACCGACCGCCTCCTGTGCCGGTTTCGTGGTCCGCGGCTTCGGAAGATGCAGGGCCATTAGTTGTCTTCTTCCTCGGCGAACGCCGCCTTGATCGCGAGGTTCACGTCGTGAACGTCCTCAGCCGACGTGAAGGCGGATAGGAGTGTGTCGGTGAGGACCACGTCCTTCTCCACCGACATCTTCCCCAGCGCCTCGCTTGCATCGGCGATGTCCTCGCCATTAGCCAGGAGGTACACCCAGGAGTCGGTGACGGTGCGGACCGGCCATCGGCCGTGCTCGCGGGCAATCCGCATCGCCACGCGGCGGCCGCGCCACCGGCAGTGGGCGATGATCGCCGCCCGCCAGAGCGGTTGGTGGTGATGTTGCATCTGCTTCGCAGTCCACATTTCCGGGTTGACCATTCGCCCGATGTAGCCCTTGTAGCAGGTGCCGAGGAACCGTTTCGTCGCGTCGTCGTCGGTGTCCACCGCGGTCTTGCGGGCCTCGCGCAGGATTTTCGCCCACTTGTCCAGCGTCCGGCCCTGCTGTGGGTAGACCCAGGCCTCGGTGATGTCCAGGTCGTCGAGTTCGGCGCCGATTCCTCCGTCTGCCACTGGTGAGCACAGTCCGTCGAGGCTGACCGAGGTGACCCACGTCTGCACCGGCTGGTCGGTGAGCATGTGCGGGTGCGGCAGAGGTAGCTTCGCGGGAAGCGACAGTGTCTGACCGGGCGGCAGGGTGATCCGCCACAGCCCGAACGGGGCACCCTTGTCCCCTACCGCCGCAGCGGCCGCGGCATTGTCACCGGTCAGGTGTGTGGGCTGCCCGTAGCCGAATTCGAGCATGCCCGCGGATGCGAGGTAGGCGGCGCGTTGGTCGATCGAGACCAACCGGTGGGCGTTGTCGAGGTCATCGGCCGCCGGGACGCGTGTCCAGCCGACAGCAGGTTCGAGATCTCCCCGCGGCGGGCCGTCGAGGGGCGGGACCGAGCCAGGTGTGGTGACGACGATGCCTTTGCCGCTGCGGGTGCGTTCACGCTTGATTTTGTCGACGAGGGCGGCGCCGGTCCGCGCGGGCGTCGGTCCCGGGAGCACCCCGAGGTGCGTGGCGCACCAGGCCAACCGGCGACCGAGTTCACGCGCCGCCGGGAGGTCCTCGTCGGGGAGATACGTTCCGGCGGTGGGTGAGCCGAGGATGCCCATGTCGCCGACGCGGTTGTGCCAACCGAAGTCCTTGTTCCAGTAGGTCCACACGTACGGCTCGATCACCACATCGACCATCGAGGTGAAGTTCCCGATCGAGCGGGACAGGTGCACCACGTGCCCGGGATCGCCACGGAGTTCCCAGCCCGCGTTCAGCATCGGTGTCAGGGTGGCGTGCAGGACGGCAGTCAATTCCTGGGCGGCGCGGTTGCGAAGGGCTTCCATATCGTCGACGTCGTCTTCACTGCCCGGATCAATAATCCACCCGAGCAGCTCGCACGCGGCCTGTCCGACGACCCAGATCTGCGCGGGGGCGCCCAACGGGGTCAGCGCGGCCCAGCGAATCAGCTTGTCGAGCTTCTCCACCGAGTCGACCGGACCGGTCAACTCCCGCCCGGACGGCGTGTAGGTCCCGGCGGCGGTCACGATCAACGCATGGCCATCGGCTTCGTCTCCGGCGGGCAGTGCCTCCCACACCGGCGGATCGGCCCCGTCGTTGCCAGCCTCTTCGCTGCCAGCTGCATCGTCGTCCTCGTCGTCGCCGTCCACCGCAGCGCTGTCCACCGCGTCGCTGTCCACCTCGGGAGACGGCGGGGTCGGGGCGTCGTCGGCTTCGGCGACATCCGACCGCTCGGGCGATTCAGGGTGTGCGGCAGCGGCCGGCTCAGAGTCTGCCCGATCGGCTGCGACGCCGACAGCAGCATCGACGGAGGCAGCGTCGTCGTCGGGAAGAACATCCTCGTCGGGAAGAACATCATCGTCAGGGAGAACGTCATCGGTGGAAGAGGGAGATGTCGTCAGGGTTGTCTCGGGCAGTGCGAACAGGGGTATCTGTTCCCACGGACTGCTCATGACTCCTGCTCGGTGATCCGGCCGTCATGATCTGCCGGCGGGACGCTGTAGCGGTCGAAGAACTCCTGCAGGGCCACGTCCACGACGTTGGTCACCGTGGATTGGCGATCGTTCACCAGCCAGTTCAACCGGGCCTCCGTCGAGGCCAGGACCCGGGTATTGAGCGGAACCTTCGCCGGGCCCTTCCTCGGTTCCAGCTTCGCCGTCAATTCCGGACTCGGCGTTCCCGCACCGCCGACGTCTGCCGCAGCGGACGCGCGTTTCGCCGCCCCTACGGCTGCTCGTCCGGCCCCGGTCGGGCGGCGGCGGGCGCCGCCTTCGGAATTTCCTGCCTTCGCCATCCCCACCCACTCGTGTTCGGTGTGCCGCCCGTGTACGTGCGCGGACCTCACCCTACCCACTACGTGCCGTGTTGCCGGTATTTTCGCTGGCATGTTTGCGCGCAGAGTTGCGCCCAGGCTGTGACGGGGTGTTACCTCCCGCCGAGGGCATCGACGGGCGCTGGTGGCGACGTCGCCGGAGACACTGCCCGGGGCGCACGTTCAGCGCAGGAAACCGTTTGACTCGACCACTGCGGAGTCGTCATTCCACCAGCGTGATCGGCACCCGGGGGTGATGTACAGGTGGTGCCGGGCGCCGTCATGGGTGAGGGACATCGCCACACCCAGGGTGTGTCCCTCGGCGAACCGTGCGAGCAACTCCCGGGTGGCCTCGAATCGGGTCTGGCTGATGCCGTAGGTGACACCATTGAAGATGAGGCTGGGCACCCTACCTCCTTTGCTGACGGTGCATCGTTGCCGAAAGTCTCGCGCACATCCACCCATCCACGAGGACGGACACACCGTCGCGGCCGACGGAGGTATCTGCTGGGGCGGGGTCACCAGCGGTAGACGACGCTCGGGTTCGGCTCGCCGCTGCCGACAGGCAATCGGTTGACGGAATCGTGCGCACCGCAGCGACGCCATTTGGTTGAACTGTTGCGCCGCAGAGCAGCCGAATCCCTCGCCTAGCGACGAGTACGCTCCTTTCGACGAGACGCCCGGACACATCGCATACCCTGGCCCGGTGACCGATCCGACAGATCCCACTGCCGAAGCCGCCATGGTCCTGCTCCGCGAGCACGGGCCCATGCATACCGACGAATGGGCACGGCGGCTGGTCGCCGAGGGGCACGGCTATCTCGCCGACATGGAGGAACTCGCCGAGTACATCGGCCATCCCCGGCTCGGCTACCTGGCGGACGGTCGCAGCGTGGCCCTCGACGCCCTGCTCGCCG
>RRBB01000345.1:0-7968 GCA_006543605.1 Rhodococcus sp. WS4
CCATGGCGGGGAAGTTGAACGGGGAGATGATCCCGACCGGGCCGACGGGCTGACGGATCGAATGCACGTCGACGTTGGTGGACGCGTTCTCGGTCATCCCACCCTTGAGCAGATGCGCGATGCCGCACGCGAATTCGACCACTTCCTGGCCGCGGCTGACTTCACCGAGGGCGTCGGAGACGACCTTGCCGTGCTCGGAGGTAATGATCTCGGCGAGTTCGCCCTTGCGCTCGTTGAGCAGTTCCCGGAACTTGAACATCACCTGGGTGCGCTTGGCGAGGGAGGTGTCGCGCCAGGCCGGGAACGCGGCCGCTGCGGCATCGATCACCGCGCGGGCGTCCTCGACGCCGGCCAACGCGACCTGACCGGTCACGGCGCCGGTCGCCGGGTTCGTCACCGGAGCGCTGTTGCCGCTTGTTCCGGGGTAGGACTTGTTGTTGAGCCAGTGCGAGATAACGGCCATGGGAATTCACTCCTGGGAAGGTGGGGTTGACCACGAGTCTGCTGGGCAACATTGCCTGCGTCAACGAGTAAAATGGCACTTCGGACTGCACATTTGCACGGGAGGCGAGCGATGTTTACCGCGGACAACATGCGATACCTCCTGGAGTTGTCGAGAACGGGCCGCCTCGCGGACGCGGCGAAGCGACTCGGTGTCGATCACACGACCGTGTCGCGGAGAATCACCAGACTCGAGAAAGACACGGGCACCAGGCTTTTCGACCGTGGCGTGTCGGGATGGCAGCTCACCGAAGCGGGGCGGAGGCTGGTGCCCCACGCGGAGGCTGTGGAATCTGCGGTGCTCGCCGCGCAGGACGAGACGTCGTCGCTGGGCGGGTTGACCGGCACCGTCCGGATCATCACGCCCGACGGTTTCGGATCGTTCGTGCTGGTGCCGGGTCTGGCAGCGGTGCGGGCGGAGCACCCCGATCTGTTCACCGAACTCGTCACGTCGACCACCCACGACCTGCTGACCGGGCGCGACTTCGACATCGCGGTAACGCTCGAGCGTCCGTCGCCGCGGTCCGTCGTGGTCCGCAAACTGGCCGACTACGACCTTCGTCTGTACGCGTCACGGCACTACCTGGACGAACACGAGCCCATCGCGTCGCTCGAGGATCTCCGGCACCACACGCTCATCTGGTATGTGGATGCGTTCCTCGACGTCGAACCGTTGCGCATTCTCGACGCGCTGATTCCGGATTTCCAGGCGCAGATCCAGACCAACAACATCGCGGGCCACTACCAGGCCGTGAAGCACGGGGTCGGGATCGCGCCGCTGCCGAGCTACATCGGGGCGTTGGACGAAGATCTCGTGCCGGTTCTCTCCGACGACTTCATCGCCCACCGCACCTACTGGCTGGTGGTACCGCGGGAACTGACGCGACTCGCGCGGGTGAAGGCGATCACCGAGGCGCTCTACTCCATCGTCGACGGCAATCCCGAACTGCGCGGCGCGGCAGGATAACTCACTGCTCGGCGGGGGCGGGCCCGGAACTCTCGCGCACGATGAGCTCGGTGGGCAGTGTGATTTCCCTTCCCATTCCGCCGCCGATGATGTCGAGCAGTAGCTGCGCGGCCTCTCGTCCCTTGTCGACGAGCGGCTGCCGGACGGTGGTGAGTCCGGCGGCCCGGGCCGCCGGGATGTCGTCGAAACCGACCACCGACAGATCCTCCGGTACCCGGAGCCCACGTTCCTGCGCGACGTCGAGAGCCGCGAGCGCCAACAGATCGGACGCCGCGACGACGGCGGTCACGGGACCGGCGTCGAGCAGCGTCTCGACGGCCGTGCGGGACAGCTCGTAGTCGAATCCGCCGGCCTCGACCACCACGGCGGACGACCACGGCACCGTGTATTTCCGGCAGGCGGAGGCGTATCCGGCGAGGCGCTCCTTCATCACGTGGTCTCGTGCGGCCCTGATGCGGGCGGCGTCGACGGGCCCACCCTTGCCGTCGGGCACGAGCCGGTCGACGAGAAATCCGACGCGCCGGTGCCCGAGTGCCAGAACGTGTTCCGCGACCTCCTTGGCGGCCTGTCGATCCCGGATTCCTACTCGCGGGAGTCCGCCCGGATTGGGTCCGTCGATCACGACAATCGGCAGCCGGCGGCTCATCGCCGTCTGCATTCCGGGGTGTCCGTCCGGCATCGCATACGCGAGGAAGCCGTCCACAGCGCCCCGCACCAGCACGCCGGACCCCTCGGCGACACGGGTCGACTCGAGGGGGCAGGGCAGCAGCGTCAGGGCGACCTCGGCGAGTTCACCGACCTCCGAGATCCCCTTCAGCAATTGCGCCGTGGCCGGATCGTCGAAGGCGTAGCGCAGCGAGTCGGTGATCATCAGTCCCAGCGCACCGACCTGCCCGGTGCGGAGGTTGCGGCCCGCGGGGTTGGGTCCGGCGTAGCCGAGTTCGGCCGCGACCTGGAAGATGTGGGCGCGTCGCGCTGCGGACAGCTTGTGGGGCTGGTTGTACGCATACGAGACCGCGGCCTGGGACACGCCGGCCGCTCGGGCGACGTCGTGCATCGTGGTCACGAATGCTGTTCCTCTCCGTCGCACGGTTACCGAGCCCAGCTTATCGGCCGGACCGTCCGCGTCCTCCGGGTGTCAGCTCGCTCTGGCGACAACGGCGTCATCGTCGTCCTCACGCCGGTCCAGGCGAACGAGTGTGCCCATGACGTTGCGGGCCAGCACCTGTTGGTCGGTGATCGTCAGCTGTCCCCGCCAGGAACCGAGGAAGGTCCACGTCCACGACATGAGCGTGGACACCCGGCTCCGGAACCCGACGACGTAGACGACGTGGACGGCCAGCCACAGGATCCACGCCAGAAATCCTGCGAGTTCGATGCCCCCGACCTTCGCGACCGCGTTGAACCTCGAGATCGTCGCCATCGACCCCTTGTCCCGGTACCGGAACGGAACGCGGTCGGGTGACGTCGCGCGCCCGCCGGCATCGGCTGCGATTTGCCGCGCCGCGTAGCGGCCACCCTGGATCGCGACCTGCGCCACCCCGGGAAGGCGGTCGCGCGCCATCATGTCGCCGATCACGAACACCTCGCGGTGTCCCGGCACCGTCAGATCCTCGCGGACGGCGATCCGCCCGGCGCGGTCGAGTTCGGCCCCCGACTGCTCGGCAAGCTGCCTGGCCAGCGGGCTGGCTTCCACGCCCGCCGACCACACCTTGCACGTGGATTCGATGCGGACGGTCTCGCCACGCCCGTCCTTGACCGTCACGCCGTCCGCGTCGACGTCGGTGACGGCCGCCCCGAGCTGCACCTCGACACCGATCTTCTCGAGGCGCTCGGCCGCGGCGGACCCGAGCCGGTCGCCGAACGGCGGCAACACCGCGGACGCGGCGTCGAGCAGGACGATCCGGGCGTCGCGGGTATCGATGTTCCGATACGCGCCGACGAGCGTGCGGTGCGCCAGTTCGGCTATCTGACCGGCCATTTCCACCCCGGTGGGTCCGGCGCCGACCACCACGAACGTCAGGAGGCGGGCGCGCTCCTCCGGGTCGGTGGACAGTTCGGCGCGTTCGAACGCGCCCAGGATCCGGCCGCGGAGTTCGAGTGCGTCGTCGATGGTCTTCATGCCGGGGGCGTGTTCGGCGAAGTGGTCGTTGCCGAAATACGACTGCCGTGCTCCGGCCGAGACGATCAGACTGTCGTACCCGGTGGTGGTCGTTCTGCCGCGGTGGGTCGACGTGATCCTGCGTTCGGACAGGTCGATGTCGGTGACGTCGCCCAGCATCACCGAAGCGTTCGACTGCTTCTTCAACACCATCCGGGTCGACGGAGCGATCTCTCCCTCGGACAGGATGCCCGTCGCCACCTGATACAGCAGCGGCTGGAACAGGTGGTGGCTCGTGCGGTCGACGACGAGCACGTCGACGTCGGCCCGGCGTAACGCCTTCGCGGCGAACAGGCCGCCGAATCCGGAACCGATGATCACCACGCGATGACGCGCCTCGGGGCGGGCAGGAGTATTCATGACAAAGTCTTCCCGGTTACTGGTAGGGGTGAAGCGCGCCGCCCGACACACGGGGTGTCGGGCGGCACGGTGGACACGACGCACCGGGGACTCGAATGTCGGTTCAGGACCCAGCGTGTCGCGAGATCACCTGCGGGACCGGCGACGCCGTTGTCAGCTGCCCTGGATGCGGGTGATCAGATCGGTGAGGTAGGTGTAGCTCTTCTTCGCGGCGTCTAGGCCACCGCACTCGACCGACAGGACGACGTCGTGATCGGCCTCGTGCAGGGTCTTCACGATCCGTTCCCAGTCGATGACGCCGTCGCCGCAGGCGCAGCCGAGCATGCCCCGGACCTTGCCGCGTAGCCTCTTCGCGTCCTCGACACCGATGTCCTTGGCGTGCAGGTGCGTGACCCCGCCGACGATCTGCTCGAGCCACTCGTGCGGGTCGTTCTCGCTGAGGTAGCTGTTGCCGGTGTCGAGGTTGATCGTCAGCGCCGGGCTGTCGATCAGCGTCATGATCTTCGCGAGTCGCTCGGGGGTCGCGGTGTACTCGCCGTGCGTCTCGATCGCGATCTTGATGCCGCGCGGTTCGGCCACCTTCGCGGCCTCCTGCAGCGTGTACCGCATCAGCGTGTAGTTCTCCGCCTCCGTGGTCCACGTCGGCAGCGGTCCGTCGTCGACCATGATCATCGGCGAACCGACCTCGGCGGCATAGCGGATCGACTGCTTCAGGTAGTCGACGCTCACGTCCGGTTTGGCCAGCGGCGCATGGCTGGACAGCGACGAGATGGTCAGCCCCCGGGATTCGGCGGCGTCACGCATGATCAGCGGGTCGTCGAGCATCGACCGGGTGTGGAAGTACCCGGCCGTGCTCAGCAACTCGCGGCCCCAGTAGACCATCGGCTCGACGTACTTGTAGCCGATCTCCGCTGCCTGATCCATCGCCCAGTCGAACGAGCCGTTCTCGAAGCGGGCGAATTCCAGGTTCAGACCGAGTTTGATGTCACCCATGGCGGTCTCCGATCAGAATCCGCGTTGCGCGACGTAGTCGTCGCGGACCTCGCCGTGGTAGGCGGGAACGGTGATGTCCCACCATCCGGTCGGGTGCATTTCCGTCCACGGCAGTTCGTGGGCGCTCATCGCCTCGATGATCACCGGGCCCGGCGTCGCGAATGCACGCTCGATCGCGTCGGCCAGCTTCTCCGGGTCCTCGACGCGCTCGGCGCTGCAGCCGAGCGACTGAGCGAACCGGGTGATGTCGGCGAAATACGGTGTCCCGTCGAGGTTCTTCCAGCCGGAGATGATTTCGCGTTCTGCACCGAACAGGCTGATCTGAAGGTCCTTGATCGCTTCCCAGCCGCCGTTGTTGAGTACGACGATCACCAGCGGCACTCCGAGCATGGCCGCGGTCGCGATCTCGGTGCCGGTCTGGAGGAAGCTGCCGTCGCCGACCATCGCCAGGACCGGGGTGTCCGGGGCACCGATCTGCGCACCGATCGCGGCCGGTACACCGAATCCGATGCCGGAGAAGCCGCCGGCCACGATGTTGGTCTTCGGGCCGTAGATCGGGAACTCGTTGAACGCCTGGTTCGCCGGGTTGGACGAATCGGTGACCAGAATGCCCTCGCGCGGAAGGGCCTTGCGGATCTCGACCATCGCCCGTGAGTTGGTCATCGGCAGGTAGTCGGTGGTCCGCATCGGCCGCAGGTGCTCGTCCCACTGCGCCTTGAGGTCCTGCAGTTCGGCGAAGTAGTCGGTGTTGCGGTAGTCGAGCGCCGGCCCGAGATCGGCGAGTACGTCGCGCAGCGCGGCGAGGGACGTTTTCGCGTCACCGACGACGCCGACCTCGACCGGGTAGTTGCGGCCGATCTCGAAACCGTCGATGTCGATCTGCACGAGCTTGGTGTTCGGGATGTCGAACGTGACCCCGGGACGGTACGACGACGTGATGCGGTCACTGAACCGGCAGCCGACCGCGAGGATCACGTCGGCTGTGCGGGTCACACCGTTGCCGGGGATCGACCCCATGTCGCCGCACGGCCACGCGTACAGGTCGTGGTCGGCGGGGAACGCGCCCTTGCCCTGGAACGAGTGCGTCACCGGTGCGCCGAGGTGTTCGGCGACGGCCATCAGTTCGGCGGCGGCCTCGGCGTGGATGACGCCGCCGCCGGCCACGATGACGGGACGTTTCGCACCGGCGAGCAGGCGTGCGGCCCCGGCGATCACGGCCGGGTCACCGGTTGCGCGGGTGGCGGGACGGCGGGCACCGGTGTCGGGGGTGTAGTCGCCGTACTCGGCCTGCAGGTCCTGCGGGATGTCGACGAGCACGGGTCCGCGCCTGCCCTCGTGCATGGTGTTGAACGCCTGAGCGAGCGCCACCGGAAGCTGTTCGAGGCGGCTGGGCTGCCACCACCGCTTGACCACCGGCTCCACCATGCGGGGAAAGTTGTTGCCGTGGGGGCGGTCGATCTCCTGGAGCACCCCGCGGTTCTCCATGTAGGTGTGCACCGCGCCGGTGATCAGCAGCATCGGCATCGAGTCGGCGAAGGCCGTCGCGAGTCCAGTGAGGGTGTTGGTGGCGCCCGGTCCGATGGAGGTACAGATCGCCGCGATCTTGCCGGACGCCCGGTAGTAGCCGTCGGCCATGTGCGCGGCACCCTGCTCGTGCATGGCGGGCACGAGTTCGATCTCGTCGGACCGGTCGACGAACGCGTCGAGGAGGGCGGTGTTGCCGTGTCCGGGGATCGCGAAGACCTTCTCGACTCCCTCGCGGATGAGGAAGTCGACGACCATCTGTCCGCCGGTGAGTTTCTGTGTTGTCATCGAGAGAACTTTCTGCGTGTGGTGGGGGCGACGCGTCACAGGGACGCGGACTCGGCCGGGGTGTGGTGTGTGCGTGTCGTGCCGACTCGGTCGGTAATGACCTCCGCGACGCGGAAGGCGTTGGCCGCGATGGACAGTGCGGGGTTCATCACGGGCAGGGACGGAAAGAAGGACGAGTCGACGACGTACAGGTTGTCGACGTCGTGGGCGCGGCAGTCGGCGTCGAGCACCGAGGTGGCGGGGTCGGTGCCCGCTCGCACGGTGCCGGCCTGGTGGGAGTTGACCTCGATGCCGGTGCCCTGGCTGAAGACGAACGGATAGCCGATCTTGCGGAGGATCTTCCGCATCTCCCGCACGAGGACCTCGTGAGCGCGCGTGTTGTTGGGGGTCCACGCGATCTGGATATTGCCGTCGTCGGTGAGGGTGACGCGGTTGTCCGGATCCGGCAGGTCCTCGGTGAACAGCCACCAGTCGATGCTGCGTGCCGTGGCCTGGCTGAGCGCCCACTTGGGGATCAGCGGACGTTGGCCCTTCACCATCTCGCCCTGCAACTTGCCGATGAGCTGCACGTGCCCGAGCGGGTAGGGGTGATCTGCCGTGCCGCTGGTATAGAAATCGTTGATGTACAACGTCTTCTGGAACTCGGACGTGTTCTTCTTCAGCGGGTTGATGCCCACCATGATGGAATTGTTGTGCACCATGTAGTTTCGTCCGACCATGCCGGACGAGTTGGCGAGACCGTCCGGGTGCTCGGCGCTCGCGGATCGGAGCAGCAAGGCCGCGGAGTTGACGGCGCCGCAGGACACCACGACGGTGCGTGCGTCGACGACGAGTTCGGTACCGCGGTGCCGGAGTTGGACTCCGGTAGCGTGCTTTCCGGTCGTGTCGGTGAGTACCCGCTCGACGTAGGCGTTGGTCAGCAGTTCCACCGATCCGGACGCGATGGCCGGTCGGACGCAGCGCACATCCGCGTCCGATTTCGCCAGCAGTCGGCACGGGAATCCGTCGCAGGTCTGACATCGGATGCACCCGCCGCCGTCCTGCAGGTCGATGCCCAGCGGAATGTTCGACGGGGTGTACCCGAGGCGCCGCAATGCGTCGGCGGCCTCCTGCACCGGTGGTTCGTGGCCGATCGCCGGGTAGGGGAAGGGTTCGTCGCCGGGGAGGGTGGGAT
>RRBB01000346.1:0-7903 GCA_006543605.1 Rhodococcus sp. WS4
GGGCCACCGGCTTGAGCCGGGAGATCTCCTCCCAGCTCATCACACCCGGATTCAGGTGCGGCAGCAGCCCGGTCTCCTCGAGAACCCGGATCGACATCGCGCGCAGGTAGTCGAGCGTCGAATCGTACCCCCGCTCGTCCAGCCACTGCTTGGCCTCCGGCCACCGATCCTCGGGACGGTCGCCGAGCGTAAAGAGGGCTTCCTTGCAGCCCAATTCGGCGCCCTGCCGCGCAATCTCGAGCACCTCGTCCGGCTCCAGATACGCGCCACGTCCCTCGGCCCGCAACTTGCCGGGCACCGTCACGAACGTGCAGTAATGGCACTTGTCCCGGCACAACCGGGTCAACGGAATGAACACCTTGCGCGAATACGTGACAGCCCTGGGCCTGCCCGCCGCCAGCAACCCGGCGTCGCGAACCTTCGCCGCCGACGAACACAGATCGGCCAGGTCGTCGCCGCGGGCCTGCAGCAGGACCGTCGCCTCGTCCACGTTCAGGGTGGCGCCGTCGCGGGCACGGCGCAGCACCCGCCGCATGGCGGAGGCGGAGGGGGCCACTTCCTGCGCCGATGCGCCGGACGGGGGTGCCGCCGGAACGCCCGGCATGGGAAGCATCGTGGGCCGGCCGGATTCTTCACCTGAATGGGTCACCCAGCGATCATGCGCCATCGGTGACAACCCGTGCCACCCAGACTCCCGTGAGCGGCGAGGATCGCTACTCGCGCGGGTAGTCCTCGTCGACGGGAACGGCCCGGCTCTGCTCGGCCGCGTCCGCCTCGTTCACCTCCAGTGACGACACTTCTTCCACCTCGTCGGAACTGTCGTCGTCGACGGCGAGTTCCTGCTCGAGCCGGTCTGCCTCGGGAACCTCCGGAGAATCGGCCGCATCGAATGACGTCATGTCTGCGCTCCTTTCGCTTCGGGGGTCCTCCCACGATAGGTCGGTTCTCGACAGAATGCCGGGGCACGGCCAAAGTAGGGGCATGAGTGTGCCCACCACCGTCACGATGGCGGAGCCGCTGTGGCGGCCCAGCCCCAAGGCCAAGCAACTGTGGGCGATCAACGCAGCCCTTCTGTGGCTTCCCGTCTTCGTCGCGCAAGCTGTCGCTCTGGTCTTTCACTGGTGGCCGGTCTGGATCCACGTGTCGGTTCTCGCGATCACGGTCGTGCTCGCGATCGTCCACATCGCGGTCGTCCCCATCTGGCGGTACCGGGTGCACCGCTGGGAGATCAGCGACACCGCCGTCTACACCCGCAGCGGCTGGTTCACCCAGGAACGACGCATCGCGCCGATCTCCCGCATCCAGACCGTCGACACCGAACGGGGACCCATCGACCGCATGCTGGGGCTCGCGACCGTCACGGTCACGACGGCGTCGTCCGCCGGTGCCGTCAAGATCTCCGCCCTCGATCAGGACACCGCCGATCGCACCGTCGCGCGGCTCACCGAGATCGCGGGTACCAATGTCGGTGACGCCACGTGAGTGCGGCGCCGGAACCGGGGGTCGCTCCTCCCATCGCGCACGGCGAGGCCGCGGTCGCGGCTGAGGAGGAGCAGCCGTGGCTGCGCCTGGACCGCCGGATGCTGCTCGTCCACCCGGTCGACGAGATCGTCAAACTCCTGCCCGTGTTGCTGATCTCGCTGGTGATCGGCACCCAGAGCGGCAACCATGTGTGGAGTCTCGTCGCCGTCGTGGTGTTCGTGGTGTTCGGCATCTCCCGCTGGTTCACGACGAGCTACCGCATCGGGCCGGTGCACGTGCAACTGCGGCAGGGCCTCTTCCGGAAACGCCTGCTGTCGGTACCACGCAACCGCATCCGATCCGTCGACGTGGAGGCGGGCGTCCTGCACCGCCTGCTCGGGCTGTCGATCGTGCGCATCGGCACCGGCCAGCAGGTCGGTTCCAAACCCGACACGGCGAAGTTCGAACTCAACGCACTCTCCGCCGGTCTGGTTCCCGACCTCCGCGCCGCGCTTCTCACCCGCCAGTCCGCTGCCGAGGTCGAGCACACCGCGGTCACCCGGGAGCCCGCGGTGACCGAGATCGGCCACTGGACCCCGGCGTGGGTGCGCTACGCCCCGTTCTCGGTGACCGGGGTGGTGACCATCGCCGCGATCGTCGGTCTCGCATTCCAGTACGGGTTGGGCGCCAAGATCGCCCGCTCGTCGACGGTGGCCGCGGGGATCGAATCCGCCGAGCGCGTCGGGATCGTCCTCGCCGTCGTCGTCGGGAGCGTCGTGCTCCTGGTCGCCGCCAGCGCGCTCGCCTGCGTTCGATACCTGCTGACCTACGGCAACATGAGGCTGACGGACAACGGACGCACACTGCACGTCAGTCACGGCCTGCTGAAGACCCGCCAGACCACCCTCGATCGGGCCCGACTGCGCGGCACGACCCTCAAGGGGCCGCTCCTCCTCCGGCTCGCGGGCGGGGCCCGTCTGGACGCCGTCATGACCGGTGTGAGCGCCGAGCGGCGCGAATCATCTCTCCTGCTCCCCCAGGCGCCGCGCGCGGAAGCCGAACGGGTGATGGCCACCGTCATCGGCGACCACCGGCAGTCCACGATCCCGCTCACGGCGCACGGTCCGGTCGCCGCACGCCGGCGGTGCACGCGGGCGCTGATCCCCGCCGAGATCGCGCTCGTCGTCGCCCTGGTCTTCGTGATCCTCGACCGGCCCGTGTTCTGGCCCGCGTGGGCCGGGATCGCCGCCCTTGCCGTCGGCGGCGTCGCGCTGGCGTGGGATCGGTACCGGGGCCTCGGTCACGCGGTGCTGCCCGGCTGGCTGATCACCAGCAGCGGCTCCCTCGACCGCGCCCGGGACAGCCTCGAAGCCGACGGCATCATCGGGTGGACCGTACGTCAGACGTTCTTCCAACGGCGGGCAGGGGTGGCGACCATCATCGCCGCGACCCCCGCCGGCACCGGGAAATACCTGGTGATCGATCTTCCCGCAGATCAGGCGTGGTGGCTCGTCGAGTCGGTGACACCCGGCGGAGGTGACGTGTGGGCGCGGCACTGACCGACATCGCCGGGCTGGACGCCCAGCTGATCGCATGCCGGGCCTGCCCTCGCCTCGTCGAGTGGCGGGAGCAGGTCGCGCGCGAGAAGCGTGCCGCGTTCCGCGACGAAACCTATTGGGGCCGTCCGGTTCCCGGATTCGGACCACCCGACGCGCCCGTGCTGATCGTCGGTCTCGCCCCCGCCGCACACGGCGCGAACCGGACCGGTCGCATGTTCACCGGCGACCGCAGCGGCGACTTCCTCTACGCCGCACTCCACGCCGTCGGTCTGGCGAGTCAGCCCACCGCCACCCACATCGGCGACGGCCTCGAACTGTTCGGCGTCCGCATCACCTCCCCCGTGCACTGCGCGCCGCCCGCGAACAAGCCGACCCCCGCCGAACGGGACAACTGCCGCCACTGGCTCGACGCCGAACTGCGCATCCTCCGACCCCACCTGCGGTCGGTGATCGTGCTCGGCGGATTCGGCTGGCAGTCGCTGCTCCCCGTCCTCGACGACGCCGGCTGGGCCGTCCCCCGGCCGCGACCCACATTCGGGCACGGGGCGCACGTCGAACTCCCCGGCCCCGAACGTCCCCTGCACCTGTTCGGGTGTTACCACGTCAGCCAGCAGAACACCTTCACCGGCCGGCTCACCCCCGCCATGCTCGAGGCCGTGCTGTCCGACGCCGCCCGCGCCGCCGGCTTGATCGGGTAGTTCCGGGCGAACGGTACATCCGACGTATCTGAGGCCCCGAAAGTGCCATTCATCCCACCTGTCGCCTCTTCGGGAGTTCCTCGATGATGTATTTCGCCATGCTGCCGAGGCGGGGCCGGGCGGGTTGCATGGTGTCGACGCCGAGGGCGGTGAAAGGTGACGCCGTCACCGAACCGACGCAGACAGGTGCGACGGGACCGTGGAATGCGTGCAGGAGGGCGTCGACGCGGTCGGCGTCCTTCGCGGTGCTGAGGAGAGACGACACGGCGGGTGCGCTGGTGAAGGTGACGGCGTCGACCTCGGCCCGGATGATCTGGTCGAGCAGTGTCCGCAGCGGCCGCTGATCCTCAGGTCTGATCCACCGGTACACCGACACGGCGGTCGTCTCGGCGCCGGCGCCGGCGAGCGAGACGCTCAAGTCGGTCATCGGTTCCCATTCGGTGATGGTGCCGTGCAACTGGACCGCCACGTGCAGCCCGCGCACGCCCTCGGCGACGAGGTGCTCGTGCACTTCTTCGGACGACTCCGTCTCCGGCGACCATTCCTCGCGCAATCCCGCGCCGCGGACGGCGCCCTTCGCCTTGGGACCGCGGGTGATGATCCGGGCCGACTGCAGGGCGGCGAGCAGCGCGCCCTCCTCGTCCCAGGCCCGGGCGGCGTCCAGCCACCCCCGGAATCCGACGGCGGTGCTGACAACCAGGAGGTCCGGCGGCGACGCGATGATGTCGGCGGTGCGGGACCGCAGGTCGGAGTCGTCGACGAGTGGCAGCACATGGATGGCCGGGGTGTGGGTGATGGCGGCACCGTGCCGTTCGAGGAGCGTGATGAACTCGGCGGCCCGGCGTTCGGCGGTAACGGCGATGGTCAGTCCGGAAAGTTCGTCGTTCGACATTCTCCCAGTGTGACGGACGAATCGAACTAGGCTGCCCACATGATCACAGCGGTTCACACATTGGTCTATGCAGACGACGCCGACGCTGCCCGCGACTTCTTCCGCGACGTGCTCGGCTGGTCCCACGTCGACGCGGGTGGCGGTTGGTTGATCTTCGGCACCGGGCCGTCCGAGATGGGTGTGCATCCCACCTCGGACGATCGGGGCGGTGAACCGTGGTCGACGAGGCCGCACCACGAGATCTCGCTGATGTGCGACGACATCGAGTCGACCGTCGCCGAACTGAAAGCCAAGGGTGCCGAGTTCACCCGCGGAATCCGCGACGACGGGTACGGCCTCACCACAGCCCTGAAGATCCCGGGAGCGGGCGAGATGATGCTGTACCAGCCTCGGCACCCTGTCGCGTACGAGGGTTAGGCCTTCGCCTGCGCGCTGCTGCGCGCCGCATTGGCCTGCTCTCCTGCCTTCGGGTCCGTCTCCGATTGCTTCGTCGACACACCGTCGGCAATCCGGTCGCCGAGGGTCTTGTCGACGTTGCGCCAATATTCGAACGCCTTCGCCAGAACCGGTTCGCTGACACCGTTCAGCAGATGCCCGACGATGTTGTCCACCAGGCGGTCCCGGGCGGCGTCGTCGAGTACTTCACGGACCATCGTCCCGGCCTGACCCCAGTCGTCGTCGTCCTTGTGGAGCGCGTAGGGCGAGCGCACCATGTCGCCGGCGCTGTACCAGGTGGCGGTCTCCCCCACCTGCGACGGGTCGGCGTGCGGGCCACCCTTGGAATTGGGCACGTAGACCGGATCCCCGGGGTTGTGGTGCCGCATGTTGCCGTCCTTCGAGTACGAGCGGACGGGCACGTGCGGCCTGTTGACGGGCAGCTCCTTGTAGTTGGCGCCGATGCGGTAGCGGTGGGCGTCCGGGTAGGAGAACAGCCGGCCGATCAGCATCTTGTCCGGGCTCGGGCCGATGCCGGGGACCAGGTTGCTGGGCTCGAACGCGGCCTGTTCGATCTCACAGTGGTAGTCCGTGGGGTTGCGGTCGAGCGTCATCCTGCCGACGGGGATCAGCGGGTAGTCGCTGTGCGGCCACACCTTGGTGAGGTCGAACGGGCTGAACCGGTAGTCGTCGGCATCCGCGAACGGCATGATCTGCATGTTCAGGGTCCAGCTCGGGTACTCGCCGCCCTCGATGTGCTCCCACAGATCACGGGTGTGGTAATCGGTGTCCATGGACGCCATCTGGTCGCCCTCGTGCTGCGTGAAGAACTCGACACCCTGGTCGGTCTTGAAGTGGTACTTCACCCAGAACTTGTCGCCCTCGGCATTCACCCACATGTACGTGTGGCTCGAGTACCCGTTCATGTGCCGCCAGGTGCGCGGGATGCCGCGGTCGCCCATGAGCCACGTGACCTGGTGCGCGGACTCCGGGGACAGCGTCCAGAAGTCCCACTGCATGTCGTGGTCGCGGAGGTTGTTGTCGGCACGTCGCTTCTGCGAGCGGATGAAGTCCTGGAACTTCATCGGGTCACGCATGAAGAAGACGGGCGTGTTGTTCCCGACCATGTCGTAGTTGCCCTGGTCGGTGTAGAACTTGATCGCGAATCCACGCGGGTCGCGCCACGTGTCCGGGCTGCCGCGCTCGCCGGCGACGGACGAGAATCTGATCAGCAGATCGGTCTTCTTGCCGGGCTGGAATAGATCGGCTTTCGTGTAGGCGGAGACATCTTCGGTAACTTCGAACCGTCCGAACGCCCCGCCCCCCTTCGCGTGCGGTTGGCGTTCCGCAACGCGTTCGCGGTTGAACTGGGCCATCTTCTCGATCAGATAGTGGTCCTGGAGGAGGATGGGCCCGTCCGTCCCGATCGTGAGCGAGTGTTCGTCACTCGTGACCGGGATGCCGGCGTCGTCGGTCGTGAAGTTCTGATCTGTCATCGCGATGCTCCTTCAGCAGACTGCTGGTCGCTACCGCGTACCCTCGCGCTCCGGCGGTGAAACCGTTCCGAAAGCCGCCTTGGCACTGACCTTCCACAAGTAGACGGCCGCGGGAATCAAGGAGCCGAACAGGAGCAGGAGCGTCGATACGGACGCGAGTATGAGCACGTCGCCGCCGGGGCCCCCGAACATGCAGAGCAGGAAACCGACGCCCCACCCTGCGAGCGGCAGCACCCCCGAGCCCACCCGGCCCGTTGTCGACCGGGCAGCGATCACGAGTGCCAGATTGACGACCGCGGCGGCGAGGATGCTGATCGGGAACGGCGTGGACCCGATGTAGGTGGGCAGGAAGAGCACCGACAGGACGGCGCACAGGAAACCGTCGAACACCAGCAGCGCGAGGGTGACCCTCCCCAAAGCATCGAGGTGCCCGGGTTTCGCTGCGGTGCCGACGGTCATGTGTCAATAGTGGATCACGCGACGGGCGGGTAGCCCAGCAGGGTCAGCAAGTGGCTCTGCATGTCAGCGAATCCGTACAGCACGCCGTAGTACAGGTCGTGCTGGGCCGGCCACGACGGCCGGAGTGAGTCGACGAACGCGACGATGGCGTTCTGAACATCCCAGTTGTACATCTAGCGCCTCTCCTGACGGGCGTCACACGGACTCGGCCGACGACCGCTGCGTGACGTGCGCCACAGTGTAATACGTAACGCCGGTCACAGGTAAATGCGGTCAGTGACCGATACCACCGAAGAGGTCGCTCTCCCGGCCGTCCGGGCCCTTTTCGCCCAGGGTGCCGCGCACCAGCACGAAGTGTTCCTCGGTCAGAATCGGCTGCGCGATGTCGTTGGAGAGCGCGTACTCGGTGCCGCTCGGTGCCACCGTCACCTGGGTGGCGTGCGCCGCGAGCGCCTCCCTCTTGGCGTCGAGCACTCCCCGCACGTCGATCACCGTCGTCACGTCGGCGTCCGGGACGCTCGGCAGTTCACCGGGCTCCGGCAGCCGCCAGCCGTCGGGGACGTCGCCGATGCGGCAGAGCCCCGACTCGAGCGCGCTCGCCTCGGTCACCGTCCAGTACAGCTTCGCGACCTCCCACGGTTCGCCGCGGTCGGGGTAGCGCGCCGAACCCGCCGCCTCGACAGCGGCGGTGGTGATCGTGTGTGCCTGGATGTGGTCGGGGTGCCCGTATCCGCCGTCGGTGTCGTAGGTGACCACGACGTGCGGTCGCAACTCCCGGATGACGGCGACCATCGCGGCGATCACGGACTCGCGGTCGGCGTTGACGAACGCGCGCGGGTTCGCCGCCGACGCCGTGCCTGCCATCCCGGAATCACGGAAGTGTCCCGCCCCCAGGAGGAACCG
>RRBB01000347.1:0-7874 GCA_006543605.1 Rhodococcus sp. WS4
CCACCGCCGTGCCGTTCAAGTGGCGCTACACGATCACCGACCTGCACCGGCACCTCGAACGACTCGACCATCACGATCGAACCCTGCAAGCGGCATGACCCCCGACGAATTAACGAATCAGACCACTTAGTGATCCGCCGATCCAGTTGCGGCGCCTCGGCGACGAGATCCGTCCGGGGCAGCGGAGGGTCTTGCCGGCGATGTCGTGGGGACGCACCTCCGCGACCCTCCGTGCAGTCCCCGGTGGTCGAACCTGCTGCGAGGACCCCAGGAATCGGCTGTGGGGTGGTGGAGCACTCGGGCGTTCCCATCCACGGTGATGCCGCTTATGGTGAAGGTGAGGCCGGCGACGAGCGGCACAGCGCAGACAGGTCCGGTCAGCGACTCTGCGGTCGCTGCGGTCGCGTGCACCTTGCGATCCCGACGCCCTCCATGCCGTGGGTGTCGATTCGACGACCGTCACTGTTGACGACAATTCCTGACTCCGCGAATGCATCGACGATGGGGTACGGGCGAAGTCGGGCCTCCAGCATGGCGTCGCGGTGCAGACAGTGTCCGTAGAACTGTGTCATGTCCTGCGACAGCGCCGCGCCAACCGAGTCCGGCGTCCGCAGACCGTCCCCCGGTAGAGGTGTCCGCGGCGCGGTGGACAACAGAGTTCGTGCCGATGTGCCGTTCGACGAGTTCCGGGGCAGCTTGGAATCCGCCGTCGTCGAGCAGGACCATCCGGGTGTCGAGGACTGAGTGGGATTAGCCACCATTTTCAACCCGGACGCCGTCGGAACAAATCCGGTCAACCGCTCGCGTACGGGTGGGTGTTTGGCCGCCAACGGCGATGAAGGATTGGGCGAGTCGATCGAGAAACGCGGCAATGCCGCCGTCGGCGCGGAGTCCGGGCTCGGATTCACTTTGTGGTGCCCGCACGAGTGGTCCACTTCTCATGCTTGTCTCCGGTCGACGCCGGGTCCGATCGCTCCGTGATCGCGGGTCCACGCAAGCGCTTCCGCGCTACCGTCCGCCCATGCCTGCACGACATCTGACCGTGCCGTGTGGTCGGTGATGTGGAAAACGCGCGCCGCGAGGCGGCTCGGATCGGTGTGGGGGTCGAGCTTGGCAGCATGCAGGACATCCGAAGAGACGGCGCTGTTGCTCCATCCTGGAATCCGGTCGCCTCGTTCGATCAGCACGACCCGGAGCCCCAATTCCTGTTCGCTGGGCACCGCGGTCAGTCCGCTGAGACCGGACCGACGACGACCAGGTCGCTGAAGGGCAGTCACTCCACCTTTGTGAACAGCCCCGTCGTGACAATCACTTCTGGATCGTTGTCACGGAGCCAGCGGGCATGTAGGTCGATCAGGTGCTCGTCGAGTTCACGGCGGGCGGCGTCGCTGTCACCGCGCCGCAGGTCGTTCAGCAGTCGCTTGCGTGCCTCGATGGCGAAACCGTGGCCGTCGGTGTGCAGCATGGGTAGAACTTGCCGCAGTATGTCGAGCAGGGCATCCATCAGGACGACGAGGATCGGATTTTCGGTTGCTTGGGCCAGCTTGCGATAGAACTCGGTGAGCTCGTAGACGCGTTCGGTCCGGTGCTCCTCGCCCATCAACGCCTCCGCCCGTGCGATATGGCGGTCGAGTTCGTCGAGGTCGTTGGCGGTCAGCTTCGGGATCGCGGAGGCGAGGGCGTTCCCACCCATTGTGCGCATCGCATCGGTGAGATTCTCGAGCGAGAAGTCCGCCAACCGGAGGCCTGCGGTCAGGTGCGCAGCCATCGCCGCCGTGGTGGGGCGAGCGATGAACGCCCCACCGTTGGTGCCCCGACGGAGGGTGATCACGCCGCTGATTTCCAGCATGCGCAATGCCTCGCGTAGGGAGTTTCGGCTCACGGATAACTGCTCTGCCAGGACTCGTTCGGAAGGGAGACGGTCACCGGGTTTGAGTTGTCCGCTGTCGACCAGCTGGCGAATCTGCTTGATGACCTCGTCGAACGCCCGGCGCGGTTGCGTGGGTCGGAACAGTTCGGGTGAAACGCTTCCCTGCGGTGCTGTCGTCACGGTGACCTCGCGGACTCGTCGATCAAGAAGTTGTTGAATGGTAGGACCACCCTATCGAACTGGGGCCGGTGGTCCCTCCTCCTTGTGGGTGTCGACCAGTTCGCCGAGCGCTGTGAGTACCTCTTCGGTGTGCTCGCCGAGCAACGGCGGTGCGGTGACCGCCGGGGTCGGGGATCCGCTCATCTGCACCGGCCAGCCGGGGAGAACGACGGGTCCACGAACCGGGTGATCGACCTCGGCGAGGACTCCGCTCTTGTAAAGCTCGCGATCGGCGAGAAGATCGGCGCTGTCGAGTACTGCGCCGGCGGGCACGCCCGCCCAGTTGAGCAGTTCCATCGCGGTTCGCTTGTCCTGGGTGATCGTCCATTCGCCGATGACGGCGTCCACGTCCATTCGGTGCGTGTACCGCTGTTCGGGTGTGGCAAATCGCGGGTCGTCGTGTAGGTCCGCCCGGCCGATGGTGTCGAGGAGTGCGGCCCACTGCCGGTTTCCGCTCGCTTCGTCGCGAGCGGTGTAGATGAACAGGTAGTCGTTTGCCCCGCCGTCTCGGCAAGGATAGATCGCCGACGGTGCCGACGTGCTGCTCGGGGATCCGTTCCCCACCCGCTCCGCCGCCCTACCGGTGACCTGTGTGCGGGCGATCGACATGCGGCAGAAGCTGATGACCACATCCTGCATGGCAACCTCGATGCGTTGACCTTGACCGGTCTGTGTGCGCTGGTAGAGCGCACCGCAGATTCCGAGGGCAAGGTGCAGTCCGGAGCCGGTATCGGCGAATGTCGGTCCCGGCTTGATGGGAGGTCCGTCCGGTTCGCCGGTAAAGGCGACGGCGCCGCCGACCGCCTGGGCAATGGCGTCGAAGGACCGAAAATCTCGGTAGGGGCTATTCGAGTTGAAACCTTTAACCGAAGCAAAGATCATCTGCGGATTCAACTCCCGCACCCGGTCGTAGCCGAACCCGAGGCGTTCGATCGTGCCTGGTGCGAAATTCTCGATCAGTACGTCGCACTTCTTGATCAGTCGGGCGAGGAGGTCTCGCCCCTCTTCTGTCTTCAGGTCGATGCCGACGGATTTCTTGTTGGGGTTGAGCACGAGGAAGAAGAGCGAGTCCGCATCGGGGCTGTCCGCGGACGCGATGCGCGCGGAGTCGCCTCGGGTGGGGTGCTCGACCTTGTACACGTCGGCGCCCAGGAAAGCCAATGAGGTAGCTGCCATGGAGCCGGCTTCCCACTGGGTGAGGTCGAGAACCTTGATGCCGGTGAGGGCGTGCGGTTGCAGTGGTGGAGCACTGTTCGGTGTGGTGGTCACGGAGTACTCCCAGTTACTTTTCGTGGACGAAGATTGCGTCGGCCGGGCACAGGCGCGCGGCGAGTCGAGTATCTTTGTGCAGGTCTTCGGCGGGCGTTTCGTCGAGGAGTTCGACGATGCCGTCGTCCTCGCGCTGATCGAACACCTCGGGGGCATTGAGAACGCACTGACCCGCCCCGATGCAGCGGTTTTGTTCGATGGTGACGTGCATGGCTGTACCTCGTTTTCCAAACTTGTAGATGCGTTACCAGGTGACCGGGAGTTCATGGACCCCGTAGACGAACATGTCGTGACGGAAATTCAGTTGTTCCACCGGAACGGCGAGCCGGAGGTCGGGGATCCGGTCGAACAGCGTCGCAAAGACGATCTGCAACTCGGTGCGCGCCAGCACTTGGCCGAGACACTGGTGCATGCCGTAACCGAATGCCACGTGGGCGGCAGCGGTGTCTCGGCGGATGTCGACGACATCGGGGTTCGGGAAGAGTGACTCGTCGCGGTTGGCCGACGGGATCGCGCAGATCACTCCCTCCCCCTTCTTGACCAGGTGCCCGTTGACATCGATGTCGCGGAGAGCGACACGCCGTGCGCCGGTATGCAGAATGCTCGAGTACCGCAGAAGTTCTTCGACGGCACCGCGAATCAGGGAATGGTCCTCTTGGATTGCCTTGAGCTGATCGGGATTTTGCAGCAGGGTCAGCACGCCGAGGGCGGTCATGTTCTGGGTCGTTTGATGTCCGGCGCTCAGCAGCAAGCGTGTGATGTTGATCAGTTGCTGCCGGGTGACGTGTCCGGGCTGGAGCTGGGAGGCCACGAGCCGGCTGACGATGTCGTCTTCGGGTTCGCGCTCCTTCCGTGAGATCAGCTCGTCGAGATATTCGAAGAGTTCCGCCAGGGACGTCCGTACCTCGGCGGGGTCGGACTTCGAACCGAATTGGATCTGCGTCGCGCGATGGAAGAAATCGTGGTCCGAGAACGGGATACCGAGGAGTTGTGTGATGACCTCGGTCGGCAGGGGCGAGGAGAAGTGTTCGACGAAGTCCACCGGGCGAGGCCCGGCCAGCAGATTGTCGGTGAGCCGGTCCACGATCTGTTGAATCTGGGGGCGCAGCGCTTGGACCCGCTTGACCGTGAACTCGGCGGTGACCATCCGCCGAAGGCGGTCGTGTTCGGGGTTGTCGAGCCGGAGGAAGGACTGATCGGCCTTGTCGGCGACCATGCGCCCTTCGAAGACGTGTGGATATCCTTCGCGATTGGGCTCGGCACTGAAGTCCGGATTGGACAGCACCACTCGCATGTCGTCGTAGCGGGTGAGCAGCCACGGCTGCGTCCCGTCCCACAGGCGCACGCGCGTGAACGGTGCCTCGGACCGCAGCCTCGCGTACTCGGGCGGTGGATCGAATGGGCACGTGCGCGCCATCGGGTAGGTCAGCTCGGGCTTCTCCGCTTGTTCCCAAGGGCAGCCGTCCGTCACTGTTTCGCTCACAATGCCTCCTTCACTACGTCTTCATTGAGATTGCGGGTCATTCGTTCTCGCATGCGTCGCATGCCGGCCAGCCACCGCTCGCGGTCCTCTGTTCGCCGCCGCTCGTATGCTGCGACCTCGGGATGGGGAAGAACGAGGAACTCGTTGCGTCCAAGGGAGTCCCAGATGGTGTCCACGACTTTCTCGGGTTCGAGAGCGTGCGATGAACCCGTGGGAGCCGACTCCCTCCCCCTCGTCATTCCCGTGCGGACACCTTGGGGGCATACGCACGCGACGTGCACGCCGTGATCGCCGTAGGTAATGGCGAGCCACTCCGCCAGTGCCACCGCGGCGTGTTTGGTCGCGGTGTAGGGAGCTGATTCGAGATTGCTGAGAAGCCCTGCCGCCGACGCCGTGATGACGAAGTATCCGCCCTCGTGGGACGCCATCTCCGGGATCAGCTTCTGGGCCAGATAGATATGCGCGAGTACATGCACCCCGAAAGAGGCGGTCCAATCGGCAACGTCACCGATTCCGCGTCCGCGGTTGACCCCCGCGTTGGAGAACACGGTATCGATCTGGCCGAATCGCGTTTGAATTTCGTCAACTACGGCGTCGACTGCATCGGCGTCGGTGACATCGAGATCGAAACCGAGATGCCCCTGGCCGGGGAGTCGTGCGGAAACGCGCGAGGCCGCGTCCCCGTCACGGTCGGCGATCGCCACGCGCGCACCCTCGTGAGCGGCGCGCTCGGCGATGGCGGCGCCGATTCCGCTTCCTCCGCCTGTCACGAGCACTGAGCGGCCCGTAAGGCTGAACTGCTTAGCCACCCTATCTCCTTAATACGTAGAATGGTCCTACCATTATAAGCCGCTTGCTCCCAGTTCCGTCAACACTCAGGAAGCTACTTTGGTTGAGCGGCCGCAACGGCCTCGTCGAGGGAGATCGCCTGGGAAATCCCCTTGCGCTGCCTTAACACCTTCACCGCCGCCTGGCACCCGACCGCGCCGACGAGACGTCCTCGCGCACCATAGAGGGCAAGGAAACGCCCGGTGGACGGGTCGTGATCGAGGATGCGGACATCATCGGACAAGTGCGGAGAGCCAAGGAGCTGGATGCGTCCGCCGTACTGGTCGGACCACACGTAATCGACTGCATCGGACCACTTCGGGCCGTCCTCCGCGCCCGCGATATCGCTCGCGACGATACGGGCCTGCTCTCGTGCGCTGGTCCAGTGCTCGTGCCGGCGCACCTTCCCGGTGTGCGGGTCAGGCCAAGCCGCCACGTCCCCAGCTGCGTACACACCAGGGTGACCGGTGCGACCGCGATCGTCGCACACTACTCCGCCCGCGACGGTCAGCCCGGAGTCGTCGAGCCACTCATCGACAGGGACCGCTCCCAGTCCGACCACCACGACATCCGCGTCGATGCGAGAATGGCCGTCAGCCAGTCTTAGAACCCCGCCGTCGATCTCCTCGACGGCAACTCCTGCAATGACTTTCACGCCTGCATTGTTGTGCAGATCGAGAAGCAGCTCCGCTACTTCGGCGCCGACTCGGTTCTCGAACGGCCGGGGGGCGGCCTCGACGACCACCACCTCGAGGCCAAGGGTCGTTGCGCTCGATGCCACCTCGGCCCCGATGAAACCCCCGCCCACCACGGCTACGCGACGGGCGGTGTCGAGGGCATCACGCAGGTCGAGGGCGTCCTGAAACTCACGCACGACATGGCATGCGGTGCGCGTTTGCGGCCACCTCCGGGCACGAGCGCCGGTGGCGACAACGACCGCCTCGGCGCGGATTTCCTCGCCGGTTTCGAGTACGACGGTCCGCTGCCGGGCATCGAGGCGAACTGCGCGGGTGCCCAGTCGAAGATCTATGTCCGCGTCAACGTAGTGATCGGCCGGATGAAAGGTGATGTCCTCCATACTCGACTCACCGGTCAGGGCACCCTTGGACAGGGGGGGACGGTCATAGGGAAGCTGATCCTGCGCGTCGAGGAGGGTGATCGACTTCGAGTAGCCGAGTGCCCTCAGCTCGTCTGCCAGTCCAACTCCCGCAACGGAGGCGCCAATGATGACGACGCCATCAATCATGGTGTCTTGTTCCTTTCACGGAATGGGTGTCGGTACCGCTTCGGCGAATCTCGGGTCGTAGACCTAGTCGACCGCCACCGTCGTTCGTATTGCAGGACTCCGCCAACTTCGCGGTAGTAGTTCTGGGCCACGTCGACGAACTGCGTCGGAAGGGTCAGTATGGGGTCGAAATAGCTTGGTTCGAAAGGGCGGATCTTTGTCGGCCGAGTGGCTGGTGCCGGAGGTCCGTCCAATGCCGCTGATCGAAATCGAGATCGGTGCCGAGGTTGCGGATCCGCTCGGCGATGATCCGTGCGTGCTCACGTCGTTCGTCGCCACGACCATGTGTCACTCCATTTCCTACCTGAAGTTCCGACCGGAAGAAGTTGAAGTTCACTGTCGGAAGTCTTCCAAACGCCCCCGGGTTGGGACCAAGGTCCTACCATTTGATAGTGCCGTAGAGTGTGATCCACGTCAACCCGTGTGGGGAAGAGGATCCAGGCACCAGGCACGCCGTTTTCTCCGGATCGACACCCTGCGTCCCGACGACTGTTAGAGCCGGTCATTTCTCCAGTCCTTTCGGGACGGAAACCCGGTGGCGCCGGTGTCGACCGCGGGAACAGCGCCGCGGCCGGCCACGGTGTAATGAAGAGGGTAGATATGACTGCCCCACCGAAGGGCACCGCCCACAGTCGATCCGATCCAGCCGATCGCGTTGGGCGAGTGCACCTCCACTCCCCCTGCCGGGTACGTAGATCAGAGGGTTTCGCCGGTATCGAGCGCGCACCTGGCACCCTGCCACGAGGGTGCACGTAGTACCGTCGTGCGCGAGGCCAGATTCCGGGAGCCGTGCCCCTGCGTGCCAGGGTGAGTTGAGTCCACTGGTTCACAGCAACCCCGCCTGCAGGGCGAGATACGGATCAACCCCACCATGACGATCTCCAGCATCATGCCGGTCGAGGACAATGACCGCATGGTCT
>RRBB01000348.1:0-7870 GCA_006543605.1 Rhodococcus sp. WS4
GGGTGGGGGTGGTGGTGTGGCCGGGCCGCCGAGCGCTGTGGTGCGGGCGCCCGGCGGGTGGTCGGCGGTGGGTGTGGTGCCGAGGAGGTCGATCACGGCGGGATGCCGCGACGGCTTTCGGCTCAGGGTCGGCTTCTTCATGGTGTGCACCCGCCTTCTTCGGTGTCAGTTGGCGGTCGGAATGCCGCCGCCGATGGCGTTCGAGAGCAGGTTTCCGGCCAGGCCAGGGGTGGCGTCGGTGAAGAACGAGTTCAGGGTGGTGTCGACCTGGTCGATGATCTGCTCGCCGCCGGGCTGGGCGGCGACGAAGTCGCGGGCCTGCTGGTCGATCGCGGGCGCAGCCAGGGCCGTGTCCTGTACGGCGTCGGCGGCTGCCTGACCGACCGGGCCGGAGTTCTCCCAGTCGGTGAGCACGGTCTCGGTCTGCGTCGTCACGGCCGGCTGATCGATGTCCGGGACCTCGATCTCCTTCGGTTCGCCCTTGTCCCCGGCGGCGATCGGGGTGACCGCAGCGACCGCGACCGCTCCGCCGACGACGCCGCCGAGTGCTGCCGCCGGGAGCCCGAATGCCGCGGCCCCGGCCGCAGCACCGGCGCCGGTCGCGATGGCCCCGACCGGTGCCCAGCCGATGCCGGGGATGAACGCGTTGCCTGCGGTAGCGCCCACGAGTCCTGCGACGGTGCCGACAGCGGCCCCGCCGGCGATGGCAGCAGGAACACCGGCGGCAGCAGCACCGGTGACCACTCCCAGCGCGCCGGCGCCGACCTGTGCGGCGGCGATTCGGTCGGCCCGGTTCGTTTCCACGCCGATCGACCGCCAGCCGGTCGAGACTCCTGCCTGGACCACCGACATCGTGTTGTTGGTGCGGTCCCTGTCCAGGTCGCTGATCCAGTTCGGCTGCTTGATGTGCAGCTCACCCAGACGAAGGGTGTCTCGGGGCGCGATGAACGGCTTCGTCGGCGCCACCGGGGTCGGCAGGTGCAGCTGGTCGAGCTGCACCGGCGCGAGGTAGTAGTTCTCCGGCTCGACATACGCATTGGTGTCGTAGTCGTAGTTCGGGAGCGGCTGGTACTCGATGTTCTGGTACTCGGCGGGCGGCTCGACCCAGTACACCGGTTCCGCCGGGGTTTCGGGCACGTAGGCGGGCTCGTGTGCTGGTGTGGGGGCGGTGGTTCCGCTGGGGGTGTCCGCGCCGGTGACACCTTCCTGGGTCTCGCCGCCGGTGACACCGCCCTGGATCGGGTCGGCGAACGCGGACGGGGACAGGGCAATGCCGGAGGCCAGGGCAGCGGTGATCACCGCGAGCGCGGTGGCGGCCTGGGTGGCGCTGCGGCGGCGGTGCCGGGCGCGGCGGGCGGCGCGGTTACCGGTGTTGATGTCGTTGCTCATCGAGCATCGCCTTTCATCTGGGTTCGCCCCTCGTGGGAGGGGGCGGATCTTCATGGAATGGGAAGGATCGGAGGTAGGACGGTCACGCCCGACCGGGCTGGCCGGGTCAGCGCATCAGCCCACGGCGCCCGCCATCAGGTCGATAACGGTGGCCGCGAGCACGGTCAACGCGTCCTGCGTCTCCCGCTGCAACTGGCTGAGTGCAATGCGCTCGCCGGAGGCGAACAACGGCTCGAACGGCATCCGGCACACCCGCAGCGCGGGGAGCGCGTTGACAACCTCGGTCTCGACCATTGGCACGTCCCCGGGCCCGGCGGTGATGACTACGACGGTGCGGGCGAGAACCTCGGGCCGGACTGCTGCGATCGTGGCGAGGGTGCGCTGGGCGGCTGCGGCGGCGTCGCGGCGCAGCGGAACCGGGAGTATCACCGCGTGCGCGGCCGTGATCGCCCAGCGCCAACTCCCGGCATGGCTGGAATTTCCGGTGTCAGCGACCAGGACGTCGCGGTGCCGGCCGAGGATCGCCCCGAGCGCTGCGGCGTCGTCGTAGCTCAGGGGCGAGTCGGCCCCGGCCCGCTCGGCGATGATGTCGGAGCCGGACGGCTGACGCGTCAGGTAGCGGGCCAGCGTGGACGGCCGGACGTCGGTGGCCGCCGGGTCGATCGCGGCCAGCAGGCCGACCACGTCCTTGCCCGCGGCTGGAGGAACGGCCACGCGATCAGCGAAGCTGCCGCCGACTTCGCCGAGGTCCATGCACGTGACGGTGCGGGGCCTCGGTGCTCGGCCAGCGTCTCGGCCAGGCTGATCGACATCGGGGTCTTGCCGACGCCGCCCTTGAGGTTGGCGAAGGTGATCACTGCGTCCTCGGGGAGCGGGCGGGCGATCGTTGTCTGCGAATCGCGCAGTCGCCTCTCGAGCGAGTCCGTCTTGGGTGCGAGCTCGAGTCCGAGTATGGCGTTGAGTCGGCCGCGCACACCGAGCCGAGCAGGGTCGCTCGCCGCGGGGTTCGCGCGCGGCGCGGACAGCTGCGGGAGCACGTCCAGCGGGCCCGCGATTGGGCCTGTGATCGGCTCTGCCGGCCGCTGCCCCACTGGGGAAGGTGTGGAGACACCGAAGTGCGGCGGGGTCGCCTCGTTGGCGATCTGTTCGGCCGCCACGACCACCGACCCGTCTGTCGGCGTGGCGACAGGCTCCGCCGCCACCGGTTCGGGCGCGGTCGGCGTGACGGTTGGCAGGGGCATGCTCGGGGCGCGTTCCTCGGTGTTCCCGTCCGGGCCGACGGTCAGGAACCGAGTGTCCTTTGCCGTCCGGTAGACGACCTCGACGTCAGCGCCCTGGGCCTGCGCCATGTTGTGTAGGAACTCGTGCACCACAGTGGAGAGGGTTTTGCTCTCGTTCGCCTCCAGACTCATCGGAGGCACGTCGGCGTCCGCCAGGGTGGCGCGGGCAGTGGTTGTGGAGGTGATCTCGACATCAACAGTCGGCGTCATCGCTAGCTGCCCCCGAAGGCACTGGCGCCGGACAGTGCCGTGTCCATGTCGTCGACGACGGCCTCGGCCGTTTCCAGCTCGGCGAGGGCCGTATCGCGGGCGCTTCCCTCGGGCAGCGCTTCGATGACGACGCGACGCTTGGACGAGGCGTCCCGGATTTCTGCGAGCCGTTCGCGGGTCAGCTCCTGTTCCTCACTGAGCTTGGCCAGCCACGCGGGGACCGAGCTCTTGAAGTAGTCCCGCAGCGATTTGATGACGGGGTCGTTCGCACCCTTGGCGACGAACGGTCCGCGCAGCGCGGCCACGTCCTCGGTGGTCGGGGTGATCGACTGGGAGATACGGCGGCTCATGGTGTTCCCTTTCGGTGGTGGTGTTGGTGGAGCTGTGGGCAGTCGCCCCGGGAGGCGTTGTCGAGGAAATTCGGGAGTTCCCGCGAGTACCAGGTCATCGGCGAGAGGGTTGTTTCTGCGGGGGCCTGCTCAGGGGTTCGGATCTGCATGGCGGTGGGCCGGCCGTCGTCGCCGAGCGCGATGCCGCGGCCCTTGACGGAGGTGTCGACCTCACGGCCGACAGTCGAGTCGCCCCACATCATCAGCGCACCGTCCTGCGACAGGTTGCCGAGGCTGATGCGGGTACCGAAGTTGTCGCGCGCGTTCCCGGACGCACCACCGAACAGGCTGGCGTCGGGGCGCTGCACCCCGAGCAGCAGCCGGATACCAGCCGAACGCGCAAGAACCGCGAGGTCGGCCCACGCCCCGAGCGGGTCGAGTTCTTCGAGCTGTTCGCGGGTCTCGTCGTCACCGGTCTTGGCCAGGCGCTGCCACTTGCCGGAGAGGATGAAGAACTCGTCGACCGCGACAATGAGCGGCTGCAGGTCTGCCGGTTGTGCCCGGTTCTCCTGAACCCATGCCACCCGCGCGTGCATCTCGCAGTGCAGTGCTCGGATGAACTCTGCGGCGCGCAGGGCATCGCCGATGATCGTGACGCAGTTCGGTTCGGTTTCGAGGCCGTCGAATTCGATCGTCTTCGGGTCGATGCCGACGAAGGGAATGCCGCGGCGGGCGGCCTCGGTCAGCAGGGTGCGGATCACCGACGTCTTGCCGCCCCCGGTCGGGCCGACGATCAGGCAGTGCGGCCAGGCTGCGTGGGAGGAGATGTTCCAGGACAGGGTTTCGCCGTTGGCGGCCGTCGCGTAGGGCAGATGCATGTCGGTCCCTTCAGGCGGGTTCGCGGTGGTCATGCAGGCGCTCCTACGAGGTCGGGTTCGGGGAGGACGACGACGCCGGTGGCGTCGAAGGTGATGCGGGTCTTCACCCGTCCGGTGCCAACGGTCAGGACGGTCTCGACGACATCGCCCTTGGCGCCGCGGCGGACGTCGACCGAGTCGACGGTGACGGGGACGAGTTCGCCGTTGTCGTCGTCGACGAGGACGGTCTGGCCGGCCTCGACCGCGGAGGCGGGAATGACGTCCGAGAAGTCGTCGTCGCCGGTGGGCGCGGCGTCCACAGTCGGCAACGAGACGGACGGGCCGTCGTCGGTGGCGGCAGTCGCGCCGATGACGATCGGCTCGGGAGCACGGCCGTGCTGGCGTGCCCGCTTGGCCAGGGCGCGCTCGGATTCGATGAACGAGGCCAGCTCCTGCGAGTAGCAGGTGAACTGCGGGGCCTCGGTGGGTTTGAGGCCGTCGATGATCGCCTTCTCACTCTCGGCGAGCTGGCTCCACTTGTTGGGGTGGCGGTCGACGTTGGGGGTCCACCACATCTGCGCGTCGACGGGGGTGCCGTCGTCGCCGAGCGCGATCCCGCGGCCCTTGACGGAGGTGTCGACCTCACGGCCCACGGTCGAGTCGCCCCACATCATCAGCGCACCGTCCTGCGACAGGTTGCCGAGACTGATGCGGGTACCGAAGTTGTCGCGCGCGTTACCGGACGCACCACCGAACAAACTGGCGTCGGGACGCTGCACACCAAGCAGCAGCCGGATACCGGCCGAACGGGCAAGGACGGCGAGGTCGGCCCACGCCCCGAGCGGGTCGAGTTCTTTGAGCTGCGCCCGGGTCTCGTCGTCACCGGTCTTGGCCAGGCGCTGCCACTTACCGGAGAGGATGAAGAACTCGTCGAGGACCGCGATCATCAGCGGAAGCTGCGAGCCCTCGATCTTCATCTGGTGGATGTAGGCGTTGCGGGCCATCATCTCGGTGTGCAGCGCGCGCACGAACATCGCTGCACGCAGTGCGTCGTAGATGATCGCGCCGCAGCCGGGGTAGCCCTCCAGGCCGTCGAGTTCGATCATCTTCGGATCGACGCCGACGAACGGAACTCCGCGGCGTGCGGCCTCGGTCAGCAGGGTACGGATCACCGACGTCTTGCCGCCACCGGTCGGGCCGACGATCAACGCGTGCGGTTTGTTGGAGCTGGTGGAGACGTCCCAGTACATGATTCGGTCCGCGGCACCGGTCGCATACGGCAGGTGCCGCAGGTTCTCGTCGACCAATTCGAGCGGGTGGTCGACACGCGAGGGCATCGCGGTGACCAGACGCATCACCAGGTGGCCCTTGTCGGGGTACCAGTCGGTGGTCCAGTTGCGGCCGGACTCGTGCTGCCCTGCCAGGGAGGCGAGGGCTTCTTCGACCTTGAGCTGGAAGCCTTTGGCGCCTGCGTTCATCGACTTCTCGAACGCGATCCGGTAGCCGGTCTCGATGCCGGACTCGTCGACGGTCAGGACGGTGACCTTCGGGTCCTTGAAGATCGAGGCGTCGTCGAGCGCGCCCTGGAGGGCCTTCTGGCGGTCGGAGCGGGTGTCCGGGGTGATGGTCTTACGGGCGATGATGATGCGGTCGTGGTGGGCCTCGTGGCGGACCTTGACCTCCCACTTGTCACTGCCGGGGAACGCGGCCGCGATCGCGCGGGAGACCTCCTCGAACTGCTTGGGCCGAATGACGGTGCCGCGGTGCAGTGTGATCGTCGCGCGGCGGATCACACGCCACCCGGGCGGAAACGGGACGGCGATCTTCTTCGGCAGGTGTCCGGTGCCCTGTCGGACCACCGATTCGAGCATCTGCGACCACTTGTGCGTGCGGTGGCGCAGGACGTCGACGATGACGAGCAGGGCAGCTGCGGCGACGAGCAGCACCCGGTAGCCGTGCAGCTTCGTCAGCACCTCGACGACGGTCTCGTTGCCGGCGGCCGCCGACATCAGGCGCTGGGAGTACACAGCAACGCCCGCGGCGGCGACGGCGATCGGCGAGAGCGGGGTAAAACGGCGGATGCGGGTCGGTTGGCCGTTCTCGCCGACCTGGTTGCCGCGACCGCCGGGGGAATCGCCGAAGAGGTCGCGCCACGTCGCGACCAACCAGTCCTTGAGTGGGTCGTGATTTCCGCTCACCGCCTGTGCCTTTCGATCGTTTCGATCCTGAACGCCGTCCGGGGAGGCGTCTTTGAGCACAGTGACAGAAACCCGCAATTTTCCTCAACGGGGTGTCCCCCTCGTGCGGCGCACCCCGGCGGTGCGACGAACACCGCTCTCGCGCGAGATCTCCAGGCCGGATTGCCGAACCCTCAACGCGTTCGACTCGCGCCCTTGACGGGTGCTCTGATCACCGCCTGTGTGAGCGGTGGTTGCATCGGTGTGTCGACCGCTGCGCCGAGGGCACTCTGTCGACCACTGTTCGGCACGCTCGTTCGAGCGCTCTGCGGGGGCGTTCACCGAGTGCTCCACGGGGCAATGTGAGGGGCGGGATTCAGCGCTCGTGCGAGTGCTCTTTCCAGTGCTTTTTCGAGTGTTTGCCACGCGCTTCTGCGAGCGGTTGTGCCAGCTCGACCGAGTGGTGTTGTGAGCGCCGCGGAAGGCGTGGACATGCATGGCGGTGAGTGCTCGCCGACGGAGCTGCTTCGAGCACTGCTCATAGCGTTCTACATGGGCGTTCCGAATAACGTTGGCGCTGAGCGCAATTCTGGATTACACTCCCCCCCAAGGAACGCCGGGGGGGAGTGGCCCCCGGAGGGGGTGGGCCTGGGAGGCGCTTTTTCGAGCGCTCGAATCCACCGCCGAAATCCATCGCCGAATCCGGCGCCGTTTTCACCGCGCATCTGAGCGCTGTCTCCACGCACCGGCGCACTGGGTGCTCGAGCCGCTCGCTACGCACCTGCCGCGACAGCCCGTCTGGGCGCGGCCTTTGGACCCGCCGTCTGCACCGCGTACACGCACCGCCCGACCTCGCGCTTGTCGAGCCCGTGTGGACCCATAGCTCGACGCTCCATCGCACGCCTGTACGCGAGCCTCCAACCCCTGCGCCCCATAGGGTCCTGATCACCGGGGCGACACACGAGCCGCCCCCATCGATCGAATCACCGCGGGGAATCCCCCCACGCGCAGCCTGATTGCCGGCTGCCCATCGAGATCGTTCCGGCCGCGCCGCGCCGCCGCTTCGCACCCATCGCCGGAAACGACATTCCCGATGCCGCACCGCCCCCGTTCACCTGCACCGATGACCCGATCCCGGCGCGGACACCCCGTTGAGATGAAAAGCGAGTTCGACTTACGGTCGTGCGCATCCACATTCAGATGCACCTACCGAACTCAGCGATGGAGTGTGCTCATGTCCCTTTCGTCCGCAGTCGTCGACCTGGCGACCACCCCGCCCGGAGGCGTCGACGTACTCGCCCAGGACACCGAAGTCACCACTGGCGGCCTGCGCGCGTGGATCGGCGACAACATCATCTTCACGATCCTCGCCCTGATCGCGTGCGTCGTCCTCCTCGGCGGCCTGCGCGGCAACCTGTCGAAGGTCTTCACCGTAGGCGGTCTGTCGCTCGTCGGTATCGCGTTCTTTTCCCTCGCGAGCAGTGAGAGCGCCGCGACCGGAATCGGCAACTGGATTCTCGGCCTGTTCGGCATCCGAGTGGTCTGACCTGCCGTGCCCGATCACCAATCGACGATCGAAGGGAGCCGACTGTGATCGACAACGACGACCTGCTGCACCGGGTGGATCA
>RRBB01000349.1:0-7738 GCA_006543605.1 Rhodococcus sp. WS4
CCGCACCCTCGAGCGCGGCCAGGACGACGATGGCGGTGCCGTGCTGGTCGTCGTGCATGACCGGGCAGTCCAGGGCCTCGATGACCCGCTTCTCGATCTCGAAGCAGCGCGGCGCGGAGATGTCCTCGAGGTTGACCGCCCCGAAACTCGGGCGCAGCCGGATCAGGGTTTCGACGATCTCGTCGGGGTCCTTGGTGCCCAGGACCAGCGGGATCGAGTTCAGGCCCGCGAAGTTCTTGAACAGGGCAGACTTGCCCTCCATCACGGGAAGCGATGCGCGGGGGCCGATGTCGCCGAGGCCGAGGACCGCGGAGCCGTCGGAGACGACGACCACGAGGCGGCTGGTCCAGGTGTACCGGTCGGCGAGGGTCTCGTCGGCGTGGATCGCGCGGGACACCTGCGCGACACCGGGGTGTAGGCGATGGACAGGGCGCGCACCTTCCTCGCACCCGACACACCCGAGTACTCGCTCCGCCCCAAAGGCACCCAGAACACCGCCCGAGCCCGCTGGCCCACACCCCACGGGGAACGCGCCGCCGCCGTGCCCACCGACGCCCCCGTGAAAGCCGGCCAGACCATCACCATCAGCGTCGACGCCGGCGGCAACCTCACCGGCCCCATCCCCGACAGCCGGGAAAGCACCGTGCTGGCCGTGACCGCCGCCTGCGGGGTATGGGGACTCTCGGCCGCCGCCGTCCTGCTATTTGCGGCCCTCGCACGCAGACTGTTCCACCGAAATCGGTTGCGGCGCTGGGCACGGGAGTGGAAACAGTTCGACATGCCGCCGAGATGAACCGGCCATTCTGATGCAACCGCGAAAATTCTCGATAGCAATCGAGTTGGTTTGTCACCCTCGCCACCGAATACACCGACCCAATCGGCGCAGCAGGCTGCTGCGCAATTGCCAGATCTCGGGAAGTCATCACCGAGGGATGAACCGGTTTTCCGCGGAGCGGTTCAGTTCGCCGACCGCCAGCGGTCCTCACCGTCGGAGCCGGGAGCACACACCATCGGGGTGCCCTTGGTGGTCACACCGGTGGCGCCGGGAGTGCTGCAGTAAGAGCCCGGATGCACTGTGCCGGCGGATGGCTGCTCGCGAGTGGTGACCGGCGGCGGCGTGTACTCCGTCGTGGGCTGAGACTGGTAGCGCGGCCTCGCGGCCGATCCGCAGAGGGCGTCACCTTCAGCGCTCGTCGCTTCGCGCCAGGCCGCATCGCTGCACGAGTACTCGAGCGATCGAGTCGGGGCAGGTGGGACAGGCGCGGCTTGCGTCGTCGGCACATACACCTCGGTCGTGGTCTCAGCCACCTCCGGCTCTCTCGCCACCGGAGCAGGTGAGGTCGTCGTCGACGGCAACGGGGACGCCGTCACAGGGGGCGTCGTCGTGGTCGTCGGAGCAGCCGAGCTGGTCACGGTAGCAACAACTGGGGCCGAGTCCGGCCGCTGGTCCTGCCCGGCTACCGCGGCCGCGACGATCACGAAACCAGCACCGAGGGCGACCACACCGAGGAGCCACGGCCAGCTTCGGCGTTTGGGTCCGTTGTTCCTCGGATTGCCGGTGCCAGCAGCGGCGAAAACCTGGGTCGGGGCGTCGCCGCCCCTGGGGTGGGTGTGCCCCGTCCACTGGCGACCGTCCCAGTATCGATCGAGGGCAGGGTCGTAGGGATCGGGGTGCCAGCCGGCGGGAGGGTTCATGGCCGATCCGTTCTCAGGGATGTTGTCCGCACGAACGTCGTACGGAGCGATTGGTGCGTTACAGCCGCGATCTTCGAACGGGGAACCAGCGGACACTTCACCACCGGCGCACCCTATGGACTGCCGCCTCCAGGCCGTGGGTTACGCCGCCTGGACGCGTGCGTCCGGTTCGGTGAGAGCCGGGGCGAACTGGCCGCACTCCCAGACGTCGCCGCTCGCGCGACGACGACCGGACCTGGCACCATCGTCGTGGTCTTGCGCGCTTACCAGGGCTCGGATCGCGGAGTTCGATGTGGTGCGCGATGTTCGCCGGCACTCATAGCACCGTGTCTCGCCGGTCGCCGGACAACCCCCGGACTGTGACTGACCACCGCGCTCGCGCCTCACCGGCGCGAAACACGACTGACGCCACCGGTGAGGCATGAAGTACACCGAACGACCTGCCCGCTTTATTACACGACACCTCCGCACCGGCACGGCCGAGGTGCCGGGAGGAACCGCACACTGGAACCGGATACCCCTCACTCCGCCCCGCCAATGGTATGTATCCCATTGGCGGGGTGCGTCTTTCAGTGACAGCGTTGACGGCCAGCTTCGACCGAGGGCGGCGATCGGCCATGCCGCCGAGCTTCAGGCGATCAAGCTCCACCAGCTCGAGATCGCGATTCCCGCCCGACCGCCGCCCCACCGGACGCGACCGCTTGATCCTCCCGTGTACCCGGACCATCACCACGCGTAGGCGGCAGCACTCGGCCATGCGTTCCGGCATCGCCGGCGGTGTGTCAGCGCACCGTCGGAGTGCCCGGTCGACGGTCGTCGGCGTACATGGCCTCGATCCTCGCCTTGATCTCGGCGGTACTCATCACGCCGGCCCGGCGCAGCGTGCGGGGCGTGGACACGGGGATCATTGGGGTCGAGGGTGTCGCCATGAGAATTTCTGCCTTCATCGTGTGGGGTGTGCGCCGCCGCGGGCGGCCGCGTAGCTGATTCAGCAACCACGCCACATATGTGATCTGTTTCACACGCAGTTCCGTTACGGTGCCCCCCACTCACCATTTTCGTCGAGTCGATACCGGGCCGGCGTGTCCGTCGCCCGGGCGGGTACCCGGTGGGTATGGGTTCGGACATCGGTGGCCGCGCGTTTCCGGGAGCCCGCCTGGCCGGGCACCTGCTCGCCCTGGTCACCGACCACGACTTCGACGCGCTGTCGGCGCAACTGCGCCCGCTGGTGCAACCACCGGCCGCGGGCCCGGTCCGGGGCGCCCTGTACGGCGGTGTGCTGACCTGGCTGGTCACCGCCCTGACCGACGTGGTCACTGCCCGCCTCGGTCAGCCCGAACCCGGAGAATCGTTCGTCCTCGAACTGCAGACCACCCGCGGTCGTACCCTCGGCGCCGAGGATCTCCCGCCGCGGGAAGGTCGGGTGGGACGCGCCGCCCTGGCCCTGCTGTCCGGCGACCCCGGCACCGCCCGGGTGCACCTCGGGGCCGCTGAACGCGAACCGGACCCGGCCATCCGAGTGAGCACACTCGTCGAAGCGCTGGTCTGGCTCGACGCCCTCCTCGCCGCCGACACTCCAGCCTTCCCGGACTGCCCACCACGCTGACCCCCCGAATGCATTCCATGAGGTACACCGCCGCCCGGACACGCGCGGATGGTCCGCAGCGGGCGGCTCCCGTCGTCGCCCCCTACGAACAGCCACATCGTCGCTATCGGTGGCTTCGGACGGCTGACCGGGCCGGTCACGCAACCTCCCGATGCCAGACCCGCCCGGCCGATCGGGACGCTCGCGGTGAGATCGCGAATGTGATGCCAGTTACTTTCGAGCGAATCTATTCATTGCCCACTGGGGTATCGATACCATTACCAACACAACCGCTTACCGCCTCATGGCGGCGAGGGGAGGGGGTCTCGGATATTCCGGAGCCTCCTGGTCCCATCGATGTCGAGCCCAGGCATCAACCCACCCACACGCCTATTCCCCTCTGCGGACACCGGGTCGCACCGATCGCACTTCCGGACCCCGCCCTCGCTGCCACTACCGACTGGGCACCACGAGCGAAACCGCGATGTGTCGAGGGGTCATGTCGCACAACATTTTCCGGACAACAATCCTGCACCCGGTCCGGCTCCGTTCCTTCTGAGGAGGCCATGCCAACACCCACCTCCATTTGCACCTTGCACGATCCGTCGGCGACCGGCCCAGGCCTTGCCGAACCCTTGCGTGCCCCGCTCTTGGCGGCGGTTCGTGTCACCGTTCGACTCCGAAAGCGACCCATCCCGCAGTGCCTGATCATTCGCACCACCACATCAACCCGGACTGGCAGCACCGCGCCTCCTGCCGCGGCGTCGATACCGAGATGTTCTTCTCCCCCGACGGTGAACGCGGCCGCGGCCGCGCCCAGCGTGAGCGCGCCGCCAAACAGATCTGCCAGGACTGCCCCGTACTCGCACAGTGCCGCGCCCACGCCCTCACCGCTACCGAGGCCTACGGCATCTGGGGTGGCATGTCCGAGAACGAGCGCACCCGCCACACCCGACGTACCCGCGTCACGGCCCGTCACCGCGACACCACACCCGCTCCGGCAACACACCACAACCGCTCTACCTTCTCGCGCACCTGATCGAGCACGTGCGCGGTGAATTAGTACCCCAGCCGCACGGCTCCGCCACCGGAACCTGAGAAGGTGTCTGCGTCAACCGGCGGAAGTCGCTCCTTCAGTTCCTATCCTCGACAATGGACGTTCTCCCGCAAAGGAGTGACCATGAGCGGATCGATCGAATCATCCCCTCACGACGGTGCCCGTGTGCTCGTCGTGATCCTCTCCGCCACGGTGGCGATCGTGGGTTCCTTCATCGGCTCGGGGGCGCTGGTGGGAACCCCGATCTCCCAGGTCGCCGACGGCGCCCTCGCCGCCGACGCCACCGCAGTGGCCCCCGGCGGGCCCGCCTTCTCCATCTGGACCCTGATCTACCTCGGGTTCCTCGCGCTCGCGATCTGGCAGGCACTGCCCCCGCACCGCACCGATCCTCGACAACGCCGCGCCGGGTGGTTGCTCGCCGCGGCGATGGTCCTCAACGCGGCATGGACAGCCTGCGTGCCGTTCGAACAACTGTGGCTCAGCGTCCTGACCATTCTCGCGTTACTCGCCGTGCTCGTCGTCGTGTTCGACATCCTGACCACCACGAAGCCGTCCAGTCGTGTCGAGGCGATCGTCGTCGACGCGACCGCGTTCGTGTACCTCGGCTGGGTGTGTGTCGCGGTGGTCGCCAACATCGCCGCCGCCCTGGCCGCCGCCGAGATCGACCCCTTCGGTCTCGGGGCTGATACCTGGGCCGTGCTCGTCCTCACTGCAGTGGCCCTGGTCGCCGTCGTCCTCGCCGTCGCCGGTCACGGACGCTTCACCGTCACAGCAGCCATCGTCTGGGGCCTCGCATGGATCACCGTCGCGCGGACCACCGGCGACGGTTCCACCTCGCGGCCAGCCGCCATCGCCGCCCTGGCGGCCGCCGCGGTGGCCATCGTCGCCACCGCGATCGCCCGCCTACTCCGCTCATTTCCGGCGAGGCCAGCATCACGAACACGTAATCGTCTGCAGTGCTTGGCATACGGCCCCCCCGCCTCAGAGGTCCATCACCTCGGGGCGGTTGCGCCACCCACGGGAATCCGTCCAGGCAGACAGACACGGCAGCGGGCTGTGCTCGACAGCCTTGACGCGGCGCCCAAGCGGCGTCGAGAGCGTCATGGTCGCCGCCAGTCAGTCGACCGCGTTCCCGCTGCTCCGGCGCGATTCCTCGGGGAGTCCACGCTCGCCGATCGGCGCGGCCTTCGCCGCGCCGCCGGTTGGCGCACCGTCCCGGACCTGGAACCTGCACCCGGGCTCCTCCGCCTCGAACACCGAACTCGTCGACCTGGCGCTCGCAGACCTCAGGCCAACTCGGCTGCCCAATCGGCGAAGCTCTGCCACCCCTCCTCGGGGTAGAGCCGGGCCAGTTCACCGATGTTCGCGTCGTACCCCGTGTCGGTAAGGAAACGGAACATAGCCCGCATGTCCGGCGACGCGATGGCGCCCGCGTCGGACGCATGGGCCTGCACCGGCGTGCCCAGGACCTTTGTGAGAACCTCGGCCATCCGCCGTGGTGTCGGATCATCCGATGCCAGGTCGATTCGTGTCCGGGCAAATCGGTCCGGATCGTCGAACACGAGAGCAACGAACCGACCGAGGTCCCGGCGCGAGAACTGCTGCAGCGGGGTATCGACCGGCAGAGGCAGATCAAGCCGGCCCCCGCGGATGCCGTCGAGTCCACCGAGCAGGTTGTCGTAGAAGTAGGTCGGCCCGACGATCGTGTACGAGACCGATGATTCTCGCAGCAACGACTCGGTCGCAGCCTTCGTGTCGAAATGTGGGACCCCGGTGCTTCTGTCCGCGTCCGCCACCGAAGAAAACACCACGTGCGGAACACCGGAATCACCGAACGCGTCGACAAGCGCGGCACCCTGAGCAATCTCCGCCGCCGAGCCATCGTCGAAAGGCGTTGTCATGGCGAACATCCGCCGAACCCGATCCGCGGGGCGGACAGGGTCAGTCGCACCCGCTGCTGTGCGGTGGTGATGCCGAGGCCGTTGGTCTCCTCGCGGGTATATGGGTTCGACCTATGGAATCAACTCCCGTTGCGTCACAACGTAACTGGCTGTCTTGTCGGCGACCAGCACCCTCGGCACCCGGCCTGTTTGCGCATCAGCTTGCCGAAGAAACGTTTCGCCGCCGTCGCGTTACGTCGTGACTGGACAAGGATGTCGTGACTGGACAAGGATATCGAGGACATTCCCGTCCTGATCGACCGCCCGCCACAGGTAGTGCCGTTCTTCCGCCAATCTTGACGAAGACCTCGTCGAGATACCATTGTCGCCGGGTCGGGGAGCGCGTCGGCACAGGCCATGCGCGTATTCGGGCCCGAACGTGGCGTACCCTGTGGATCGTCTCGTGCGAAACGCACGATGCCGCGGGCGAGCATCAACTCCTCGACGTCGCGCACGCTCGAGGCGAACCGGTAGTACAGCCATACGGAGTGCGCGATCATCTCCGCGGGATAGCGGTGCCGTTCGTACTGCGACCGCGTCGCATCCACCCGCGCCTCGTCCCCACGACTCATCCGACGATCATCCCCGACTCACGGCGCAGTTACGTTGACGAGGCCCGCCCAGCTCAGCTGGTACAACTTCGCGAGCGCACATGGGGGAACGGCGGTCGTCCCATTCGGGACGACCCGACGTCGGCCATGTCATTCCGAGCAGGGGCATCAGTCAACCCTCGTAGGCGGCAGCCCCCTTCTTCGGCACGCACATCCGCCACGCGTCGACCAGCAGCTCGCGCAGCTCCTCGACGTCGAGGGCATCGAGCCGTACGCAGACCCACCGGTACCGCATGTCGGAGGGGCGGGGCATGAGGAACTTATCGGGCTCCGAGGCCACCAGCGCCCCCCGCTCTTCCCTGGGGAAGCCGAAACCCATGATCGTGTCGTCCTGGTAGAACGCCGCGTAGACCAGGCGTCCGACCCGGAACCTCACCTCGTCGCGTACGAGCGCCTCGTAGGAACGAGGCAACGTGGCGGCGATCGCCCGGGCATCGTCGATCGTCACCCCCATCGGCGGCGCAGCACCTCGGCGGTGCCGTGGTCAGCGGGCAGAAACGCCTCGAGGTGCAGCTCGGCGAGCGTCACGTCGGAGGCGGTCGCGAACGACGTGAGCGTCGTGATGAGCCGGAGGTCGCCATCGGCCGAGCCCAGCTCCAACGGCACCGCGAAGCCGAGCACCTCGGCCTCCTCGGACAGCGGCGGAAGGTAGGACTCGAGCTCGGCGAGCAGCGCCTCCAACGCCGGGTCGGGGCTCTGCGCCAGCTGAGCCCGCAGGTGCTCGGTCACTCGTGCACCCTTCTTGTTACGGACGGCGAGACGCGGTCCGTGGTAGGGAGGAGGTTGGAGTCGGGGTGACGGCCCTGTTTGGTCGCCCCCTTCGAGGGCCAACATCACACAGCCGCCCCCG
>RRBB01000034.1:0-71856 GCA_006543605.1 Rhodococcus sp. WS4
GCAGGACGGGCACCGCATGGCGCCGGCGTCGAGGTAGGTGTCGGCCTCCTCGGGCCGGCGAACGACGATCACAGTCGATAGCTCCGCTCATGGTTGGTTCAGTCTTGACTACCACACCGGATCGCACGAGGGGTCAGTTCGTGTTGGAGCCAGCATGTTTCGCGTCTCGCCGTCATTGCGGATGCCGACGATGGCGCGGCCGTCTGTGCGCGATCCCGAATCGCCCAATCGGGTAGCTCCGACCCGGGGGATCGCGGTGGTCGGCACGTTGATGGTGCAGACGATCGTCCGTCGGTCCGATGCCCGTCGGCATCGGCGGTGACGGTAGGCGGCTGGGTGGTCGTCATACCGAGAGACGCTCAACACCCGGCACCCCGCGATTCCCGGGAGTGATCGCACATGTTGCCATCGGTCGCATTGCCTGCGCGGTCAGTCACGGCCGCTTCCGGAATCGTGTACCGCTGCACCCAGCTGGCTTGGGATCGTCCAGACACCGCCGCGTGTCGGCAGCGCGATCACGGGCGAAGGCACGCCCTGTCTCCCTTGACGAAGCACCCGCCGAGGGTGTTCCAGTCTGAAGCCGCATGTAGTGGCGAGGTCGGCGGGGATCGCAGTTCGGGGGTGTGTCCCAGGTGAACAGTGGCCGAATTCCCGTTGTTCGCGCCGCCCGGGCGGCTTACCCCACGCAGGGCTGGGTAGTCGCGGTAGCGGTGCACGTTGCACCGACTCGATGCCGTCAAATGCCGAAGGGGCGAAATTCCGTATGAGCACATCGAATACATCGAACACGACGACCTTGCTGGCGCAACTGCACACAGTTCTCGACCTGACCCACACCGAAATTCAAGTCGCCGAAACCCGCATCGTGCAGGCCCGGACCGAGGCCGTGCGCCGGGCGTTGTCCGAGAACGCCGACAACGCCCGCGCTCGCGCCGAGGCCATCGAGGCTGCGATCCGCGAGTTCGGAGGCGTCCCGGAGTTGATCGGGCCGTTCCTCGGGCGGGTGGCCGCCGCGGTCAAGGCGATGGTCGAGCAGGCCCAACCTTTCGACGAGGCCCTGCTCGGTGATCTCGCGCTCGAACATCAACTCCTCGACCGTGCCCGATACATCAAGGCACTCGCCGTCGCGGCTCAGAAGAAGGATGTCGAGAACCTGGCGTTCCGGCTGATCGCCGCCCACTCGGCGACCGTGGACTGGCTGACCACCGTCCTCGCCGAGGATGCCTGGGGTGGGCCGGCGGCGCTGCGCCGCACCCCGCTGCAGGCCGCGGCCGGGACTGCGGTGCGACTGGTCAACGTCCCGGTCTCTTGGTCGGCTCGCGGGCTGGACCGGGCCTTCGACACCGTGCGCGCCACGCCACCGGCGCTCAGTGAGTTGCTGAACCGGGGCGCGCATGCCGGCGATGTCGCCGTCAAAACCCTGTCCGCGTCCCGCGATGCCGCACTCGAGACCGCGGAGCAGGTCACCCGCCGCGAAGGTGCCGACGGGGTAGCGGAAGTGCTGCATTCTGCCCGTAGCGCGGCGGGAGCCCTCGAACCGGGTGAGCTGCCCATCGACGGCTACGACGACCTCAACGTCTCGGAGGCGGTGGCTGCAGTCAAGGAGTTGACCGCGCCGGCGGATGTGCGCGCCATCATCGCGTATGAGGAAGCGCATAAGAACCGCCACGGTGTCGTCTCGGCCGCGCAAACTCGCGTAGCCGCGATCGCTCAGACGGTTGCCGGCCTCAGCTGACCGGACCGTTGCCGTCGCTGGCCTTAGCGGGGGTGCGGCACAACCGCACCTCCGCGAGAGCCCCCATACCGTTTCTCGCGGCAATGCCTGATCTGATCATCAGCGCGCTCCTCGGAGCGGTCTCGGGTTTCATCTCTGCACGCCGCGGCTGGCGGCTGACACGATCCGCTGACGGAGGAGCGGTAGGAGACTGGTGCCTCGGCCCGGGAGTTGACTGGGCCGTGTGGTGATGCCCGAGACCGGGCACTCTGCGGTATGGGATCGAATGCAGGCCGCCCCACCCCATCGGCCGCAGCTCTGGGCGGTCGGCTGATGCAGCTGGTCGGTGACCGTGACGCCGCGCGGTTCTCGCGCGAGATCTCCCGAGTGTGCACCGAACCGCACGCCACCGACGGTCAGTCGGACTATGGCGATGTGCTCGCCTGGGTTGTCGATGCCATCGTCGGCGTCATCACCGCCCGCCTGGGTGCCGCGGCGCCGGGGGAGAAGTTCATCCTCGATCTCCGCTTCACGGACGGCGCGACCGTCGACGTTGACGCCTTGCGTGCGTCGGAGCGGTGGGTGCTGCGGACGGTAGCGGCGTTCGTTGCCGAGGAACTCGCGGAGGGGGAGCGGTTGTTCGGTGCCGCCGAACTATTCGACCTCACCCTGCGGGCGGAAATCCTGGCCGACGCGATCATCTGGCTCGACTTCGTTCTCGATGTCGATCTTCCCGACCCGCCCGACGTCATCACCGCATAGGGAGCGTGTCGGGGAAGCGTTTTGGGCGGGTGGAGCTTGGTGGCGGCGGATGCTCGGTGCGGGTTCCGCCATGTGGTTCCCAGCGGGCGGGGCTCGCCGGTCAGTCCTGTGCTTCCGGCGGGGTGTCGGGGTGCTCGTGTGCGGTGAGGAGGAGGTGGTCGAACCGGGCCCGGAACGACTCGGGCAAGGGTCGCCTCGGCGGTGAGGGTGTCGACGAAGCGTTCGGCGAGGGTGCGGAGTTTGGTGTTGGTTTGCTGTGAGCGCCAGGTGAGGATGCCGAAGGCGCGTTCGGAGGAGATGCCGTAGACGAGCATGAGTGCGCCCTTGGCCTGTTCGATCACCGCCCGTGATTGTTCGAGTTCGGTGACGGCCTCGGTGAGTGCCGCGTTGAATTCGTGGAGGTCGGTTTCCAATGTTTCGGTGACGTCGATGCAGTACCCGGAGGTTCCGGTGACCTGGTCGTTCTCGTCGAGCATCCGGTCGCCGACCACGATGACGTGGTGGATGCGGCGTTCGGTGTCGATGATGCGGTGTTTGCTGCTGAACGGCTCGCCGGCGTGGATCATCTTGTCGAAGAGGGCGGCGACCTGCGGTTGGTCGTCTGGGTGCTTGTGGGAGAGCAGAAGTTCGGTGGTGGGGGTGATCTCGCCTGGTTGGTAGCCGTGCATCCGGGCGACGGGATCGGACTATTCCCAGCGTTGGGCGGCGAGGTAGAACCGGAAACTTCCGCCCTGTGGAGGTGCATTCGAGCCGCGAAGTTCGTCACTGTCCACAGCTACACCCACCGCCTTCTGCGCTCGGCGACGAACCTCGCCTCGGATGTCATTGCCACGGTATGCCGAGCACGCTCGATCCTCAGCTGCCGCCGGGGATGATTCCCGCCCGCGAAAGCTGGCCCATTACATCGATCAGCCAAGAAGTTAGTGCGGGCGGAAATGGTGACCAGAAGTTCCAGCCGTCGCCCGCCAGATGATGACGCTGTCCATCTCACCCACCTTCTACGAGCAGTGGCCGGCGAAGTCGCCGCGGAGCACAGCCCACGATAATCGACATCCGACGGTCGACAGCCCAAACAGCAATGAAGAGGGAGCGGCACTCCAATGGTGACGGTCTTCGATGACTGATCGGTGTCCGGTCGTCGATCGCTCTCCGGAGATCCGAGTTCCGATGCCGACGACGTGGGTCAGTTCGCGCGCTGCTTGCGTCGATATGGCTGGGCGAGTGCGTTGTTCAGGGTTTGAGCTGGATCTTCACCGCCCCGTCCTGCTTCTTCTGGAAGATCTCGTAGGCGTGCGGCGCCTGTTCGAGGGGGAGTTCGTGGGTGGCGAAGGTGTCGACGCCGAGTGGGTCGTCGTCGCCGAGGAGCGGCATGATGTCGTCCACCCATTTCTTGATGTTGGCTTGGCCCATGCGCAGCTGGATCTGCTTGTCGAACAAGGTGAGCATGGGAATCGGGTCGGCCATGCCGCCGTAGACGCCGATGATGGAGATGGTGCCTCCGCGGCGGACGATGTCGATCGCCGAATACAGCGCGCCGAGTCGGTCGACTCCGGCCTTCTGCATGAGCGGCGCCGCAACCGCATCGGGGAGATACCCGACGATCTGCTGGGCGAGCTCGCCGATCGGTGAACCGTGCGCCTCCATGCCGACCGCGTCGATCACCGAGTCCGTGCCTCGACCGTCGGTCGCATCGCGGATCACGTCGGCGAGATCGCGGCCGTGCTGGTCGAGGTCGATGGTTTCGATGCCCCGGGCCTCAGCGCGGGCAAGGCGTTCCGGGACATTGTCGACTGCGATGACCCGTGCGCCCTTGTGGTGGGCGATGCGTGCTGCCATGTCCCCGATCGGTCCCAGGCCGAGTACGGTGACCGACCCGCCCTCGGGGACAGCGGCGTACTCGACGGACTGCCACGCCGTCGGCAGCACGTCGGACAGGTAGACGAATCTGGAATCCGGTGGGCCCTCGGGAACTTTCATGTGAGTGAACTGGGCTTGGGGGACGCGTAGGTATTCGGCTTGTCCGCCCGGCACTTGGCCGTAGAGCTTGGAGAAACCGAACAACGCCGCTCCCATGCCCTGCTCACGAACCTGCGTTGTCTCACACTGCGTGTACAGCTGCATGTTGCACATGAAGCAGTCGCCGCACGAAATTTGGAAGGGGATCACGACGCGGTCGCCGACCTTCAGTTTGCCGGCCTCCGGCCCGACTTCTTCTACTATCCCCATCGGCTCGTGGCCGAGAATGTCACCTTCTCCCATGAAGGGACCGAGGGTCTCGTACAGGTGCAGATCAGAACCGCAGATATTCGTCGTCGTGACCTTGATGATCGCGTCGGTCGGTTGTTCGATCTTGGGATCGGCGACGGTGTCGACGCTGACCTTTCGTTTGCCTTGCCACGTGACTGCTCGCACTGGGAACCACACCTCTCCGGTCGATGTCGGTTTCGGGTGCCCGACGGGGGATGAAGGTAAACCGTGCTCGGCGTGTTCTTCCTCCGCTATGCCGTGAGGGCGTGAGTCAGCAGGCTGCGAACGTCCCAGCCAAGGATTCTCAGGTTCGTGCGGTGATCGCAACGCCACTGATCAAGGGGTGTTGCGTATGGCGAAATATTCTCATCGGATGGTTCTGGAGTTCCTTCAAACGTTCTGGGCGGGGATGCTGCGGGTGAATTCATCACTAGGGACACGAGGCTGTCACGCCCCGCGGGTAGGACAGATGCGTCGCGGTGACCTTTGCGTCGCGATCCACGATGGGCGTAGCAAACCCCGCCCCATCGAAGGAGCGGTTTCGCATCTGCTGCGCAGGGCATAGCTACAGCAGATGTCAACCGCAAACGAAGCAGAGACTCCGGCGCTCTGGTGCGTCGGTGAGGAGTGATCATGGGTACCGAACCGGGTAAGCAGTTGCACGATGAGCCTCAGTCCGAGCGTGGCCCCAAGGGATCGCGAGACGCGGGCCCGGACCAGGCTGGAACAGGTCAGACCGACCGCCAGCCGGGGTCTCTGGATCAGGAGGAGGTCACCTCCACCGCGGAACCCGGCAAGAACACCGCGCCCGCCGCCGGCTCGCTGCCTCCCGGCGACGCGGAGCCGGCGATACCGCCGTACGACGGCCGTACGACCAGCACGAAGGAGGGGCGCCCGGAGCACGACGACCACGTGGACGTCGGCGGAATGCAGTCACCGGAACCCGAGGAGACCCCACGCGGCGCGGTGGCGTCGCCGGCGGACGAGACGCCCGCAGCACGTGCCGCCGAAACCGAGGGCAGCGACTCCGGCGTGGGACCCGCGCACGAAGGAGGCGTCGGCAAGGCCGAGGACAAGAAGTGACACCCCAGGGGGCTGCGTCTTCGGGGGACTGTCACAGAAGGGGGTCGGTGATGTGCCACAAAACCATTCGGGTTACCGGGGTAGGGAGGATACGGGGTGGGGCGCGCATCCGGCCGCCGATCCCGGGCCGGGGTACCGGCCCGGTCGATCTCCCAGATGGCGAATAAGCACGCTGCAAGTCGCACGTTGGTTCGGGGGAGCCTTTCGCATTCCCGCGCTCTCTCACTTACGTATCGAGCGCAGAAGCGACAGGCCGTCTCGTTCCCGGAGTGTTGTCGTTGATCCGCAAGCTATTCGATCTGGTCAGAGTCTGGGATCGAAACGGGACACGGCACCGTGCCAACCAGCCCTTTCACAACAGACGGTGGGAATTACATGAACATGCTTTCGGGTAGCCAGTCTGCGTCGAACAACCGCGCGAGCTTCCCGAACGCCGCGAGATCACCATCGACGCTGGCCGAGGTCACCATCAACCGATTGATCATGATCCGAGCCGCCTGCTCTTCCACCGTTCCGGCGGCGAACAGGAGCGACCATGAGCAAACCTGCCCGTCGCGATGCGCACGACCCATCGTTTGGCGTGCCGCAATCCCGGAGTAGCGAGGCTGGTGGAAGAACCCGATGCGACGCGCCGATGAGGCGCGGGAGCCGTCGACCATCAACTCGGACGCCTGCAGATTGATCGCAGATGCGGTGTTGAACACCACAACCGGGTTGTGGCCGCGCTGAAATCTGATGCGCTCCGCCTCGAGATCGCCCCCGCCGAAGATGCGCGAGACGCCAATGCCGTGCTCCTCCAAGAGGCTCGCTACCGGGTCGGCGGCCGTGGTGACCAATTCGACGGCAACGAGCACCTGGTAGCCGCGTTCGACGTGTGCGGCTACCAACTCGGCGGTCTGCGGGGCTCTCAGCATGCCCGCCTTCTGCCGGAATCGCATCAGAGCGGCACGGCCTCGGGCGGTGTCGTTACCCTGGCGGGCGATCTTCATTGCGCTCCGGAACTCACTCCAGTCCTGGTGGTACGCAGCCCACTGTGTGGCAGTGAAGTCGAGCGGCAGGCCGTCGATAGGTGCCGGCCCCCAGGGCGCGTCGCGATGCACCATGACGGGTGGGTCGCAGTCGGTCATCCACTTCCGGACGTGGGTGACGGCCTGATTCTGCAGCCGCTGGGAACCTTTTGCTTGGTCGTTCCAATCCCATTTGCCCTTGTCCCACCCGGGAGCCAGGGGAAGGCCATGCTCGACCAGCTTCTTACCGAGATCGGCCCACTCACCCGGCGGGTCATCGTGCAGTTGTGCGAAAAGCGCAGACAAGTAGGTGTATTCGCCCGGGTGATGACCCGGCGTCGCCGTCACGGTGATAACAAAGGGCGCCTTCTCCGGCGTCGCGGAGAGGCGGTTGACGCGCCGTTGGTACTGGGTGCGCTGGGCCGCGAGGTGCCTGAATTGCTGTGCCTCGTCATTGATGATGACGGAAAACGAGTACTTCGGTTGGCCGTTGCGCCCGAGCAACTTCTTCAGCTGGTCCGGGGAGATGATCAGCCACCGATACCCACCGTCGCCGAACGCAGCGAGGGCGTCGCGCCACGCGGCAATGGTTATCTGGGCCGGCCGGTCCACGGTGATGAGTACGGTGTCGCCGCCCCCCAATTTCAGCGCAGCCTTCGTGCCGATGATCGCACTGCCGGTCTTGCCTACACCCGGCTCGTCGGCCAACAGGAATCCACGCTTGCCGTGGTGAAAGGCCGTCGCGATCGCCTTCGCGGCGTCCACCTGTTCGGGCCGCGGTGTCTTGTGGAAGCCAGAAGCGCCCGGTTGCCGCACGCCGTTGAGGTCCTCTTCCACCCAGCGGCTGTACGAGTACGGTTTCGACGCGTAGACGGCGAGTTCGTCAGGCAATTGAGCGCCGATGTAGGCATATGCTTTGAGTGCCTTGTAGTACTTGGCACCGGGCGCGGACGCCCGGTAAGGGACGTCGAGGATCCAGATCTGCTCCCCGTGCCCCGGGGCGGGTATCAGGGGCGTGGCGCTGGGTCGTCTGGGACTGGAGCGTCGCTGGGTGGTCTTCCGTGCAGCCATGAGTGCAGGCTATTCCCAAGACGAATCGTCGAGGTCAACGACGTCGACTGCGGCTGCGACCACCGCCTCGGCTGGCGCCGAGGAATCGCGTGCTGTCGCAGCGGGCGCGGGGCCCGGTGCAGGGCGGTGCGCTGGATGGATGGGTGGGATGGATGGATGGATGGAATGGAGGGGTGTTCACCTATGGCGAGCGATGATGCGGGCCTTGGTAGCTCTACGAACTGACTGTCCGGTAATCACGCGTTAGGGGGCTTCGAATCACACCTGATTCCGCTCGCTGCGGGCACGTTCGCGCACTACCGGTTACGGTGACCCCGGCACCTCCTCCCCGGATGCCGCCGCGTCATCGAGCGGGCAGCAGCCGGCGAAGGCGCCGGACCAGGCCACCGACGCGGACCGGGCGCCGGTCACCGATGCCCTCCGCGGATTGGCGAACTCGGCGACGACGGCCGTCTACCGGATCGCGCTGCTCACGTGACTGCCTCGCACCGGCCTGACCATGGTCTCGCGCGGTTTCCGATCAAACCAGGTTTGCAACTTCTGTGGCTGCCGCGTGCCGTACACGAGCGTGGTCGTAGATGTCCGCATTCGTGCGGATCGCGGTCTTCTCGTGGGCGGTCAGAGTGCGGCGAACTTTTCCGGGTATGCCGGCGACAAGCGATCCGGGTGGGATGTCCGCCCCTTCGGGGATCAGGGCATTGGCTGCGATCAGGGTTCCGGCCCCCACGCGTGCGCCGTTCATGACGGTCGCACCCATTCCGACCAGAACGTCATTTGCGATTGTGCAGCCGTGCAGGATCGCGTTGTGGCCCACGGATACCCCGGTACCGATGACGAGCGGAAATCCAGGATCGGCATGAAGTACGCATCCGTCTTGGATGTTTGTCCGCTCCCCGATCTCGATGCTTTCCGCATCGCCGCGGACCACTGCGCCGTACCAGATGCTTACTCGTGATCTGATGCGCACAGTCCCGACGACGGTGGCATTCGGTGCGATCCACACATCTTTCGCGATGTCTTGATCGCCCGCGGTCAGAGAAATTCTCACGGCGTTGTCCTTACTGCCTCGAGCCGACGGTGTCTGTCGGTGGACCGTCGGGCTGTGGTGAAGTCGTCCTCACCGATCCGGTGAACGTGGACGAGATTGGTGGAACCGACGGTATGCGGCGGTGATCCGGCGACGATGACGACGAGATCGCCTGGTTGGTATCGGTCCAGGGCGAGCAGTGCGCGGTCGACTTGGCGGACCATTTCGTCGGTGGAGTCGACTGGGTCGACGACGAAGGTCTCGGTGCCCCATGTCAGCGCCAACTGGTTACGTACCTGGTGTGCGGGAGTGAACGCCAGCAACGGTAGGGGAGTGTGGAGGCGGGCCAGCCGCCGAACGGTGTCGCCGGACTGTGTGAACGCGACGAGCGCTTTCGCGTGCAGTCGTTCGCCGATGTCTCGGGCGGCGAAAGAGATCACTCCGCCGTGGGTTCGGGGAACGTGGGTCAGGGGTGGGACGTGGGTGGACTGCCGTTCGACGGCCTCGAGTATCCGGGCCATCGTGCGGACCGTCTCGATCGCGTGCCTGCCCACGGAGGTTTCTCCGGAGAGCATCACCGCGTCAGCACCGTCGAGCACGGCGTTCGCGACATCCGAGGCTTCCGCTCGGGTCGGTCGGGCATTGTCGATCATCGATTCGAGCATCTGCGTGGCGACGATGACCGGTCGGGCATTCTCCCGAGCGATCTGCACGGCACGCTTTTGCACGAGCGGTACTTGTTCGAGGGGAAGTTCGACCCCGAGATCTCCTCGGGCGACCATGATCGCGTCGAATGCGATCACGATCTCTTCGAGAGCGTCTACGGCTTCCGGCTTTTCGATCTTCGCGATGACCGGAACCCGGTGTCCGACGCGGTCCATCACCTCGTGGACCCGGTCGATGTCGGCGGGCGATCGCACGAACGAGAGTGCGATCATGTCCACTCCCAATCGAAGTGCGAACTCGAGGTCGTCGATGTCCTTGTCCGACAGGGCGGGTACTGACACGTTCATCCCGGGCAAGGACACGCCCTTGTTGTTCGAGACCGGGCCGCCCTCGACGACTCGGCACACCACGTCATTGCGGTCGACGGCGGTGACGGTCAGCGACACTTTGCCGTCATCGACGAGGAGCCGATCTCCGGGGCGTGCGTCTTGGGCGAGTTGTGTGTAGGTCGTCGATACCCGGTCATGAGAGCCCACGCACTCTTCGACGGTGATACGGACCTCTTCGCCCGGCGCCCATATTGTCGCACTGTCGGCGAAGCGGCCGAGCCGAATCTTCGGGCCCTGCAGGTCCGCGAGAATGCCGATCGCCTTGCCGGAGTCCCCGGATGCCGACCGCACTCGACGGTAGTTCGCCTCGTGATCGGAGTGGTCCCCGTGACTGAAATTGAGGCGGGCGACATCCATCCCGCTGTCGACGAGTTCGCGAATGCGGTCATCGGTAGCGGTCGCGGGCCCGAGTGTGCAGACAATCTTCGCGCGGCGTAGCCCGCTCGAGGCCGGCGCATCGAGGTCGGTCGCGGAGTTATCTTTCGCGACGGTCGGGTCGAGGGTGGTATCCATTGGTCTCCTTGGAAATGGCATCGCATCCAGCCACGTTGTCGAGTCAGCGGTGTGCGTGGACCGAGAGGTAGTCACGGGCAATGCCTGAACCGATCTGTTCGAGGAGGCTTTCCGCGTTGGCCATGCTGTTGCGTTCATCGGGTTCGAGGTCGGTGAGGGTGTAGACAGCGCCGAGGCCTACCGCGTGCGCGTCGTCGGCGGTGACGAGGGAGCGACCTGCCACGGCAACGGTGGGTACCCCGAGCTGCCGAGCGGCCCGAGCGACGCCGACTGGCCCCTTACCGCGCAGACTCTGCTCATCGAGGGAGCCCTCACCGACGACGACAAGTGCCGCGTCCCGCACGACGTCAGAGAAGGAGGTGAGTTCGAGGAGTAGTTCGATGCCTGAGGTCAGCCGCGCCCCGAGTACCGCGGCCATTCCGAAGGCCAAACCGCCTGCCGCACCGACACCGGGTGAGTCGCGTACGTCCCGGCCGACTGCCGTAGCGACCACGTCCGCCCAGCGACTGAGGGCGTGATCGAGGTGGACCACCGTGTGGGGACTGGCACCCTTCTGCGGCGCATACACGAACGCCGCGCCGTGCCGCCCGGTGAGCGGATTGTCGACATCACACGCAACGATCAACTCGACATCGCGTAGACGAGGATCGAGTGCGTCGACGCGCAGGACGTGCGCATCGGACAGGTCCTGTGCGCAGGGGTAGATGGGGTCCCCGTCGGCGTTGAAGATGCGCGCCCCGAGCGCGACCAACGCACCGGCACCACCATCGGTGGTTGCACTGCCTCCGACTCCGAGCACAATCCGATGTGCGCCGCGGTCGAGGGCGTCCACCATCAACTGCCCGACCCCCCGGGTGGATGCTGTGCGCGCGGTGGTGCGCGTCGGGCCGCCGGAGCCGAGGTTGGCCAGCCCTGCGGCAGAAGCCATCTCGATGACTGCGGTCTTGCCACGCAGCGCGTAGGTGGCCGTCACCATCTGCTGTAGTGGGCCGGTGACCGAGCAGGTGACCGGCGAGTAGCCTTGTCGGATCATCATCTCGACCGTGCCCTCCCCACCGTCGGCGACCGGAAACTCGATCACCTTCAGATTCGGTGCAGCGGAACGCGCACCGCGTGCGAGGGCGGCCGCGGCGTCCGACGCAGATGCCGACCCCTTGAATTTGTCCGGGGCGATCACCATGTGGCCGGTGCGGTTGTGGGCTGGCGGACTAATCACGAGTTGACCTTCGGTCTTCGATTGTGCCTGGGTCATCGTTGCCTCAGAACGTCACTGACCGCACGGCGATGGTGGCTTTGTCGTTCATGGTCTTTACTCCTTGATGGGACTCAGTCTGGTGGGCGTGCTGGCGAGCAGGACCTGGATGGCGCATTGCGGCCCGGGTATGCGGCGTCGTGATCACGGTCATCCCAGGTGTTTCGGTGGTGCGGGCTTCTTCGGGCTCGGAATGCGGGCGGCTGTGGGGTCGAGAGCTGTCCATCGTTGCGGCGTCGACCTCGGTGATGGCATCAGGTTCGCGGAGCAGTTCCGCCGCCGACGCGCATCGCAGCCTTCCCTCGGCGCTACGTGGGAGGCGAAGCCGACCCGGCACCGCCCCGTCCGCGCGTCGTTGCCCTCTCGTACCCACTGCCACCGCCGCGCGATGGCCGTCCGCCGAGGGTGGGAAGCCCGTACCACCCAATCCGCGGGTGTTCGAGTCCCCACGAGGGGTGTCCTGTCCTCGAGCGGAGGGCACCATCGCGGATCTCGAGATCCGCGACGGTGCCGCACACACGCGCTTCTACGAACGGCCGCCGACAGCGGTTGCGGACCGGCGAAGGGCGGGTGACTCCCCGAGTCGGGCCCGCATTCGTTCCTGCTGCACATACGCGGTGTTCCGGTAGGCGACCAGATCCTCCTGCGCCGTGGAATCCAGGTCGAGAATTCCACGCCCGGACTTGATGCCGAGGTTGCCCTCGGCGACGGACTGTGTCAGCACCTCCGGTGTGGCGAATCGCTCGCCGTAGGCATTCTCGAGCGTACGGAACGTGTCCTTGTAGACGTCGAGGCCTGCCATGTCTGCGATGGCGAATGGACCGAAGAGCGAGAGCCTGAAGCCGAACGAATTCGACACGATCGCATCGATCTCCGACGCGGTGGCCACGTTCTCCTCGAGCATCCTCGCCGCTTCCTTGTACAAGGCGTACTGAAGCCGGTTGGCGACGAACCCGGGGCTGTCGGACACGGTGGACGGGTGCTTGCCCACTGCTCGGATCAGGTCGCAGGACAGGGCGACGAGTTCGGGCCGCGTCGTCTCGTGGGGAATGATCTCGACGCAGGGGATGAACGGCACCGGGTTCATGAAGTGCACTCCCAGGAAGCGTTCGGGGTTGGTCACTCCTTCTGCCAGTGACGTGATCGAGATGGCGGAGGTGTTGGTGCCGATCACCGCGGTCTCATTGGCGCCGGAGATCCTTCGCAGCACATCGAGCTTGACGACCGGGATCTCGGGAACCGCCTCGATGACGAAGTCGGCCTCCGAGACTGCGGATTCCATGGACTCGGCCGCGCCCAGGTTGGCCTGGATTGCTGCCGCCGAACCCTGCGGCAGCAGGTCCTTGGACTCGAATTCGAGCGCCTCGGCATGGAGTCGGTCCCGCGCCGCCGAAGCGGAGGCGGCATCGACGTCTGCGATGCTGACGCGGTAGCCGTGGGCGGCGCAGATCTGGGCGATGCCGCCGCCCATGTACCCGGCTCCGACGACAGCAATGTGTCGAATTGATTCTGTGGTCGTCATCGACCGTCACCTCTCACTGAGTGCGGATGGAAGAACCATCCATTTGGTTCGTCATGGGATCGGATGACCCCGCGTCGGCGTCGAGCCGGTGTTCGTGCGAAGGCAGGTGCTCGGCGACGAGCACCTGCACTCGGTCGGCCGCGACGCGGACCGGAACGCCGGTCGCGGCGGCTACCTTGTGCAGGTCGTCGTGCTCCGGCTTGGCCCGGTGCGGGCCGACTTTCACCCGTACCGGAATCCCGTCGACGTCGACATGGATCCACGTGCGGGGCAGCGTTCGGCGATCAATTGTCGTGCGCCGAACGCCCAGCGTTCCAGTCCTGCTGAGCAGACATTCCTCGACGGAGGCGACGGAGGGCGGGCGGCACAGGGCCGAAATCACGTGTGCCGGCCGATTCTTCTTCCCTACCACCGGTGCGATCCAGGCATCGGCCGCACCCGAGTCGAGTAGTTCACCGACGAGTTGTCCGAGGACCTCGCCGGTGACGTCGTCGACGGTGGTCTCCAGCATCACCATCGAATCGACTGGTGCATTGCGTGCCACCTTCGAACCCAGCACCGCGGTGAGCACATTCGGCCGACCGGCGGTATCGCGCGAACCGGCGCCGTAGCCGACGGCATCGATGGTCAGTTCCGGAACCGGTCCGTAGCGTGCTCCCATTGCGGAGAGCAGTGCGGCGCCGGTGGGTGTCACCGTTTCGGTGGGTGTGTCGATGCCGATGACGGTGGCGCCCCGCAGCAGGCCGAGGGTTGCCGGTGCAGGCACCGGAAGTATTCCGTGCGCAGCCCTGGTTTGACCGATGCCGAGCCCCACGGCGCCGGACCACACTTCGTCGATGCCGAGCGCGTGCAGGGCCGCCGCGACGCCGACCGTATCGACGATGGTGTCGACACCGCCGAGTTCGTGAAGGTGGATGGATTCGACGGGTGCACCATGGATCGTCGACTCGATCTGGGCCACCGAGTGAATTGCCGTGACAGCGAGGTCCGCCGCCGCGGAGGGTTGTGCTCTGCGGGCCATGTCCAGGAGCTCGACAGCGTGTCGTTCGGTCACGATCTCGTCGACGTCGACGACGGCGTGCAGGGCGCGTACGCCCTGTCGCTCGACGGAGTCGGTCGTCAGATTCCAGCCGGTGATTCCTGTCGAGTTGATCGCCGAACGAACCTGGTCGATGGGTGCGCCGAGATCGAGTAGCGCGCCGAGCAACATATCGCCGGAGATGCCGGCTATGGGGTTGAGCCACAGGATCATGGTTGCTCGAGTTCGTGGGTGCGGGGCTGGCAGCACAGCATCGACAGGCGGTGTGCCGCCATGGCGGCACCGAACCCGGAATCGATGTTGACCACGGTCATACCGGCGGCGCAGGAGGTCATCATCGCCATCAACGCAGTGATTCCCTCCAGCGCCGCGCCGTAGCCGGTCGAGGTGGGGACGCAGATCACCGGTGCCGCGACGAGCCCACCGAGGACACTCGCGAGGGCTCCTTCCATGCCGGCCACGACCACCACGGCGTCGAAACGCCGGATTTCGTCGATGCGTGCCGTGAGTCGGTGCAGTCCTGCGACTCCGACGTCCCTCACATCGGTGACCGCCAGTCCGATCGCTGTCGCGACCGCGATCGCTTCCGCGGCGACGGGTCCATCGGCCGTCCCGGCGGTCACGACACCGAGGGTGAAGCTCTTGCGCCGGGCGGGGCGCCACACCAATAGCCGTGCCAGGTGGTCGTAGACGCCGTCCTCGACACCCGCCATCACCTCGGCGGCGACATCGGGCGAGACCCGGGTGACCAGTACCGGACCCGAATTGGTCTCCAGCAGCAGCCGGACGATTCTCGCGATTTCCGCGACCGTCTTGCCAGGCCCGTAGACTACTTCGGGCAAGCCTTGTCGTCGTTCGCGATCGAAGTCGACCGTGAAGTTCTCGGCCATCGGGACACTCATCGCGACACCGGCGTCAACGACAGCACTGCGTTCATTCCGCCACTGCGCAGACCACCGAGGTCGAGGGAACCGAACACGAAGCCGGCACTGCGCAGTGCCGTCAGGATGTCGCCGCGACGTTCGAATGCATTGGTCAATTCGGTGTCCGCAATCTCGACGCGGGCGAGTGTGCCGTCCGCGTGTGCGCGCACTCGGAACTCGCGAAAGCCGAATTGGCGCAACGACTCTTCTGCCCGTTCGATGCGCGCAAGAAGTTTCGGCGTGACGTTGTCTCCGTAAGCGATGCGCGAAGAAAGGCATGCTGCGGCGGGCTTGTCTGCGGTTGCCAACCCAAGTTCTCGGCTGATGGAGCGCACATCGAATTTGGTGAGTTCCGCGTCGACCATCGGGAAGATCGCACCCCGTGCGACCGCGGCGGACTGTCCTGGTCGATGATCGCCGAGGTCATCGAGGTTGGTTCCCAATGCCATCCGTGCACCCATCATCGTGGCGAGTGGAATCAACGCGTCGAACAGGGCGGTCTTGCAGTGGAAGCAACGGTTGCCGGTGTTCGCAACGTAATCGGGGTTGTCCAGCTCGTCGGTGCAGACCTCGATGTGTGGGATGTTCTGCTCTCGTGCGAAGGTCCTCGCGGCTACCCGCTCCGATGCCGGAAGACTCGCAGAGACGGCCGTGACGGCGACTGCCCGATCACCGAGCGCGCGATGGGCCGCAGAGGCAAGCAGTGCGGAGTCGGCGCCTCCGGAGAAGGCGATCAGTAGCTTGTCTTCTTGACTCAGGCGAGCCATGAGTCGGGCGAGTAGTTCACTCATGAGTTTGTGCCTCGATCAGGTAGGGGATCGTCTGCGGGCCCTCGGGGAGAACGCAGACCCGGGCATCGGGCCCGACGGCGGCGAGTTCCGCTTCGACCGCCGCGGCGATGTCCTCGACCAGGAACAGGTGTGCGGTACGCAATTCCTCGTCCGACAGATGTGTGGTGTGCATGCCGACGCGGGCGGTGGCGAGCAGGCGCGCAAGTACTTGCACTTGCCACTGATCGGGGACCGTTTCGGTGCGAGCGGAGATCGCAGCCAAGAGCTCGGCCGGGGTCGGCTCGGACGCGAGGACCTCTCGGAAAGAACCGTGATCGGGAAACCCGTCACTGCATTCGGCCGCGCAGATGATCAGTCCGCCTGGTTTGACCACCGTAGCGGCGGCGGTCATCCCCTTGACCGCCTGGTAGACGCTCTGGTCTAGGGGGAAGCCCGCGTTCGTCGTCACCACGACGTCGTAGAGCTGAGGGACGGGACACATGGACAGTTCGTGGACCACCTCGCGTGCGGCGGCATGCATGGCGAGCAGTTCGCCGCCGAACGCGGCGATCACCTTCTGCTCACGGTTGAGTACCACATCGAACGCGAAGTCGACGCCGGTGCCGTGGGCGATGGCGCGAATGTCGTCATGTACCGGGTTGCCCTCGCACACCGCCCATGTGGCACGGTCACTGCCGATCCGCGCGGCGTTGTGCAGTGTCAGTACGGTCTCGAGCCCGGCCAATCCCGGAGCGACCAGCTTGGGACCACCGCTGAACCCGGCGAAGAAGTGAGGCTCGACGAAACCTGTCGTGATCTTGATGTCTGCGTCGACCCAGTGGCGGTTGAGCCACACCGGAACACCGTCGCCGTGAGTACCCATCCAGGCCAGTGACTCGGTGTCGCGTGCATCGTGATTGACGATGCGCATCGTGTCGACGAGTTCGTCGCCCAACATCTGCCGCAGTTCGCTGTCGGTGTTGCCGCGGTGGGTCCCCGTTGCTACCAGCAATGTGAAGTCATCACGGGATGCAATGCCGTCGAGTTCGGCGAGGAGTGCTCTCACCATGAGTTCGCGCGGTTGCGGTCTGGTGAGGTCGCAGAGCGAGACCGCGATACGCTGCCCGGGTGTGACGAGGTCCCGCAACGGTCGGCCGGAGACCGGCTTTGCCAGCGCGTCACGCAGGGTCGAGGTGGGGTCGGGAGCCGCCTCCAGGAATTTGGGAGCGACGACGGTGGTGCGGTCGGACGGAAAATCTACCGTCAGTCCCGTGGAACCGTACGCGAGGGTCACCGGCAGAACCGCACCCGGTTGGGTCGTAGTCAACAGTTTCTCCTTTGTTGCGATCCACGATCAGATGCACAACGGCATGTCATTCGATAACTTGGATTCTTCAGAGTCCAAACGAGAGCGGCACTGCCCGTGATTAATTCGTCGTGAACGAGTGGTTGGGTGTCATCGTCTGATCAGAAGGCGACTTTGTCGGCGCCCTTGAGGTCGAGCATTTCACGGGCTTCGTCCGGTGTTGCCACCTCGAAGTTCAGGGCCTCGAGAATCGTTCGGATGCGGGTGACCTGCTCGGCGTTGGAGGCGGCCAACTGCCCGGGTCCGATCCACAGTGAGTCTTCCAACCCCACACGCACATGGGATCCGACGGCGGCACCGATGGTCGCCAGTGGCATCTGGTTCCGACCTGCACCGAGGATCGACCATTCGTAGCTGTCGCCGAGGAGCCGGTCTGCGGTTCGCCGCATGTGCATGAGATCTTCGGGATGTGCCCCGATTCCGCCGAGAAGCCCGAACACGGACTGGACGAAGAGCGGTCCCCGCGCCAAGCCGCGGCCGTGGAAGTGGGCGAGGTTGTTGAGGTGCGAGATGTCGTAGCACTCGAACTCGAACCGAGTGCCGTTGGAGTTACCGATCTCGAGAATGCGCTCGATGTCCGCGAAGGTGTTCTTGAAGACGAGATCGCGTGACTTCTCCAGCGCGTCGCGTTCCCAATCGTTCTTGAAGTCCGAGAACCGGTCCAGCATGGGGTACAGACCGAAGTTCATCGAGCCCATGTTCAACGAGGCGAGCTCCGGCGAGAATGTGGCCACCGGTTTCATGCGCTCCTCGACGCTCATGTGCGGCGAGCCGCCGGTCGTGATGTTGATGACCGCGTCGGTGTTCGCCTTCAGCTTCGCCAGGATCGGTTCGAAATGCTTCGGGTCCTGTGAGGGCCTGCCGTCCTCGGGATCACGGGCGTGCATGTGAACGATGGCCGCGCCGGCCTCCGCTGCTCCGATTGCCGCCTCGGCAATTTCGTTGGCCGTGACGGGAAGGTGCGGGGACATGCTGGGGGTGTGGATCGCGCCGGTGACAGCGCTGGTGATGATCACTTTGCGTTTGCTGGACATGGTGTTTCCTTCTCTGATGTCTGAGGTGGTCAGAAGAGCTTGTCGGTGTTTCCGTCAACAGCCATCGCCTGGCCGTTGACATTGCGGGCCAGTCCGCTCGACAGGAAGACGGCCATGTTCGCGATGTCGGTGGCGTCAATCAGGCGTCCGAGCGAGGACTGTCCGCGGTACAGGGCCGCCACCTCATCCACCGGCCGGCCGACCATGTCGGCTTTCGCCGCGATCACCGCGTCGATACGGGGCCCGTCGACTGCGCCCGGGCAGATCGCATTGACGCGCAAGCCCTCGGCGCCGAGTTCGATCGCCAAAGACTTGGTGAAACCGATGACCGCCCACTTCGATGCCGAATACGGGCTGCGACCGGCCATGCCGAGGCGGCCGGCGGCCGAGGACATGTTGATGATCGATGCCTCGGATGATTTCCGCAGGAGGGGGAGGGCATGCTTGACGCAGAAGAACTGACCATGGACGTTGACATCGAACGTGGCCTTCCACGCAGCCGAGTCGAGCGAGTCGACAGGACCCGTCGGTCCCGCAACACCGGCGTTGTTCACCAGCACATCCAGACCGCCGAAGTTGTCGACCACGGACGTCATCAGGGTACGGACCTGGTCCTCGTCCGACACGTTACTGACCGCAGCGATGAACCCGGCAGCCTTGGCGTTGTCGACCGCCACCGGGTCGATGTCGGTGACGAAGACGTCTGCTCCCAGACTCTTGAAGCTCGTGGCAATGGCGAGTCCGATGCCTGCCGCGCCGGCGGTAACGAGTACTCGTCGACCGGAGAAGTCCAGGGCTGATGAAGTCATGGGTAAAGCTCCTTTGTGATTGCCCGCCAGGACGGAGGGATTGGGTTGGTGAAGAATGGATTTGCGCCTTCAGTGCGCAGCGACGGCGGCCTTGCCTGGATCCTGGGTTCCCATCTTGAGGCCCAGTGTCAGCAACGCTCCGACGGTGCACATTCCGGCGACGAACCACAGTCCGTTGAGTTTGCTCCCGGTCGCCTCTTCCACGAAGCCCATGACGTACGGACCGACGAAACCTCCGGTGAGGCCGATGGTGTTGACGAATGCCAGTCCGGCCGCCAGTGCCTTCCCGCTGAGTCGGGTAGCAGGGTATGTGAACAGAATAGGCTGCAGTGCAAAGAAATTGAAAGCTGCGAGGCAGAATCCGATGAGTCCGAGTATCGGGCCTCCCACCGCGCCGAGTGTGAACCCTGCTGCGATTCCCACCATGGTGCACGTGGCGATCTTGTGGGACCGGCTGCCGGTCGTCGCCAGTTTGGGCACGGTCAATGCGCCGATGCCGCAGAAGATCCACGGAACTGCGGTCAGCAACCCGATCTGAATGCTGGTGAGAGTTCCGTACGTGCCGATGATGGAAGGTAGGAAGAAGCTCAGTGAGTACACCGCGATCTGGTGCGTGAAGTAGATCGCGACCACGAGGAGGATCTGGCGGTCCTTGATGATGTCGCGAAGCCGGGAGTTACCTGCCGCCTCAGCTCCCGCCTGCTCCTCGGCCGCGATACGGGCCTCCAGATCTTCGGCCTCCTCGCGAGTGAGAAACGTTGCCTGAGTCGGCTTGTTGGGCAGCTTCTTCCAGACGGCAATGGCAAACAGGCATGCGGGCAGACCCTCGAGGATGAACATCCACTGCCAGCCGTGCAGGCCGCCGAGGCCGTCCAGCGTCAACAGCAATCCGCCGAGCGGTGCACCGATGACATTGGCGATTACGCATCCCAACAGGAAGACGCCGATGGCCTTGGCTCGATCCTTCACCACGAACCACTGCGTCAGAAAGTACATGACGCCGGGGAAGAGGCCGGCCTCGGCGATGCCGAGCAGCATACGCAAGATGTAGAAGGACCATTCACCTTGGACGAGCGCCATGGAGGCGGACAACAGGCCCCAGGTGACCATGATGCGCGTGATCCAGAACCGGGCTCCGACCTTGTGCATGATCAGGTTCGACGGTATCTCCGAACATGCATAGGTAAGAAAGAAGAGTCCCGCACCGATCCCGTATGCGGTGGCTGATATACCGAGATCGATCTCCATTCGGTCCTTGGCCATTCCGATATTGGATCGGTCGATGAACGCCAGAACGTACGCGCCGATCAACAACGGCATCAGTCGCCTGGAGATCACCTTGCTGATGACCTCGGGGGGTCTCTTGGTCATTGACGTCAGGATGTCGGACATAGGTTTTCCTCTGCAGTGTGATGCTTGCGTGAATGCGCGCGAGTGAGGTCGGCGCTGGGGGAGAATGAGTCCTGTCGTTCTAGTGCGCATCGGTGATGCTCTGATTGGCCGGCTGGCAGCCACAGGTTCGGCCCACATACATGCGGTGCTCGCAGATCACTTCGCGGTATGTGGATCGAGGGTGGGTAATTTGATCGAGCAGAAGCTCGAAAGCCCGCTCGGCCATCTCTTTCATCGGCTGGACGACGGTGGTCAAGGAGATCAGCGCGGATCTGCTGTGCGGAAGTCCGTCGCCGCCGACTACGGCGACATCCTCGGGTATCCGCAGGCCCAGCGACAGTGCATGCTCCATGAATCCGATTGCGATCTCGTCGGAGCCGCACACGACGGCGCGTGGTGGGTTCGACGAACCGAGCAGCGACGCCGCGGCGATCCGTCCGCCATCGTTGTCGAGTCGGGTGCTGATCTTGCGCATTCCCGAAACGTCGACTCCGGCTTCCGCGGCGGTCCGTACGAACGCTACCTCCCGTTCGAGAGAGGCGGTCGAGAATCGGGGTCCTATTACGGTCGCGATGTCGGTATATCCGTGTGCAAGAACATGTTTCATAAGATCGCTGGCCGACGCGTCGAAGTTGATTCCCACGAAATCGCTCTGATGATGATGGGATCTGCGTGACAGGCAGACATACGGTATGCGCTTCTGGCGGAACACCCGCAGAGCGCGAAGGTCCTCACGGAGCGAGGCGGCGATGATGACGCCGTCGACGTTGCGTGCAGCAAGAGTGGCGGCCACTTGAGCGAGGGTGTCGGGATCGTCCTGTGTGGTGGCGACGAAGACGTCGATGCCCTCTTCCCGGGTGGCGGAGATGATGTGCTGAGCCCATCCCGTGTACATCTGATTGACGATGTTGGGAAGAATCAAACCCACCACGCGAGTCAGTAGCGGATCCCTGCGCGGCCCGCCGACCGGACGGTATCCCAGTTCGGCGGCCGTCTTGATGATCCGTCGGCGGGTCTCGACGGAAACACCGCCACGCCCGTTCATCACGTAGCTGACAGTGGCGGCCGAGACACCACAGGCCCGCGCGACGGCAGCCGCCGAGACCTTCCGCGGGGTCGTTGCCGAATCGGCGGTCTCGATGTTCACTGCGCCTCCCTCCGCCGGGGTGATTGGACGATTAAGTTATTTCGTAAGTGACGTCCATTACAGTCGCAACCGCAAACATTAAGCAACGTTAAGTTCGAGCGGGTTTTTCGATGCGAGTCGAATGTGCTCGCCACGGCGTCATGGAGGGCTGGTTCTGCTTACGTTTCTGGCCATATCGACCCAGGTAGAGTGCGCAAGCTGTCATCCCTGAGGCACGCGCTCGGATAAGCGCACCGGTCAGATGTAGTGCCAGCCGCCATGTGCTCGTCCGGTCTCCCAGGTCGAGTGCGCGATGCGGCAGAGGCTGGCCCTAGGGTTCGCTGTGCGAGTTCGAACGAAGCGAGCCGGGGACCGGAGACGACGCACCCACGCCGTGGGAAGAAATGGAAGGCAGTCCTATCCGGCGGCTCGGGTTGCCCGGCTCAGACTGCCTAGCCGAGGTGCTCTAGATGAGGGGCTACCGCAGGTCCGCAAGCTATTCGCGTCGGGCGGTCGTGTCCCGTACCTGGATGCCGTAGGGCAGTAGTTCGTTGCGTGGGGGATTCTCGTCGCCGGCGATCCGTTGAAGGATCATGCGCGCGGCCCGTTGGCCCATCAGGTCTCGTGGCACGGTCACGGTGCTCAACTGCAAGGGGCCTGCGCTCGAGAAACTCATGTCGTCGAATCCGGTCAACGCCACATCTTCGGGCACTCGTTTGCCGATTTCTCGACAGACGTCGAGAACGCCGAGGGCGATCAGATCATTGCCGCAGACGATCGCGTCGGTTTCGGGGTGTTCGGCGAATAGTGCTCGTGCACGCTGTGCTCCGGATGCGCGGGTCAGTTCGCCCCACAGATCGGGTTCGTTGATCGCCTGCACGCCCGCTTTGGCGAGGGCGTCGCGGTATCCGCTCATGCGGTTGGCGGACACGCTGGACGTGCCGGGACCGCCGAGGATGGCGACGTTGCGCCGGCCGGTGGCGACGACATGCGAGGCCATCTCGAACGAGGCGGAATAGTCGTCGATACCGACCCAGTCGGAGGGCTCGTCGTCGATCTTGCGGTAGAGCTGCACAATCGGGATGTTCTCGTGACGGAGCTTATCGAGCAGCGGCTTGTCGTCGGCGACGAGCGAGGTGAAGATCAGGCCGCTGCAGTTCCGATCGACCTGGGCCAGCGCGACATCGGCCTGACGCGAGCCATCCACGCCGACGTGGGAGACGAACACCTCGTAGCCCTCTTCAGCGGCGGCAGCGACCACACCCCCGGCGACCTCGGTGTAGAAGGGGTTCGCGATGTCGGCGAGGAGAAGCCCGATCGCTTTCGTCGTGCCGGCGCGAAGCTCACGGGCGATTCGACTGGGTCGAAATCCCATCTCTTCGGCGATGACGAGGATTCGCTGGCGACGCTCTTCGCTCACCCCCGGAGCCCCACTGAGTGCGTACGAGACCGCCGCCGACGACACCCCCGCCTTACGCGCGACATCGCTCATCGTCACGCGGCGAGGACGGCCACCGACACGACGGTCCCCGCTCTGAGGCTGAGTGGTATCGGTCATACCCGAGAGCTTAGTCGGTTAAGTGCCGGGGAGGCGCCAGGTGGCATCGGCGGCAGGATCTGATGATTCGGTTAAGCAGGATAGATTCCTGCAATTATGGACCTCGTCGTCCGGTAGCGTCTTGAGTAGTCACGTATATGCCCAGTTGAAGGCGTGATTTACCTCGGCAATGTCCCGCGCTTGTGCGCTGGAACACAACGATGTACCGTAACTTATGCGATTAAGCGAAAGGAGAACATCGTGAGTTCCACCGTTGACATGAAGAACGAAGAGGCTGTGCCCTACACGGGGCCGAAGCCGTACGGCATGAGTGACGATCTGATCGTTCCGGGTGCGCTGGATCTGGAGTGCGACGAGCGGCTGTGGGTTCCGCAGTCGCAGGATGTCGAGTTCCGCCCGCTGGTGTTGTCGGCGAGCCAGGGCTACTTCGTGAACATCCTGCGGGTGCGCCGTTCGGGGATCCTGTCCCGACACCGGCACGCCGGGGCGGTGCACGCGTTCACCCTCCGGGGCCGCTGGCACTACCTCGAATACGACTGGTGGGCCGAAGAGGGCACCTACGCCTTCGAGCCGCCCGGCGACATCCACACCCTCGAGGTGCCCGAAGACGTGACCGAGATGGCCACCCTGTTCCACGTGAGCGGCGCATACATCTACGTCGACGTCGACGGCAACACCGTCGGCATCGAAGACGTCTTCAGCAAGATCGACAAGGCCCGCGCGCACTACGAAAAGATCGGTCTCGGCGCCGACTACGTCGACCGCTTCATCCGCTGACACTGCGGCGGACACCGCCTGACATGGCGCAACCACACCGAGTGCCCTCGGCACTCGGGGGCGGTGTCCGCCGGCATCTCACTCTCTGTTTCCACGAGCCCGATCGCGGGCGAAAGTAGCAGGTTCCCCACATGCGAGCTCTCACCAAGAGAAGTGCCACTCCACACGACGTCCTGGTGCAGGATCTGCCCAAGCCCGAACCGGGCCCGGGGCAGGTTCGGGTACGCACCGAGGCCTGCGGGTTGTGCGGCAGCGACGTGCACGCCTGGCGCCACGACTCCGGCTACGAATGGATCAACCCCCCAGTCGTTCTCGGACACGAGGCAGTCGGATACGTCGAAGCCCTCGGCGAGGGCGTCGACCCGACCTGGCTCGGCAAACGCGTCGTCCCCGTCGCGATCGACGGCTGCGGCGTGTGCGATCTGTGCGAGCGCGGTTTCCGGCAGATCTGTCCCCGGCGCACCGTCCTCGGATTGTCCTTCGACGGCGCGGCCGCCGAATCGTTCGTCGTCCCCGAGGTCCGCCTGGTCGAGGTCGACCGGCATCTGCCGGCGTCGACGCTGGCGCTGACCGAACCGCTGTCGGTCGCTTGCCGCGCGGTCGCGCACATCGAGAACGCCGCCGTCGGCCCCACCCAGGTGGTGGTGTCCGGTCCCGGACCGATCGGCACGATGGCCGCCCTCGTCCTGGCCCAGCGCGGCCACGACGTCGTGCTCTCCGGGGTCGGCAACGATGAGAACGTGCGATTGCCGCTGGCCCGCGCGCTCGGTCTGCGCACCGTGATCGCCGGCCGGGACGAGCTGCCTTTCATTCCCACCGCCTGGGTCGACGCCTCCGGTTCGACCGCCGCGCTCGATGCCGCCATCGCCGCGGTCCTGCCCGGCAGCCCCATCTCCGTCGTCGGTCTGTTCGCCCGCACCGGACCGGTCGACTTCAACGCCGTCACCCGCAAGGAGATTCGTCTGCAGGGCAGTTACGGATCAACGAAGGTCGACTACCGGGCCGCTGCCCACGCGATGGCCGCCCACCCGACACCGTGGCCGCAGCTGGTGACCGAAATTTCCCTCACTGAAGCGGCTTCGGCGCTCGAACGCGCCGCGGCCGGTCACGACATGAAGGTCGTGCTCGTCCCATGACCACACCGGACCCCACCCCTGTCCCGAAAGGACACGCCATGTCCACACCCGACATCGCGGCCGAACCCGCTACCCACGCGGCCGGGCGCACCTCGATCGTCAAGGTCGCCTTCGCCAGCATGATCGGCACGGCCGTCGAATGGTATGACTTCTTCCTCTACGGCTCGGCCGCCGCGCTCGTCTTCGGGCCGCTGTTCTTCCCCGACAGCGAGCCTTCCACCGCCACCCTGCTCGCCTTCGCCACCTTCGCGGTCGGATTCTTCGCCCGCCCGCTCGGCGGCATCGTCTTCGGCCACTACGGCGACAAACTCGGTCGCAAGAAGATGCTGGTCGTCAGCCTGCTCATGATGGGCGCCGCGACCTTCGCCATCGGCCTGCTGCCGACCTTCGCGAGCATCGGTATGGCCGCACCCCTGCTGTTGATCGGCTGCCGACTGCTGCAGGGCTTCGCCGTCGGCGGCGAATGGGGCGGAGCGGTCCTGATGGCCGCCGAACACGGTGACAACGACCGCCGCGGATTCTGGACGTCGTGGACCCAGGCCGGGGTGCCCCTCGGGAACCTGCTCTCCGCGGTGGTGCTCTGGGTGCTGGCTCTGTTCCAGAGCGACGAAGCCTTCGATTCCTGGGGCTGGCGAATTCCCTTCCTGCTCAGCGCCGTTCTCGTCCTCATCGGGTTGTGGATCCGGCTGAGCATCGAAGAATCCCCGGTCTTCGCCGCCAACAAGAAAGCCCTCGAGAATCACAAGGCCGAGCACGCACCGATCATCGAGGTCCTGCGCAAATACCCCCGCGAGGTCCTCATCGCGATGGGCCTGCGGTTGGTGGAGAACACCTCGTACTACATCTTCACGGTCGTGGTGATGACCTACATGGTCACCTACCTGGATATGCCCAAGAGCGCCGCCATCGCGGGTGTGCTGATCGCCTCCGTCGCGCAGTTCTTTCTCACCCCGATCATCGGCGCCCTGTCCGACCGGGTCGGGCGGCGACCGCTGTACTTCACCGGCGCACTCGGTGCCGGCATCTGGGGCTTCGTGTTCTTCCCCCTCATCGACACCGGCAACCAAACCGTCATCGCGGCGGCCATCTTCATCGGGCTGATCTTCACCACCCTGATGTACGCGCCGCAGGCGGCGATGTTCTCCGAACTGTTCGGCACCAGCGTCCGCTACAGCGGCGCCTCCCTCGGCTACCAGCTCGCCTCCGTGTTCGCCGGCGGTCTGGCGCCGGTCATCGCGGTCGCACTGCTGGGCACCGTCGAGGAAAAGAACACCATCGCCGTCAGCATCTACCTCGCCGTCCTCGCCGTGATCACCATCATCGCCGTGATCGCCGCCAAGGAAACCGCCCGCACCTCCCTCGAACACGACCGGGTCCTCGACGAGGCCACCCGCAACTGATGAGCCGCCGGGCCGGTGTGCGGTGCTCACCCCGCACACCGGCCCGGCACCACCATTCGAAAGAGCCTCCCCCCCATGAACACACCCGCCCACACCACGGTTATGGACCTGTTCCGGCTGGACGGCAACGCCGCCCTCGTCACCGGTGCCTCCCGCGGCCTCGGCCGCGCACTGGCCATCGCACTCGCCGAGGCGGGAGCCGACATCCTCGCCGTCGACATCGGCGAACTCGACCAGGTCGCCAAGGAAGTGCGCGCCCGGGGCGTTCAGTGCGCCACCCGCACCGCCGACCTCAGCAACCTGACACCCGACACCGCGGCCGAGCTGATCTCCTGGGCCAACGCCGAGTTCCCGCATTCGACGATTTTGGTCAACAACGCCGGCATCATCCGCCGTGGCCCGGCGACCGAAACCCCGGCAGCGGACTGGTCGGCGGTGCTCGACCTCAACCTCACCACCCCGTTCCTGCTCAGCCAGGCCTTCGCACACTCGGTCCTCGCCGCAGGTGACGAGGCCGCCAGCATCATCAACATCGCCTCGATCAACTCCTTCCAGGGCGGGATGGAGGTTCCGTCCTATGCCGCCTCCAAGCACGGAATCCTCGGACTGACAAAGGCGCTGGCAAATGAATGGGCCGCCCAGCGCATCCGCGTCAATGCGATCGCGCCGGGCTACATGGAAACCGAATTCACCGCCGCACACCGGCACGACCCCGCGCGGGCCGAGAACATGCTGCGCCGCATTCCCGCCGGCACCTGGGGCCGACCGGAAGATCTTGCAGGCGCGGCCGTCTTCCTCGCCTCGGCCGCGTCCGCCTACGTCACCGGCACCGCCCTGTCCGTCGACGGTGGATGGCTGTCCCGATAGAGCAACGCCGACCCACTGGCGGCTTCCGACGGACCGCCTAGTGGCAGTTGCTCCACCGCTCGGCCGGCCGTGGATTGGAGTGCGCGTCGTCGTCGTGTGTCGGACTCAAGACTCCAGTGTCCTTGGCCGCCACGGGACCGTGCAGATGACCAACCCGCCCCGGCGCCGGAATCTACGGATCCCGGCGGTCGACCGTGACCATCCGCAGAAATTCACCAACTATCACGGCCCGGTCCACCAGATACATCGCTGACACCGTGCTGACGGCGTCGCACAACGAGCGGAAAATCCGTGTGAAAGCGGAATCACGGCGTCCAACTCGAGAACGCAGCGCCCGAGTCGGACCGCGGGCCTAATGGATGGAAGGGACGCGAGGAAATGGAGGGGTGTTCACCTATGGCGAGCAATGATGTGACCCTGGGTAACTCCACAAACTGACTGGCCGGTAACCACGCGTAAGAGGGGCTACCAATCACACCTGATTCCGCTTGCTGCGGGCACGTTCGCGCACTACCGGCGAACGGTCGCGATCGCTGCAGATCGTTCTGGTGGACGCAGTGCCGGCGGGGGAGTGGAGTGAGAGCCTCGCCGTCAGTGTCCGCACCGGAGGATCCGCCCGTCGCCGCCGTCAAAGAGCCCGCAGGTCGCTGCCGGTCTGTGGGGTGACTGCTGTAAATAAACATTTACGCAGCGTCTCCGGCAAAACGCCGGCTGAGGACGCTTTTTGCTCTGCAGATCGCTTTCGGAGCACCTCGACCGGCGATTCCGGACAGGTGGGACGGAATATGCCGTGCCGAGGCTGTTACCGCGGCACTCGGGCCGGCGCCGCGGTAACAGCACAGCTGGTGATCGCGAAGTTGATCTTGTGCGGACATTGATACTGATCGGAACGGCCCTCGGACTCGGCGCGGGCCTGGTGTGTACCAGCCTGTTCGCCGGGTGGTTGTCGTACCCGGTGCGGTTCACCACGGGGTATGTCGGTGAACCATCCGCCTCCGGGCAGATGGAATCGGTGGACCCCGTCCCGTTCCTGGTGGCCGGCCTGATTGTCAGTGCGTGCCTCGGCGCGGCCGCCGGATACGCAGCCGCCCACCGTGGCTGGCGGCTGATACGACACGGACGACACGGTGCCTGATGCCCGGCATTCTCGATCCGGACGCCCCGATCCAGGTTCCGTGGTTGACGACCCCGCCCCGGGGCCGTCACTCACACCGGGCGCCGGGCTCCTTCGTGGGCGGTGAGCAGAAGGTGATCGAACTGGGTGCGCAGGCTCGCGCCGGATTCGCACTGGCCGAATCCGGCGACGATCAGTTCGGCGAGGATGCGTAGTCGGGTGTTGGTCTGCTGGGAGCGCCAGATGAGGACGTCGAACGCCCGGTCGGCGGAGATGCCGTAGACCAGCATCAGTGCACCCTTGGCCTGCTCGATCACCGCGCGCGACTGCTGGAGTTCGGCGACCGCTTCGTCGACGGACTCGTTCACTTCGTCGCGGTAGGTGTCGGTGAGGTCGATGTAGAACCCGGTCGTCCCGATCACCGTGCCGGTGTCATCGCACAGGCGGTCGCCGACGACGACGACCTGGTGGATCTCGCCGGCGGTGTCGAGGATGCGGTGTGTGCTGCTGAACGGTTCGGCGGCGCTGATCATCCGGTCCAGGGCCCGCGCGACGTGGGGGTGGTCCTCGGGGTGTTTGTGGGAGAGCAGCAGTTCGGTGGTCGGGACGATCTCGCCTGGCTGGTAGCCGTGCATTTGGGCGACGGCATCGGACCATTCCCATCGCTCTCCGTCGAGGAAGAAGCGGAAGCTGCCGACCCTCTGAGGATCCTGATCGAATACCTGCTCTGCACTCACGCCCTATTTTCTAGCGCATCGCCGCGGTCGCGCGGCCACGGCCGGACGCCGAGCGCCGAACGCCCCCAACCGTCCGCGCGGCTAGAAGTTGTGGAAGACGCCAACTGTGCTGCGCCAGGGGCGGGTTGGCATCGACGGTGTCAGTGATGTACAACATTGACTATAGAAAATGTGAAGCGGGTCACATCACTGTGACGGGGGTGCACACCAACCGGATGTGCCGAAACCGCGGATGCGACGAAAAGGTAGGGCGCGCATGACCACAGCCTCGATGATTCCGGCGTCTTCGATCACCTCGCGGCCGCCGGTGCGGCGCAGCGGCGGCATGAGCACCGCGGAGATCAAAGCGAGGATTGAGGCCATGTTCGCCGACGACCGACGACCGGTCAGCCAGACAGGTCCGCGCTGACACACTAACGGGGACAGGATGAATGTGCTGCTTCTGCCGGGTTTGCTGATCACCGCGTTCGCTGTCGTGCTGGCGATGCAGACCGACGAGCAGTCCCGCTCTCGGCACTGAACGGCGCGTCACCGACCGGCGTTCTCATGGTCGTCGTTCCCTTTCAACAGTTCGTGGATGGTGGCTGTCTCGGTGGTGTCTTCGTGGTCGTCGAACAGCGGTCGAATTCCTCGAGCGGCCATGATCTGGTCGTTGCTGGCGCCGGCGGCGATCATCGGCCAGACCAGGGCGTCGTCGCCGACGATGAAGTCGATGACGACGGGGCGGTCGTTGATCGCGCGGGCTTGGGCGATCACCGCGTCGACGTCCTCCTCGCGTTCGCAGCGCAGGGCGATGCACCCGAGCGCCTCGGAGAGTTGCACGAAGTCGGGGATACGGCGGGAATGCGTACCGAGGTCGACATTCGAGTACCGGCCGCCGTAGTGGATTGCCTGGAGTTGTTTGACCATGCCGAGGTTGCCGTTGTTGATCAGGGCGACCTTGATCGGGACACCCTCGATCGCGGCGGTGGCCAGTTCCTGGTTGGTCATCTGAAAGCAGCCGTCGCCGTCGATCGCCCACACCTCACGGTCAGGTGCCCCGAGCTTGGCACCGAGCGCCGCGGGCACCGCATAACCCATCGTGCCGAGCCCGCCCGAATTGAGCCAGGTCCGAGGCTGTTCGTAGCTGATGTAGTGCGCGGCCCACATCTGGTGCTGGCCGACGCCGGAGCAGTAGATCGCATCGGGACCGGCTGCCTTGCCGAGAGCTTCGATGACGAACTCCGGTGACAGGGCACCGTCACGCGGGCGGTCGTAACTGACCGGGTAGGCCCGGCGAACCTGGTCGAGGTAGGTGCGCCAGCCGGCCAGGTCGATTGGTTGGCCTTGGTCTCGGCGGGAACGTATCGCGTCGATCAGTGCTGTGATGGTCTGCTTGCAGTCGCCGACGATCGGCACGTCGGCGAATCGGTTCTTGCCGATCTCGGCCGGGTCGATGTCGGCGTGAATGACTTGGGCGCCGGGCGCGAACGAGGCCGCTTCCCCGGTGACGCGGTCGTCGAACCGGGCACCGAGTGCGATCAACAGGTCGCTCTTCTGCAGCGCCGCGACGGCGGCGACGGTGCCGTGCATGCCGGGCATCCCGTAGTGCAGGCGGTGGCTGTCGGGGAACGCTCCGCGGGCCATCAGCGTCGTCACGACGGGAATCCCGGTCAGCTCCGCCAGTGCGGCCAGTTCGGCCGACGCGTCGGCCTTGATCACACCCCCACCGACGTAGAGGACCGGCGCCTTCGCGGCGGCGATGAGGTCGGCGGCCGCCCGGATCTGCTTGCCGTGCGGTTTAGCGCCAATTTTCGCGACTGAGGGGTCAATTCGCTTCGTGAAAATCGGCGTTAGTCACCGGCCGGTAGCCGGGCAGCTTGGTCGCCGGTGGCCAGGCAAAGGTGGTGGTGGCCTGCAGGACATCCTTGGGGATGTCGACGAGCACGGCCCCGGGGCGGCCGGTGGCGGCGATGTGGAACGCTTCCGCGAGAGTGCGGGGGATGTCCTTGGGGTCGGTGACCAGGAAGTTGTGCTTGGTGATCGGCATGGTGATACCGCAGATGTCGGCTTCCTGGAAGGCGTCGGTGCCGATCAGGCCGCGCCCGACCTGCCCGGTGATCGCCACGACCGGCACAGAGTCCATCTGCGCGTCGGCGAGCGGGGTGACCAGGTTCGTCGCGCCCGGTCCGGACGTGGCCATGCACACCCCGACCTTGCCGGTGGCTTGGGCGTACCCGGTGGCGGCATGTCCGGCGCCCTGCTCGTGGCGCACCAGGACGTGACGCAGCCGCGGGGAGTCGATCAGCGGGTCGTACACCGGCAGGATCGCCCCGCCCGGGATACCGAAGACCACCTCGACGGCGAGCGCTTCGAGTGAGCGCACCACCGCTTGAGCGCCGGTCATCCGCATCGGGTGGTGTTCGGGGAGAGCTGCGGCTGCTGCGGAAGTCCGGCTGGGTGGCTCGGCGTCGCGAATCGCGGGGAGGGGTCGCTGCGGAGCGGAGACAGAAGATCGCACAAGAAGTCCTCGAGTCGGGTCCGTGCGGCACCTGGTGCGCACGTATTGCGGTTACGGGTCAGACCCCGCCGTCTTACGGTGCGTCGATAATCGTGCGGCGGTGTCGTTGTCCGGGTCTCCGGCCTCGTGAGCTCTCCCGGCGGGCGATCGAGGAACGGCGTGGCGTTCTCGTGCCTGGCGTGATCTCAGTCAAGCAGCGACCGGCAGATCCGGCAACCAGCACCCGTGAGGGTGAGCAATCTGCACGCCGACACCGTTGCTGGACCCGATCCCGGTGGTCATCCTGCCCACCGTCGACGCTGTCGGACGAAATCACCGCGCACCGAACGTGATCGGCCGTCGGAACCATCAAGGCGGAGCTTCGGGTCGAACCTTGCACATCAGCACTAACTGTTATCAAATATTGCACACGAGCGATCGACGCCCCATGACCCAAGGAGCGTTACCCATGCCCGACATCCACTCCGCGTCCTCGGACCCCGCCTCCGCATCCATTCCCGCTGGTACGTATGCCATCGATACCGAGCGATCGACGGTGACGTTCCGCGCCAAGGCGTTCGGGTTGATGTGGGTGCGAGGCCGTATCCCGGTGCGGGAGGGCTCGATCACGATCAGCGACGGCCGCATTTCCGGGACCGGCCTGCTCGCTGCCGACCGGATCGATACCGCACTGGGACCCCGGGACTGGCATCTGCGGTCCGCGCACTACCTCCACACGGACAAGCACCCCACGATTCGGGTGGCGATCGACGGTGCCGACCTGTCGAGCCAGTCCGTTCCGTGCGAGGTGACGGTCCGGGGGACCACGGCTCCCACCCAGTTGCAGCTCCGATCGATCGAGGCGGCCGACATACTCGACATCACCGCCGAGACGACGGTGGATCGCACCGTCTATCCGATGCTGGGCCCGTGGGCCGGAGTGTCACGTCGTGCGAATCTGGTCATCACGCTCGTCGCCGGCCCGACCGGGAACGGGTAGCACCCCGAATCCGTTGGTTCTACAAATCTCTCGCAACCGGTTTCGGTGCACCCGTACCGGTGGCCGCCCCTGGGAGCTGTAGGCGGGGCGGCCACCGGTGCGGATCGATCACACGACAGCTTGTGCGGCCGCGACACTTCTCGAGGCCGGTCGGGCGAGCTTGCTGGAGCAGAAGTCCCTCAAGTATGTCCGGGTCGAGTAGTCGACGTCGTTGATCAGTGTGGACGTCACCATCGCCAGAAGGCGTTGGTAGAACACGCTTGGGGTGATTCCGAACTCGGGCAGGATGTATTCGTCTCCTCCGCCGAATCGGGACCATTGGGTGGCGAACGCCAGCATGGCCTGATCGTCTCGGGTCATTCTTCCTCCTCGTCCCCCGGCTGGGTGATGCTGATATCTGTCAGAGATCGTCTGCGGTGAAGCCGTTTTCGAGTCGCGCTTTGATGGCGGTGAGGAACCGAGCGGCGTCGGCGCCGTCGACGATGCGGTGATCGTAGGAGAGGGACAGGTAGGCCATCGACCGCACGTCGATGCGGAGCTCACCGTCCTGCCGCGATGGAACGAGTCGCTCAACCACGGCACCGACACCGAGGATTCCGGTCTGGGGTTGGTTGATGATCGGGGTGTCGAACAGAGCGCCGCGGCTGCCGGTGTTGGTGAGGGTGAAGGTGCCGCCGGACAATTCGTCCGCGCTGATCGTGCCGGTGCGTACCTTGTCGGCCTTGTCCGCGATCGCCCGGGCCAGGTCTTCGATCCCGAGGGTCTGGGCATCGCGAATGACCGGAACCATCAACCCCTTCTCGCTGTCGACGGCCATACCCAGGTGGCAGTGGTCGTAGTAGGTCACCTCGGTGACCTCGGTGTTCAGCGAGGCATTGAGGACCCGGTGCTCAGCGAGTGCGTCGACGGCCGCTTTGGCGAAGAACGGCAGGAACGAGAGCTTGAGTCCCGTCCGCTGCAGGAAGTCGCCCTTGTGAGTGGCCCGCAACCGGGCGATCGCGGTGACGTCGACCTCGAGCACCGTGGTCAGCTGGGCGGCGGTCTGCAACGACTCGACCATCCGCTGGGCAATCGTGCGGCGGATGCGCGGCAGCTTTTCGGTGGTCGAGCCGGCCACAGGCTGCGACGCAACGGTGCCTGCCGTGTCCGGCTCCGGCGGCGGCGAGGGAACCACCGCCGGAGCCGGGGGCACCGACGGAGCGGTCTGTGCCGGATCCGCCGCCGGTGCCGGTATGGGCGGGGCCGCGGGAGCCGCAGCCGTGCCGCCGGATTCGGTGATGATGGCCAGCTCGGCGTCGATGGCGACGACGTCGTTCTCCTCGGCGAGGAGGCGGTGGAGAATCCCGGTGACCGGTGACGGGATCTCGGTGTCGACCTTGTCGGTGGCGACCTCGAGGAGCGGTTCCTCCGCGGTGACATGGTCACCGGGTTGTTTGAGCCACCGGGTGATGGTGCCCTCGTCGACGCTCTCCCCGAGCGCCGGCATCCGCACCGTGGTGCCTGCGAGTTGTTCGGTTGTCATGGGGGTGTCTGCTCCTGGCCTGTGTGCGTACGGGTCTCGGTAATCAGGGGAGAATGTCGAGCGCCGCCCGCACGATGCTGTCGGTGTCGATGCCGTGGTAGCGGTACACCTCGTCGAGGGAGCCGACCTGCCCGAACTTGCTGACCCCGAGGCAGGTGCTGCGCACCTGGTTGATCCCGGCGAGGAACGCCAGCGTGTGCGGGTGCCCGTCGAGGACGGTGACGATCGGGGTGGCGCGGTCGGCCGGGAACAGCTGATCGAGAATCCAGCTCTCACCGGACCCGCGACCCTGCCGCGCCTGCACGGCCTCGAACAGCAACCCGGGACTGGTCACGCAGACCACATCGGCGGGGATTCCCTGCTCCGCGAGACGATCGGCGGCCGCCAATGCCTCGGTGATCATCGCCCCCATCGCCACGAGGGTCACCTGCGCATCGTCCCGGCGCACCAGCGGATACCCGCCCGCCACCACCTGCCGGCGGCGCCGCTCGCGGGCCGCCGGATCGGTGGGCACCGCGGCCAATGTCTGATCGACGGGGCGGGTGGACAGCCGCAGGTAGGCGGAGGTGCCGTCCGGGCGACCGAGCCGGCCGATGCTGGCCAGCAGGGTCCACTCGGTGTCGATCGCGAAGGCCGGTTCGTAGCTGATGCACCCGGGCTGTTCCAGCCCGATGGACGGGGTTTTGATCGACTGGTGCGCACCGCCTTCGGCGGCGAGGGTGACACCGGAGGGGGTGCCGACCAGGATCGACTGGCCGCCGGCGTAGATGCCGTAGGACCAGGGTTCGAGAGCGCGTTCGACGAACGGGTCGTACATCACCCCGATCGGGAACAGCGGCTGCCCCCACCGGCTCCAGGTGGCACCGAGCTCACCCATCAGTCCGACCAGGTTGGTTTCGGCGATGCCCAGTTCCATGTGCTGCCCGGTGGGCCGCTCATTCCAGTGCATGATCGTCTCGCGGTCGTCGTCGAACCAGTTGCGGCGCTCGGCCGCGGACCACACGCCGACCTTGTTGACCCACCCGCCGAGGTTGGTCGTCGAACTCACATCGGGGCTGACGGTGACCACCCGCTTGGCCGCCTCGGGGGCTTCGCGGGTCAGGTCCAGCAGCACCCGCCCGAGGGCGGCCTGGGTGGTGGCGGTGCCCTTGGGAGTGCGGCCGATGTCGGCGGGAATCGTCAGCGCGGGCAGCGCCGGGATGGGGTCACGGCGCAGCCGCTCCGCGTTGCTGGCGCACCGCCGCCCGGCCGCGGAGTCGGCGGCGAACCGGCCCCACGGATTCGCCGGGTCCATGCCCAGATCGGCGGCGAGCGAGGCGTATTCCTCGACCGACAGCAGCGAGGAGTGGTTCTGCGGGTGTCCCTGGGTGGGCAGCCCGTAGCCCTTGATGGTGTAGGCGATGATCACGGTGGGCCGGGTGTCGTCGATCTGCCGATAGGCGGCGGTCAGTGCGGTCAGGTCGTGGCCGCCGAGGTTGCGGATGGCGGCGGTCAGGGTGGCGTCGTCGAGGTCGGCGATCAGGCCGCTGATGTCGGTGCTGCCGGGGCCGTTCCCGGGCAGGCGGGTGCGGACCTCGTCGGCGCTGCAGCGCAGCAGCCGCTGGTATTCGGGGTTGGGCATGTCGAGGATGCGGGTGCGCAGCGCCTGTCCGCCGGGGCGGGTGAACAGTTCTTCGAGGAGTTTGCCGAATTTGACGGTGATCACCTGCCACCCGGCGGCGTCGAACATCTTTTCCAGCCGGTTCGCGGCGATGTTCGGGATGACCCGGTCCAGGGACTGCCGGTTGAGGTCGACGATCCACACGACCTCACCGAGGTCGGCGATACCGGGATCGAGGATCGCCTCCCACACCGCGCCCTCATCGAGTTCGGCGTCACCGACCAGCGAGTACTGCCGGCCGGTGCCCGTGCCGCCGGTGGTGGTTTGCACGTAGCGGCGGGCCATGGCCCCCCAGATCGGGGCGGTGGCGCCGATGCCCACCGAGCCGGTGGAGTAGTCGACGGTGTCGGGGTCCTTGGAACGGCTGGGGTAGGACTGCAGGCCGCCGAACTCGCGCAGTGTGGTCAGGTACTTCTCGTCGAGTTCACCGAGCAGATAATTGATGCCATGCAGCACCGGGGAGGCGTGCGGCTTGACCGACACCCGGTCGCCCGGTTGGAGCTGTTCGAACCAGAGTGAGGTCATGATCGAGACCATCGACGCACAGGACGCCTGGTGACCACCGACCTTGAGGCCGGTGGGGTTGGGGCGGATGCGGTTGGCGTGATGGATCATCGAGGTGGAAAGCCACAACACTCGCTGCCGGATCGCGTCGAGTGTCTCCAGATCCACCGAACGCCCGGCTTCTGCGACGGGAGTCGCTGTCCCGGGGGCGACGGGCAGGGTGTTGTGCATCGGATTTTCTTTCCTCACATGTGCGAATCGCTGCGGCGCGCGCAACTACAAGAACAGCTCCGACGGGGTAACCAGGGAGCAATCCGCTCGACCGGTGACGGGTGCGTCCGGTCGGATGCGGTATCGGAATGCGGCGGTGCCCGGATCTGGTCTGACCGCCGCCCACCTGTTATAACAGTGGATCAAGAATTCACCGCCTGCGCAATAGTCGGTGTCGAGATTGAGCAGAATGCACACCGACAGGCCACTCGAGGGAAGGTGGGAGTGGCACAATGCCAAGCACGCACACAGCGGACCAGATCGACGCCCGGTTACTGCTCGCGCTCTCCGAGTCGCCGCGGGCCACGACCGTCGCCCTGGCGGACCGGATAGGACTCTCACGCAACACCGTTCAGGCCCGGATGGGCAAGCTCCGCGACTCGCACGCGCTGCGCACTTTCGAGCGCCGCGTCGACCCGGCGATCCGCCATCCTGACCAACGTCACCCAACGCAAACTGGCCCGTGTCGGGGCGGCGCTCGACGGCATTCCCCAGGTGCTCGAGGTCCTCGGCCTCAGCGGTGTCGCGGATCTACTCATCCACGTCGCCGTCCGGGACGCCGACGACCTGTATCGGGTGGCGGGGGACATCCTCGGGATCAAGGGGGTCAGACGCACCACCACCGCCCTGGTCATGCGCGAGATGGTCGACTATCGGATCACGCCGCTGGTCGAGAAGCTCACCGACTGACACCGGTCGATCCGCGCCCAGACCTGCACCCACCCGGGGTGTTATAACATGCTTCCTGGTGGTGACAGCGATTCGAACGAGACGGAGATGGTCGTGACAACGAGCACGAGAAACCCGCAACCGCTGGTGCGGTCGCTGACTCCGACCTCCGTTCCCGAGCAGGGCGCCAAGGAAATTCGGCGTTCGATTCTCTCCGGCGAACTCCGTCCGGGACAAACCTTCTCGCTGCGGGAGATCTCCGGGCAGCTCGGGGTGAGTTTCATTCCGGTCCGGGAAGCACTCAAAGAGCTCGAAGCACAGGGTCTGGTGGTGACCCGCCCCGGGAAAAGCGCGATGGTCGCGCCGCTTTCGCACGACGACCTGCACGGTATCTATCGGCTGCGCCGGCAACTGGAACCGGAAATCGCCGGCCGCGCCTGCAAACTGCTCGACGACGCCGACCTGCGTCGCCTCGACGCCTATGTGGCCATGTTCGGCGACGAGAGCCTCGACATCGACGACATCTACCAGGCGCACCACGCCTTCCACTACGAGCTGCTCCGGCCCGCCGCCACCGCGTGGGACCTGCGCGTGCTCGACGGCTTGTGGCACGCCGCGGAACGGTATGTCCGGCTGGCGTTCTCGGGCCGTGAGGCGGAGTCGGACGAGCACGAGCGGCGGGGACACGTGCACGCGGACATCCTGACCGTCGTGCGCACCCGCAATATGAGGAAGGTCGCCGCGGCGACACGGCAGCACCTCGACGACAACGAACGGATCGCGCTTCGGGCGCTCGATCCGATCGCGCCCTGAACGCTGCCGCCTCGGCGCCTGTTCACGTCGGCTCTGTGGCCGCCGAGGTACCGGCCCCGGCGGCCTTCCCTCAGGTGAGTGTGGAGGTGTCGGCGCGGTGGTGCTGGAACCGCTTTGCGTAGTCGATGTACCAGTCGAGGGCGGCGGTGTCGGCGACGGTGGCGCGGTTGATCGCGGTCTCCGGAGAGACTCCCTGGATCAGTTTCTTGACCGGAATCTCGAGCCGCTTGCCGGTACGGGTGATGGGTATAGCCGGGACGTCGATGATTTCGTCCGGCACGTGCCGGGGCGAGGCCTCCCTACGGATAGTGGTGCGAATCTTCTCCACAAGTGCCTCGTCGAGGTCGTATCCGTCGCGCAGGACCACGAACAGCGGCATGTGGTAGCCGCCGTGGGGTAGTTCGGCACCGATCACCAGGGCCTCGGCGATCTCCGGCAGCGCTTCGACGGCCTGATAGATATCCGCCGACCCCATCCGGACCCCGCCACGGTTGATCGTCGAGTCCGACCGCCCGTGGACCACGCAACCACCGTCTGCTTCCATGGTGATCCAGTCACCGTGCCGCCACACCCCGGGGTAGACCTCGAAATAGGCGTCCCGGTACCGGTTTCCGTCCGGGTCGTTCCAGAAGTAGATCGGCATCGACGGCATCGGTGCGGTGATCACCATTTCCCCGACCTCCCCGACGACCGCCGCACCGGCCTCGGTCCAGGCCTGCACATCGACCCCCAGGTAGGGGCCCTGCAGTTCTCCCACCCGAACTGGGGAGAGCGGGTTGGCGCCGATGAAGCCGGTGGCCACGTCGGTGCCGCCGCTGTCCGATCCCAGGTGCACATCCGGGCTGACCGTGTCGTAGATCCACCGCCAGGTGGTGTCCGGCAGCGGGGAACCGGTCGACATGATCGACCGCAATCCCGACAGGTCGAAGTCGCTCCCGGGCTGGGTGCCGGCCTTCTCACACAACGTCAGATAGGCGGCGCCGGTGCCGAATCTGGTGGCCCCGTAGCGGGCGCAGATCTCGAATTGGTGGTCGGGTCGCCCGAAAGTGGGGCTGCCGTCGTAGGTGACGATCGCCGCGCCGGTGACCATGGTGTCGACGAGCATGTTCCACACCACCCAGGCGGTGCTGGCGGCGATGAATACCCGATCGGTGCGGCCGAGGTCGTAGTGCAGCGCGTTTGCCTTGAGGGCTTCGAGGAGGATTCCGCCGTGCGAGTGCACGATGCCCTTGGGCAGGCCGGTGGTGCCGGAGCTGTAGAGGATCCACAGCGGATGATCGAACGGTACCTGCTCGTACTGTGGTTGGGCGTCCCCGACGACCACATCGGCGTACTCGGCGATACTCTGCCGATGCTCGCCCTCGTAGGGCAGGCCGATGTTGTCGACCATGATGGCGTGCCGCACGGTCGGGAGCTGGTCGAGCAGGGCGGAGAAGACGTCCCGGCGGTCGACGCGTTTGCCGTTGAACTGGTAGCCGTCCACCCCGATCAGCACGGTCGGCTCGATCTGCGCGAACCGGTCGACCAGCCCTTTGACACCGAAATCCGGTGCGCAACAAGACCACACCGCGCCGACGCTGGCCGCGGCGAGCACCGCGACGACGGTGGGCGCGATGTTCGGCAGCATCGCCGCGATCCGGTCCCCGGGCTTGACTCCGATCTTCCGGAAGTGGGCGGCGAGGTTGGCGACCTGCGCGACCAGCTCGGCGCGCGAGAGTTCCCCGGTAGTCGCGGTCTCGTCGACCGAGATGATCGCCGGCCCGGCCTGATCGGAGTGGCGGAGCAGGTTTTCGGCCCAGTTCAGCCGGGTGCCCGGGAACCACCGGGCCCCGGGCATCTGGGGGTCGGCGAGCACCGTCTGCGGCGGCGCCGAGGCGATGACGTCGAAGTACTCCCAGATCGAGAGCCAGAACTTCTCGAGGTCGCTGATCGACCAACACCACAGCGAGTCGAAGTCGGTGGTGGAGACGTTCTTCTCCGCCGCGAGCCAGCGTTGGTACCGGCTCATGTTCGAGGCGAAGACCCGCTCGGGCGGCGGGGTCCACAACACTTCACGTCCTGGGGCGGTCATTATTGGTGCGTCCTTTCCGGCTCCCGCCGCCACGGGCAGACGTGGTGTCCTGGCCTGCCCGTGGCGGGAGGGTTTCGTGCGGTGGGGTCAGCGTGAGAGCACGGTGCCGAGGGCCCGGGTGAGCTCGTCGGCGGGGTCGGCGGCGGCGCCGGTGCTGCGCCAGGCGACGTGGTTGTCCGGGCGGACCAGGATCGCGCCGGCGTCGTCGATCTGGCGCAGTTCACTCCAGCGGCCGGTGGGGTCGGTGTAGTCGGCGCCGATTTGGGCGACCTTGATCTGGATACCGAACTTGTCGTTGGCCAACCGGGCGGCGTCGGACCAGGCGGCTCCGTCGGCGGCGGTGATGAGCACGAAGTGCGCGTTGTTGCCGGTGAGGTCGTGGGTGGAGATCTGCCGGCCGCCGTGCTCGAGCCACGCGTGGGGCAGGCGATGCCCGGGGCGGGTGGTGGGGTAGTAGGTGCCGCCCATCGCATCGCGCGGTGGTGCCTCGGTGCCGTCCGGGACGAGGGCCCCGTCCCGGTAGGCGAAGCCGATTTCGAGGTCGTGGGCCTGGAATTCGGTGCGCTGGGTACTGATCACCTCGGCCGCGCGGGCCCGGCGGGTTTCGCCCATCGGGGTGTCGGAGAAGTAGTCCCGGAACACCTGGATCTGGGCTTCGAGGGGCTGGCCGGGGATCAGGCCGAGGCCGGCGTCGATGACCATGTGGTTGAGGAAGGTGAACATGGCCCAGTCGACGTTGCGCATGCCGACGAGGCGACGTTCGGGCTCGTAGGTGTCGAGCAGGGCGGGGGCGGCGTCCCCCTTGATCACCGCGGCGAGCTTCCAGGCCAGGTTGTGGGCGTCCTGGATGGCGGTGTTCAGACCGAGGCCGGTGGTCGGCGGGTGCCGGTGGGCGGCGTCGCCGGCGAGGAAGATGCGGCCGACCTGGTACTTGTCGGCGAGTACCCCTTCGAGGATCCAGTGGCTGACCTTGTGAATCTTCATCTCGAGGTCGGGCAGCTTGAGCAGTTCCCGGATCCGGGGAACGATGGCGTCCTCATCGAACCGGGCGGGATCGTCAGGCCGGAAGGTGAAGTGGATGACGAATTCTTCCGAGTGCTTGCCCCACGTGGGTCCCATGGCTGCCATGGCTCCGCTGCTCCAGGATCCGGCGCCCTCGGGGTTGAGCAGCCAGGTGATCAGGACGTCGTCCTCCCAGTACTGCGACAGGTCGGCGGTGAAGTGGGTGCTGACCATGTCGAGGATCCCGGTCGGGCCTTCCATTGTCACCCCGAGTTCGGGGCCGACGGTCTTGCCGCCGTCGGCGGCGACCATGTACTGGGCGTGGACGGTGTAGGTCTCCTGGGTGTCGCGGTTCAGGACGACGGCCTGGACCCCGTCGCCGTCCTGCTGGAAAGAAACGAGTTCGCGGCCGAAGTGGATCGATTCCGGTGCCCGCTTCTCGGCATGCTCACGCAGCAGCGGTTCGAGCCGGATCTGCGGGTAGTTGCTGGACGGGCACGGGCTGTCGACCGCGTACTCGCTCTCGAGCCGTCCGCCGCCGAACGATTCGAGCGTGTAGAGGGTGCGGCCGTCCAGTTCGCCGTCGCCGCCGAGGGAGGTGACCCACCGGGTCTTGCCCATGTTCTTCGGCGGGGTGCCCACCTCGTAGATCGAGTCCGCGACGCCGACCTGGCGCAGCACCTCCATGGTGCGCTGGTTGAGGTAGTGGGCCTTGGGCAGGTGTGAGGTGCTGGTGTGCCGCTCGACGAGGTGGTGGTCGATGCCGTGCTCGGACAGCAGGATCGAGGTGGTCAATCCACACCCACCTCCGCCGACGACGAGTACGGGGACGGTGATGTCAGACATGGCTGGTGCTCCTGGAAACAGTGGTGAGTGGGTGCGGACGGGTTGCGGCGGCGAAGTGGTGCCGCATCTCGCCGATGGTGTCGGCGCGGCTGACGAGTTCGTCGTCGACACCGATGAGCCGTTTCGGGTCGCGGGTGAAACCGATACCGGAGGGGGTTCCGGTGAAGATGAGGTCGCCGGGGCGCAGCGGCAGAATCGACGACAGGTACGACACGAGGACCGGGATCGGGAAAATCAGGTGCCGGGTGCGTGAGTTCTGCATCAGCTCGCCCGACAGGACCGTGCTGACCTCGATGTCGTCGGGGTCGGCGAATTCGTCCGGGGTGACCAGGACCGGTCCGATCGGGGCGAAACCGGCGAACGACTTGCCGAGGTTGAACTGCTGGGGTGGGGGACCGGACAACTGCAGGTCCCGCTCGGACAGATCCTGGCCGAGGGTCAGCCCGGCCACATACTCCCAGCCCTCGGAGACGGAAACGTTCCGGGCTTCCTTGCCGATGACCGCGACGAGTTCGACTTCGAAATCCACCGAGCCGCCGGGGTGTTCGATGGTGTCGTAGGGGCCGGTGATCGAGGCGGGGAACTTGGTGAACACGAACGGAGCGTCGGGCAGGGTCAGCCCGGACTCCTCGACGTGGTCGGCATAGTTCACGCCGACCGCGAAGATCTGACCCGGCCGGGGAACCGGAGCGCCCAGCTCGGACTCGACCACCGGCACCCCGCCGGTGAAGTCCACCGTGGCTGCCCATGCGGTGAACTCGTCCCACCGGTCGAAAATCTGCTGGGGTTCGGCGGAAAAGCGGCCTCCGCTGGCCGCCTCGACGTCGACGGCGATCCCGTCTGCCACGACCTGGAGCCGGCCGGCTTGGTTTGCCACACGCATGGGAAAAAGTCCTTCGGTAAGAGGAAACGCTGATCTGTCGGGGCCGAGCGTGAGCTCGGGTGCGGTCAGCTGGTCAGTGCCGCCATCGGGTCGGGCAGGTCCGGGCTGGTCTGCAGGGCCCACGAGTGGGTGGTGATCTCCGAAACCGGAGTGCCCTGGACCAGTGCTTGCCGCATCAGTTCCGGGACGAACGACACTCCGACCGGGTTGCTGCCGTACTCCGGGCCGTTCATATAAGCCGTTGCCTCGTCGGGAGTGGTGAAGTTGTCGATCTGCAGCTCCACGAAGTTGCCGTCCGGATCCTGGTAGTACAGCGACGTTGTCACCCCGTGCAGGATCGGCACCTTCGGCTCGATCCCCTTCTCCTTCAACGAGTCGTACCGATCGAGTAGATCGCCGAGGGTGTCGAAGGTGTACGCGGTGTGATGCATACCCGCAGCACCCGGATTGCGCGGTTCGAGCTGCACCGGGGCTCCCAGCAGCGCGACCCGGTGGTGCTCCTCGTCGAAGGTGATGAAGCACAGACCGTGGCCTTCGTAGACCACGTGCGCATCCAGCACGGTGCAATACCAGTCGCGCATCTCCTCGAACCGGCTCGTCTGCAAGACGACGTGCGCGAACTTGGGGGTTGCGGTCATCGTTGACTCCTTTGTGTCCATCGGTCACTGTGTTGACAACACCTGGTGACGCCGTACTTGAGAGAACCCAGTGTTGTGGTGCCCGTCACTCATCGATGTCACAATTTCATTCGATTCCGGCGCGTATTGCTACTGGCTGCGGACCAGGAACACTCGGGGAATTTGGTTTTCAGCCCAACTCGGGTGGATCGTAGGGGTCGGGGCAAAGTGGAAGGATGTCGCGTGCCGCATTGGACTCACGAACTCGCGGGGACCCGCGCCCGGCAATCCGAACGCGAGTGGCTCAGTCCCGACGCGGATCGTATCCGCTCGAACCTCGGCGACGGGGCCGTCACCTGGGCTGTCGAGGTGGGCGAGGATATCGCGACCACGATCTCGCGGGAAATGCCAATCCTTCGGGAAGGAGCCTCACAGCCCAGTGCCGTGCGCCGGGCGACGACGTCGACAGCGCTACGGGCCCTGACATTGGTCGCCGGCCTCGGTGAACCCGATCGCTCCCTGGCGAGCGCCGAGGTCGAGGAAGTCGCGGTGGACTTCGCCCGCCGAGGCCTGGAACTCAACGACCTCCTCGGCTCGATCCGGGTCGGGTACGCCGTTCTCGCAGCTGCCATCCTCGATGCCGCCCTTCGACTGATCCCGCCGGCGGAAAGCGGCGCTGAGTTGCGGCGGATCTCCGTGCTGCTCTTCGAGGTCTTGGACCCGTTCACCGGAGTCGCTGCTACTACGTTTCTCGAGGAGCGGAGCGCCTGGGCGGCCGGAGTCTCTGCCGCTCGACTCGATTTCGTCAAGAAGATCGTCGAAAACGAACCCGTTGACCTTTCTCGCGCAGACGAGGTGCTGGGATACCCGCTCGGCGGACACCATCTGGCGATCATCGCGTGGAGCGGACCGCATTCGAGTCATGATCTGCGAAGCATCGTCGACCCTGTGCTGCGGCACTGGGGCACTCCTACGGCAACGCTGGTGATTCCCGTGGGACTTCAGACGATATGGGCGTGGGGTGCGGTCTCCCCGGATCAAGGGCGCGCCGTCCGAGGGGCTTTGCCGGAATTCGGTGACATCTCCGTCGTTGTGGGCGAACTGGGCTCCGGAGTGGATGGCTTTCGGCGCAGTCACATGGAGGCCCGGGCAGTGGAGCGGATAGTGCGTCTTCGCGCGGATCAGCCGCGCACCACGTGCACGCACGAAGACGTCGCCCTCGAAGTGCTTCTCCTCGCCGACCCGGATGCCGCCGCCGGATTCGCCGGTCGCCTGCTCGGCCCCCTCGTCGCCGACGACGACAGGACTGCCGATCTGCGCTCGACCCTCAGTTGCTATCTCGACATGGATCACAGTCTGGCCAAGGTAGCTGCGGCCGAACATATTTCCAAGAATACGGTCACGTACCGAGTCCACAGGGCGCTGAGCCTGTGTGAGCACCCCGCGGGAGCGTCGACCACTAATCTGCGGGCCGCCCTCAGGGTGCATGAATGGCTCCGAGGTGCTCCCACGTCCCGGCCCGACGCCTGAACAGCGGTCGAGCCGTCAATGATGTTTCCTCGGGATTGGGCTCTGGACCAATGTCGGGCGAGAACCCTGGGCTCTACCCCAGTGCGGAACGTATCAGCCTTCGGTTGTAATTGTGGCACACGCCACATAGTGCGTGGCCGGGCGAAACTTCAGCGGGCTGACTATCGGTCGCTCTGGGCGTCACTCGACGAGGTTCTGGCGGCGGAAGGGGGATGTGTTGCGCAATACTTTCTCCTCCGAGGAACGCTCCCTGTATCGCGAGGGGCGATCTCCCACGCCGAGCGAGACGGGCTCTTCGGCCACAGAACGCCTCGTTCTCGATGGAACCTCTCGGCATTCTGGGTTGCCCTCTCATTGCACCTCTATGCCGTTGAAACATGATTTCTTCTGTTATGGACTAGCTTTCGTTGATCGAGTCGTCGACGAGTTGTCGACATGAGCGCCGTTGGTTGAGGGTGGCCGGACGATGCTGTTCCGAAAACCGATGCTGTGAAAGGCTGGATATGAATCCTAAGTGGGACGAGACCGTAGATATTCTGGTCGCGGGTAGCGGAATCGGAGGTCTGGGGTCTGCCGTGATCGCCGCGGCGAACGGTGCTGAGGTCCTCGTCGTAGAGAAGGCCGCCACCCTGGGTGGCACCACCGCGAAATCAGCTGCATACATGTGGATTCCGAACAACAAGTATCTGCGCGCCACCGGACGCACGGATCCGCGCGACGATGCCCTCCGGTATATGGCGAAGCTGTCGCGCCCACGCCTGTACAACCCTGACCATCCCACTCTGGGTTTGCCCGACTGGGAGTACGAGGGCCTGACGGCGTTCTACGACAATGCCTCGGATGCCGCAGAAGCTTATGAGAGCCTCGCCGGACTGAAGTTCGGGCATGCCGCAGACTTTCCGGACTACTACGCGCACCTTCCCGAGGATGCGGCTCCGACAGGTCGGGTGCTGTTCCCGGAAGAGAGCGAGGGTGGACCTTCCGGCGGATCGATCTTGATCGAGACCCTGGCTCGGGCATGTGAACGTGCCGACGTTCCCATTCGTACCAACTCCCGTGTGGTCGAGCTCGTCCAGGATCCGGCCGGTGCGATCGTCGGAGCCGTCGTCGAATCGGCCGGCCGAACCAGTCGCATCCGAACACGGCGCGGAGTAATTTGTGCCACTGGCGGTTTCACCCAGGACCCCGAATTGCGACTGCGGTTCCTGGACCACTCCTATGTGGGTGGTTGTGCGGCCCGGACGAACACCGGTGACCTTCTCGCGATCGCCCGCGACGTCGGCGCCGATCTGGCGAACCTCAACGTGGGCATGCGGGCGCCGATGGTACTCGAACGCCTCCAGCGTGATCCCGCGGCCGTCCGTGGGTCGTTCATGATCCCGGGCGACTCGATGATCATCGTCAACCGGTTCGGCAAGCGTGTCATCAGCGAGAAGGTGCCGTACCACGACTTCGCCCGGGTGTTCTTCGACTGGGACAGCCAGCGCGGGACCTACCCGAACAACCCGCTCATCGCGATCTGGGACGAACCTGCCCGGCGATTCGGTGGAGAGGGCTTCGGCAACCCGATCCCGCCCCAGGGCGAGTACGACTACTGGGTCATTCGGGCGGACTCGTTGGCGGACCTCGAAAAAGGGATCGCGGAGCGGCTCGAGACGGTGCGCGAGTACACCGGCCCGATCGAGTTGGACACCGATTTCGGTGCCACTCTCACCGAAACCGTCAACCGGTGGGCCGAGATGTCCGCAGAAGGCACCGACCACGACTTCGGCCGCGGGTCGACGCCGATCGAACAGGCCTTGAGCGCCTATTTCGGTGTAGGGGAAGGACCGAATCCGATGATGGCTCCCCTCGCCGACCACGGACCGTACTACGCCACCATCCTGGGGCCTGCCCTCATCGACACCGCCGGAGGGCCGCGGGTAGACCGAAACAGCCAGGTCGTGCGACCCGACAGCATACCGATCCCGGGCCTCTACGCCGTCGGAAACTGCGCTGCAACACCGTCCGGCGAGGCGTACTGGGCCGGCGGACACACCATCGGATTCATCCAGTGCGCCGCGTATATCGCGGCACGACACATCACCCAGAACTGACCACACCGAAGCGAAGGACAATCATGACTCACACGACGACCGACCTGGAATCGACCACCCGCGCGTTCTACCGTGAGGTCGACGCCAACGACCCCGAAGTCTTTGGGCGCCGCCTTGCCGATGACGCCGTCTTCGCCTTCAACGACGTCGACCCGGTCACGGGAGTCGAGGCGATCGATGCCTTCGTGTCCGCCTGGAAAGGTAACTTCAAGGCCGTCTTGCATCAACTCGACAACCTCGTTGTCGACTCGACGAAAAACACTGTTGCCCTTGAGATCACCGTCACTTACGTCTTTTCCGACGGCAACGAGGTCAAGGTAAAGGGCTCGTCGTTCGTCGAGTTCACGAATGCCGACATCGTGAGCTGGCGGGTGTACGTCGATACCAGCCGATTGAGCTGACCGACTCTCGTCACTACTTCACCACACATACCCGCATCATCGACAGGAAGAGCGCACCCATGGGACGAGTAGAAGGCAAGGTCGCACTGATCACGGGAGCGGCACGAGGTCAAGGCCGAAGCCACGCGATCCGACTCGCCGAAGAGGGCGCCGACATCATCGCACTCGACATCTGCGATCAGGTCGCCAGTGCCGATCACACAATGGGCACCGAAGAGGAACTGCAGGAGACCGTCGTTCTCGTCGAAAAGCTCGACCGGAAGATCGTGGCGATCAAAGCCGACGTGCGTGATCGGGCTGCGCTCGAGAGCGCCGTGGCCGAGGGGGTCGCCGAACTCGGGCGTCTCGACATCGTCTCCGCGAACGCCGGGATCGCCTCGACCGGTCCGCTCATTGGTCTCCCGGAACAGACGTGGCAAGACGTGATCGACATCGACCTGACCGGCGTATTCCATACGGTGAACGCAGCGGTGCCCCACATCATTGCGGGAGGCCGTGGAGGATCGATTGTCTTGACGAGTTCCGCGGCCGGAGCGGCCGGCGTGCAGAATCTGGGCCACTACGTCGCCGCCAAGCATGGTGTCCTGGGCTTGATGAAATCTCTCGCCCTCGAACTCGGACCACAATTCATTCGAGTCAATTCGGTTCTTCCGACCAACGTCGACACCCCGATGATCCAGAACGAGACAGTCATGAAGCTCTTCATGCCGCACCTCGAGCACCCCAGTCGCGCCGATGCAGAGAAGCCGGATTCCAACTATCGTGCAGCAAACGTGTTGCCGATCCCGTGGGTCGATCCGGCCGACATCAGCAACGCAGTCCTCTACCTGGCCTCCGACGAGTCCCGTTACGTCACAGGAATTGCCCTGCCGGTCGATGCAGGTTTCCTCATCAAGTAGACGCGACGCCGCTCAATCGGCGGCGCACCAGAAGTCAAGGAGTTCAACATGAAGGCGTGGATGTTCAACGGAGTCGGATCACCGATCGAGCTTGTCGATGTCCCGGATCCAATACCGGGGCCCGGCGAGGTCGTTGTCGATCTCAAAGCGGCCGGCCTATGCCACACAGACGTGGGCATCACAGACGGGACGATGGCTGAGATCCTCGGCTTCACCCCCATCATCCTCGGGCACGAAGCTGCCGGAATCGTCACCGCTGTCGGCGACGGAGTGAAGAACGTCTCGATCGGAGACCGCGTCGCAGTCAGCGCCATGGGAGACGGCAAAAGCGGAGTTCTCGGACAGAAGAACATCGGAGTCGGACGCCACGGCGCGTACGCGGAAAAGGCACTGGCACCGGCCAGCGAGATCATCCCCCTCCCGGACACCGTGCCCTTCGAGCAGGCAGCCGCCGCTACCGATGCCGGCATGACCTCGTATCATGCGGTCTTTGTTCGCGGCGGCCTGAAACCCGGGACCCGGGTAGGCATCATCGGTCTCGGCGGACTCGGAATGACAGCCGCACGGTTGGCGGTCCTCGGCGGCGGCGAAGTCTACGCAGCAGAGATCAATCCGCAGGTACACGCGGCCGGAATCGAACGCGGCGTCAAACAGGTTGTCGACGACGTCAAAGACCTCGCGGCGTTCGAACTCGACCTGATCGTCGACTTCGCGGGATTCGGAACCACGACCGCCGGCGCCATCGAAGTGGTCAACAGCGGCGGTCGCGTCGTCCAGGTCGGACTCGGCCGAGCCGAAGCGACCATCAACACCCATCTTCTGACCATGAAGGAGGTGGAACTGCGAGGGTCCATCGGCGGCACTCCCGCCGATACCGTCGAAGTTCTGAAGTTCATCTCGTCCGGAGATCTGGTGATCTCGACGAAGTCGATCGGTTTCACCGAGATCGGTTCCGGCCTAGAGCAGTTAGCTCGCGGTGAGATTGGTGGGCAAAGGCTTGTCGCGCTGATCGATTGACACAGTGCGGCCGTAGGCCGCACTCCACACCGGGCAGAGTGCACTACACCGGCAGAAGACTGTCGGGGATTTCAGAAGGAAGTAGACGTGGGCAAACTCGACGGACGTGTCGCGCTGGTGACGGGTGGCGCATCGGGGATCGGCAAGGCACAAGCGGTGCTTTTCGCGCAGCACGGAGCGACTGTCATCGTCGCGGACCGAGACGAAACCGGTGCTCGTGAGACCGCCGGCGTGATCGAGGCCGATGGCGGAAAAGCGCTGGCGGTCGCACTCGATGTCACGGACGAGGACTCGGTGACTGCGGCAGTAGCGGCCACCATGAGCAACTACCGGCGGATCGACATTCTCAGCAACACAGCCGGAATGTTCGACCACTTCGCGCAGACCCTCGATACCGACCGCAAGCTCTGGGACACAATGCTCGCGGTCAACCTGACCGGGATCTACACCGTCACCAATGCAATACTGCCGCACATGATCGCTGCAGGTAAGGGCGTGATCGTCAACATCGCGTCCGGAGCAGGCCTGCGCGGCGGAGGAGGAGGCGCGGCGTATACCAGCACGAAGCACGCAGTAGTCGGATACACACGGCAGCTCTCCGCGGGATACGGAAACCAGGGCATTCGCGTCAACGCCATCGCGCCGGGGTTGATCGACACGCCAATGGTTGCGTCCTTCTCGAAGGACGAGGACACGCTCACCGGGCTACGGCAGCAGCCCGCTGGACGGCTCGGGAAGCCGGAAGACATCGCGAACGCCGCGCTGTTTCTCGTGAGCGATGATGCTGATTTCATTCACGCCGTCACGTTGCCGGTAGACGGCGGACTGATCGAAACGCTCTAAACCTCATTCCGGGAAAGGGCGATTCGGCTGACTTGCTGGCGGCTTCTGTTCCGCAAGCTGTCGGTGGGCGCGCGTGGCCCGCCGACCGGTATCAGCTTATCCACCTTTGTCGGGATTCGTCGGGGTCAGGCCGGATGGCGCAAACCGATCGGTCAGATCAGGGGTGGTGACGTGATCCCCGAGCCGACAACCCAACACCACAAGGCGTTCCACTGCTTCTGTCACGGCCAGTGGGCGGGCAGATGCAGGACGCATGCGGGCCGGCGAACCGGACGGGACGTTGACCAGGTCACGATGCAGCGGTGCCGGCAGCGTGGAGCAGACTGCGGGCGATGGCGTACAGATCACCCAGGCAGAGTTCGCCGGAAACCGGCCCCCACGGATATGTGGACGAGCGGTCCGTCGACCAGATCCGCAGACACCGTTTGCAGGGTGTCGTCCTGTGCCGAAGGCTTCGCTGTGGTCCCCGCCGTGTAGCGGGGGATGGTTACTGACCACGGAACAGCAACTTCGAGTCGCATTTGTTTGCAGCCCAAATCGGCCGGGTTTCCTGGGTACTGTGAAGGCAGATCGAAAGGATGTCGAGTGCCGCACTGGACTGGTGAACTCTCGGGAACGCGTGCCCGACAATCGGAGCGGGAGTGGCTCAGTCCGGACGGCGAGCGGATTCGCGCCGTGCTCGGCGACGGTGCGGTGACCTGGGCCGTCGAGGTCGGACAGGACATCGCTACCGCGATCTCCCGGAAAGTCCCCGCGCTGGACGGTGTGGCCCCTTCGGATGCGTTGCGCCGGGCGACGACCTCGACAGCGCTGCGGGCCCTGACGCTGGTGGCCGGCCTCGGCGAGTCGGAGACGTCGCTGGCCAGTGCCGAGGTGGAGGATATCGCCCGCGACTTCGCCCGCCGAGGCATGGAGCTCAACGACCTGCTCCGAGCCATCCGGGTCGGGTATGCCGTGCTGGCGGCGGCCCTTCTCGACGCGGCGACCCGCCTGATCCCGCCGAATGAGAGCAGCGGCGAGCTGCGCCGCATCTCGCTGCTGCTCTTCGAGGTGCTCGACGACTTCACCGGAGTGGCCGCCGCGGCCTTCCTCGAGGAGCAGAGCGCGTGGGCAGCAGGGGTATCGGCAGCCCGGCTCGACCTCGCCACCAAGATCATCGCCGCGGACCCCATCGAACCCGCCCACGCCGAACAGGTCCTCAGCTACCCCCTCGGCGGCCACCACGTGGCCCTCATCGCCTGGAGCGGCCCACACTCGAACCACGACCTCCGGACCGTCGTCGACCCGGTACTGCGGCATTGGGGAACACCCACAGCATCACTGGTGATCCCCGTCGGCCTCCAAGCGATCTGGGCGTGGGGCGCCGTCACTCCCGACCCGACGCGTGCTCTGACGTCCGCCCTGCCCGCCTTCGGCGACACTTTTGTCGTGACCGGCCAGCTCGGCTCCGGGATGGAAGGATTCCGCAGAAGCCACCTCGAGGCCCGCGCGGTCGAGCGGCTGGTTCGCCTGCGGGTCGGTCATCCACCCACCACCACCGCGCACGAGCGCATCGGCCTGGAAGTGCTCCTGCTCGCCGACCCGGAATCTGCGGTGCAGTTCGCCTCCCGCCTACTCGGCCCGCTCGCCGGCGACGACCCCCGGATGGCCGACCTGCGGTCGACCCTGAGCCTGTATCTCGACATGGACCACAGCCTGGCCAAAGTCGCCTCGGAAGAGCATATTTCCAAGAACACGGTGACCTATCGGGTGCAGAAGGCCTTGAGCCTGTGCACACCTTCGGATGGGTCGACCACGGACCTGCGTGCCGCGCTCCGCATTTATGAGTGGCTTAAAGACGCCCCCATCGCCCAGTGGTAGCGGCCGTAGGCCGATAGCCCGACCCCCCGGCTGGTCCAGAAACCAAAAGTCGGCGACAACGCTGGGCTCTGCGGTAGTGCGAACTGGGTAACTGATGCGGTCTACTTGTGGTGTAGGACACAGCGGGTGGTTAAAGCCCGAAGGCCAGCGGCACCCGTCCCGTCCGTTCTCCACGGTTCGTTGCGCTGAGAGCCGCAGTCGACAGAAGGAAGATTTACCATGCATACCCCCTCGAGTCCTGTCCAGGAAACGTTCAAGGACGTGATGGCACATGTGGCCACTCCGGTCGCCGTCGTGACCTCCATGGACGGCGGCCTGCCCTTCGGCACCACGGTCAGCGCCTTCACCTCGTTGTCGATGACACCCCCAATGGTCCTGGTCTCCCTGGACCGCGGATCGGAGACGCTCGAACTGATCACGGCATCGAAGAAGTTCGGATTGAACGTGTTGGGCCGCGACCAGCAAGGCACCGCGCTGAAGTTCGCGAAGAAGGGCGGAATAGGCAAGTTCCAGGGCGTGCGGTGGGACGTCGACCACGAACTTCCCCGAATCGCCGGCGCCGCCGGCTGGATCGCCTGTCACGTCGCCCAGTTCGTCGAGGGGGGAGATCATGTGGTCGTGCTCGGCAACGTCGTTGCGGCAGAGAACAACTACACCGACCCGCTCACCTATCACCGCCGCGTATTCGGCACGCACTCGGCGCTCGAACCCGCATAGCACTACCGACCTCGATTACGCCGCGACCAGAGCCATTCGACAGCAGCACCGAAATATTTTGCAAAGGAAGGCACGCCATGACGACCTCGTTCGCGCCCCGCGCCACGCACCATCGGTCATGGTCGACAATCGCAGCCGGTAGTCGCGCCCTCGCCGCCGGCGAGCTGATCATCCTGAGCCATCACCACCGCGTCGTGCTCGTCGGGTGCGCCGGCGCCGCGACCACCGAGCAGATGGCCTTCCTGATCCGCCACACCACAGGATTTCTGCAGGTGGCGCTGCACGAACGGATCTGTGACCGTCTCGTCCTGCCGGAAGCGACCCCCACTGTTCGGGCCATCTCCACACTCGGCCACGGCCAATGTGTGACCGTCGACGCCGCCGCCGGCATCACCACCGGGATCTCCGGCGCCGACCGGGCGCGCACGGCCCGCATCCTCGCCGACCCAGCCACGGAGCCAGGCGATCTCACCCGGCCAGGGCACCTGGTCCCGGTACGCGTGACACCCACAGAGTTTCGTACGCGCCTAACCACCGCGTCCCTCGCCCTCGAGCTCACCGACACGGCTGAATCCCAGTACTCGGGCGCGGTGTTCGCCGACCTCGACGGCATCGCCGACCCGACAGACGTCGGCGATCGACACGACGCCGAAATCCTCGCCGACCGCTACGGGCTCACGCTGATCACCGATCCGGACCCCGAGGACAACGTCCGCTGACCCCCGCCGTGCCGTACGCGGCACGCACACCCGAACCCACCAGCATCCACACACCACCGGCGCGGTTCCCGCATGCCCAGAGCTACGCCGATCGCCCTCGGAAACTAAGAAACACCACCCCCACACATCGGAGGAAACAATGGACATCACCCGCACCGAACTCATGGACCGGGTCCACGCCCTGGTACCGGCATTCGCCGAACGCGCCCAGAAGACCGAGGAGAACCGTGCTCCCCTCGACGAGACGATCACCGACCTCATCGACTCGGGAATCCTGGCCACGCTGACCCCCAAGGAATACGGCGGACTCGAACTCGGACTCGACGTCGCCGCCGAGATCGTCCGCACCATCAGCGCCGCCTGCCCGTCGACCGGGTGGGTCACCTCCTTCTACATCGGAGCGGCCTGGCGGGTGAACATCTTCACCGAACAGGCCCAACGAGAAGTGTTCGCCGACAAGCCCTACACCCTCACCGCCGGTACCGCGGCCCCGCTCGGGCAGGTGCAGAAGGTCGACGGCGGCTACCGCATCACCGGCCAGACGGCATGGAACTCCGGGTCGGTGCACGCGGAGTGGTTCACCTTCGCCGGCGTCGTGTTCGAGGAGGGCAGCGCCCCCACCCCGTTGTGGTTCCTCGTGCCCCGCGAGGACGTCAAGATCCTCGACACCTGGTACATCGCCGGCATGTCCGGCACCGGCAGCAATGACATCAGCGTCGACGACGTCTTCGTCCCGGACTACCGCACCGGACCGTTCGCCCTCGCCCTCGCCGGTACCGCACCCGGGCAGCTGATCCACCCCAATCCCATGTACCACCTGCCCTTCCTGCCGTTCGCGATGGCCGAGGTCACCCCCGTCGTCGTCGGTGCCCTGCGCGGGGCGGCGAACGCGTTCGTCCAGCGCACCAAGGACCGGCAGGGGACCATCAGCCAGGAGAAGGCCTCCGGCAAGCAGGCAGCCCAGATGCGCCTCGGCCGGGCGCTGGCCGCCGCGGACGCCGCCGAAACACTCCTCGACGCCTTCTTCGAACGCCTCACCGCACAGCGACCCGAGCAGTCCGACCCCCGCGATCGTGCCGAAATGAAACTCAAGGCAGCATATCTGGCAGACCTGGCCCGCAACGCCCTCAACGACATGGTTCGCGGAATCGGTGGGGACGGGTACCGGACCTCCGCACCGATCCAGCGGTACTTCCGTGACCTGTCCGTGCTGTCGGTGCACGCATTCCTCGACATCGACACGGCCTCGGAAACCATCGGCCGGTTCACCCTCGACCTTCCCGTCGCCGATCCGCTCCTCTGACCGGATGCTGCTCCCCCTCACCCCGAGCCTCGGCCGCAGATCGCCCGCGGCGGAGGCTCGGGAGGGGCAACCATGTAACCGCGCAGGCATCCGATCCCCGTTCCCGCACCACCGTCTGCAAAGGATGAGGAGAAAAGCACTGGTGAACAGCAACTCGACGATCGAATGCCTCGACGACGCAGCCAGAGACCTGCTGTTCGCGGGCGCACGAACAGTCAACAACTTCGCCCCGACCCCGGTCAGCGATGACGCACTCGCCCAGATCTGGGAAATGACCCGCTGGGCGCCCACGGCAGCGAACTCCCAGCCGATGCGCGTGCAGTTCATCCGCACCGACGACGCCCGCCGCCGACTGCTCGATCATCTCGACGAGGGTAACCGTGAGAAGACGGCGTCAGCGCCCGTCACCGCAATTCTCGCGGTAGACAACGAATTTCACGAGCACCTTCCCCGGCTGCTGCCCATCCGGCCACAGATCCGTGACGTCTTCGCCGACAACAACGCGCTGCGCGACCGCACCGGCAACTTCAACGCTGCCCTGCAGGCGGGGTACTTCATCCTCGCCATCCGTGCCGCCGGCCTGGCGGCCGGGCCGATGGCCGGCTTCGACCCGGCAGGAATAGACGCCGAATTCTTCTCCGGAACACCCTGGAGATCCATCCTGGTCGTCAACATCGGACACCCCGGCGAGAATCCGTGGTTCGAGCGTCTGCCCAGACTTGATCCCGCAGAGACCGTGCACTGGGCCTGAGGGCGTAGACCCCTCTCCGATCGTCCATCAGTCCAGATCGACCCCCAGTGCGGGGCCATCCCGTCACATCACCAGAGAAAGAGAGTTCGATGACGACAGCCACGACCGAGGTCGAGACCACCCGTAAACTTCTCGAAGCCGCCGACACCGACATCGCAGCGTTCTTCGACTTCTTCTCCGACGACTGCGTTTTCCGGATGGGCAACAACGCCCCCGTCATCGGCAAGAGCGCGATCCAAGCCTGGGTAGCGCAGTACCTGACCTCGGTGGCGTCGATGCGCCACGAGATCATCGAAGAATGGTCGGAAGGCAACGTCGCCGCGCTCCGGGTGGAGGTCACCTACACCTTGCAGAACGGTGAATCCTTCACACTCCCGGCCGTCACGCGCACCCGCGTCGAGAACAACAGGGTGACCGAATACCTGATCTTCATGGACCCCAGCCCCGTTGCCTCTGGCACCACGTAATAGGGCGTCTATGGCCGGCCCCCGCCTCCGGGGGTCGGCTCCTGTCTGCCGACATCGGGGAGGACTACTCGAGGCCCCACGGCCTCCAGTTCACGTGACGAAACACAAACATCTCTTCCCGCTGCACATGAATGCTATTGGGACCAACACATTGTCGTGTCCACGAGACGTGGGGCGCCCCGCCCCCGGAGGAGGTCACGGTGGCGGTTTCACAGGCACAGCATCCAGCGCGGTTGCTCCGACCGCGAGACGACGATGCCTTACGCGCCGAGTTACGCGTCATCGCCGCGGAGTTTGCGACACCCGCGGTGGTATTCGGCGGCTCCGTCTCAGCGGGAACCCTGAAGATCTCCGAGACACTCGGCACCAGAACTGCCGGACTGCGCAGCCTGCCGATTTCACCGATGTTGGGCCTCGGTGGGCGCGCGATCACCCAGCTTCGGCCCCAGTGGGTCGAGGACTACGCGACGGCGCAGACCATCACCCACGACTACGACCGGCCGGTCATCAACGAAGGACTGCGATCCGTCATCGCGGTACCGGTGGTGGTCGGCGGCGGACCGCGCGCCATCATTTACGCCGCACTTCGTCAATCCGCCCCGCTCGGAGGTCGACTTTCCGACATGCTGAGTCGGGCCGGGAACCGACTCGCCGAGATCACCATTCGAGATGAGGCCGATCAACGGGTCGAGTTGATCGACACACTTGTCGATGGTGGGCACGCACCCACAACAACGGTACTGATCGAAAACATCCGCGAAATCCACACCGAGTTGCGCGCACTGCTGCGCACCGCCCCAGACTCGGCACTCGCAACAAGCCTGCACTCTCTCGCCGACAAACTCGTCGGCCTGTCCCGCGGCGACCTCCCAGCCACCGACGTCACCTTGTCCGGTCGCGAGATCGACGTCCTCACCTATGTTGCTCTCGGCTGCACCAACGTCATGGTGGCGCAACGGCTGTCGATCAAACCGGAAACGGTGAAGCATTATCTGCGCGGAGCGATGGGCAAACTGGATGCCCGCTCCCGGGTCGAGGCGGTATCGCGTGCTCGCCGACTCGGGCTCCTCCCGTGATCCCTGCCGTAATCGCGGGCGGCTCCGGCGACACCCCCCATCCGGGGGTCATGACACCCGCTGTGACGCACCTGACATCCGATTCACAGGCGATCCCTCGTGACCGCTTTCACCGTCATTTCTGACGAAAAGGAGAATGCTGTGCACTTTCGACGGACCGGGCTGGTAGGGCTGGCCGCGGTACTGACCCTTGTTCCTGTGGCGGTGGCCGTTGGGCCGGCGACAGCTGAACCACCTGCAGTGCCCGCCGCGGGTGACTTCTACCAAGTGCCGGCCGACCTGCCCGGGAGCAACGGGGCCGTCATCAAGTCCGAGCCTGATGCCCTATTGGCAGGCTCGCCCCTGGCCGCGGCGATCCCGGCGACCGCGACCCGGATCATGTACCAGAGCGCCGACACCAATGGCGCACCGATCGCCACCACCGGTATCGTGCTCGACCCCACCACACCGTGGGCCGGGGAGGGGCCTCGCCCGCTGGTCAGCCTCGCGGTCGGGACGCACGGGGCAGGCGATGCATGCGGACCGTCGCGTCTTCTCGCCGACGCAGTGACCGTCGACGGATCCGGCGTGCCAATGCTCGAACTACAGATCGCCGATATTGCTGCGCTGGCCGCGCGCGGGATCGCGGTGGTCGTCACCGACTATCAGGGCCTCGGAACCGAAGCTGTTCACACCTACCTGCAACCGGTCCCGGAAGCCCACGCAGTGCTCGATGCGGCGCGAGCTGCAATGCGTTTGGGTGTCGTGGAACCGACCGCCCCGGTCGGCGTCTGGGGTGTATCGCAGGGCGGTCAAGCCGCAGGCGGGACCGCACAATTGGCCACCAGCTACGCTCCCGACGTCAATCTGGTGGGTACTGTTATGGGTGCACCAGCGGTCAGCGCGACTGCAACACTGCACAATGCCGACGGCAAGCTCCTCAACGGAATTATCGGCTTCTTCCTCAACGGGCTCATGGCAAGTCACCCCGACCTCACCGAAGCGATCACCACCACACTGAATTCGGCCGGGATGGAATTTCTCCGTGGAACAGCCCAGCAATGCGACTTTGGGATCATGTTGACGAGGTCGTTCGCCCCTACCTCGGAATACACCCGCAACGGGCAATCCATCACCGGCAACCTCATGGCGGACCCAACGATTCGTCCGGTGCTCGATAATCTCGATCTGCGTACCGGCCCCACACCCGACAAACCAGTTCTGATCATGCAGAACATCAACGACGAGGCCGTGGACCCCACTATGACCCGGCAACTCGCCGACGCCTGGTGCTCACACGGCGCAACAATCGCCTACGACACCAGCATGGACACCCCACCACTACTACCGCAGATCGGATTCCTCGCTCACGCGGCTACCTTGCGCGGCTTCGGCGAAGCCACTCAATGGTTGGTCGATCGGTTCGCCGGCCGGAGCCTGCCGCGCGGATGCACAAACTAATACCGGCAACGGCACCTATGGCAGGGGCCAGAACAATTCTGAGGAGAAATCTCGATGAGAGCGGCAGTAGTGCACAGTTGGGGCGATGCCGACCAACTCGGCGTGGAAACAGTTCCCGATCCCACCCCTGAGGACGGTGAGGTGCTGGTCGAGCTGCGTGCCAGCTCGTTGAACTGGCACGACGTGATCGTCCGCCAGACCGGACGAGGGTTCACGACGCCGAGCATCCTGGGTATGGATGGTGCGGGGACCCGGCTCGATACCGGTGACGACATCATCATCTACCCGTGCCTGAACTGGGGCAGCGACGAGACGGCACCGGCAAAGGACTTTGCCATCCTCGGTGATAGCACGGACGGTACATATGCGGACTTGGTGTCCGTGCCGGTCGAGAACCTGTTTCCCAAGCCCGTGCACCTGTCCTGGGAGGAGGCGGCGGCCCTGCCCTGTGCAGGGTTGACCGCCTATCGGGCGATGTTCACTCGTGCCGACCTGCAGGACGGTGAGACGGTGCTGGTCCTGGGGGCCGGGAGTGGAGTGTCCACGTTCGCGGTCACGTTCGGTGCCGCGGCCGGTGCTCACGTGCTGGTGACGTCGTCGAGTAACGACAAGATCGAGTCCGTCCGGGCGATCGGCGCCGAGCGTGGGTTCCTCTACACCGATCCGGACTGGGTCGAGCAGGTCGTCGAGGCCACCGGCGGGGGCGTCGACGTCGTGATCAGTGGGGCCGGTGCCAACCTGGCCGAGGCACTCGGGTGCCTCAAGCCGGGTGGTCGGATCGCCGTATTCGGCTCGAGTGCCGGCCGAACGGCGACGTTCGAGGTGCCGATGCTGTACTTCGGGCAGTTCACCATCCTGGGTACCACGCTGGGTAGCCCGACGGATTTCGGGCAGATGCTTCAATTCGTCGAGAAGCACCGGATTCGGCCGGTGATCGACTCGACGTGGGCTCTCGATGATGTCGTCGCAGCTCACCAGCATCTCGAGTCCCGCCGACACCTCGGCAAGATCGTGCTCGTGAACAAGGCTGGCTGAGTTCACCATGGCCGGGCACTGTTCTGGGCAGCGGACCCGTCGGTCCAGCGGTTCGGAATGCGGCACCAGGGATGGTTCGAGTCTGGGGTGCCGCATTGGCTCGCACACCGGATGTGCCGCCGATTACCCGGTCGGCGCCACCGACTCCGACATCAGCCCACTGATGTGGAACGGCGTCGGCGGCGGCACCGTGCTGTACTCGGCGAAGTGGCACCGGATGACCCCCAGCGACTTCAGGGTCCGCTCCCTCGACGGGGTGGCAGACGACTGGCCGATCTCCTACGAGGAACTCGAACCGTTCTACATCGAGGCCGAACGGCAGATGGGAGTGTCCGGTCTGGCCGGCAACCCCGCCTACCCGGCCGGAGAGGGTCCCCCGAACCCGCCCGTGCCGATCCGGGCCTCCGGCCGACTGATGGCAAACACCCTCAACGACCTCGGCTGGCACTGGTGGCCCGGCTCCAACGCGATCTCGACCACCGTCTACCGCGACCTCAAACCCTGCCGCCAACACGGCACCTTCATGGCAGGCTGCCCCGAAGGCGCCAAGGCCTCCACCGACCTCACCCACTGGCCCGCCGCCCTGAGCCGGGGAGCGCAACTGCTCACCGGCGCCCGTGCCTCCCGGATCCTCCCAGAGAACGGCCGCGCCACCGGCGTCGAGTACATCGACCAGGACGGCCGCGTCGACGCCGTCTACGCCAACGCCGTTGTACTGTGCGCCAACGGTCTCGGCACCCCGCGCCTGTTGCTGATGTCCGCCAGCGCCGAGCACCCTGACGGGCTCGCCAACTCCTCGGGCCTGGTCGGCACCCACCTGATGATGCATCCCTTCGGCGCCGTCGCCGGAGTGTTCGACCAGGACCTGGGCACCACCGCCGGGTCCTGGGGCCAGCAAATCCAGTCGATGCAGTTCTACGAGACCGACGAATCCCGCGGATTCGTCCGCGGCGCGAAATGGGGGCTGCAACCGACCGGCGGACCGCTCGGCATCACCAGGTCCTACCCGTGGTCCCAATCGGATGCCCCGATGTGGTTCGAGGACTTCCACAAGACCCTGCGCAGCCGTCTCGGACGCACGCCCATGTGGAGCATCGTCGCCGAAGATCTCCCGGTGCACTCCAACCGCGTCACCCTGTCCGGCACGTTGACCGACGCAAGTGGCCTACCCGCCCCGAAGATCGACTACCGCACCGACGAGAACTCCCAGGCGATGCTCGCATGGCACGCCCGCAAGGCCGTCGAATCCTTCGGAGCCGCCGGAGCGGTGGAAACGATCGTCGGCCCCATGGTCAAGGAAAGCGGCTGGCACCTGATGGGCACCACCCGAATGGGTGAGGACCCGCGCACCTCGGTCACCGACCGGTACGGGCGCACCCACGACGTCGACAACCTGTTCGTGTTCGACTCGAGCACCTGGGTCACCAGCGGTGGAGTCAACCCCGCCGCCACCCAGTCCGCCCTTGCCCTGTGGAGCAGCAAGCACCTGATCGAGACGAAGGGACAGAAATGACAACCACACCGCAGCCGGTGGAACTGACCGACGACGACCGCGAAGCCGCCTACCTTCTCGGCGAAGAACTCATCCCCGCCCAGAACGGGGAACTCTCGGCCGACGAGGCCGGGGTGTCCGCCCAATTCCTCGACCAGGTGCTCGAACTGCGACCCGACCTCGCCCCAGGCTTCCAGGCCGTGCTCCGGCGCTCGCGCGAACACGAAGCGCGGGCCTTCTGCGAGTACCTCGCCGAACACGAGCCCGTCCAATTCCAGCTGCTGACCTTCATTCTCGCCGGTGCCTACCTGATGAGCCCTAAGGTTCGGGCGCGACTGAAGTATCGCGGGCAGATCGGCGAACCGCAGGCCGGAGAGGCCCAGCCGGAATACTCCGAGAGCGGCCTACTGCACAAGGTGCGCGACCGCGGCCCCACCTATCGCCCGACACCCGTACCGGCCTGAAGTGCACCCCGCGATAGCCGGCAGAACAACCGCCGCCTCAGTATCGGCAGCCGAACCGAGTGAGGGGGACCGTTCGAGCTGCCGAGACCTCGTCGTCGACACCCCGGAGAAATCAGCGCAAGCTCGTTCTAGTTGACATAGAAATCGTTATCCGAACTTTGGGAACGTATGTCTAGCAGAATATTTGGCGGAATGTTTGACGCGGGCCACTGAGTGCCTGACTGAATTCACAGCAATCGAGATCACAGTTTCGTACTGGTGAGGTCGGCGCCGCGTGCTACCCACACGGTGCGCGAGTAGTGCACGCCCCGTCGTCGGGCATGGCGCGGGCTTATTGGGGCGGTGCGTTTCTTCTCTGGTGACCGGCGTGTGGTCAGGTACCGTGCGTGGCGAATTCGGTTGCGGTATCGCGGATGGTGTCGCGGACAGTGTAGAGGTTCGCTTCGCGTAGCAGCTGTGCGGGTGGTTGGTTGTCGAGTGCGGGGTTTCGTCCTTGGAACCAGGTTTGGATGACGGTGGGGGTGTCGCGTGCGCCGATTCGTCGTGCGGCGTCGAGGGCGACGTGGAGTCGGTTGAGGATGGCGTGTCGGGCAGTGGGGTGGTGCCGTCCACCCATCCGTGAACGGTGGCGGTGTCGGGCGCTTCGGCAAGGTATGCAACGAGTTTCGTGCCGAGGAGTGATCTCAGCTCGGTGATGAGGGTGCGCGCTACCGTGTCGGATCCGGGGTTGGTGTTGACCATCGTGCATCTCCTCGGTCAGCCCCCGTGTGTGCGGTGTGGCAGATGCCGGTGGCGACCATCCGCACCCGCACCTCGTTCGAACGCAGCCCGTCGAGCTGCAGGTGCTCGATGGCGAGTGGTTCGCCGGTGTTGCGGGCGACGGCGGCGGTGAGGGTCGTGGTCATGAACTCTCTTCTCTCGGAATGAAACGGCTATCCGGTCAGCTCGCTGCGGCCTCGACAAGGGCGGCTGCGAGCGGCTCCGGCTGGGTGAGCTGGGATTCGTGGCTGCCAGGGGTGTAGATCACGGGTGCGCCTGGAAGCCGTTCGGTGAAGCGAGGGGCCCAACCGAATTCCCCGGGCGGCAGGGCGAGGTCATCCTTGGACAGCACGTAGGTAGAGGGCAGTCGGAGTCGTTCCCACTCGTCGAGGTCGAGGGATTCGTTCATGGTGTGGAACGGTTGGCTTTCGAGCAGTGGGTAGACGATGCGCTGGGTCTCGGGGGATGCGTCCTGCATGAAGGCGGCGCAGAACACCTCGAACGGGAACGTCACCGAGTTGTCGGTGGAGGCTGCCGCGGAGGCGCGGAACATGTCGCCGTAGGCGGGTGGGCACAGATCGATCAGCGACTCACCGCTGTGCGGAACGAACGCGCTCCAGTAGACCAACCGGGAGATGCGTGTCGCGAGCCGTACGGAGGCGCCGGAGACGGGGAAGCCGCCCCAGCTGTGTCCGACGAGGACGATGTCGGTGAGGTCCCGCTTCTCGACGTAGTCGACCAGGTAATCGACCGAGTCGGCGAGGTGAATGTCGGCTTTCGTGTCTTCGGTGCCGAGTCCGGGCAGGGTCGGCATGTACACGCGATGTCCCTGAGCGCGCAGATAGCCGGCCACGGGCCGCCAGGACCAGCCGGCGTGACAAGCGCCGTGGACGAGGACGAAGGTCTTGGACATGGTGTCTCCTATCGAGGGGTGTCAGAGTCGTTCCGACGATGCCGAGGCCGTGAGCTGCGAGGTGGCAGGAACGGTGCTCGACGGGTGAGGTGTACTTGCAGCCGATCGGCTGACGAGGGCGACCGCGAGGCAGCCGAGCGCGGCGAAAGCCGCGAACGCGTAGAAGTTCCACTCGACGCCGAGCGCGGAGGAGGCGATCCAACCGCCGAGGATCGGGCCGACGATGGCGCCGACCCGGCCGAGTCCGAGTGAGAGGCCCAGCGCGGCGGCGCGCTCGTTCTCACCGAAATATGTTGCGACGTAGCCATTGACGAGGATCTGTGTACCGACGGTGCCGAGCCCGGCGACGGCGACCACGGCCATGGCCGCGGACACCGGCAGTCCTGTTCCCAGGGCGAGGATAGCTACCACGGCGAGCAGGAATGACGTGACGGTCACCGGTTTGCTGCCGAATCGGTCAGCAGCTCTCGAGGCAGCGAGTGCACCGATGATGGCTCCGAGGTTGAGCACCAGAAGGAAACTCAGCGAGCTACCGAGGGAGTAGCCCGACTGGCGCATGATGTTCGGCAACCAGGTGTTGACCCCGTAGACCAGGAGCAGGCCGCAGAACGAGGCGACGACGAGGAGGAGCAGGGGGATCCGGCGAGGTCCGGTCACCAGCGATGCCATGCTTCCGTTCGACGTGGTGGCCGACGGTGCGGGAAGGTCGATCCCGAACTTGTCGGCGAGCGCCCGCGCTTCGATGATTCGGCCCTTGCCGACGAGGAATGCCGCGGATTCGGGGAGGTACCGCCACGCCAGGGGGACGATGGTGACCAGCGGCAACAGGCCGAGGGCGTACATGATTCGGAAACTGTTCTCCGGGAGCAGAGCCAGTGCTGCGAGGGCGGAGAGCATGCCCCCGACGGAGTAGCCGCTGTACATCAGTGCGTTGTTGAACTGCCGGCGCGACGGCGGTGAGTACTCGACGGTCAGTGCGATGACGGTGGGTACGACACCACCGAGGCCGAGACCTCCGAGGAATCGCAGCAGGCCGAACACCTCGGGGTTGGGGGCGAGCGCGGTGAGGCCCATGATCACCGAGAAGGAGATCAGCGAGCCGAGCACGATGGCGCGGGCGCCGACCCGCGAGGCCAGCCACCCCGACAACAGGGCGCCGAGCAGCATTCCGACGAGCGCGTAGCTACCGATCGCACCGATCTGGCTGGCGTTGAGGTGCCAGGGTTCGTAGGCGAGGAGTGACGGAACGGTGGCGCCGTAGACGACCAAGTCGTATCCGTCGTAGACGATGATGACGAAGCAGAGGGCGACGATCGAGGCACTGGAACGCCGGGTGCCGGGGCCGTCCAGTGTGGATGTGGTCAGGGGGTTCAACTGTTTCCTCCGGGAGTGTGGGTATCTGGAGGTAATGCCGGGCAGTTCGTTCGCACCCGTGGGTGCGGGACCGGTGGGTGCCGGTCGGCGGTGAGCCGCGAGAAGGATGTGTGAGCACTGTCACTATGTGACATGGTTCGATAGTATGTCAATACTAATGACACATTTTGTTGGTCGATGGTTTCGATCACAGGCGAAGGGATGGCACACATGCGACCACGGGCACTCGTGTTCGATCTGTACGGCGAATACTTCCGCTATACCGGCGGGGCGGCCAAGCTCGGGGCCCTGACCGAACTGATGGGGGTCTTCGGCGTCGAGCCGGCCACGGTGCGGGTGGTGATGACACGCCTACGCAAGGAGGGGTGGTTCGACTCGGCGAAGAATGGGCGCGAGGTGTCGTACCTGCTCAACGACAAGAGTTGGCACCTGCTCGACGACGGCCGCACCCGCATCTTCGAGCGACATTTCGACGAGTGGGACCGCACCTGGACGCAGGCGCTCGTCGACGAGTCCAGTCTCGACCGGGAACGGCGCAAACGGATCGAAACCGCATTGACCTGGTGGGGATTCGGGCAGTACGGCGGTTCCGCGTGGTTCTCGCCGCACGATCGCGAGAAGCAGCTGCGCGAAATGCTCTCGGGTGACGACGAGCTTCATATTCAGTTCCTGCGCAGCCAGACGGCGGGCCTGCCGAGCGACCGGCTCATCGCGGAGCGTTGCTGGGATCTGCGTGAGCTCGGCGCCGACTACCAGGGGTTCATCGAAGAGTTCCAGCCCCGGCTCGCGCGCTACCGCCGGGGCCTGGGCGGCCGGGCGGCCCTCGTCGAACGGATGCAGCTGATCCAGGAGTATCGGAAGTACCCCTTCCGTGACCCCGACCTGCCCGAATCGCTCCTGCCTCCGGGATGGCGCGGCCGGGTCGCGCACGAGGTGTTCACCGAGTGCCACGACACGCTGCGCGCAGATGCCGAGGAGTTCGTTGCCGAGATCGCCGCAAACACGTAACAAATATATTGACTCTTCGACAATTTGTGTCACATAATTGGGTGAGAGTCAGCCCGAGATCCGGGCCACAGTCACATGAGGGGCCGACATTGATGTCCATCCCAGATCAGAATTCGTCGCCTGGCGCGGCACCGCTGCGCGTCGCCTGCATCGGCGGTGGACCGGGCGGATTGTTCTCGGCGATCGCGTTGGCACAGACCGTGCCGGGCTCGACGATCGACGTCTTCGAACGCAACAACGAATCCGACGTCTTCGGATTCGGGGTCGTGTTCTCCGACGCGACGCTCGACAACGTCGACCGGATCGATCCCGTACTGCGGGACGCTCTGGCCGAGCACGGCCGGCACTGGGACACCATCGAGGTGCGCAGCAAGGGTGTGACCACATCCGCCGGCGGCAACGGAATGTCCGCCGTGCACCGACGGGTCCTGCTCGGAGCACTGCAGGAACGCGCGACCGAACTGGGCGCGCGCCTTCATTTTTCGACCACCGTGGATGTCGACGCGCTCGACGCCGGCGGTGAGTACGACCTGATCATCGCCGCCGACGGCGCGAACTCTGCATCGCGGGAACGTTTCGTGGACGAGCTCGGGCATTCGGTAGACGAGGCCGCGGTCAAGTTCATCTGGTTCGGCACCACGTTCCAGTTCGACGGACTGACCTTCCTGCACAAGCAGTCCGAGCACGGCAATTTCGCCGTGCACGCCTACCCGATCGGCTCCGACCTGAGCACGTTCATCGTCGAAACCGACGAGGCCACCTGGCGCCGCGCGGGCCTGGACGGCTTCGACATGTCCACCCCGCCCGGGCAGTCGGACCTGGTGTCCCAGCGTTACCTCGAGGAACTGTTCGCCGATCAGATCGACGGCCACCCGTTGGTGGCGAACAACTCCCGGTGGGCGAACTTCCGTACCCGCCGCACCCGCCGCTGGCACACCCGCGCCGCGCAGGGCACCCCTGTGGTCGTCCTCGGCGACGCCGTGCACACCGCCCACTTCTCGGTCGGCTCCGGCACCAAGATGGCCACGGAAGATGCCGCCGTCCTCGCCCAGACCGTCGCCGATCATCGCGGCGACCTCGATGCCGCCCTGGCTGCGTTCGAGGACGTCCGTCGCCCGCAGGTCGCGAAGATCCAGGACTCGGCGATGCCGAGCCTGTCCTGGTGGGACCACTTCGGTGAGTACTACCGCGCACTCGAACCGTGGCAGTTCGGATTCCATTTCTTCAGCCGCGCCATCTCGGCCGAGAAGATGCGCGTGCGCGACCCCCGGTTCGTCTCCGACGCCGAGCGCGCCTGGACCACCCAGCACGGTGCCACGCCCCTGGATACCCCGCTGCCCATCGGAGCCGTCACGCTCGGGTCCCGGCTGCTGCAGATCACCGAATTCTCCTACAATTCCCTGCATTTCAGCGACGGCACGACTTCGGTGGTCGCCGGAACATCCACCGTCGAACCGGACGTGGCGGCGATCTTCACCGCACCGGACGCAGACCGGACCTCGCTCGACGTCGTCACCCGCACCGAACTCGATGAGCTGTGTGCGCGGAAACCGGTTGCTGTCGCGGTCCGCGGAGGCACTGCCCTCTCCCGGGTGTTGTGCGCCGAACACATCCGCTTCACCCATCGCATCCCGGTGATCGTCGTCGACCAGCCCACGTCTCTGCGCGCCAGGCGCGCTGTCGACGAACGGGACTGCGCCGCAACGTTGATCCTGTCCGGTCGCGCCGACGCCGTCGCCTTCGAACCCACCGCCGACGCGCATCCGCGTGTCCTCACCTCCGCCGAGGTCGCGAAATGACACTGACACACACTCCCGCGCCGACGAACACACGACTGGACCGACTGTTCGCCCCGACGTCGATCGCCGTCGTCGGAGCATCCGCCTCCCCCGGGAAGCTGGGGTCGGTGATGCTCGACGCGATCAATCGTGGCAGCGACGGCACCGTGACTGCCTACGGGATCAACCCCAAGGGCGCGGGCGACGGATTCCACGTGTCGCTGGCCGCCGCCACCGAATCGCACGGCACCCCGATCGACCTGGCCGTGCTCTGCATTCCGGCCGCGGCCACCCCAGCCGCGCTGCGTGAGGCCGCGGACTGCGGCGTCGGCGCCGCGCTGATCTGCTCCGGCGGATTCGCCGAGGCCGGCCCCGACGGTATCGCGCTGCAGAATCAGCTCGCCGACATCACTGCCGAGACCGGGATCCGGTTGCTCGGCCCCAACACCTCCGGCTTCTTCCGCCCGGGAAACACCACCGTGAGCTTCGTGCCGACGGTCGAACACATCAACCGCGGCACCGTCGCGGTCGTCGCGGCCAGCGGCGGCATGAACCACGCCCTGTCGTTCCTGCTCTCCGAGCAGGGAGTCGGCGTCGGACTCGGGGTCGGGCTGGGCAACAGTGTCGACGTGACCAGCGTCGACGTACTCGAATACCTGCGCGAGGACCCGACCGTCACCGCCATCGCGCTCCACGTCGAATCCGTCGACGACGGCCAGGCCCTCCTCGCCGCGGTGCGCAAGGTCACTGTCGAGAAGCCGATCGTGGCGATCGTCGTCGGGCGCAGCGACGTGTCCGCCTTCTCCGAATCGCACACCGGCGCCCTCGCGACGTCCTGGAGGACCACTCGGGCGCTGCTGGCCGAGGCCGGCGCCGTGGTCGTCGACTCCGAGCGGCAACTCGTCGATGCGCTCGCCGTGCTCAGCCGCACCCGACTGACCGCCGCCCCGACCCCCGGCATCGGCCTGGTCACCGCCCAGGCCGGCCCCGGTCTGATGATCCTCGACGAATTGCTCGCCCAGGACGTGCAGGTGCCCACCCTCGCCGAGTCGACCCAAGCGGGGTTGTCGGAACTGCTGCCGCCGTTGACGTTCCAGGCCAATCCCGTCGACACCGGTCGGCCCGGCGCCACCTTCGGCAACGTATTGGCGGCCACAGCGGCCGACCCCGGGATCGACGCCCTCGCGGTCTACGCCCTCGCCGAACCTGACGCCCTCGATCTCGCCGCCGCCGTCCGCGAATCCGGAGTACACACCGACGTGCCCGTCGTCCTCGGCATCGGCGGCCCCGGAGAGGCCGTCGGCAAGACCTCCGCGTCGGCCGCAGAGATCGGTGTCCCGGTACTGCCGAGCCCGACCGCCCTCGCCACCGGCATCAGTGCGCTGGTACACGACGCACGAAGTCGCTACCTGCGCGCCGCCGACCCCCGGCCGACCGATACCGCCACGGCCCCGGCAATCTTGCTGCCCGCCGACGAGGCCACCGCCAAGGACCTCCTCGACGCCCTCGGAATCGCCACACCCCAGAGGCGCGTCTGCACCGACCGCACCGCCGCACACCAGGCCCTCACCGAACTCACGCTCCCGGTCGCGGTGAAGATCCTCGATGCCACGGTCGTGCACAAGACGGAGATCGGTGGAGTCCACCTGGGGATCCGCACCGCGGAGGACCTCGACACCGCACTCGACGCACTCGACGCCATCAACGCACCTGCGTATCTGGTCGAGAGCATGGCCGCCTCCGGGGTGGACCTGTTCCTCGGCGCCCGCCGCGATCCGGTGTTCGGGCCCATCGTCGTCGCCGGTCTCGGCGGCACGGCGGCAGAAGCCATCGGCGATGTCGCCATCCGCAGCCACCACCTCACCCACGCCGCGGCCGCCGCCATGCTCGACGACCTCCAGTGCGCGCCGTTGCTCGACGGCTGGCGCGGCGGCCCCGTCCTGAACCGCGACGAGTTCGCCCACCTCGCCGTCACCGTCGCCGGCTACCTGGCCGCCCATCCCGAGATCAGCGATATCGAGATCAATCCACTGCGGCTGACCCCGACCGGACTGACGGCCCTCGACGCGGTCATCCTCCCGGCGCCGAACCGGCCCACCGCACTCGAAGGAGAGCTGCAATGAGCACCCGCACCCCGCTGTCCATCGAGGGTGTCGTGCCCTGGCCCGACGAGGTCGCCGAGCGGTACCGCAAGGCCGGGTACTGGCAGGGAACGTCGATCGGCTCCCACATCGCCGAGCAGGTCGGCCTCCGACCCGACGACGAAGCCCTCGTCGACGGCTCCACCCGCCTGACCTACCGGCAACTGTGGGACAAGTCGGCCTCCTGCGCCCAGTACCTGCTCGACCTGTCGATCGCCCCCGGTGACCGGATCGTGCTGCAACTGCCCAACAGCTGGGAGTTCGTCGCACTCATCCTCGCGTGCTTCCGGACCGGGATCGTCCCGGTGATGGCGCTGCCCGCGCACCGCCGGCACGAACTCACTCACCTGGCGTTGCTGTCCGAGGCCACCGCGATCGTCGTCGCCGACACGGACCGGGATACCGACCTGCGCCAGATCGCCCAGCAGGTCGCCGCCGAGGTCCCCAGCATCCGGACGGTGCTCGTCCACGGAGAACTCTCGAACGACGCGACGCCGCACGCACCCGAGCGCGCGCTCGCCGCCGGCATGGACACCCCCGCTCGGTTCACCGACGCGGAATACGAACCGACCGGCGCCGACGTGGCCTGCCTGCTGCTCTCCGGCGGCACCACCGGACTGCCCAAACTGATCGTCCGCACCCACGACGACTACGTCTACAACGTCCTCCGGTGCAACGATGTCACCGAATTCGCCTCCGACACCGTTTATCTCGGGACCTTGCCGAGCAGTCATAACTTCCCACTGGCATGCCCGGGCATTCTCGGTGCGCTGGTCGCCGGCGGCCGCACCGTGATGCTGCCGTCCCCGGCACCCGAGCGAGCCCTGCGCGCCATCGACGCCGAAGGCGTCACCGTCGCCACCGTCGTTCCCGCCGTCGCTCAGACCTGGATCGAACACCAACGCGAACACCACACCATGACCGGCAACACCCTGCGAGTGCTGCAGGTGGGCGGATCCCGCATGCCCGACGAGCTCGCCGCCCGTGTCGAACCCGTCCTCGGCGCCCGCTTGCAGCAGGTCTTCGGGATGGCCGAGGGGCTGATCAACATGACCCGCCTCGACGACGACCCGGAGATCATCACCAACACCCAGGGCCGACCCGTCAGCGACGCCGACGAGATCGCCGTCGTCGACGAGATCGGCGAACCGGTACCCGACGGCACCCCCGGCGCCCTGCTCACCCGCGGCCCCTACACACCGCGCGGCTACTTCCGCGCACCCGAACACAACGCGAAAGCGTTCACCGCGGACGGGTGGTACGCCAGCGGCGACATCATCGTCCGCCGCCCCGACGGCAACCTGGTGGTCGCCGGCCGCGACAAGGACATGATCAACCGGGGCGGGGAGAAGATCTCCGCCGAGGAGATCGAGAACTTCGCCTACCAGCTCGACGGAGTCGAGATGGCCGCCGCCGTCGCCATGCCCGACCCCAAACTCGGTGAAAAGCTGTGCCTGTACGTCACCGTCGCACCCGGCCACGCGGTCACCCTCGACGACGTCGTCACCCTCATGAACGAGGCCGGCGTAGCCCGATTCAAACTCCCCGAGCGGCTCGTCCTCGTCGACCAGATGCCCACCACCAAGGTCGGCAAGATCGACAAAAAGGCCATGCGCGAAGACATCCGCCAACGCCTCGCCCGCGAAGACGCCACTTCCTAAGTCCACCGAGGATCGGCGACGTGAAGCAAGCCGCCGCCGATCCTCGGTCTCCAATCGAAGGAGCACCTCATGCATACCCCCGACCCCTCGATCGACGACGACCCGGAGCTGAAACAGCTCTACACCGATTTCGAAGCCGAGCACCTCAATCCGTTGTGGACCCAGCTCGGCGATTTGATGCCGATGACGCCCACATCGAGGGCCGTGCCGTTCGTGTGGAAGTGGTCGACGCTGTATCCGCTGGCGCAGCGCGCCGGGGACCTCGTTCCGGTCGGCCGCGGTGGGGAACGCCGGGCGATCGCCCTCGCCAACCCCGGATTGGGTGGGGTGCCGTATGTGACGCCGACGCTGTGGGCGGCGATCCAGTACCTCGGACCGAAGGAAGTGGCGCCGGAGCACCGGCACGCGCAGAACGCGTTCCGGTTCGTCGTCGAGGGCGAGGGGGTGTGGACGGTCGTCAACGGGGATCCGGTCG
>RRBB01000350.1:0-7730 GCA_006543605.1 Rhodococcus sp. WS4
GGCATATGTCGCCGGTGCGGGTCCTCGCTCATCACCCCGCGGAGCATTCGCATCGCCGATGTTCCGTCGGCGAGGGCGTGGTGGATCTTGGTGTAGACGGCGTAGCGGCCGCCGGTGAGGCCCTCGATCAGGTGCATCTCCCACAGCGGACGGCTGCGGTCGAGCAGGGTGGCGTGCAGGCGGGAGACCAGGGTCATCAGTTGGTCCATTCCGCCCGGGGCGGGTAGGGCGTCCCGGCGGACGTGATGGCCGAGATCCACCTCCTGCTCGGGCAGGGTGTCCCAGCCCCACTGACCCAACGAGATCAGGGAGCGGCGGGCGCGTGTGCGCAGCAGCGGTGCCACCCGGTCGTCGGTGAGGGCGGCCTCGAACAGCGCCCGCACGTCCGTCGCGGCCGCCCCCTCCGGCGGGGTGAACAGGGTCAGGCCGCCGACATGCAGGGGATGGCCGGGGGATTCGCCCAGCAGGAACAGTGAATCGGTCGGTGCCATCGGCAACAACACGCACAAACCCCCTCGTCGTGTCACGTCCCGTGGAACGAGGCTCCGCGCCCAGCCGGCATCCAGGTCGTGATAAAGATCCGGTCAGGTAACGGAAAGACGTGGTTCGGGTCACAAGCTGGTCTCCCTGATCTACTTGTACCGCACGCACGTCCGATCGCACCAGTGGGCTAAGGTCCCTATTTTCGTTGCCGCTCAGGGCAACACGCTCCCACGGCGAACTGGACACCTGTTCGAGTGGCGGGCGGGGCGACGCCGGTGTACAACTGTTCACCACAGTGTCTGATGTGTGATGTGGGTCACGTTTTGGTGTGACGGGAGGGAACAGAAAGCGCATGCGTGCTCCACGATTCCCCTCGGCGTGCGCCCTCCGCCCGGCACGTGTCGCGGAACCTTACCGGGGCCGTCCCCGCGGCCGCGGGGACGACCCGACACCCGCGGAATCCGCCCTGGCGCAGCGCCGCTCCCTTCCGTTCCCGTCCTGCCCCTCGATGAAAGGAAGCCCAATTGGCTACCGCCTCTACCTTCGCCCCTGCCCGCCGCGCCGCCGCGCGGTCGATGAGCACCGCCGAGATCAAGCGCCATGTCGAGGCGATGTTCGCCGACCACCGTGCCGGCGAGGATCCGGGCCCCGGTCGCTCGCCCGCACGGCCGGTCACCGGCGCGGCGGCGCACCGATGACCATCCGCGGAGCTCGTGGGGCGGCGGGACGGGTGCTGTTCATCGGCACCCCGTCCGCCCTCGGCGAGGTAGCCGGGTGGGCCGAGTTTCGGCAGTGGGCGACCGAGAACGGTCTCACCCTCACCCGCGCCCTGTTGGATCCTCCGGGCGCGATCGCGGCCGCGGTGGTCACCGACGACATCCGTGCCGGGCGGTGCACCGCGGAGCAGTCGGTGCAGCTCGCCCGGGCGCACGCCGCGCAGATCCCGTGCGTGAGTGTGCACGACGCCCCCACCGCGATCACGCATCGTCTCGCCTCCGGAATCGGATGTCCGAGAGGGAAATTTGCGCCCAGTTCGGCCGCCGCGACGACCGGCGGGAGAACGCTGTGAATGTGATCAATATCGTGCTGCTCCTGTCGCTGCTGGTAGCGGCCGGTGTCGCCGTCGCGGCCGTGCAGCAAAATCACCGCTAGCGTCCGTCTCGGCGCCGGCCACCCCCGCACCTTGATCCTGGCAGGCTGCACGGCAAGTGGGCCCAGGGAACTACGTACCACCCCAGCGGCGACGACGCCGGCGAGTGTCATGGCGTGAACCCACGGTCCTCGGGCGGTGAGCCGGATCCGGCTACCCGACTCCGGCCTCGGGACGGTCGGCCCGCCCGATTCACGTCACGACACCGGGCGCCTGGAGCGCGTGGGCCGCGAGTGCCGGACGGTGGTGAACATCGGCCGAGCGTGGATCGCTCACGGAGGGACCGTGTGCAGGGTGTCGGGACCGATAACGATCCGGTCCACGAGTTCCGACGACGTGTTTCCTGGTCATCGATATCGAGCACATCGCCGCCGCGCGGGACGCCTCTGATTCGTCGTCCGGGGACGGCCGCCGCCAGCGGGCGTCACGTGGCCGAGGCGGTCGTACCGGTAGAGCTCATGATCGGAGCGCGGCAGTCGTGCGGCGCCGCAGCTCCGTGGCCGCTCCGACCCGATGGCATCGGCGAGCTGGACCCGACACGCGACGGCGAACCGTCCACTGTGAAAGGGGGCAGGGTGGCCACGGCCCGAATGCGCGGACTCGAATGAGTCCGCGGCGCCTCGGGGCTCCCGGCAACTCGCCGAGTGGTCAAATTGTTCCGCCCGTTGACCTTCCGGCAGCAGTCGAGCGGTTTCGCGGATTTAACCCGTTTAGTCCGAAGTTGCGGTAGCTCTCGGCGGAGATTGCATGATCGACCTGAGAAGACGACGGAAATCGATTCGGAAATGTAGCCACTAATACTGCGTGTCGTTGCGGTGTCTCAACCGATAATCGATGTAACATGAAGACATGGCCCCATACAGCGGCGCAATGCACGTAGCCCGAAACAGGCGCAGCTATGTGACGAAGTCGGGTGAGGAGCGGGTCTACGAGTCGGTGCTGCTGCGGCGCACCTTCCGTGAGGGCGGCAAGGTCCGTCACGAGACGCTGGCGAACCTGAAGGCGCTTCCGGAGGCGTCGATCGCGGCGATCGAGGCGACCTTGAGGGGGCAGACGCTGGTCCCCGCCGCGGAGGCGGCCACTTTGCTCCGCTCGCTCCCACACGGGCACGTCGCCGCGGTCTGGGCCCAGGCCAAGGTGTTGGGCCTGCCCGCGATGCTCGGCCCGGCCGGCCGGATGCGGGATCTGGCGATGGCGTTGATCCTCGCCCGGGCGGTGGCCCCGGCCTCGAAACTGGCCACCGCCTCCTGGTGGGCCGACACCACCCTCGGGGTGGACCTGGAGGTGACCGGGGCGGGCACCGACGAGATCTACGCGGCGATGGACTGGCTGACCGGCCGCCAGGACCACATCGAAAAACAGCTCGCCGGAAAGCATCTCGACCCGAAGGTGAATCCGTCGCGGATCGCGATGTTCGACCTGTCCTCGTCCTGGGTGACCGGCCGGCACTGCGACCTGGCCGCCCGCGGCTACTCCCGGGACGGGAAGAAGGGCTGCGAACAGATCGAATACGGGCTGCTCACCGACCCCGCCGGTCGCCCGGTCGCGGTCCGGGTGTTTCCCGGCAACACCGCCGACCCGGCCGCCTTCACCCACGCCGTGACCGCGGTCAAGGACACCTTCGCGCTGGAGAACATGCTGATGGTCGGTGACCGCGGCATGATCACCAGCGCCCGGATCACCGCCCTGCAGCAGGTCGGCGGACTCGGCTGGTTGACCGCGCTGCGGGCCCCGCAGATCGCGGCGCTGGCCGCCGATGACGGACCGCTGCAGATGAGCCTTTTCGACGAGCAGAACTTCGCCGAGATCAGCCACCCCGACTACCCCGGGGAACGGTTGATCGTGTGCCGCAACCCGGCGCTGGCCGACGAACGCGCCCGCAAACGTGGCGAGCTGCTCGACGCCACCGAGGCGGAACTGGGCAAGATCGTCGCCGCGGTGACCGCGGGCCGGCTGTCCGGGGCCGGGAAGATCGGCCTACGGGTCGGGAAGGTGCTGGGGAAGTACAAGGTGGGCAAGCACTTTCGCCTCGACATCACCGACACCTCGCTGATGGTGACCCGCAACCGGGAGCGGATCGACGCCGAGGCCGCGCTCGACGGGATCTACACCCTGCGCACCACCGCCAGCGCCGACGAACTCGGCACCGCCGCCGTGATCGACGCCTACAAGAACCTCTCCCGCGTCGAACGCGACTTCCGGTCCCTCAAGGCCATCGACATCGACCTGCGCCCGATCCATCACCGACTCACCGACCGGGTGAAGGGTCACGTGCTGATCTGCATGCTCGCCGCCTACCTCACCTGGCACCTGCGCCAGGCGTGGGCGCCGTTGACCTACACCGACGAGAACCCGCCGCACCGCGAGGATCCCATCGCCCCCGCGGCCCGCTCGGCCGCCGCCCGGGCCAAGGCGGCCCGCAAGACCACCACCGACGGTGACCTGCCGGCCCGCTCCTACCAAGCCCTGCTGGCCCACCTGGCCACCCTGACCCGCAACGACCTCCAATACGGCGACGACGGACCGATCGTGACGACCCTGGCCGTCCCCACGCCCACCCAACGACGGGCCTTCGAACTCCTCGACACCACCATCCCCCACACGGTCAGGTAGCCAGAACAACCACAACCGAAAACAACGAACCCCCAGCTCAACCGGGGGTTCGCTCGTTCTCATAGCAGTAACTTCGGTTTAGTGGTGTGGAACTTCGCTGGCCGTGGCATATTGCTGGCCATGCCGAAGTACCAGGTGACTCTTCGCAACGGAACATCGAGTGACAGAACCTTCGACTCGGACTTTCAGGCGATCAACGAGACGCACAGGCCTACCGCCTCCCAAGCGGGCATCATCCACATCACCCGCTACGAGGAAGATGGGGGCTTGACCGACGTGTGGTCGGATGCGGCCACGGGCCGGGCCAACCGCAGTTGATGTCCTTCATGCGCGGGCGAGGCCACACGCTCACGGCACGGATGCGATAGCCAGAGTCGGTGACATAGGCGATGACCGGTGGCCGGCCCACCTGTCAGCGCGTCGGACGCGACCAGCTGCTGGTCGTCGTCTACGCCTGCCCGCCCCGGTTCGTTCCGGCACCCTGACATCTCGTGTTCGTCAGGAATTCGTAAGAGAGCGTCCGGATACTCATGAGGTTCGTGCAAGTCGTCGAGTCATGAGGCCGATCACGGCGATGTACACCATGGTTTCGTGGTGGTCGGGTCTGGTTTCATAGTCGCGGACGCAGCGGCGGTGCTTGTTGATCCAGGCGAAGGTCCGCTCCACACACCAGACCTGGGGCCGCACGTGGAATCCGGTGCTGCCCGGGGATGCGTTTGATGATCTGAATCCGAAGGGCGACGACCTGGTTCGCCCAGCCTATCAGCCGCCGGGGGTAGCCTCCGTCGGCCCAGACCAGCCGGATCGTGGAGAAGGTGTCACGCAGACGCGCGAGTAGCCGGAACGCGGCCTCGCAGCGCGTCGTGGATGCGCCGCCACCCCCGGCTCGGACCCACTGGGTGAACACGTCGTAGACGGTGGTCGGCGGCGGGAAGCCGGCGGGCAGCTGGCGCCACGCGATCCGGCCCCGCACCAGGTGCAAGATGGTGTCCAGGATCATTCGGCGGTAATGCTTTTCGGGCCGCCCGCCGCGGCCTGCCGTATTACCGGGCGGCAGCAGCGGTTCCAGCATCGCCCACTGCGCGTCAGCGACGAGGACGGATACACCGTGCGGCGATGCCCGCGCGCCGCGTGGGCGGCCACGACGAACACTGCGGCATCGGCGCTGATGACATTGGTGGAATCCTGGGTGGCCCTGTCGACCTACTCCTGAGCCTATGAGATGGAATAGTGCGACTTTGCCGGGTGCCCTGTCGTAGGGGGTAGTCGCCTCGTCAGAAATAGACTTCTTGCAATTCATGAATCGATCCGCTGTCTCCCTCGAGTTCGACGAGAGACCCGTCCCGTAAGACGTACATCCGATCACAGACGCTTGCGAGGGTCTGGATGTTTTGGTCAACGACAAGCACACCCTCGCCGCTCTCGCGGGTAAGCCCCACCAACGCTTGCAGAGCTTCGCTGGTGGCCTTGGGGGACAGCCCCAGGCTGAGTTCGTCTACCATCAAGATGGAAGGCTTGGCGGCAAGTCCCCGGGCTATCGCGAGCATCTGTTGCTGGCCGCCACTCAAGAACCCGGCGGGGCGCTGCAATAGTGGCCTGAGTGCAGGGAATCGGCTCAGGATTTGATCTAGGTTTTCGTTGGTCAATTTGTGCCCGATCGCCAAAGCGCCGACCTGTAGGTTCTCTAGCACGGACAGTGATCCGACGACGCCCCTACCCTCGGGCACGTGGATCAATCCGGCCCTGGCTGCGTCCACCGGTGACGGGGGAACGGTGACCGCGTCAAGGTTGACCAGGCCGTCACCGCGACCGATCATTCCGGACAGGGCTCGAAGCAACGTCGTCTTCCCCGCACCATTTCGGCCCGTAAGCCCCACGAGTTCCCCTCGGGAGACACGCAGGGAGATCTTGTCGAGGACGCACGCCGGCCCGTATCCTACGGTCAGGTCGGTCACTGCCAGCCCCTGCGACGACGCATCTGTGCGAGATATCGTCAGCTGCAATGCCTCTGAGTATGGCAGAGCGCTATCAGCCGGTTCGACCGACGAGTAGCGAGACGGTTCCCCCGCCGTGGAACCACCTGCACCCTCCCGGTGCAGCACTTCGACAGGCTTGCCGACGAACGCTTCCAGTACCCGCTCGTCGCATGTGACCTGGACTGGCTGACCGGAGGCTAGTACCTTTCCCCCGTCCAGTACGGTGACCGTATCGGCCACCCGCCGAACAAAGGCGACATGGTGCGCGACAAGTAAGACCGTTACGCGTCCATTGGCACGAAGTTTGAGTATCGCGTCTTCAACAATGTGGATCTCCTGTTCCCCCAGTCCGGCAGTTGGCTCGTCGAGGAGCAAGATCGTCGGCTCTGCCACGAATGACCTAGCCAGGTCGACCAGTTTCCGGTCAGCTAGCGAGATTTCATCGGCTCTCTTGTTCCAGGTGGATTCTGAAACCCCGACCAGGCGCAGAGCCCCTTCGCACCGTGCTCGAGTATCGGCGTCTGCTTTCCGCCCGAGAGTAGGGCGTAGCAGATCCACGAGCAACCAGCGCCGTTGCTGGCTCAAGAGTCCTAGTGCGACGTTCTCGACTGCGGACAAATCGTCGACGAGCGACGGATTCTGAAAGGTCCGCCCTACGCCAGCAGCACGAATCTCCGGTGGCGACAGCTTGGTAGTTGCAAGGCCATTGACTCGGATCTCTCCACCAGTCGGTCGGAGTAGACCGGTGATGGCGTTGATCAGCGTCGTCTTACCAGCACCGTTTGGTCCGATCAAGGCATGGATCTGTCCATGGGTCACGGTGATGTCGACTCCACTCAGTGCATGTACTCCATCGAAAGCGACACTCACGTCGGCAATCTCCATTGCGGCCGCCGCAGTCGCTGCCACCTCGCATTCGTCGGCAAACGTCCGGCCAGAGTCCACCTCTGCGAGATCAGCCTCCGGTGAGGTCTCGCACGCTTCCATGCTTCCGGACTCGCCTCCCGTGCCAGTCAAAGTTCGCGGACGACTTGGTAGCCGCTTCGTGGTCGCACCGCCCCACCTGGACAGGGCTCCCAGGATTCCCGCCGGAGCCAGCACAACAAAGACAAGAAAAGTGATACTCGCGTATAAAGCCTGGTTCTCCGGAGCGCCTTGAAAGACGGAGGGTAGTGCCGCAAAAAAGAGTGCACCAAGCAATGGTCCCAATAATGTTCCCTGTCCTCCCACGACAACCATCGCCACCAGGGTGATAGATACCGCGGCGGAAAATGAATCTGGTGTGATGACCGTAAGTGCCTGGGCAATGACGACACCGGCCAACGCTGCACCCAGACCTGTGAAGACAAAGGCGGTCCACTTCGCTTGCTTGACCCTGACCCCAGGACTCCCGACATACGGCTGGGTGTGACGGCGCTTTCGTCGCCCTGATCAGCGGATTTGCTCGATTTTGAGGTTGTGCTCGCACCCGCTCTGTACAATAATAGATGTAATGCTTCGGCGGGCTG